>JAKVBH010000035.1 GCA_022447495.1 Marinovum sp. | reverse complement strand
ACTCAGCCATGTCCCAAAGGTGCGAGGACTTGTCATGGGCCGCCTCGCGCGCGGGCTGGTCGGCCACCAGCATCTCAACCACCATCTTCCGCGCCGTCTCAGCTCGCGCCGAGTTGGTGGTGACAACCATGCCCTCAGACGGCTCCCGAATACACGACGCCGCCAACGTCCGCTCACCCTCAATCTCAACCATGCACGCACGACAATTGCCATCCGGACGATACCCAGGCGCAGGCTTGTGACACAAATGCGGAATCTTCAGACCGCGACCATTCGCAACCTCCCAAATCGTTAAACCGCGTTCCGCCTCAACCGTTTCCCCGTCTAGCGTGAAGCTGATGGTCTTTGCCTGTGTATGCGACATGGGGGTCCCTTCCGAACGTCCAAAACAGCATACACCAAAATGAAAGGCAGGTCGGTGCCATAATCCCGACCGCTCACCGCCTGTTTGCGGCGCGCGGACATCGCAAGCGCGACGCCCGTTTCCGATTGGAAAAGACTGAGCCGCTTAGACGACGGCCAAAGCTGCTGCTTCGCGGGCCAATGCTTCGATTCCGGCCCAATCGCCCATGGCGACCTTGTCTTTGGGTGCAACCCAAGAGCCGCCAACACATAACGTATTGGAAAGACCTAGGTAGTCAGGGGCGTTTTTGAGAGACACGCCCCCTGTCGGACAGAATTTGATCTGGGGCAGGGGGGCGCCGATTGCTTTGAGCGCAGGCGCACCGCCGGAGGCTTCTGCGGGAAAGAACTTTTGCACTCTGTAGCCGCGTTCCAAAAGCGCCATGGCTTCGGTGGCGGTTGCGGCGCCGGGAAGGATCGGTAGGCCCGCCTCTTCACAAGCATCTAGGAGCCTGTCCGTGGCCCCGGGAGAGACACCGAAGGTGGCGCCAGCATCGACGGCGGCCTGCACATCCTGAGGGGTGATCAACGTGCCAGCGCCCACAATGCCGCCCGGGACCTTCGCCATTTCCGAGATCGCCTCCAGCGCAGCTGGTGTGCGCAAAGTAACCTCGAGGGCTGGTAGGCCACCTGTCACCAACGCGCGAGCCAGATCCTGGGCCGTTTTTGCATCGTCAATCACGAGCACGGGCACAACAGGCGCGGCCTTACAGACCTCTTCGGTTGCGATATTGGCCTTTTGGGGTGTCATTAGCTGTCTCCGATTGGGGTGTGTGGATGTGTCGGGTGTCGGGGTTTTAGACAACGCAGCCTGCGCCGGAGGAGGCAAGACCTACATTGTCGCGAAAGATGGAGAAGAGTTCGCGCCCAACACCGTGGCCATTGTCGCTGAGCTCTCGGGTCACGGGAGCGCGCTCTTCAAACCCCTCGGCGGAGACGCTGAGCACGCCAGCAGCAGCATCCACACGCACGATATCGCCGTCGCGCAGTTTTGCCAGCGGCCCGCCATCCGCCGCCTCGGGACAGACGTGGATCGCAGAAGGCACCTTGCCCGAGGCACCTGACATCCGGCCATCAGTGACCAAAGCCACCTTATGGCCACGGTCTTGCAGAACGGCGAGGATCGGTGTGAGCGAGTGTAGTTCTGGCATGCCGTTGGCCTTAGGGCCTTGAAAGCGCACCACAACCACGATGTCAGACGTGAATTCACCGGCTCTGAAGGCGCGTTTGACGGATTCTTGGTCTTCGAAAATGCGTGCAGGCGCTTCGATCACATGGCGTTCGGGAGCCACGGCAGAGACTTTCATCATTCCGTTACCCAAGTTGCCATGCATCTGGCGCAGGCCGCCTGTGGATTGGAAGGCATCTTTGGCGGAGCGCAGGATCTTGTCATTCTGGCTCTCTTTCGGGCCGTCTTCCCAGGTGAGCGCGCCGTCTTTGAGCTTGGGTTCGGTCGCATAAGCCCCGAGACCTTTGCCCGCGATGGTCGTAACATCCTCATGCAGCAGACCCGCATCGAGCAAATCGCCAATCATATAGGCCAACCCACCGGCGGCATGGAAATGATTCACATCCGCCAAGCCGTTTGGATATACCTTCGCCATCAGCGGCACGACGCTGGAGAGTGCGTCAAAGTCATTGAGTGTGATCTCAACCCCCGCAGCGCGCGCCATGGCGGGCAGGTGCAAGACAAGGTTGGTGGAACCCCCGGTGGCCATAAGACCTACGACGCCATTCACAAAGGCCCGTTCATCGAGGACATCGCAAATAGGTGTATATTCATTGCCCAAGGCGGTGATCGCCAAGGCGCGCTGAGCTGCATGGTCGGTCAGAGCTTCGCGGAGCGGGGTGCCTGGATTGACAAAACTTGTGCCGGGCAGGTGCAACCCCATGAATTCCATCAGCATTTGGTTGGAATTGGCGGTGCCATAGAAGGTGCACGTGCCGGGGCCGTGGTAGGAGGCCATTTCCGCCTCCATCAACTTGTCACGACCAATTTCGCCTGCGGCAAATTTTTGCCGCACCTTGGCTTTCTCATCATTGGGTAGGCCAGAGACCATTGGACCTGCGGGAATGAAGACGCCTGGGATATAGCCAAAGGTGCCCGCGGCCATGATCAGACCCGGCACGATTTTATCGCAAACGCCGAGATAGACTGCGGCATCATAGGTGTTGTGGCTAAGCGCGACGCCTGTGGCCATGGCAATCACGTCACGCGAAAAAAGCGACAGTTCCATGCCGACCTGGCCCTGGGTCACACCATCGCACATTGCCGGCACACCACCGGCCACTTGCGCCGTGCCGCCAACCTTGCGCGCGGCAGCGCGGATGCGGTCGGGGTAGGTTTCAAACGGCTGATGCGCCGAAAGCATGTCATTGTAGGCGGTCACAATGCCAAGATTGGGTGAGCGTTCGTCCGTGAGTTTGGCTTTGTCGCCCGCCATGGCCGCATAGGCGTGCGCTTGGTTGCCACAACTCAGATGCGCACGACGGGGGCCTTCTTCGGCGGCGCGTCGCATCCGATCGAGATACTGGCTGCGACGTTCGGCGGAGCGGGCAATGATGTCTTCGGTGACTTTGGCGACTGTGGCATTGAGCGACATGGATGGCCTCGGCTGTCTACTAAATCGTCAATTCGAGCACTGTTAGCGCTAACTTATCGGGCTTTTAGGGGGTTTGTGGCCGTCTCGCAACCTCTTTCTATGAGACATCGGATCATGGGGTGCTGCGATCTTTGGGTTGATGCTTTTCACTTGGAGCCCCTCGGCGTATCAGGCGGCATGACAGATCATGCAAACTCCGCCCGCCCCGTTATCCGGCTGAAACCCAAATCCGACGCGCGCAAAATCCGCCATGGTAGCCCGTGGGTCTTTGACAACGAAGTTGTGACCGACCGCAGGACCAAGGCAATTGCGCCGGGAAGCATCGCCGTACTTCAGGATGCGGGACGTGCGCCCTTGGGCCTTGTGGCGGCAAACCCCAAGAGCCGGATCATTGCGCGGATGCTGGATCGGGATGTGCATGCTGAGATCAACGCCGATTGGATTGCTGCGCGGCTGATCCGTGCCCTTGCACTTAGGTCGCGTCTTTATGATGCCCCATTCTACCGGTTGGTTCACGCAGAGGGAGATGGCTTACCCGGCGTCATCATCGACCGCTTTGACGAGGTTGTTGTGCTGCAACCAAATGCGGCTTGGGCGGAAGTGCATTTGGACGCGTTTGTGGATGCGCTCTTGCGGATTGATGGTGTCCGTACCGTTCTCAAGAACGCATCTGGGCGCGCGCGTGCCTTGGAAGGCTTGGATGAAGGGTTTGACGTGCTTGCAGGCACGCAGCCGGATGCGCCGCTTGCGGTGCGGATGAACGGCGCGACGTACATGGCGGATGTGGTCGCGGGGCAAAAAACAGGTTTGTTCTACGACCAACGACCCAATCACGCCTTCGCGGCTCAATTTGCCGAAGGTGCGCGCGTCTTGGATGTCTTTTCCCACGTAGGCGGTTTCGGCTTGGCATGTTTGGCTGCAGGCGCGCGCGAGGTTCTCGCCGTGGATGGCTCAGCGCAGGCATTGGCCCTGGCAGCAGAAGGCGCTGAGGCCACGGGCCACTCAGGCCGCTTTGAGACGCGCCAGGGTGACGCCTTTGAACTCATCGAAGCGCTTGCCGTCGAAGAACATCGATTTGACGTCGTGATTTGTGATCCACCCGCCTTTGCCCCCAACAAGGGCGCATTTGACAAAGGATTGCGCGCCTATGAACGCGTGGCGCGCCTTGCGGCACCACTGGTGGCGGAAGGTGGCATTCTCACGCTGTGTTCGTGCTCCCATGCTGTAGACCTTTCGACATTCCGGGGCGCGTGTAACCGCGGGATCGGACGGGGCGGCCGCGCGGGACAATTGCTGCACACCGGCCTTGCAGGGCCCGATCATCCCATGTTGCCACAACTGGCGGAAAGCGGATATCTCAAAGCGCTTTTCTACCGTCTATGAAATTCCTTCTGGACGCCTGTGTTCTCTATCCGACAGTGATGCGTGAGGTTCTGTTGGGCGCTGCGCACGCTGGGCTTTACTCACCGCTTTGGTCTGCGCGATTGCTCGAAGAATGGCGCCGTGCGGCTGCGCGACGCGGGGCATTGGAAGGTATGCAAGCCCAGAGCGAGATCACCATGGTCAAGGCCGCATGGCCTGCGGCGGAGGTCACATGGGCGCCAAGTTTAGAAGCGCGGCTTTGGTTGCCGGACGCCAATGATGTTCACGTCCTGGCAGCCGCCATAGCCGGAAATGCTGAGGGGATTGTCACAGTCAACGCCAAGGATTTCCCCCGGAATATTCTTGCAGAAGAAGGTGTGAGCCGTGCGGATCCCGACGCGCTTTTGCATGGGTTCTGGGAAGCAAATCCAGAGACAATCCAAAGTGTCGTTACCGCTGTCCTTGAGACCGCCAATGCGATGTCTGACACAGATTGGACGGCCCGCTCCCTGTTGAAAAAAGCACGGCTGCCACGTTTGGGAAAGGCTTTGAGCTAGCGCTTTCTGCCAAATACGCATCGCGCAATTTGACAAGATACGCGCCCCGGTTCACACCTTGGATATCCCGTCCCACCGGTCTTGGAGTGCTTTGAGTGCTGCTATGCGGTCTTGGGTCTTGGGGTGGCTCATCAACCACGCAGGCAAAGCGCCGGCACGTGACCGGGTCAATTCTTCAAGCTTTTCAAACAGGGAGATTTGCGGGGTCAGGCCGATGCCGGCTTTGGTCAGGAGGGCCGCCGCATAGGCATCCGCCTCGTATTCGTCGGACCGCGACAGCCGCGCCGCCAAGAGCGTCGTCAGGCCGTTGGCAATCCAAACGCCAATCCCCGGAATAAAGCGCGATAGGACCATGGCAAGTGCTGTGCGCAGCGCATTCTGGCCTGAAAAGTCGATCATACGGCGCCGCGCGTGACCCAAGGCGACGTGACCGAGCTCGTGAGCAATCACCGAAGCCATCTCATCGGCGCTGACCTCACCTTGGCGAAATTTATAGTAGAAACCCCGCGTGATGAAGATGCGCCCATCCGGCGCTGCGAGCCCGTTCACCGGGTCAATCTCATAGAGATACACCCGGATGCGATCGATCTCCAACGCCGCGGCCATGCGCGCCAGGAGCGTGTTCAGCATTGGATCGACTAATTCGGTGGACCGGTCATCCAACTCGCGCTTGGTGCGCCAGATGGAGAAGCGGTACATCACCAAACCGTAAAGAACGGCCAAAAGGATCGGGGTGAACTTGATCATCCCGAAGATATGGGGGGCGCAGTGGCTCTGGGCAAGGCCTTACGCGGGCCCGCACCCACCACCGCCGGGGGTTTCCAGCCGCACCATGTCACCTGGGTTCAATGCGACTTGGTCATTGCCGTGCAAAGCCTCTACAGTGCCATCGGCGCGATGCACTTCGTTGCGGCCAACCTGCCCGTCGCCACCGCCGTGCAAGCCAAATGCAGGATGTTTGCGTCGTGAGGTGAGCAAGGTCGCGGTCATGGGCGCCAAAAACGTCAAATCGCGCACGATCCCGTCGCCGCCATGGTAAGCTCCTGAACCGCCCGAATCGTGTCGGATTGAGAACTGGCCCACGCGCACGGGGAACCGCGTCTCGAGGACTTCTGGGTCCGTCATGCGCGTGTTTGTCATGTGCGAATGCACGGCAGAACACCCGGCAAATCCTGGGCCTGCACCGGTGCCCCCGCAGATCGTTTCATAGTTTTGCAGGATGTCATTGCCGTAGACAAAGTTGTTCATTGTGCCCTGGCTACCGGCCAATACACCCAACGCGCCATAGAGCGCTTCGGCGATGGATTGGCTGACTTCTGTATTGCCTGAGATGACAGCCGCCGGGGATTTTGGATTGATGAATGTGCCTTCCGGCGCGATTATTCTAATCGGTTTTAAGCAGCCTTCGTTCATCGGGATCGCACTGCCCACAAGAGTGCGGAAGACGTAAAGGACGACGGCGTGACACACTGCGAGGGGTGCATTGTAGTTGAGCACGTCTTGTTCGGTGGTGCCCGTAAAATCGACCACTGCGCTGCGCGCTGCGCGATCAACCGAGATTGCCACACGCACATGTCCGCCGTTGTCGAGCGCATAGTCGAACTGGCTGGGTTCTAACACGTCGATTACACGGCGCACGCTTTCCTCTGCATTGTCTTGAACGTGGTGCATGTAGGCTTGCACGGTCGCGCGCCCAAATTGCGCCACGGCCTTGGCAAGTTCCGCGGCGCCGGTTGCGTTTGCCGCAATCTGTGCAGCCAGGTCAGCCATGTTCTCATCGATGTTGCGACAGGGGTAGGTGGCGGCGCCTAACAAGGCTCGGGTTTCGGCGTCTCGCAACCGACCTTCGCGCACGAGTTGGAAATTGCGGATGAGCACACCTTCTTCGTCGATGTGACGGCTGTCGGGGGGTGCGGAGCCCGGGGTTTTGCCGCCGATATCCGCGTGATGCCCACGGGAGGCCACGACAAAGTCGATCTCTCGACCGTTGGAGTCAAAGATTGGGGTGACAACAGTGACATCAGGTAAATGCGTACCCCCATTGAAGGGGTCGTTCATCATGAACACATCGCCTGGCCGGATGGCGCCCGCATTCTCTCGCAGGATGGATTTCACCGAGGCTGACATGGAGCCCAAATGCACTGGTACGTGTGGCGCGTTGGCCACGAGATCGCCCGTCGCATTGAACAGCGCACAGGAGAAGTCGAGCCGCTCGCGGATGTTTACCGAAGACGCGGTTTTGGCGAGCGTCGCACCCATTTGTTCGGCGATGGACATGAAGAGGTTGTTGAAGACCTCGAGCATGATCGGATCGACGGACGTGCCCACGGCTTCGCTGCGTTTGAGTGGGATCATGCGGGTCAGAACGAGCGCGCCGCCGGGGCGGCACTCTGCCTGCCAACCCTGTTCGACGATGGTTGTGCCCGTAGGTTCGTTGATGATCGCAGGTCCGCTGATGATGACGCCGGGTCCCATCGCTGTGCGGTCATGTGTAGGGACGTCTTGGTGGGTGTTTGTGCTCCACATTTTGGCGGATCCGGAATGGCCATTGCCATTGGGACCATCCGGGACCGCGGCAGATGCGCCAGACCGGCCAATAGCCTCGACCGTCACCATTTCTGCGGTGAGTTTTGGAGCCTCGGGGCGGAAGCCAAAGGTGGCTTGGTGCGCCTCAAGGAAAGCGTTGGTCATGGTCCCGGGATCTGCGAGAGAGACGGGCAGGCTGGTCTCGGATTGCCCGACGCGCAGGTAAACGCGGGCGATGGTTGTGATCTGGTCTGCGGCGATGCCTTGGTCGATGACTTCGGCGTTGGCAACCAGGCCCAGTTCTTGTGCGGCGGCGTTCAATTTGGCCACGTCCGCGACGGGCACGTCCATTTGGCGCTCGCGCATGGCGACGATGTCGGCCAACCCCATGCCAAGCGCAGACAGCACGCCCGCGAATGGGTGGAGGTAGACCGAGGTCATCCCCAAAACGTCCGCCACGCCACAGGCATGTTGGCCACCCGCGCCGCCAAAGCAGTTGAGCGTATAAGAGGTTACGTCATAGCCCCGTGCGACGGAAATTTCTTTAATTGCCAACGCCATATTGTCGATGGCGATGCGGAGAAAGCCCTCGGCAAGAGCTTCAACAGTGAGCGGTGCGTCACCTGTCGTTTCAGCGATTTCTTGGGCGAGGTCTGCGAATTTTGCGCGGGGCGTCTCCACGTCAAGAGGTTCGTTTCCGTTGGGGCCAAAAACATGGGGAAAGGTCGCGGGTTGAAGCTTGCCAAGCACTGCGTTGCAATCCGTAACCGTGAGTGGTCCACCGCGTCTGTAGCAGGACGGACCTGGATCGGCGCCCGCGCTCTTGGGGCCCACTTGCAAGCGACCATCCCGAAAAGACAGGATAGAACCGCCGCCTGCGGCCACGGTGTGGATGTCTAGCATTGGCGCGCGGAGGCGGACACCCGCGACTTCGGTTTCAAAGCTGCGCTCAAACGTTCCGGCGTAGTGGCAAACGTCGGTGGATGTGCCGCCCATGTCGAACCCGATAAGCTTGTTGAACCCGTCGGATTCCGCCGTGGCCACCATGCCAACAACACCCCCCGCAGGACCTGAGAGGATCGCGTCACGACCTTGGAAGAGGTCTGCATCGGTGAGGCCACCGTTGGATTGCATAAACATCAATCGTTGGACTTTGCCTGCGCCAAGTGCGTCGCGCACCTGGGCCACGTAGCGGCGCAGTATGGGCGTGAGATAGGCGTCGGCTACTGTTGTGTCACCGCGCGCCACAAGCTTGATCAGCGGGCTGGCTTCATGGCTCAGCGAAACCTGGTAAAAACCCTGCTGTGCAGCCATCTCACCCAGCGTCTTTTCGTGCTCGGGGTTGCGGTAGCCATGCAGGAGCGCGATGGCGGCGGAGCGATATCCAGCGCCATACGCTCGGCTCAATGCGTCACGGGCGGCCTTGAGATCCATGGGGCGCAGCACATTGCCATCGGCATCAAGGCGTTCGTCAATCTCTATCACGTCGGAGTGCAAAAGCTCGGGCAGTCGGATGTCGAGCGCGAAAAGATCGGGCCGGTTTTGGTAGCCAATCCGCAGGAGATCGGCGAAACCTTTGGTGATCAAAAGAACGGTGCGCTCACCCTTGCGCTCCAAGAGCGCGTTTGTGGCGACAGTTGTGCCCATCTTAACCGCGTCGATGGTGTTTTGGGGTATATCCTCACCCTCTTTGAGGCCCAGCAGATCGCGGATTCCCTGAACGGCGGCATCTTTGTAGCTCTCGGGTTTTTCAGAAAGCAACTTGTGCGTCACCAGTGCGCCTTGAGGAGTACGGGCCACCACATCGGTGAAGGTGCCACCACGGTCGATCCAGAATTGCCACATGGGTTTTAAGTCCTTCTTGATATCTGAGCAGATACAGGGTGAGCGTGCGCCGCCTTTAGCGACGTTGAGAGCACGCCATGTTGAGGGGTTCAATAGACGAGTGAGGGGAGCCAGAGCGCCAGTTGTGGAAAGGCGAGCAGCAGCGCGAGCATCACAAACATGGTGATGACAAAGGGCAGGGCGCCTTTGATCACGTCGTTCATATTGCCGCCTTTGCGAATGCCTTGCACCACATAAAGGTTGATGCCGATGGGGGGCGTGATGAGCGCAGTCTCCAATAACACCATGAGCAGGATGCCGAACCACACAGGGTCAAAGCCAAGGGCCACAACGATGGGTGTGATGAGTGGCGCCATGGTAAGCAGCATCGAGAGCGTTTCCATAAAGCATCCGATGAGTATGAGCACAGCGACAATCATCAGCATCGTTTGCATGGGCGACCAGCCGAGGCCGGTGACAAAATCGGTGAGCGCCTGGGTCAGGCCAATAATGGAGAGCACGAAGTTGAGGAAAACGGCGGCAATGATGATCAGCATGATCATGGCCGTGGTGCGCATGGTGCCCTCAACCGCTTGGCGCATCATGTCGAGACTGAGTTTGCCATTGGCGAGTGCCAGCCCCATGGCCGTAACAACACCAAGCGCAGCCGCTTCGGTGGGTGTTGCCAGGCCTGCGTAGATTGAGCCCACGACCACGAGAAAGATGCCAAGAGGTGGCAAGAGCGCGGGCAAAGCGCGAAGACGTTCGCCCCAGCCGGAGCGGATCGGTTCACCGCCCATCGCTGGGCGCAGAATACAGGCTGCAATGATGGTGAGCATGAAGAGTGCTGCGAGCAAGAAGCCTGGCAGGAACCCCGCGAGATACAGCTCAGGCACAGAGGTGTTGGTGAGTAGGCCGTACAGAATGAGGTTTATGGATGGGGGTATCAATATCCCAAGCGTGCCACCGGCCGCAATGGTCCCCAAAAACAGACTCTCATTGTAGCCGCGCTTTTTGATTTGCGGGACGGCCACGGTGCCAATGGTGGCTGCAGTGGCCACCGAGGAGCCGGATGTGGCCGCAAACAACGCCGAAGAACCGATGTTGGAGTGCATCAAACCGCCCGGTAACCAGCCCAACCATTTGACGATGCCGTCATACATCCGCTCTGTGATGCCTGCGCGCAGGAGAATCTCACCCATCAGCACAAACATCGGGATCGCGACCAGCAGAAAATCGGTGCCCGTTTGCCAGGCCATATCCGAGATCGCGCGGTAGAGCGGCATAGGGCTATCGGTGGCTTGAAGGATCAAGCCTAACCAACCAAGCGCCGCAGCGATGGGAACTGCGAGTCCGATCAGGGCCAGCAGGATCAGAAGCGTTTTGCTCAGCATTTAAACAGTCTCGTCTTGGATTTGCTCGTCGAGCGATTTCACACCGATGAGGTCCTGGACCCCGCTATGGTCGCGCTTGATCCAGCGCTGAAGGGCGGCTAGGCCAATGAGGCAGCCGGAGAAGACAAAGAACATCCATCCTAACATCCAAGGGATTTGCGGGATGGCGAGGGGAACGCGCATGGGCGTGATGGAGCGGGAATTAAACTCCAATGTGTCCATCACCAGCGACCAGATCATGGTCACAACGATGCCCGCAAAGCTCACCAACAAGAAAAGCCCAAAGAAATTCACGGGCGTCCGCAGCCAATTGGGCATCACCCCCACCAAAGCATCAACCCGAATGTGAGCCCGCTCAAAGAGTGCATAGGAAAGCGACAATGTAGTCGCCACGCCAAAAGCATAGCCTGAGATTTCATCTGCGCCGCCAAGGGACACGTTGAAGAGCTTGCGCAGGATCACCTCGGTGGTGACGAGGAAGGCAGAGCCAACGATCAAGATACCGGCAAACCAGGTCAGCCAAAGGCTCACGCGGCGCGTTTTGCCGAGCAGGGCGTCGAGCATGATGGAACTTTCTTTGGGTGTCGCGTGTTGGGGGAGGGGCCACGTTCCTGCGACCCCTGATGTGGTCGGGCCGCAGGAATGCGACCCGGTGAAGAAACGATTACTTTGCTTCTGCGGTGAGGCCGAGGATCGGACCAACCGTGGCGTTCCAATTGGCCGCGCAGTCTTCGCCGCACCGCTCCGCCCAACGGGCCAGAACGACGTCTGTTGCGATCTTGTCGCGTGCGGCAAGGTCTTCGGTGGATGGCTCGACCAGGGTCATGCTCCCAGGCTCGCCGACTTCGCATGCGCCGCCGGTGATGCAGGAGATGGCCACGTCATCTTCGGTCGCAGTCTCCGTCCACATGGCATCTTCAAGCTTGTCTATTTCGGACATTAAAAAGGCCTGTTGCGCGTCAGTAAGGGAATTCCACTTATCCATATTCATCGCACCAAAGGCCAAGCCCCAACCGACACGTAACGTGTAGGCGTGCGTCGCCACTTGGTTCCATTTTGCGGTGTAGGCGGACATCGTGCCGGTAATAGCGCAGTCCACGACACCTTTTTCAAGGGCGGGGATCACCTCGGAGAAGGCCACTGTCACGGAGGTGCCACCAACGCCTTCGACAAAGTCACCCAGCGTCGTGGAGTAGACGCGGATTTTCTTACCGTCGAGATCAGCAATGCCGTTCACCTCGCCATTGCACCACAGCGTTTGCGATGGGAACGGGTAGAGCATCAAGAGCTTTGCACCATAGATGTCGGAAAATGCGGTCTCAAGCGTGTCGAAGTAGGCGTCAGACACTTGGCGTTGCGTGTCGATGTCTTGGGTCAACGACGAGAGGTCCGCACCTTCAAAAATCGCGTTTTCAGCGGCCACATAGCCGGGCAGGCCAAAGGCAAAGTCGAAGACGCCGTTCTTGACCAGACGCATGATCTCAAAGCCTTTGAGGCCCAGACCGGATTGCGATTGGATCTTGCCTACCATGTCACCGCCTGACGTTTCGGCCAGACCTTCAAAGAAAGGCTGCTCGTGCTTTTGAAAGTTGGTCAAGCTCGACCAAGTGCCGACAGCTGTCAGAACGGTGGGGCCATCGGCAAACGCCGTTGTCGCAGACAGCGCGAGCGCGGCAGCAGTTCCAATTAGTTTTTTCATTTTAGGTCTCCGGTGTTGGACTAGGTTTGAAAGTGTGTGGGTCGAGCGTCTTTTGTCTCCGCCATGTCGGTTATGAGCATTAGTCCCGGCGCGTGGGTGATTACGAAGGGCAATTTGGCTTGGGCGATGACCGCTTGGGGTGTCACGCCACAGGCCCAGAAACAGGTGAGTTGATCCGGCGACACTGGCACGGGATCGCCCCAATCGGGTGTTTCGATGTCTGTGATGCCGATCTCGCGGGGGTCACCCACATGAATCGGCGCGCCATGGGCCCACGGGTAGCGGCCGGAAATCTCTTGAGCCGCCGCCACATGGTCTGGGGAGAGCGCGCGCATGGAGACAACCATCTGACCACTGAACGGCCCAACAGGCGCGAGGTCGATATTGGTGCGATACATCGGAACAGTGGTGTCATGGGCGATGTGCCACAGCGGAATGCCAGCGCGGAGCATTGCGTTCTCAAAGGTGAAGGAACACCCAAGGGCGAAGCCCACCAGATCATTCTGCCAATGTGTGCTCAGATCTGAGACTTGCTCGGCCAATATGCCGCCGCGGTAGATGTTGTAGCCGGGTAAATCGCTGCGAAGGTCCACATCGACGCCGAGATCGCGAAAGAAGGGGTCGCCAGGATCGGTCACGCCGACCACCGGGCACGGACGCGGATTAGCTTGGCAAAAGGCCGCGAAATCGGACGCATAAGCTTCAGGGAGCACCACCAAATTGGCTTGTAAATGCCCCGCAGCGAGGCCCGCCGTGTGCCGCTTATAGGCCCCACATCGGATCGCGGCTCGAGCCTCGACGACCGACAGAGCGCGCATGGCCTCAAAGCTCATCGGCGTGATCTGATCGTCTGTCACAGAATGTCCCCCCGTCGCGATTTTCCGCTTGTACGCGAACCTGTCGGGGATATGGCATTAGGTCAAATAAAATATTTTGGCAAAAATGCATAAAATAATTTTATGTTCCCGCATGGGCCTTGGCAATTGAGATCGCTATTTCTGTTGCTTTGTCAGTAACTTGACTTGGCGGATCCGCCACATAGCTGGCAGTAAATAAAAGTGGCTCTGGCACCCAGCCTGGATCAAATGTGCACAACTCTCCGCTGGCGACCAATGGGTCTGCCAATGATTTGGGCAGCGCGGCGACCCCAAGCCCGGACGTCACAAGTCGGATGGCGGCAGACAAAGAAGAGGAGGGGAAGAGCGCAACGTCGCCCCCTATCCGAGTTTGCACCTCGTTGCTCAGTTCCCGGAAAGGGCGGGTATTCTTGGCGTAGGTGATGACGGGTTTGTCAAAGAGCCTCGACGCTGCCCCTTTTGTCAGATCGGCACTGCCCGACGCGTACCAATCCAGGGCAAATGAGGGCAGGGCCACGTTTTGGACCGAATATTCTGAGATCGGACCCAGCAGAAAGGCCAAATCGATTTCCCGGGCCAGAACCGCGTTACGCAGGTTGATCGAGACATCCACGTTCAACTCGATCCGAAGCTGCGGAAAGGTGGCGTTCAGCTCTGAGACGAAATCCGGCAGCCAGCTTTGGGCAATGGTTTCTGAGGCACCAATGCGCAGGTGCCCTTCGACGCCTTCAGGGTCAACCACATCGCGTTCTATGTTGTTGGCGAGTGCTTCGAGACGTTGGGCATGTTGAAGAAGCAATTCACCTCGTTTGGTCAACCGCGCGCTGCCTGCGGCACGATCGAATACCGGTGTGCCCAGCGTTTCTTCAAGTGCCCGGATCCGCGCGGTGACCGCGGGTTGGGTCACGTTCAAAGACTGCGCGGCTCGGACCACCCCGCCGGAGCGCACGACCATGAGAAACGTGCGAAGTTGTTCGAGATTGAGCCGTAGCATTGTGCCCCCAAAGATGCGCCGACTGTGCCGTTCAATGCGCGGATTGAAAAGTGGCTTTCCACGATGAGATCGCAACCCTAATGAAAAGCATGGACCTTCGTTTCGCCATTCCAAGTGATCTCAACGCAATTGAGACGATCACGCGGGCGGCCTATTCGCACTACATTGCTGCGATGCGGCGTGCGCCGGCGCCGATGGGGGCCGATTTCCGGTCTCAAATTGAGGCCGGGATTGTGGTTGTTTCTCTGCGAGGCTCGGACGTCGTGGGATATGTAGTCCGGTATCCTACAAAGGATGCGATGCATATCGAGAATGTGGCCGTCGAACCAGAGGTAAAGGGCCGTGGATATGGTGGCGCACTTATCACTTCGTGCGAAGATGCGGCCCGCGCCATGGGACTTGGGGCGGTAGAACTTTATACAAACGAGAAGATGCACGCCAATCTCACGTTGTACCCACGCCTCGGGTATGTGGAGCGGGACCGTTGCGTTGAGGATGGCTTTACCAGGGTCTACTTCCGAAAAGATCTCTAGAGCCCAGCCAATTGCGCCATGTGCCACGCCAATGCATGGTTTGAACTGAGTACGGGGACGCCCAGCTCTTGCTCCAAGGACGGCCGAAGAGAAAACGTCTTGAGATTTGTGCAGGATAGGAAAAGTCCGTCGGTGTGACAGCGGCTCACGAGGTGTCGCGCGGCGTCTGCAATGGATGTCGACGCAATCCGTGCGACGCAAGCCTCGCTCTTTTCCCCAAAGGACAGGCTGTCAACGACTTCCACACCGCCGCGTTCAAACGCGCTCAGAAGCGGGGCTGCGACATGGGGCTCATAGGGTGAGACAATCGCCATGCGTTTCAGATCATGTGCTTTGGCATAGGCCAATGCGGAACTGAGGGGGTCCGTAACCTCTTTGCAGGGGACGCCGCCCCGCACCGCCTGTGCGACATAATCCGCACCAAGGCTTGCCGTGGCGGAGGTGCAAGCATAGCCCACCACGTCGAACTGGGCGGCCCGGGGCAACAGGGCGGCGGCGTCTTGGAGGCGCGGACCCATTTGTGTGATAGTCTCGGGCGTTAGGTCATCGCCCGACTGCACGCGCGAGATATGAAGCCGCACTTGATCGGGAGAGAAGTGGCGTCGGAACTCGTCTTCAATGGTCTCATCCACGCGCAAGACAATGAGGCCCAAGCCAGGCATGTCCGGCTCGATGAGATCGTACGACAGGCTCATGACGCCAGTACCGGCATCTCGCACGGTGCCCGCGCCGACAAAAGCTCGGGACCGTCCTCGCGCAGGACGATGTTCTCCTCATGCACCAAGATTTTCCCTGGCGAGACCTCAGCGCTTGGCTCCAACGTCAAAACCATGCCTGCCCGCAGTTCGGTTGTGTCGAGCGGCGTAAAGGAGGGCCATTCCGTCAACGTGACCCCAAGTCCGTGGCCCAAACGTCCACCACCTGGCGTCAATCCGCGTGCGGCGAGGGCGTCGCACATCATTTTATGAACATCGCACGCGCGCGCACCAGGTTTCAAATCGAGCAACGCCACTCCAGTGGCCTCCCACAACGCATCATGGGTGCGCGCCACCGCGTCATCAATGTCGCCTACAGAAAAATTGCGGTTGAAATCACAGAAATATCCATCCTTCACTGCGCCTGTGTCGAGCATAAGGACGTCTCCGGGGGCCAAAGGCGCAGTCGTCGCCGGTGAGATCACATCCCCATAGCCACCTTGGGCGGCCGCACCTGCAACGTAACTCACCCAATCGGCGCCCTCGTCCAGCAAAGCCATTTGGAACTGGCGAAAAATGTGGTCAAGCGGCGCCCCCGCTCGGGCATACTCACTGACACGTGCAAAGGCGCGATCAGCAATGACACAGCTTGTTTTGATCTTGGCAACCTCGGCGTCTGATTTGATTTCCCGCACGCGGTGCAGGGCATCGGTTCCATCGACGATCAGTCGGTCCCGTAGTGTGGCGCGCAGGCGCTCCAGATCGGCCAAAGGCATGCGCACGTGGGTTTCCAAACCGCTGGGCATACCGATACGCGCGGCGTTTGGGGTCAGCTCTTTTAGCGTATCACCAAGCAAACCGACGCCATCGTCATGAGGATTTGGTGCGTCCCAAGTCCGAATATCCGTGATCCATGTGCGGCCCATGAGATCTGCGCCGATGCGTGGTATGACAGCCACCGGCGCGCCTCGTCGTGGCACGACGACAAACCATGGTCGCGCGGGGCTTTCCCAGAACCGTGTGAGAAACCCAGTGGCATAAAATACATCTGCGGGTGTGGTCAGAAGAAGCGCGTCTAAGCCTTCGTCCGACATCCGTTCTTGGAGCCGCACCGTACGGTTTTGGAACTCTTCGATTGGAAAGATCAAGGATCCTTCAGTCATCCACGGGGCCTTCGCTGAGAATGCCAAACACCCGGGCATCGGCCCCAAGGTTCAACTCCTGGAAAAGCGCGGCAAGCGCGGCGCCGCCTGAGGGAGAGGTTTCAAAGCCATGTCGGGCAAGCGTGGCAATGCCCTCGGCACAAGCGTTATCCGAGAGGGTCACAAACCGATCCGCGTCACGGGACAAACCCGCCAACGCAATGAGCGAGGGCGTCTTGCAATCCAGCCGCCCCATGGTCGAGACGGGTCCTTCGGTGTCTATCAAAGCGCCTGCGCGAATGCTCTCGATAAGAGCTGGAGCAGCGGCGGGTTCCACCACGATGATCTCAGGCACATCGCCCCAGGCCAACCGTGCATGGGCCGCCACCGCGGCTGCAAGACCGCCCACACCGGCTTGCAAAATTATATGGGTCGGGACGTCTGGCGCCATCTGTGCCACGCTTTCGGCGGCCAGTTGCAAATAGCCTTCCATCACACGCAGGGGCGGTTCCAGATATCCTTCCCAGGAACTGTCGGAGAGCAGAGCCAGCCCTTCGTTCGCTGCACGGCGCGCAGCGGCCTCCATGCTGGCCTCGTATTCAGAGCCCTCAAAGACAACTTCGGCTCCCATGGCTTCAAGGCGCTTGCCGAAATCAGAGGGCACTGTTTGAGCCAAGTAAATGATGGCCTTAGCACCAAAAACGCGCGCGCCTGCGGCCACAGAAAGTCCGTGGTTGCCAGCACTTGCGGTTACATAGGTTCTGCCGGCCAGAGCGGAGGCCCATTCCTCGGGCGCCAACGCCGCGGCGTCACGGGCGATCACATGGGCCGCACCCAAGGCTTTGAAGCTGCCCAGCCCCATCCGGTCGCGCTCGTCTTTGATCCAAAGACGTTCGATACCTGCGATGCGTGCAAGCTCTGGGCTTTCACTCAACGGGGTTTGCCCATGGGCAGGACAGTGCGCCAGCAAAGCCGCGACACCGTCGGCGGCGTTCAAAGGGTGTTGGGCCTGAGGCAAAAGTCCTTTGCCCCGCCAGGGATTGTGTAGCTGATGCACGTGGCTGCTCTCCCGATTGTTGGGAGCAGTCTGCACAGTCTCGCCTTGGAGAAAAGCGCCAAAATGACAAACGCCCTGGCGAAATTCACCAGGGCGCTTTTATTGGGATCAGGCCGGTGGTTTAGATCAGTGATCGGTCCTTCACGTCACCATTGCCACGAAACAGAAAGTAGAGCCCGCCCGCCAGCAACATGCCCTGAAGCTGCCAGCCATAGAATGGACCAAAGTAGATCATGACAATCACGCCAGTGACCACGATGGCAATCGCCAGACCCGCCAGGCGGGTGAGCACGTCCGTGATCCAATTGTTGCGGATGAAACCGCCCACGATGATCGCCACGCCTCCCAGAATTTCCGCTAACATCGCCAGCGCGAAAATCAGCAACGGCAGGCCGTAGTCAGCCGCTTGTTGCGCCATGTCAGGAATTTTTATCAAACCCTGTTCGATGATAATCGCTGCCAGTGGAATGCGGATGAACCAATCCGCGCTGCGCACGGTTGGAATGCGCTTTGCAACCGACTCGGCTGCATCATAGGCTGTATCGATAAATGCCATTGTCGTAGTCCTCGCTTGTGAGAGCGTCGGTACCCGGACGCGTATCGGGTCGCGATTGGCTGGGACAGTGTGAGGACGCCTCACCCGACCGCGCTTTGCGATTTATTCAGATATGGGGGGTACGCCGCGCCGCACCAACTGGATGCGTCAGCGCGCCGCAAATGCGTGGATTGCGACGTTCTGGCGCAATCTTGGGGCGAATTCCCGCGAAATCAGCCTTTTGCCAGCTCTTTCATGCCGCGCTCCAGGCCTTCCAAGGTCATGGGCACCATTCGGTCTTCGAATATTTCACGGATCATTTCCGTTGATTGCGTATATTGCCAGCGGCGTTCAGGCTCAGGGTTGATCCAGAGGTTCTTGGGCCATTGCGTGCGGGCACGGTGGAGCCAAACGGCACCCGCTTCGTCATTGTAATGCTCATTGGCACCACCGGCAAAGGCGATTTCATAGGGCGACATGGCGGCGTCGCCCACAAAGATGCATTTGTAATCTGGCCCATAGGTCCGCAAAATGTCCCAGGTGGGGGTTACTTCCGACCAGCGTCGAAGGTTGTCGCGCCAAACGCCTTCATAGAGGCAATTGTGGAAGTAGTAGTATTCCAGATGTTTGAACTCGGCACGGGCGGCGGAGAAGAGCTCTTCGACGACTTTGACATGGTCATCCATGGAGCCGCCGACATCGAGGAAAAGTAGCACCTTGGCCGCGTTGCGCTTTTCGGGGCGCAATTGGACGTCGAGATAGCCGTTTTCCGCCGTTTTGCGGATCGTGCCGTCGAGGTCCAGTTCATCGGCGGCCCCATCGCGGGCCCAATTGCGCAGTCGTTTTAGGGCGACTTTGATATTTCGCGTTCCCAGTTCGATCTTGTCATCGAGATTGCGAAACTCGCGTTTATCCCAAACTTTTACCGCGCGGCGGTGGCGGCTTTCGTTTTGACCAATGCGGATCCCTTCTGGATTGTAGCCATAAGCCCCAAAAGGCGACGTGCCCGCGGTGCCAATCCACTTGTTGCCGCCTTGGTGTCGACCTTTTTGCTCTTCAAGTCGTTTCTTAAGTGTTTCCAATAGCTTGTCGAAGCCACCTAAAGATTCGATCGCGGCCATTTCTTCTGGCGAGAGATGCTTTTCAGCCTGTTTGCGTAGCCAATCCTCGGGCAGATCAAGCGCGCCCATGACGTCTTCGGCGCTGATCTCTTCGAGGTCCTTGAAGCAATGGGCAAAAGCTTGGTCAAATCGGTCTATGTGACGCTCGTCTTTGACCATGACGGTGCGCGCCAAATAGTAGAACGCCTCCACGTCATAGGTCGCAAGGCCAGCCCGCATGCCTTCAAGAAACCCAAGATATTCACGGAGGCTGACGGGAACGCCAGCTTTGCGCAAGGTTTCAAAGAAGGGCACGAACATGGGCGGTGCTGGCCTCAGGCAATGATGCGGTGGATGGCGAAAGTCGCCACGATGCCGAGCATGGTAAAGGCAAGGCCATATCCAGCAGCATATTGCACTTGATCGGCCATCGATCCGCCCAAATTTCGGGCGCGGTAGACCCCAAGCCCTGCGCCGACAAGGGCGCCTCCAATCACAAGCATGCTCTACTTTGCCTTCTCTCAATCGCCGTGTGTACCACGGCCTTAAGATCAGCCGCGGGAGCCTTTGAGCGGGGAGAGCCGTGCGATGTCCCGCATCTTTGCGCGAACGGCCCAATCCGCGCCGAATCCGTAGCGCGCCCAGCCCAAGGAGTCCATGCGCACGCGGTTGGCCTCTGACACGCGACCAGCTAGGTCAAGTGCTTCGGCGCGCAAGAGCATGAGCGTGGCCAGAAGTGCGGCGTTTTCGTAGCGCGCAGCCACGGATTGAGCGGGCGTCACAAGGCGCAGCACAGTCTCTGGGTCATTCTCCGTCAGGGCGTAGGCAGCCAACTGGGACGCGGCATAGGCTTGGTGCAGTTCCAGCCCGGGGCGCGATTTGAAATAGGCCTGGGCTGTTTCAAATTCGGCGCGTCCGGCGCGTGGGTTCGTCGCTTGCAAAATGCGGCCCATGGCGTAGTGCGCAAAGCCGTGACGATGGTCTTGCCAGCCCATAGCTTTGGATATCTTCAAGGCTTCATCAGCGGCCCGGCGGCGTTGTGCGGGACGGGCTCCTGGCCCAAGCGCTGTTTGCAGCGATTCGATCCACGGGCGCGGTGTCCGGGTGTTGCGTTGACGTGCACGGAAATCACCCGTTGGATTGATCCGCGACAGGATACCGGGCAGGCGATCAGCCACTTGACGCATCGACATGCCCGCGTGCAAGCTAGGGTCATAGGTCGCGCGCAAGATCAGCATATCATAGCCGGTGAGAACCGTGTGCACGTTGTCGTCGTTGAACACCGAATTTGACAATCGGTAGAGATCATTGAGCGGACCCACGGATTGCGCCAGCTCTTCGTGCAAACAATCACGCACCTCTTGGGGAGAGCTGTCATTGGGCACAAAGATCGAGACACGTGAACGTTTGGCGATATTGGCCCAATTGAGCTTGGGCGAGCGCCGCAGCGAGCGGTATTCGTCCAATGAGCTGACATTCGGAACCACAAAGCACGCCGCCTGCGGCAGCAATTGACGGATTTCGGCACGGGTCACAGCTTCGATCGTGACATTGGCGGTAGAAATATCTTGGCGAAGTGTGATGTCGAGGCCCGCCTCAGTGCGCATACGGTGCAGCAAGCGGTTCAGATCACGGCCCAATGTCGATGGTGGCTTGCCGGTGACTTTGACGCTGATTGGTTCTTCGAAGCGCGAGAACCGCGGCAATGTCCGCCCTGATTCCAAACGGAACGACAGGTCGAGGAAATCACGCATTATATCGGCGTTGGCCTTGCGAGCTACCATTGGGCGTGGCGTTGTGAACGTCTTCATTGGCGGAAGCGTCGTCTCAAACGTGGCCGCACGAGAGGGAATGTCGCCGGGGGTGATCGGCATACACGCGCTCAACATCAGGTAAAAGGGAAGCAAGATACGGCGCATGGTCACTCAGCCTCTTTGGTATTTGATAAAGGGCGTGCATTCGGCCACTTCGTCGTAAAGACGACGGGCAGTGGTGTTGAATGACTGAGTGAGCCAATAGGTGGCTTGCGCATCCTGGGCGTCCGCAGCGCCGTAGACGCTTTGAATAAGAGCCTGTCCCACACCGCGACCGCGCGCCTCGGACGTGGTATAGAGGTCTTGCAGATAGCAGACCTGCCCCGTCTTCCAGCAATGGTCGTGGTAGAGGTAATGCACCAACCCAACAGCCTGACCATCCATCCAAGCGAGATGACCATACATGGTCGTCTGTGCGGGATCGATCAGCCGATCGAAGGTGCTATTATAGATGCTTGGCGGAAGAGAGGTCTCATAGAACGTCAGATATGCGGTCCATAGATCGGCCCATTGGGCACGATCTTCGGCGTGCAAAAGTCGAGTGCTGACGAGGGTATCGCCCACGTTCTGGTTCATGTTTTTATCTCTGCCTGCTCTCTCAGATGGGCTAACCATCCATTAAGGCTTTGTCGCCTTTTGGGACACTATGGGGCAATTTCGGGGCCACTTGGAAAGGATTGACAAACGGTCGGCCATCTGGGCCAAAACCGTTGCAAATGCGCCAGTATACTGGGGTTAGCTTGTGGATAACTTTTCAGTGAACCGCTAAATGTAGGGCAGTGCAGCTTGAGCGATATCCATTTCAGCACCACTTCGTATAGCGCGAAAAGAGCTCAATCGCCTCGACTATGGAAATCGAGGGCGCGCATGAACCGCATTTCGCCACAAAAGGACTTGGATATTCGGCGCCAGAGCGCGGATTAACGCTGGCCTCGCGCCATAAAAGCCAGGCGCTCAAACAGGTGCACGTCTTGTTCATTTTTGAGGAGCGCGCCGTGCAGTTTGGGGAGCGCGTTGCTTCCGTCGCGTTTGAGGTCTTCTGGTTGGAGGTCTTCTGCCAAAAGAAGTTTCAACCAATCGAGCACTTCGGACGTCGACGGCTTTTTTTTCAAACCGGGTTGTTCGCGCATCTCGTAAAACTGCGTGAGCGCGACGGAAAGCAACTCGCCTTTGATGCCGGGATGGTGCACTTCGACGATCTGGCGCATGGTGTCGGCATCGGGAAAGCGGATGTAGTGGAAAAAGCAGCGGCGCAGAAACGCGTCGGGAAGCTCTTTTTCATTGTTGGAGGTGATGATCACTATAGGGCGGTTGACCGCTTTGATCGTCTCGCCGGTTTCATAGACGTGGAATTCCATGCGATCTAGCTCTTGGAGCAGGTCATTTGGAAATTCGATGTCCGCCTTGTCGATCTCATCAATGAGCAGAACGACTTTTTTGTCTGCCTCAAACGCCTGCCAGAGTTTGCCTTTTTTGATGTAGTTCTTAACGTCCTCGACGCGGGAATCACCCAGTTGGCTGTCGCGCAGACGGCTGACAGCATCATATTCATACAGCCCTTGTTGAGCACGGGTCGTGGATTTGATGTTCCACTCAATCATATCTAACCCAAGGCTTTCAGATACCTGACGTGCAAGTTCCGTTTTGCCTGTGCCAGGCTCTCCTTTGACCAAAAGAGGGCGTTCGAGCGTGACGGCTGCATTCACCGCCATTTTAAGATCATCTGTGGCGACATAGCTCTGTGTACCGGTGAATTGCATTTGACGCTCCTCTGGTCGGCTTTACCATTTCCGCACTTAGCTGCCGCTTTGTGTAGTGACAAGGTGTACAGATGGGAGTAGAGCGTGCGCCAGGGAAGTAGGGGCCGGTGAAGGAGACGCCATGCCAGCCTCGGATCGAGGAGAGGGAACCGCTTTGAAACAGGAAGTGTTTCTGCCCGAAGACTATCGTCCGGCTGAAGATGAGCCGTTTATGAACGAACGTCAGACGGAGTATTTTCGTCGCAAACTGTCAGCCTGGAAAAACGAATTGATGGCCGACAGCCGCGACACAATTGAAGGCCTTCAAGAAGGCACGCGCAACATTCCAGACATTGCTGATCGTGCCAGTGAGGAGACCGACAGGGCGCTTGAATTGCGCACTCGGGATCGTCAGCGCAAATTGGTTGCCAAAATCAACTCCGCCCTACGTCGCATTGATGAAGGCGAATACGGATATTGCGAAGTGACGGGGGAGCCTATCTCGCTGCGCCGTCTCGATGCCCGTCCAATCGCCACCATGAGCCTGGAAGCGCAAGAGCGCCACGAGCGCCGCGAAAAGGTGCACCGCGACGACTGAGGTCCGACGCGGGTTTCAGTTGCCATAGACAATATGCCAGGTCTGACAGGGACCAAAAGGCGCGGGGGCTGGTGCTCTCGCGCCTTTATTTTATGCTGGAGCTGTCATGCTTGTCGGATCACGCATTCTTATCATTGGCGCCGGTATTGGCGGACTGGCCACCGCCCTTGCTTTGGCGGCACGGGGCGCGTCGGTGACGATCTTTGAACAGGCGTCCGAGATTCAAGACGTTGGCGCGGGCCTACAAATCAGCCCCAATGGCATGCGGGTTTTGCAGGCTTTGGGTCTGGGGGACGCGGTACGGTGCGCATCAGTTATAGGCCAAGCCGTGAGTTTGCGTGATGGCCTCAAGGCGCGGGAAGTTGCGCAGCTTGATCTAACTATTCTACCCGCGGAGCAGAGTTATTATTTTGTGCATCGCGCTGACGTTATTGGGCTCTTGTCCAAGGCTGTTGAAGAGGCGGGCGCAGAAATGCGTCTCGATCATCGGTTGACGGAGGTATCTTCGGACGGGAACCTCATATTTGAGCACGGTGACAACATTTCAGCTGATCTCGTGATCGGAGCTGATGGGCTCAAATCACGCGTGCGTCCTGTCCTCAACGGAGATTCTGACCCCTCCTTTACGGGCCAAGTGGCCTGGCGTGCGCTTGTGCCCAATACGATGAACCATTCCGCCCAAGCTCGTGTTCATATGGGGCCGGGGCGCCATGTGGTGAGCTATCCGGTGCGTGATGGCGAGATCGTCAATCTCGTGGCGGTTCAGGAGCGTGACACATGGGCGGGCGAAGATTGGCATCTCAAAGATGATCCTGCTCATATGGCGCAGGCCTTCGCGGATTTTGGTTCAGAGGTTAGGGAGCTGATCGAAGGCATCCAGACGTGCCACCTCTGGGGGCTCTTCCGTCATCCGGTGGCAGATCATTGGCATGATGGGACCAAATCTAACGGATCATGTCGCATGGCCCTCGTAGGGGATGCAGCGCATCCCATGCTCCCTTTTTTGGCGCAGGGCGCGAATATGGCACTTGAGGATGCTTGGGTACTGGCGGAATGCTTGGCTTGCTTTGACACGCCATCAGCAGCCCTGGTAGCCTACCAAACACGCCGACGGGATCGCGTGTCACGGGTGATCAACGCGGCCAATGGCAATGCTTGGAAGTACCATTTGCGGCGGGGACCTGTGCGATATGCAGCCCACACAGGGTTACGGATCGTCTCACGGGTGGCTCCCGGAGTTTTTTTGAATGGATTTGATTGGCTCTACGGGCACGATGTGACTGCACCCGCAGAGGCCTAGTCGGCTTAGGCGCCTTTTCCGTCGGCGATGAAGACCAAGCGAACCGATACGGGCACAGTGCGCGTGATGCCTGGCAAGTCAGCCAATTCCATCAGCTTGTCGATTCCCGAATCCACTTCAAGCTCCTCGGTGGAGACGTAGACCATATCGGAAGTCACAAGAACTGTATCTTCGCCCAAACGCGCTACAAGCACCTGTGCAGGGACATAAATTTCTGCGCCGAGAAAGCGCAAGTCACCGTCTATATCCATGGCGGTCATGCCGCCGACCTTGAGATCGTCGAAGGAATCCATATCCAAAGACGTGGTCAAAGTGGCCGACGGCGCAAATTTGAAGACATGCTCCAATATCCGCGCATTGCGGATGTCGATATAGGTCTCAACCGAGGCCAAATTGATGTCGATGGAGACCGCCCCATCCTCGTCAACGGAACCAGAAAGACCATTGAAATGATGGACTTCGCCGATGACGTCCTTCTTCACAGAGCCAAAGGACATTTGTGAGGCAGAGCCGTCTAGCGTCCAGGTCTCAGCGCTGGCCATCCCGGCAAAAGCGATCCCAAACGCCGCGAGGGTCATCATAGATTTGTTCATAGGGTTCTCCCAAAGTTTGTAGCCCATATTGAAGCCTGGCCGAATTTGCGTAGGCTCTGATACACAAACACCGGGGGACGCAGTTTTATTCGATGGTGCGACGAGTTTCTCGTGAACAAGCGGTTCGAACCGCTGTCAAATCCCATCACAGGGACGTCTGGCGATTTGCGCTTGGCCTTACGGCACACCCACAGGAAGCGGAGGACTTAGTGCAAGCGACCTGTTTGCGGGCGCTTGAGAAAGCTCACACCCTCAAGCACACCGAAGGTCTGCGTGCGTGGCTGATCACCCTGGCGCGGTCGATCTGGTTGAATGAACGCCGTGCCCAGGCCATTCGCAAAGCAGAGAGCTTTGACGAGGGCGTCCATTTTGATGCAGATGTATTTTTTAAAGGGGCTGAGACAAATATTTTCGCCCGTGAAGTGTTAGAGCATGTGATGGCCCTGCCTGAGGCCCAGCGTGAGGCCGTCGTGATGACTTATGGATTAGGATATAAGTACCGAGAAGTGGCTGAAATGCTGGACGTACCGATTGGAACCGTGATGAGCCGATTGTCTGCTGCGCGCCAAACGCTACGTTCGTTGCGCGACTCGGAGCCGTCCGCATCAGCGCACAAAGGACCGCATGCATGAGTTTCGAAGATCACCAACTGACGGCATATCTTGCAGGCGAGGCCGACCCGACCTTGGCCGAAGAGATTGAAACCGCACTAATGGAAGATCCGGTCTTGGAAGACCGGCTTCTACAACTCGATCCGCTCAGTGCGCCCGTGTCGCAGGCTTTTGAGGTCATTGAGCCGGTCAATTTGCCGAACGTACCCGAGACTAAAGCATTGCGCGGCCATCCTTGGTATCGCGCGACTGCGGCTATTGTCATCATGGTTTTAGGGGCAGGGGCTGTGTCGCTTATGGTGCCTGACCACTCCGATTGGCATCGCCAAGTTGCCGCCTATCAAGCGCTCTATGTGCCTGAAACCATCACCGCTTTGGAACCATCTGACGCTGCGCTTGAGGCGCAATTCGACGCGGCCTCTGCGGCGTTGGGTGTCACGCTTGCGCCTGCAGTTTTTGGTGACGTGGGCGACGTTGACCTCAAGCGCGCCCAGATATTGGGATATCAGGGCCGACCACTGATTCAAATCGTCTATTCGGATGCTGTGGGCAATCCGGTGGCCTTGTGCATCATGCGTCAGGCCGGTTCTGAGGCTCGCGCTCCAACGTCTGTTAAACTCAAAGGCTTGCCTGCTGAGATCTGGAACGATGGTGCGTTGGAGTATATTTTGATTGGAGGCACCAACGCGCGCTCATTGGCGATTGTGGGCGCCGAGATTCGCGATCTGCTTTAAGGTCCTGCGCCCAACAAGATTTTCCTTGCGCTCTCATCCAAAACCGCTTATGCGCCGCGCATGAATCCGCAGACGGGGCGGGTCAACAGGGGAGAAATCCTTGTTTGGTCCACCGGTTGGAGCATCCGCTCCCATCCCCGTTGAGGCGCAAACCGGAAAAGGACAGATAGCATGGCTCTTCCTGAGTTCTCAATGCGTCAGCTGCTCGAAGCTGGCGTTCACTTTGGCCACCAAACACAGCGTTGGAACCCGCGCATGGCGCCGTTCATATACGGCGACCGCAATGGCATCCACATCATCAACCTCACCGAGACGGTGCCGATGCTGGATCAAGCGCTCAACGCGATCCGTGACACCGTTGCCAAAGGCGGCCGTGTGCTGTTCGTTGGCACCAAGCGCCAAGCGGCAGGTCCCGTGGCTGACGCGGCTGAGAAATGCGCGCAGTATTACATGAACCACCGTTGGCTAGGTGGCACTCTCACCAACTGGAAGACCGTGTCGCGGTCCATCCAACGTCTGCGCGCCATTGACGAGCAAATGGAAGGTGGCGCTGAGGGCCTGACCAAAAAGGAACGCCTCAACATGGAGCGAGACCAGTCCAAACTGACTGCGTCCCTTGGTGGCATCCGCGAAATGGGCGGTCTGCCAGACCTCCTGTTCGTCATCGACGTAAAAAAAGAAGCGCTGGCTGTGGCCGAGGCCAACAAACTGGGCATCCCTGTGGTCGCTGTAGTTGACACCAACTGCTCGCCTGATGGTGTGGATTACATTATCCCCGGCAATGATGACGCTGCGCGCGCCATTGCTCTCTACACCGATCTTGCAGCACGTGCCGCGCTTGACGGTATGTCCGCTGCACTTGGTGCCGCTGGCGTGGATCTTGGCGAAATGGAAGCAGGGCTCGAAGAAGAGATCGCATCTGAGACGCCAGCAGAAGCTCCCGCCGAAGAGGCCGTTGCCGAAGGCTAAGCCCTTCGCAGACGTTTTTATGACACAAGGGCGCCCGGGTCATCCGGGTGACCCGCCTTTGATCAAGTAGATGAGGAGAGCCGATATGGCCATCACTGCATCCCAGGTGAAAGAACTGCGCGAGATGACCGGCGCAGGCATGATGGACGCCAAGAAAGCGTTGACCGAAACCGACGGTGACATCGAAGCGGCAATCGATTGGCTGCGTACCAAAGGTTTGGCAAAAGCCGCCAAGAAATCCGGCCGTACCGCCGCTGAGGGCCTCGTGGCTGTCGCAGTGGACGGAGGCAAGGGTGTTGCGGTTGAGGTGAACTCCGAAACAGACTTCGTTGCCAAGAACTCCGAATTCCAGGACATGGTTGCAGGAATCGCCGCCACCGCTATGGGCGTCGCAGATGTCGAAGCGCTTGCCGCTGCGGAAATGAATGGCAAGGCTGTCTCCGAAGTGGTGACCGATGCTGTCGCAAAAATCGGTGAGAACATGTCCCTGCGTCGCATGGCGGCCGTGGAAGCGGCAGCTGTTGTGACCTACGTGCACAACGCCGCCACCACAGGCATGGGCCAAATCGGCGTGCTCGTCGGTCTCTCCGGTGAAAATGAAGCCTTTGGTAAGCAGGTCGCGATGCACATCGCAGCTTCTGCTCCTGCGTCTCTGAACGAAGACGACCTCGACCCAGCGGTTGTTGAGCGTGAGCGTCAGATACAAATCGATATCGCGAAAGAATCCGGCAAGCCAGACAATGTCATCGAGAAGATGATCGTGGGCCGGATGAAAAAGTATATGGCGGAAGTCACCCTGGTGAACCAGGCCTTTGTCATCGACCCCGATAAAACCGTTGGTCAAGCGGCCAAAGAAGCAGGTGTTGAGATCACCGGCTTTGTGCGCATGGCTGTGGGCGAAGGCATTGAGAAAAAAGAAGAAGACTTCGCCGCGGAAGTGGCCAAAGCCGCACAAGGCTAAGCGTCTTCAACCCCAAACCCAAAGCCCGTGCGGATCTCGCGCGGGCTTTTTTATTGTTAAGTTCTAGGAGCAGAGCTCATTTGGATGGCCCGATGCCTTAACATGGCCCTCTAAATTTATCCCTCAAAGTCAGAATCTTATATGAGATTTCTTAAAGTGAATTTGCCATGTTGTCTTTGAGGTCTCGGAAACTCTGCAAGTAACGGACATGAGAAGGCAATCCGTGCTTGCCGCCCTAGGCCTTACCGCAGTTGGTCAATGCGTTTTTCGACAGCATAGAAGGCGCCAATGCTCGGAAGTGTTCAAAGATAGACTCTGATAAAGATCGGCTTTCAAACCCCTTGACTAAGACCGGATTGGGGGAGCCTAGGCGTGCCGTAGCTCAAGCCGGTTTTCGAAGTGGGATATATTTGCGTTGATTTGTTTGAGGCCGCGAAAGGCACGCAGATGTAGGGTCGTCGCCTGGGCCGATGCCAGGCGCAACGTGCGGCAGACCATGCACTTCCGGCACGCATTGTGGCGATGGATTAGCGATTGGATTTTTCGCTCCCGAAACTGGGATGGTTCCAAAGCTCAATTCATCCCATGATATTTCACATCATATGAAAAAACCGGCACCAGGGGCGTCCTGGTGCCGGCTCACATAACCCGCCCCGGACAAATGGGGATGAGACAGAGCAGGTGTTGAGTGGCTGGCCCTTGGCACAGTAATTTTACCTCATGCCAGCCTCCGGTTTCCCGGTGATTCCACAGAGCCCCGAAATTGCGAGGATATTGGTCTCAATGTTCCCTGGCCAAAGCCACCACTCACGGAACACAGACACAATGATCAAATTGCGCGCTTTTAAGGAAGTCAGGATATCCATACTTGGCTCTTTTTCGGGTCCCAAGGCGCCTTTTTCACGGTGAATTCACGCAAAACGCGCATGCGCCGAAACGTTATTTGCGCAAAACTCGCGCGAAACGCGCAATGGGTCTCAAAATCGGGTGTTTCGTGAACTGACGCGCGGGGATTCTTGCGCTTCAGAGCGAAGTGATCACAACATACATGTGCCGCAGGTTAAAAAAGACACAATCGAATGTCGCGGAACCCGCGCTGTAGGACGCTCTGGACGGTTCTCTCCGATATCGCGATGTGGCGGGCTAGAGATCGAGCACAAACATTTGGTTTTGGAAGGCCGCCTTGAGCACCGCTTGGGCTGTGGTCTCAACGTTCAGTGTCTCTCGCGCCAAGCGCAGATGTTTTTCGACTGTCGCAGGTGTGAGCTCCATGAGGATTGCGATATCTTGGGTTGTCTTGCCGTCGCCCACCCATTGCAAGGCTTCACGCTGACGCTTCGTGAGCTTTGCACCAAGCCCGGTGAAGGGCAGGGTGAGGATTTTGAGGTGGGTCACGTTGTTGATGGCAATGATGTCTTGGCCGTGCTCCGCCCAAACAACCTCGACCTCGTCTTGGCTCATGCCGCGCTTGGCCGTCAAAGCGATGGCGCCCTTGGACCGCACTGATACCGCCTTGAAAGAGATCGTGTAGCCCGCAACAACGCCCATATCGACATTGAACGCCACCACGTTTTGCTCTTCGGGGGTCATATCACCGGTTGAGAGGCGCTCCGCGATCTTGCGCCAGCTTTGCACGCCTTCGTTCTCCCGTGCCCAGCGGGTCATGGGGGCATCATTGTAGAGTTGTCGACCGACGAAAACTTCGGTGTAGGAGGCGTCGTGGTTGGTCAGCAGCAAGAAGTCATTGGGATCCCCCAAGGACGTCTCGGTGCTGTAGAATGTGAAACCATAAAGCAGGCGGTCAAAACCGTAGAGCGCCATTTTTTCGCAATGCATGGCCCACAAGGTCTCAATGTCCGTGGTATTCGTAACCTTGAGCAAGTAGGCGTTAAGATCTTCTGAAATAATCATTTTTTTGCCTCTATCAGACCCAAAAGGGCATCGATGGCTAAAGTGTAACTGGCCATACCAAAGCCACAAATGACCCCAGTACAGACCCGCGCGATTTGCGAGTGATGGCGAAATGCCTCGCGTGCGTGCACGTTCGAAATATGAACTTCGACCACTGGTAGGTCGATGCCTGCAATCGCATCATGAAGGGCTATGGACGTGTGCGTGTAAGCACCGGCGTTAAAGGCAACACCGTCATGAGTGCCACGCGCCGCATGAAGTGCATCCACCAACGTGCCTTCGGAATTGGCTTGGAAACACACGGCCTCTGCGCCGCGGGATTTGGCGTGTTCCATCGCCACGGCTTCAACATCGGCCAGTGTTGCGGAGCCATAAATGCCGGGTTCCCGCTGGCCCAATAAATTCAAGTTTGGCCCGTTCAGGATAAGCAGCGATGCCATGTAGCCTCCTTAGTACGAATGGGATTTAGACCAGCGTAAGGGTTTGTGTCTAGACACCCTGATGCTTTGTTTGGGTGCGTTCAATCAGGGGTTGTGATCCGCCAAGTATTGAGGACATTTTGCGCCAGAAAGATCACAGCGCAGCCTATCAAACACACCTTCATACCTGAGATTTGGCCGCGACTTTGGCAAGCAATGGCGCTATCTGGGGGACGACGCAACGTTTCGCCGACCGGAGACATTCATGCCGCGATCCTCTTTTTCTCTTCTGAACGGGTTGGCTTGGTTGGTTGCGGGCCTGTGCCTCTTACCCTTTGTCGCTGTTGCGACTGCGGCGTTTACAGGCAGCGTAGAGTCTTTGATGATGCTCTGGGATACGGTTCTGTGGCGCTACATCTCAAGCACACTGACGTTGGTTGTTTTGGTGTCTTTGGGCACCTTCACAATCGGTGCAAGCACCGCGTGGCTTGTCACCATGACCGAGTTTAAGGGACGTCGCGCGCTGGAGATTGCGCTGGTCTTGCCGCTGGCGATGCCCGCCTACGTGATGGCCTACGGGTACACCCACGTTTTTGACCACCCAGGTATTGTGCAAACGACGTTGCGCTCGATGATGGGGTGGGGGCCTCGGGACTATTGGTTTCCTGAAATCCGGAGTTTAGGGGGCGCGGCTCTTATGCTGACCCTCGTGCTCTATCCATACGTCTATCTTTTGGCACGCACGGCGTTTTTGAGCCAATCATCCACGCCGTTTCTGGCCGCGCGGGCCTTGGGGCGGTCACCCTGGCAGGCATTTTGGTCCGTCTCCTTGCCAATGGCGCGTCCTGCCATCGCAGCGGGAGTTCTGTTGACGGCGATGGAGACCATCGCAGATTACGGCACGGTGAGCTTTTTCGCGGTTCCTACATTTGCAACAGGCATCTACAACAGCTGGTTTGGCCTCGCAGATCGTGGTGCGGCGGCGCAATTGTCACTTGGGCTTTTGGCATTTGCACTGTTTCTCGCGATTCTGGAACGCAATACACGCGGGGCGGCGCGGTATGATGGCGCCCACAAAGGCACGTTGCCACGCATGCATCTTTCGGGATGGCGCAACACTTGGGCAACGATTGCCTGCGCCACGCCTGTGGCGTTGGGCGTTGTGCTGCCTGTGATCGCTTTGTCGATCATGGCCATGGAATCGGAGCAAGAACTCACCTCTCGACGCTATATCAGTTTCATACAGAACTCATTGACCCTGGCCAGTGTGGCGGCGGTCGTCACGGTGACGGCTGCTTTGGTCCTGGGATCGGCCCATAGGTTTGTGAAAAGCCGAGGTACGGCGGCATCGCTCTATATTGCGCGCTTGGGCTATGCCGTGCCTGGTGGCGTTATCGCTGTGGGCCTGATGGTGCCAGGTGGCGCGTTTGACAACGCTCTTGATGCTTTCATGGAAAGCCGCTTTGGCATCGACACAGGGCTCTTAATCACAGGTACTATCACCGCACTTGTGGTTGCCTACATGATCCGCTTTCTCGCCGCTGCGTTGGGCGCCTATGAAGGTGGCTTGAGCGGCGTTTCAGCCAACATTGACGCTGCAGGTCGGGTGTTGGGGCAGGGGAGATGGGGCGTAATACGCAAAGTCCATGTGCCCGTTCTCACCCCAAGCATGCTCACCGCGTTGTTAATCGTATTTGTGGACGTAATGAAGGAACTGCCCGCGACCCTTATCATGCGACCTTTCAACTACGATACCCTCGCAGTTCAAGCACATCGCTTGGCGTCGGACGAGCGTTTGGAAGGCGCTGCGGTGCCCAGTTTGGTCTTGGTTGCCATCGGACTTGTGCCGGTGATGATCCTGTGTCGACGGCTGGCGCGACAAAACAAGACGGCCGCCAAAAACGTCATCGGGGACGAGCCTGCGACGATTTGAGACGTCCGTTTTGGGCCGGTAGCGGAGGATTCACAAAATTTCCCTGACAAAAATTATCGGTAATGGCTTGATTTCGGCGCCACGAAAGAGCGATGTACCCGCATATAAATCGGGAGTTATGCCATGAAGTCGACCCTCACCGCCGCACTCATTAGCACGATGTGTGCCTCCGCAGTTTCTGCCGAAGGCGTTGTGAACCTCTATTCGTCGCGGCACTACGACACGGATGAACGGCTCTATTCGGATTTTGAGGAGCTGACTGGGATTACGATCAACCGGCTCGAGGGATCCGGTGATGAATTGATCGCGCGGCTCCAAGCTGAGGGGGCAAACTCTCCGGCTGACGTCTTTCTGACTGTGGACACGTCGCGGCTTGAGCGCGCGAAGGATGCAGGCATTTTGCAATCCATTGAAAGCGACGTGCTCGAAGCGCGCGTGCCGGCAAGCCTGCAGGACAGTGACAACCAGTGGTTTGGGTTCTCCCAACGGGCTCGCATCATTTTCTACGACAAGACAGATGTGAGCAATCCACCGCTAGATTACGTCAGCCTCGCCGATCCCGCGTACCAAGGCATGGTGTGCCATAGATCGTCGTCAAACGTGTATTCACAGACATTGCTGTCCGCGATCATCGAAAACCACGGCGTCGAAGCGGCGACAGCCTGGGCCGATGGTATGGTGATAAACTTCGCTCGGGAACCGCAGGGTGGGGACACGGATCAGCTCCGCGCATTGGTCTCAGGAGAGTGCGATATTTCGGTGTCCAACACATATTACTTTGCTCGTGCGCTGCGCAAAGAAGTTCAGGGCCTTCCTGAGGATGCGCTTGCCAACATTGGCTGGATCTTTCCTGCTCAAAACGCGGAAGGGGCACATATGAACCTCTCAGGTGGCGGCGTGGTGGCCCATGCGCCCAATCGCGAAAACGCGATTAAGTTTCTGGAATATCTCTCAAGCAACAGCGCTCAGGAATATTTTAGCTCTGGAAATGATGAGTATCCTTCGGTCCCAGGTGTCGGGATCAGCCCATCGGTTGCGCGTCTTGGGCTGTTTCGTCCTGACGCGGTCGATCTCAGTGAGGTCGCAAAGAACGTTCCTGAAGCGCAACGAATCTTCAATCAGGTGGGCTGGTACTAGTCGTTCATCTCCGTCGATTTTGCGTTCACAATACAGTCGCTGCATGACGTAATATGTCGAATATAAGTTTCTGAAAATAAATGAAAAGCCCTTTTCAGGAAGGGCTTTTTTTCTTTTGTCGCATGGCGAAGGAATTGATTGACTATTTTGGTCGGAACATGCAGTTAAGTCCGCGATGCTGACAAAATTTGTCAACAAAACAGCGAGGACTATGACATGAGACGCGCATTGACACTTGGAACGACAATCCTGGCAGCAGGCCTGCTGACCAGCGTTGCGTCCGCTGATACCTACGGCCCTTTCCCAATCACTGAGAAAAGCTACTCTGGCGACAAGACAAACTCTGTTTCTTACACTGGCCAAGTTGCGCGTTCGGTGCTGCTCGACAGCCTTAAGTCTTTGGCAGGTCAAGCAAACGGCGGCGGCAATGCGGCTGAGCTCAAAGCGACCATGATGAAGTACTATGCGGGCAGTGATGAAGATCTGCCGATTGTATCGCACAAGAGCAAAGACGGCTTTCCGATCAAGCAAACAACGCTGCACGAGATATCCAAAGGCAAAAACGTGTCCGGCAAGACCTACAAAGGTCTGGTTCCAGGCTGGCCTGGTAACATGACCGGCGGCGAAGTGATGGAGCATTTGATCCACCATGCGTCCATGTCCGACGGCGGTTTTGACGCGGCCAACGGGTACGACTACGGTCAATTGATTCAGAAGTTCGGCCTCGGCGCCATGGCGTTCAACCAAGCCGTCGACAACTATCTCGACGAAAAACTGGGCGCCGACAACAAACCGAACAACAAACCATATTCCGATGGAGCGGCCTACACAGGCAAAGAGCACTCCTGGGATGAAGCGTTTGGCTACTTTGGCGCACCCGCGCATGCGCTAAACCTTGAGGCGAAACAAGCTTACAACATCAGCAAAAAGAAAGACCTCGCTGCGGGTGACGCAAACGGCGACGGCGTGATCGACCTCAAAACTGAGATGACGTTCGGTGGTGCATATTACGCGGCCGATGCGGACAAATCGGGTACCGACTACCTGCCCACAATCACATCTGCCTTCATTGAAGGCCGTAAAGTGATCAGCTCCGCAGACGGCGCAGCCCTCACAGACGCACAACGCGCGCAACTGGTGGCGTATGCTGAAACGATCGAAACGGAATGGATGAAAGTCTTGGCCGAAGCGACGTTCAAATATGCCGGCTCGGTCTACGCTGACATCGAGAAAATCCGCGCCGATAAAAACAACGTCGACCCGGACCTCTATCGTGCCTATGGCAAGCACTGGGGCGAGCTCAAAGGCTTTGCCATGGCGATGCAAACGGGCAAAGACAACATCGGCGGTACAGCTGTGCGCCTGAACCGTCTCATCGGTTTCAGCCCGGTGACGCTGGATGAGTCTGTTGTGACTGGCATCGACGCGGACGGCAATTTTGTGCGCGACGCGAAAATGTCCTGGAACGCGTACCAGCTCAACATGCTGAAGGTCCAAGACCTGATGATCAAAGAGTTCGGCGTCGAAGCACGCAAGAACGACGCCACAGAAAATCTGGCTGAATTGATCAAAACGCTCGACACCGACAGCGGTGGCGCAGAAACAGACTAAACGTCTGCTGAAATAGAGGCGGCGTCGATCAGGCGCCGCCTTCTTTCATCAGGGAGGACAAAATGGACTTTATTGACCAAATTCTCAGCCTCTTCTCTGATTTTTCAAACCCGAAAAAACGCGTCTTTGTGGGGTATCTCGGCCTCTCGGTGCTGATTGCGTTGGTGTGGTCGATGGTGGTTCACCGCACCTCATTACGCGCCGCCCTTGGCCGGATCTTTGATCGCAAGGTCTTTTTCTCAGGCTCATCTTTTACTGATTACAAGATTTTCTTTATAAATCGGGTTCTTATGGGGTTTATTTCACCTATTTTGCTCACCCAGGTCGCGATTGCCACCGCCGTTTATATGGCCCTTGTACGTAGCGATTTGACCCTTTGGGGCGCTTACGAAGAGGCGCCGCGCGCCTTGGTCGTTGGGCTTTTTTCCGTGGCGATGTTCGTTTCTGACGACCTTACCAAGTATCTCATGCACCGCTGGATGCACCGTTGGCCTGCGTTGTGGTCGATCCATAAAGTACACCATTCTGCCGAAACGCTTACGCCAATTACAGTCTATCGTGTGCATCCGCTAGAAGGCGTGCTTTACGCGACACGGTCAGCTGTAGCACAGGGGCCGGTGATCGCGATTTTTTACTACTTCTTCGGGCAATCGGTTGATTTATATACCATTGTTGGCGTGAATATCCTCATCTTTGCGTTTCATGTGACCGGATCAAACCTGCGCCATTCGCATATCGACATCCGTTATCCACGTTGGATGGAGCACATCCTAATCTCACCAGCGCAACACCAACTACATCATTCCATTGCCGAAGAGCACTACGACAAAAACTATGGTGCGGCGTTGGCGGTGTGGGATTGGCTGTTTGGATCGCTGCATGTCTCTGAGGGACAGCACGACATGGCGTTCGGTCTTGACCCATGTGAAGAGAGTTCAGCGACGGATCTCAAGACGTTGTACTTTGCGCCGATTTGGGAATGGCGCGCGCAAGCGCTTGGATTCGCGAGAAGTGTTAAGGCGCGGATGTCACGCGCAAGCGGCAAGCAATCCGACAGCGGATGGCAAGAGAAAGCAAAACGCGTGGAGTGATGTTTTATAACAATTGAAGATTAAAGCGTTGCGTGGTGACCTTATGGCTGGAGAGACGCGTCTTTGAGCGTTAACGCTTTTAGCATCAGGAATTGGTTCATTGGTTCAAATGAATTTACCACTGGTGGATTGAGTGCTAAAATTTTACATAATCATGATTATGCGCCAAATTGATACCCTTAGTTGTCCAATTTGGAGTGCTTGTTTGCCCCTGCGCCCCTAGTTAGATTTGTGTAGCACCACAACCGTTAGTAGATGTTGCTAAGATGGTCAACACATTTTGTATTAGCCCGTCTTTCCGCGACCCTTAAAGAACAGCGGAACCGAGCGCCGAGCGAAGGCAAATGAGATACTGGCGCCAATGCTCCAGATGTACCAGTCTGGAATTTCGGCAAGTCTGGAAAATCCTTCCCGAACAACGCTTTCCATTCCGGGAATGAAGCATAGGATCAGCGGAATACTGAGGATCAAAGTCCAGTATTCGTCCAGCCAAGACGTGGCCGCATTTTGCGCCGCCATGGCCTCCCATTCCTTTTCTGCTATCTGACCATCTGCAAAGCGTTTAGCCTTGGCGTCAATCTCCGCGATTTTCAGTTCCTTGCGGCTCTTGAGCACCTCCGCGCCGAAGCCAACAATGTCCAAAATGTTCTTTATCATCGGTTGTTCTCCAAAAGTGTTAGTCGTCGGTCGTAGAATTTGAGGATTTCGCCGCGCGCCGCTGATGTTTCTTTGATCGACTGCACATCCATGACCACACGATCTAACTTGCGGTCAACTTCGGCCCAAAGCGCTGTTAGGAACGCCATGCAAGCCGTTGCTAAAACGCTTAAAATGATGTCTCTGATATTCATGGCTGCGGCCTATTTCAAAGCGCCGCGCAAAAGCGCGAAACCGATAACGCCTAGCGCAATCATGCCAAGGCCAGTCAGTCGAAAACCGCCGCTTTCACCACGCTCATAAACCGCGCCATAGCCAGGCAGACTTGGCGCAACTTGGTCGACAACGACTTCGCCTAGAAACGTGGGTTTACTGTCGGAAGGTCCTGACAAAAAGTCTTTGATTGAATCAAGCCAAGATCCGTCATCCGACGACGTGGTTTGCTCAAATGGAACTTGCCATTGACTAGCGCTGCTGGATCCTCGCGCGGGCGGTAGCAGTGGCACACCGTCCAGGTGGTACGGATAACGAAACGGCGCGCGCGTCATGCCCGGTTGCTGCATCGCCCTACCCTTTCCCCAGCACGTTATAGGCCGCATAAGCCCCCATCGCGCCAACCAAGGCCAAGCCCAATGTGCCAGCACTGGCCCCGGTTTGCCGACCGAATTGATAGCCGCCGAGCGTCAAGCCGCCAGCCGCCCCAAGCGCAATTATTATCAATGGTGCGGGCATTTTCTAAACTCCTGTGCTGCGCTTTTGAAAGCGCTTGTGATGCGCCGTGATTGCGCGGATATACTTGCGGTTTTCTGGACCCCAGTTCCCGTTAAACTCACCGCCCGGCCCACCGTGATATGCGCGCGTGATCCAAGTTCGATCACGCGAAACGCCGCCCCATTTTGAGAGCATTTCAAGATAGGCGGTTCCAAAGTAGATCCCGGCGTCAACTTGGTAGATTTGCGAAGGATCAAAACGATTGTATCCGGCGTCATAAACCTGCCGCGCCGTCGAAGGTATGACCTGCATTGTCCGTCGTCAGGGTTTTTGGGGCCAATGGCCGCCTAAACTAAGAGAGAGTTTGGCTCATCTGATTGGTTTGATTA
>JAKVBH010000034.1:27333-45115 GCA_022447495.1 Marinovum sp. | reverse complement strand
GACCTTGTGTCGGCAGATGAGGGGCACTCGTCTCGATCGTGTACCACATCGGCACCCATGGGTCAGACCGTCAGGCGTTCGGCGGTTTGGTTGAACTCACGCAAGCCCCATAAGTGCGTCGTCGAAAGGGTAGAGTGTGAGGTTTTCGTAGCCGTCTTCTGTGATGAGAACCTGATCCTCTAGCTTAATAGAGAAATCTCCTCCCACTTCTCCGGCGAGCACTTCCACACAGAGCGTCATGCCTGGCTCAAGCTCATAGTCAAACGCGCCAGGCACCATCTTGTCGGGATAGGCCACAAGCGGCCACTCGTCGCAGAGCCCAACGCCATGCATCAGGCACCCGTATTTTTGCGCCTGGAACTTGGCGTCCAACACATGGGTTTTGCGAGAGAGCTCTTCGATATTCACGCCGGGGCGCAGCATCTCCATATTGGTCATGATATGTTCATGGGCATGCTGCATAGCATAGACCATGTCGGGGCGCGGCGGCTCGTCGCCGATCCACCAGGTGCGGGAGATGTCGACACAGATGCCGTAAGAGCCGACAAGGTCGGTATCAAAGGCCAGAATCTCATTCCGCTTGGTGATGCGAGGACCGCATTCCTGAAACCAGGGGTTGGTCCGTTGACCCGTCGCCAAAAGCCGCGTTTCAATCCACTCGCCGCCGCGTTTGATGTTCTCAGCATGCAGAACGGCCCAGACATCGTCTTCGCAGGTTTTACCATCGCCTACATGGCCTCGGGCAAAGTCTTCCATCGCGGCCACAGCCTTTTCACAGGCATTGGAGGCGCATCGCATGGCCTTGATCTCGTCAGGGCCTTTCACCGAGCGCGCTTTTTCTGTTACCTCTTCACCGGGATGTACCCCGAACCCTTGAGCTTCCAGCGCCCGCAACCCGTGCAACATGATCTTGTCGACCGCCAAGCGTTTGTTACCGGGTGCGTGTTCTTCCAACAGCACGCGTACCTCATTGGAGAACCCATCGGCAGCCACGTCGATTTTGTCACCACGGTCAAAGTAGAAAAGATCTGCGCCTGAGCGCTGCTCTCTCACCAACGGATTGAAGGTCGAGAGGAAGGGTGAGTTTTTGTAGTCCCAAATCACCATGTAGCCGTCTGCGCATATCAAAAGCGCGCGGAACGGGTTGTGGGTGTTCCACAACTGCATGTTCGTGCTGTCGGTGGCGTAACGAATGTTGAGCGGGTCGAACATTAATAGCCCGGCCAAATCGCGATCCACGATGTGTTGGGTCAGACGCCTCCAGCGGTATCGGCGCATGGCTTGTAGGTCTGGCAACTCTAGCCCTGCATCAGCCCACTCGGCAAACGCAAGTTGCGTGGGTCCGATCTCAATTCGGTCATTGTCGTTGGGCGTATTGTCCCCAAGCGTGGTACCCCGCGTGGGATCGATTTTACGTTGGTCGCGAAAATGGGTGTTCATCCAAAGCTCCTGTCACGCCAGACCGGTGTGTTCAGGGTCGCGTCAGTTGACCCAAGTCATCTAACACATTTGCGACCAGAACCGCTGTCGGTTTCGCGCAATATCCATGTCTACCAAGGCCAATTTTAGACGGCCCTTCACGTATTCTTCTTCTGCCTTGCCTCCGACGGATCTGCGCGCCACATGTGTGCAATGATCCTACAAAAGCGCATTCCCTATCCGATTTTCCCCGAAAAACGCTTGCCTGCGGTGACGCCACTTGATCCGACAACGTGGATTGATGTCGATGATGCATACGCCGCGCAAATGGCGGAACGTGCTCGATTGCTGGCGGAGCACCCCATGGACGTGGTGGCGAGTACGCCAGGTGCAGAACCAGTCTTGGCCGAACTCTTTGATTTTGTATTGAGCGCTTTGAACAATCGGCCTGGTTTCAAACGTTCGGACAACACGGTTACCTGTCCTGACGGGCGGCGTGTGGCGCTTGATTCTAGCGACGTGCTCATGACGCTGGGTCAGCTGGTCCAAGAGGACCTCTGTCTCATAATGAAACCCGACGGTGCTTCCGAACATATGCTGGCCGCCGCCGTTCTCTGTTTTCCTGCGTCCTGGCGGCTTGGTGAGAAAATTGGTCGGCCACTCACAACCATTCATGAGCCTGTAGCAGAATACAATGATCGTATCGCGAAGGGTGTTCAGCGTCTTTTTGACGGGGTGCAACCGGATCGGCCATTATGGCGATTCAACGTTCTCTATTACGATGATCCGGTGCTGCATCAACCCCGATCTGCCATTGCCCCACGCGCCATGAACGATCCGCAAAAAGCGCCTTTTGTACGCTCAGAGCGGCAGTGCATTCAACGTCTGCCAAAAACCGGCGCCGCGCTTTTCAGCATCCATACTTATGTGGTCAAAGCCGAGACCGCCGCAGCTCACGATTAAGCGCCGCGCCAAATCCAACCTCCGCCCAATACGCGGCTGTCCTCGTTGCTATAGAATACGCATGCCTGGCCCGGCGATACCCCAGCTTCCGGAGAAAAGAGTTCCACACTCGCCGAGCCGCCGTCCAATGGCCGCAGGATGGCTTCGCGCGGCGGACGCGTCGACCGCACTTTGACCGAAAGTGAAATTTCTTCTCCCGGTACCAGCGGGGTGTCACCGAGCCAATTGATTTCTTTGATGGGTACCAGTCGGGTGGACAACAAGTCTTTGGGACCAACGATGACTTGGCGCTTGTCCACATCAAGTTTTACAACATAAAGCGGTTCGTTCAGACCGCCGATGCCAAGTCCACGCCTTTGTCCAATCGTGTAATGGATCACGCCGCTATGCGTTCCCAATACGCGCCCATCCGCATGTACGATCTCGCCACGGGCGGCCGATCCCGGGCGTAACTTTTCAATCACTTTGGCGTAGTCACCATCAGGCACAAAACAAATGTCTTGGCTGTCGGGCTTGTCGGCTACATTCAAACCGTGCCGCGCAGCGAGTGCGCGGGTCTCGTGTTTGGATGGCAAATGGCCCAGAGGGAATCGCAGATAATCTAGTTGCTCCTGCGTGGTCGAGAACAAAAAGTAACTCTGATCGCGTGCGGCATCTGCTGCAGCGTGCAGTTCTGCTTTGAGCCGCCCTTGTTTGCGTTGAATGTAATGTCCTGTGGCCATGCAATCGGCATCCAAATCACGAGCGGTTTCCAAGAGGTCCTTGAACTTCACACGCTCATTGCAACGGATGCATGGCACCGGGGTTGCGCCGCCCAAATAGCTTTCGGCAAATTCATCCATCACTGCGTCTTTGAAGACATTTTCATAGTCTAAGACGTAGTGAGGGAAGCCCAGTGTCTCTGCCACACGCCGAGCATCATGGATATCGCGCCCCGCGCAGCACGCGCCTTTTTTCGCCAAAGCCGCGCCGTGGTCGTAAAGCTGCAGTGTGATTCCCACCACATCATAGCCCTCTGTGGATAGCTCTGCTGCGACAACAGAGCTATCCACGCCGCCTGACATTGCGACGACAACGCGGGTGTCTTGGGGCGGTTTGGCAAAGCCAAGTGAATTCAGCGCGTGCGATGCGTCCGGCACCATAAACCTCCAATGGGATGGAACGCACGGAATATAGGAAAATTCTAAATATTCTCAAGGTGTCGCTTCACTCTGCGTTAAGAGCGCGGGCGCACGATGCACGGGATTGTAGTTGAGGTAGATCATGTACCTGAAAAAAGTCGAAGGCCCGCGTGCCGTCACATTGCCCGATGGCACCGTGATGAGCAGAGCCGACCTCCCACCGGCGAAAACCCGCCGCTGGGTTGCGTCACGTAAAGCCGCCGTTGTCCGCGGCGTCATGTATGGTCTCATTACGCAAAGTGAGGCAGAGAAACGCTACTCCATTTCATCAGAAGAGTTTCGCGAGTGGGTCGTGGCGGTCACAAATCACGGCGAGGAAGCGCTAAAAACGACAACTTTGCAAAAGTATCGATAGACTTTCATTGTAATTGATCAAAAAGTCCCACAAATTTGTTTGTAGTAAACCTTCGTTAACTTTTTTTATCCACGGTGGTAGACACTGATTTTTAAGCGGAGAAACGTGATGCGAATTCTTCTGGTCGAGGACGATGCGACGACGGCCAAAAGCATCGAACTGATGCTGACGCATGCCAATTTGAACGTCTATACAACCGACCTTGGAGAAGAAGGGATCGATCTGGCCAAGCTCTATGACTATGATTTGATCCTGCTAGACTTGGCGCTGCCTGATATGGGCGGCTTGGAAGTGTTGCGCCAATTGCGCATGAGTCGAATTGAAACGCCAATTCTAATTCTCACCGGATCGGATGATACTGAAAGCAAAATTAAGGGTTTCGGTTTTGGTGCCGACGATTACCTCACTAAACCATTTCATCGTGAGGAACTGGTTGCGCGCATTCACGCAATTATTCGGCGCTCCAAAGGACATTCTCAATCGGTTATTGAGACCGGCAATATCAAGGTTAACCTGGATGCCAAAACCGTTGAGGTTGACGGTCAACCTGTCCACTTAACCGGAAAAGAGTACCAGATGCTTGAGCTTCTAAGTCTTCGGAAGGGCACGACTTTGACGAAGGAAATGTTCTTGAACCATCTCTACGGCGGTATGGACGAACCCGAACTCAAGATCATCGACGTTTTTATCTGCAAGCTCCGCAAAAAGCTGTCCAAGGCGACCGGGGGCGACAATCACATCGAAACCGTTTGGGGCCGTGGCTACGTGTTGCGCGACCCCGCGCCAATGGCCGCAGACGCTGCGATGGCGGCAAGCGCCTAATAAGAGCCGCATCGCCCCTAGACGGGTCCTCTCCGCAGTCCTATCACTTAGGGTCAGGATAGAGCGAGGATTGGGATGGAGTCAGAGACCGTCATCGACAATTTGACTGAACAGGACGCGCGGGTCGAGCTCGCGCGTTTGTCGTCTGTACTTAGCCAAGCCAATCAAGCTTATCACCAAGCAGACGCTCCAATGCTGTCGGACGCTGAGTACGATGCGCTCAGGCGCAGAAATGCGGCTATAGAAGCACGTTTCCCTACACTCAAACGCCCAGACAGCCCCAGTGACCAAGTTGGCGCAGCTCCCGTATCTGGGTTTTCGAAGGTTAGACATGCCGTGCGAATGATGTCGTTAGGCAATGCCTTCGACGACACGGATGTGGATGACTTTGTCTCTGGAATTCGCAGATATTTGGGGTTGGAAGAGACAGCGGCGTTGGCATTCACAGCCGAGCCCAAAATTGACGGACTATCTTTGTCACTGCGTTACGAAAATGGAACGCTTGTGCAAGCGGCCACCCGTGGTGACGGCACGGTTGGGGAAAACGTCACGGACAATGCGCGCACCATGCCTGACATTCCCACCGAACTAACAAATGCTCCTGATGTTCTGGAAGTGCGCGGCGAAGTTTATATGCGCCACGCTGATTTCGAGCGTCTCAACGCGATGCAAACCCAGAAAGGCGCAAGAACATTTGCCAACCCCCGCAATGCGGCTGCGGGCTCTTTGCGTCAATTGGATGCTCATATCACACGCCAAAGACCTTTGGCGTTTTTTGCCTATGCCTGGGGTGAGGTGTCTGAGCCACTGGGGGCCTCGCAAAGCGAATCGCTCGACCGCTTGGCGGCATTGGGCTTTCAAACCAACCCGCTCACCCAGAAATGCCAAAATGTTGACGACATGCTGAAGCATTACAAAAAAATAGAAACGCTTCGCGCGACTTTGGGCTATGACATCGATGGCGTCGTCTACAAGGTCGACGACTTGAGCTATCAATCTCGTCTTGGCTTCCGCTCGACAACGCCGCGTTGGGCAATCGCACACAAGTTTCCTGCCGAACTCGCTTGGACGCGACTTGAAGCAATAGACATCCAAGTCGGGCGAACAGGCGCGCTCAGTCCTGTCGCCCGCCTGGCGCCCGTCACAGTCGGTGGTGTCGTGGTCTCGAACGCAACTTTGCACAATGAAGACTACATCGCTGGGCGCGACAACACGGGGGCAACCATCCGTGATGGCAAAGACATCCGGGTCGGTGATTGGGTGCAGATTTACCGTGCGGGCGACGTTATTCCAAAGATTGCCGACGTTGATTTAAACAAGCGTTCCAAAGATGCGCGACCCTATGATTTCCCGACCAAGTGCCCAGAATGCCAATCCGATGCTCTGCGCGAGGCCGGAGACGCGGTGAGACGCTGTACGGGCGGGCTGATTTGCCCTGCGCAAGCCGTTGAAAAATTGAAGCATTTTGTGTCGCGCGCGGCTTTTGACATTGAAGGTTTGGGGGCGAAACAGATTGAGGCCTTTTATCAAGATGAGGTCTTGCCCGTGCGAGAGCCCGCCGACATTTTCACCTTGGAAACTCGCAATGTAGCAAGCCTCGCCAAACTCGAAAACCGAGACGGCTGGGGTGTAAAATCTGTTACCAAACTCTGGGCTGCCATTGAGGCGAAGCGCTTGATCCCACTTAACCGTGTGATCTTCGCCTTAGGTCTGCGCCATGTGGGGGAGGCAAGCGCGAATCTATTAGCGCGGCACTATGGGGCTTGGAGCAAATTCGAAGAAGGCGTCATTTCGGCGACGGATGAAAGTTCAGCCGCGTGGGCAGATTTGCTCAGCGTTGATGGCGTGGGCGAGGTCATGGCACGCGCGTTGACGGCAAGTTTTGCACAAGAAGCTGAACGAGCGTCAATTGATCGGTTGATCGCGCATCTCACGGTTCAAGATATTGAAGTGCCCGAAACAGATGATAGCCCGGTTGCGGGCAAAACGGTTGTTTTCACCGGAACGCTGGAGAAAATGAGCCGAGCGGAAGCGAAGGCACGGGCTGAGGCGCTAGGTGCCAAGGTCTCTGGTTCGGTGTCAACGAAAACCGATCTTCTTATTGCGGGTCTAGGCGCGGGATCAAAGGCGAAAAAGGCTGCAAAGCTCGGGATCCAGACCCTTGATGAAGATGGCTGGTTGGCCTTGATCGCCGAGGCATGACCGGTCGTCCCGAAAGGCTCTATCCTCTTTTTGCCGATCTAGAGACACTACCTGCCATTGGACCCAAGTCGGCCAAGGCCCTTGAAACGTTGCGGATTATCTCGCCTCGGGATCTGCTCTACACTTTGCCTATAGGCCTTGTTGATCGCCGTCGTCGCGCCACAGTCCAAGGTGTCCCGCTTCCAGAAATTCTCACGGTGGAAGTGACAATCGGCACCCACCGGAAAGCGTCGCGGCCCGGAGGCACCTATCGCATCTTTGTCGAAGACGCGTCGGCGTCGTTTCAACTGGTGTGGTTCCGAGGGCGGGAGGCTTATCTTAAAGATTTGGCACCAGAAGGCTCGCGTCGTTTGGTGTCGGGCAAAGTAGAATTGTTCGACAACATGGCGCAGATGGCGCACCCCGACCATGTGCTACCCATCGAAGACGCGGGACAAATTCCGGAGTTTGAACCAGTTTATCCCTTAACGGCGGGAGTCACCCAGAAGGCGATGTTCAAAGCGAGTGACGGTGCGCTGGACCGCATAGAAGCGTTGCCTGAATGGGCGGATTCTCAATTGGTCGACCGGGAAGGTTGGCCCGCCTGGCATGCTGCCATGCGTGTCGCGCATCGACCTGAGGCGATAGAGCAGACGGCGGCGACCTCACCGGCGCGTATGCGATTGGCTTATGACGAAGTCTTCGCCCACCAAGTAACGCTGGCGCTCGCCAGGCAATCGCAGCAACGCGCTCCTGGTCAGGAAACCAAGGGTACAGGTGTTTTACAAAGCCGAGTTTTGTCGTCGCTGCCGTATACGCCGACGGGTGCGCAATCGCGGGCTGTCACTGAAATTATCCGAGACATGGCGAGTGCTTCCCGCATGAACCGCCTTTTGCAGGGCGATGTCGGCGCAGGCAAAACACTCGTTGCGTTTTTGGCGTTGTTGGTGTCGGTTGAAGCAGGCGGGCAGGGCGTTTTGATGGCGCCAACCGAAATTTTGGCGCGTCAACATCTCGAAAGCCTTCAGCCTTTGGCAGAGGACGCGCAAGTCGTGATCGCCCTGTTGACCGGACGCGATAAAGGCACCGAAAGACGCACCAAACTCCAAGCCCTTGCGCGAGGTGACATTCACATTCTGATTGGTACGCACGCCGTATTTCAGGCCGACGTTCACTTTGCCGACCTGCGTTTGGCTGTCGTGGATGAACAACACCGTTTCGGTGTGCGTCAAAGATTGGCTCTGGGCGAAAAGGGCGCGCGGGTTGATGTGTTGGTGATGACAGCAACGCCAATCCCCAGATCGTTGGCGTTGGCGCAATACGGCGATATGGAAGTCTCCATTCTCGATGAAAAGCCGCCGGGCCGAAAACCAATCCAAACCGCGCTATTGGCAACGGACAAAATAGACGCTTTGTTAGACCGATTGCGCGCAGCCATCGCAGAAGGGCGGCAGGCCTATTGGGTGTGCCCGTTGGTTGACGAGAGTGAGGTTAGCGATCTGACCGCCGCAGAGGAACGCTTTAAGCATCTGCGTGCGGTATTTGGTGAAGGTGTTGTTGGCCTGGTCCATGGGCAAATGCCACCGGCTGACAAAGACATGGCCATGGCAAAGTTTCAGGCAGATGAAACCTCGGTTTTGGTCGCAACAACCGTCATTGAGGTTGGCGTGAACGTTCCAAATGCTACGATCATGGTGATCGAACGCGCAGAAACCTTTGGCTTGGCACAACTTCACCAGCTGCGTGGTCGTGTGGGGCGCGGTGATCAAGCATCAACCTGCATGTTGCTCTACCAACACCCATTGACTGAAGGGGGACGAAGGCGGTTGGAAACCTTGCGTGAGACGGAAGACGGGTTCCGGATTTCCGAAGTGGATTTGGAGATGCGCGGTGCCGGGGACGTCATTGGTACGGCCCAGTCGGGTTTGCCCAAATTTCGTGTCGCAGATCTTGAACGGCACTCTGGGCTCATGGCTTTGGCCCAAACCGATGCTCGCACTCTACTGGCACAAGACCCTCACCTGAACAGTGAGAAAGGCCAAGCGACACGGCTACTTTTGTGGCTCATGCGTCAGGATGAAGCGATCCGTTTGATTTCAGTGGGTTAGTTCCAGATATCAAATTTGTTCACTTTTGTTCTTAAAAAGTTCTTTACAAGCTGTGGATAAAATGAGAACAAAGAAGAAACAAAAATATCAAAGACAGGTTAAAGACAGGTTCACGTCAATGATCGCAACTCTCCGCACCGCCGCTCGCCGCAACAATGAAACCCTATTGGAAGACGCGCTTGGAGCGACTGCCCTCATTGCCACGCTGGTGGTTGGGTTGCACTTGCCTTTGGTTTTCTAGTCACTGTTTTCTGCCTGCAACCGGACTGTGTGCATGCCTGCCCAACCTGCGTGCATCGCTCGAACACCGCCTGTTCTCGGGGTCTGCCTCACGTTCCCCTTCGGTCACGGATTGCAATACCTGCGCCGCGCCCCTGCCAGGGTGCGGCGTTTTTTTGAAACTCGGGGTCAGGCCGTTTGAGCAAGGGCCGTGTCGCACGCCTCTGCCGTTGCCTCTAAGGCCAAAAGGATCGAGGCGTGGCGGTTTTTGTAATCGCGTGCAGGAAGCAATACTTCGTATCCTTCAAAGGGTGCCGCAGGCACTGCGCCGTTTTGCTTGAGCATGGCGCGAAGCGAATCTCGCGCTGTAGCGATCTCGGCTGGACTGCGCCCGATCACAACTTGGCCAAGCACAGCAGCTGCAGATTGGCCGAGCGCACAGGCTTTGACATCTTGGGCGAACTCAGCAATCACGCCATCGCGTATTTTAACGTCGACACTCACAGCGGACCCACACAAAGGCGAGCGTTTTTTGACCCGCGCATCTGGTTCATCCAACGAGCCCAAATGAGGGATGTCGGATGCCAACGCTAGGATGCGCGCGGAATACAGTTTGATGAGGTCGGTGTCAGCCATGGCATTCCCTGTTTCAAACATCTATTTAGGCGCTGTGTCGTCCGTCGCCAAAGGAAAATTTTCGTGACCGCTTCTGTCCCATTCGATCCTGCCACTTTGCTCTTTGATAACAACGGTCTGATCCCGGCGATCGCTCAGTCTGAGAGCGGTGAAGTCTTGATGATGGCATGGATGAATAGAGAGGCTTTGGCCAAAACTCTGGAAACGCGGCGCGTAACCTATTGGAGCCGATCGCGGCAGTCCTTCTGGATCAAAGGTGACACAAGCGGGCACGTGCAACGATTGATCGATTTAAGGATCGATTGCGACCGCGATTGCATTCTCATGATTGTCGATCAAACGGGCGCTGCGTGTCACACGCACCGTCGGTCATGTTTCTATACGTCGGTTCTTGAGGGCGACGAGGTTGAACTTATGAAGCCGATGACGGAATAGCGCCCAAACCCAGCATCTCTCGCACGTCGCCGGGCGAGAGCCCGTCCTCTCTCAATTTTCTCAAAGCGCGCGCATTGTCGCGTTTCGCGAGGCGTTTTTCGTTGTCATCTCGGATGAGGCGGTGATGGTGATAGATAGGCGTATTGAGACGCAATAGGCGCTGGAGCACCACATGGATTGGGGTGGCGTCGACAAGGTCTTCTCCGCGGACGACGTGCGTTACGTTTTGTGCCGCGTCGTCTAGCACAACGGATAGATGGTATGAGCCAAGAAAGTCTTTTCGCGACAGAACAACGTCACCTATTTGGTTTAACATATCTCTTGAGGTGATTGTTTTGTATGTATTAATGTTCGAATTTCCAGTTTCGACATGACTTACGTCAGCTTCGCCTAGCGCGTCCAGAGCCGCCTTCATATCTATGCGCAAAGCGACACTCTTTGGTCGTGGAGATGTTGGCAATGGGCGATCTGGCCGATTGCGGCATGTTCCGGGATAGATGAGGCCGTCGAGCCCGCGCATCGGAGCACCTTCTTGAGGGGCGCTCGCCGCAGCGGCAATGTCCCTGCGGGAGCAATAGCACGGGTAGAGCACACCCATGGACCAAAGCGTGTCGAGCGCGTTTACGTAGGCGTCGATCCGGTCGGATTGACGCAAGACAGGTTTCTCCCACGTGAGGCCTAGCCATGCCAGATCCTCATATATTTGCGCCTCCCACGATGCGCGCGAGCGCATCTGGTCGATATTTTCGATGCGCACCAGAAATCTGCCCTGGGTTGCCCGTGCCATGTCGAAGGCCAGCATCGCTGAATACGCGTGACCCAAATGCAAAGGGCCGGTGGGAGATGGTGCAAATCGAGTGATCAAAGGCGTTTTAAAACAATGACATCAGAGCCCATATTCACGTCATCAAGATGCGGTCCGTGCTCGCGGAAGAGGAGCTCTAACTGGTTTGCTTCGATGTGTCCGTCCAGATTTGCGTCAAAGCCGCCGTGTGCCAGTGTCGGATCGTTGTAAGACAGCGCCACGAGCGCTCCAGGATCAAGCGCATCGATAAGAATATCGAGTGTTTCCGGGGGGGCGGCGCCCAGGCTGATCACGCCGGTGGCGACAATGGCGCGATAGGGACCGTGGCTGATGTCCAGTACGCCGGGTTCAGAGACCCAGAGCGTCTCATAGATGCCTTTGGGTCTGGCTTCATTGACCATGGCAGCGTTGATGTCTGTCCCATGAAGCGCGCTTATGCCCGCGGATCTCAATGCGATGCCAGAAAGCCCGGTGCCACATCCAAAATCTAAAATAGGGCCATCCCCGGCCGGCAGATGCGCCGCCAAAGCCTCGGCGATTCTGCGCGGGGTATGATAGCCTCGCGCCGATACCTCGGCCTCATAGGATTTTGCCCATTCGGTATAAACAGCTTGGGTTTCTTCTACGGTGCGTTCAACCCAAAGCTGGGGCTTTAGCACGCCTTCTGGAGTGTCTTGCGTCATGGGATGAGCCTAAACAAAGGCTTTAGGCGGCGTCCAGTGCCGATCTTGTGAGCCACTGAGTCCACGCAGCTTTGGCACGGTCGGTATAGGCTTTGTAGCGGTCTTTTCGTCCGCGACGGCCGCCTTTGACGCCTTCGAGAGGACGGAACAGGCCGAAGTTCACATTCATGGGCTGAAACGTTTTGGCCTCAGCGCCTCCCGTGATGTGGTGGATTAGAGCGCCCATCGCACTGTCTTGTGGTACTGGTGGGAGCGGTATTCCAAGGATTTCCGCCGTGGCCATCCGGCCAGCAAGCAAGCCCATAGCTGCGCTTTCGACATAACCCTCCACACCAGTGATCTGGCCCGCAAATCGGATGTGAGGCCGCGACTTAAGCCTCATTTGGTCATCGAGCAGCGTGGGCGAATTCAAGAATGTGTTGCGGTGAATGCCGCCAAGGCGCGCGAATTTGGCATCGTAAAGACCGGGGATCATACGCAGCACGTCCGTCTGCGCCCCGTATTTCATCTTCGTTTGAAAGCCGACTATATTAAATAGTGTTCCCAGTGCATTATCTCTACGAAGTTGAACAACTGCGTGAGGCTTTATTAACGGATTGTGAACGTTTGTAAGACCCACTGGTTTCATCGGACCATGCCGCAAAGTCTCGCGGCCACGCTCCGCCATAACCTCAATGGGCAAACAGCCATCGAAGTAACCTGCGGTTTCGCCTGGTTTGAATTCGGTTTTATCCGCGGCGAGCAACGCGTCGATGAACGCTTCGTATTGATCGCGGTCCATAGGGCAATTGAGATAGGCCGTACGCTCTTCCTCGGTCTCGCCCTTGTCATAGCGAGATTGCATCCAAGCCTGGCTCATATCTATGCTCTCAGCATAGATGATCGGCGCGATGGCGTCGAAAAAGGCGAGCGCCTGGGCCCCGGTTTCGGTGCGGATGGCCTCGGCCAATGTTCCAGATGTCAGGGGGCCGGTTGCAAAGATCCAGCGACCCTCGCTCGGCAGTTCCGTGATTTCACCGTATTCCACTGTGATATTGGAGTGCGCCAAAATAGCGTCTGTGATGGCTTGGGCGAATGCCTCTCGGTCAACCGCCAGCGCGCCGCCCGCAGGCAAGCGATGCGTATCGCCCATTGACATAATGAGACCGTTGGCAGCGCGCATCTCCCAATGCAAAAGCCCCACAGCGTTTTGTTCATCGTCGTCAGAGCGGAACGAATTTGAACACACCATTTCGCCCAAAAGACTGGTTTGGTGTGCGAAGGTCTCCACCTGTGGACGCATCTCGTGCAGGACCACCTGGATACCCATCTGGGCCGCTTGCCATGCAGCTTCACAGCCCGCCATGCCACCGCCAACGATATTCAAAACACTGTCTGTCATACCGCGGCAGATAGCGGCTTGGTACGGTCTTGAAAAGGGCGCTACTCGACCCGAAGGCCAGATGGCACACGCTCAGGCACGCCCAAGCGCCCGGTTTTGGCATTGGGGTCAGTGAGCGCAGTCAAGAATGCGACAATCGCGTTGATATCACCTTCTGTGAGGGCGATGGGCGCCAATTCAACGGCTGCCGCGATTTCAAGTACTTCGAGCGAATCTTTGAGCAGTTTGAAGTCTGCTTTGGTCAATGTCGCGACCTCGGCGAGTTTGGCGTTGGAAGGGTCATAGGTCGTGAGTGCGGCAATCGGATCGAGGTGGTGTCGAACTATCGCCTCAAGCGATGCATATGCCCCGTTGTGCCCATATGGCGCGGTTAGAGTGACGTTTCTCAAGCTCGGCGTACGGAAGCGGTAAAGGTCCGCGTCATTGCCTGTCACCCGGGCACGGCCATGATCGGCATAGCCATAAGCGCCATCGTCTTTGCCCGGTCCGAATTGTGGGAGGCCAATGGCGTGAAAGCCGTGATCGGTTTGAAACGGGCCGCTATGGCAATAGCTGCATCGCGCTTCGCCGTAGAAGAGCGTCATGCCTTCTAGTTGCTGCGCCGTCATAGCGTCGCTTTCACCGCGTAGGTATCGGTCAAAAGGGCTCTCCAAACTCCGGAATTCGAAGCCGATGAAAGCGCTAAGCGCCTGGCCCACATGGCTTATGTGAATGTCTTCGCCGCCAGTGAGCCATGCGACCTGATCAGCGTAATCCGGGATTGCGCGCAGTTCTTCTGCAATCAGGTCCCAGGCGCCGCCTTTGCCGGTAATCTGCTCCTTGGCCACGGCATCGGCGATGGGATTTTCGCCCGGATGCCCGGCCATCTCATCACCCGATAGCATCGGAAGAAGTGTCTGCGCGGCCAAAGCCGAGGGCATGGGGCGTTCCAGTGGTCGATTGTTGGGCATAGCGATGCCATGTCGGGATGTCTCATCCACTTCGACGCGCCCGTCATGGAACATCACCACGAATTCTTTGGCTCCAAGGTTCCAGAGGGCAGGTGCATTGCGTGGAATCCGTTGTTTGGGGGCATTCCTTGCCGCAACTGTGCGCTCTTGGCCTAGGCCTTGGGCGCCTTCACCCAAGGACAACGACATGGCATCGGCCGTGCCAAGGCTGGGATGATGGCATGTGGCACAGGCGATGTTGTTGTTGCCTGCGAGCACTGGGTCAAAAAAGAGTTGCCGTCCCAGAGTGACCCATTCAGCGTCGGTTTCATGAAAATCCGCCGGTGTCGGCGACTCCGGAAATGGAGATTGTGCAAGGCCCATCGTGGGCAAAAGCGCTAGCAGAGAGAGAAATTTACCCATGGCTCGCATCATCCTCACGGTTTCGTGAGATTTACCATGGTTTACGCAATTGCCGTCCGTTAGGGGCTTTCAACACAGTGTTTCCCCGTGCCCGTGTCGCCAACGTAACAGCGGTTTATGGCCAGTTGGGGGGGCGTTTTTCGAGAAAGGCGCTGATGCCTTCTTCGGTGTCGCGCCAGAGCATATTTTCGACCATCACTTGGCCTGTGTAGGTGTAGGCTGCGTCAAGCTCCATCTCAAGCTGGCGGTAGAAGGCTTCTTTGCCAATGGCCACAGCGGCAGTGAGCTTGCTCGCCACTGTTTCAGCCAGTTCACGTGCTTCCTGGGGCAAGGTATCCGGGGCAGAGATGCGGTTGATGAGCCCGCGCTCGAGGGCTTCCGATGTGCCCATGAACGTACCGGTGGTGAGCATCTCAAATGCGCGTTTGCGTGGGATGTTGCGGCTCAGCGCGACCATGGGCGTGGAACAGAAGAGACCGATGTTCACCCCATTGACGCCAAACTTGGTGCCCTCGGCAGCTACAGCCATATCGCAGGAGGCCACCATTTGGCAGCCGGCGGCGGTGGCGATGCCATGGACTTGCGCGATCACGGGTTGGGGCAGGCGGGTGAGCCCGGTCATCACTGATGCGCAGCGATTGAAGAGATCTGAGAAATAGGCTTTGCCGCCATCTTCCGACTGTCGCCCGGTCTGCATTTGTTTGAGATCGTGTCCTGCACAAAAGGCTTTGCCGGCACCAGAGATCACAACAACGCGGGTGTCGCGGTCCTCGCGCAGAGTATCGATTTGCGATTGAAAGGCGGCAAGCATCTCATCCGAGAGCGCATTGAGCCGCTCTGGGGCGTTCATGTGCAGATGTGCGATCCCATCGGCGTCGCTGCGTTCCAAAAGAGCCATCTTGTCCTCCAAGACTTTGCGGGGCAGCTTAGACCCGAACAGACCGGAGGGAAACATGGCATTGCATTTCACGAAAGACGAGATGTTGGTTTTTCTCGAAAAGGTGTTTCCCCAAATCCAAGGTACATTTGGCATTGATGAGTTGGGAGAAGAGCTATTGGTGATGCGAATGCATCCGCGAGAGGAGCATTTGCGTCCCGGCGGCACCATTTCGGGGCCCTCCATGTTTTCGTTGGCGGATGTCGCGGCTTATGTGGCCACAATGGCGCGTATTGGTCGCGAAGCGCTTACGGTGACGACGCATTGTTCGATAGATTTTATGCGAAAACCTGAGGCCGGGCGCGCTTTGATCGCGGAAACACGGGTCTTGAAATTGGGCCGCAGTTTGAGCGTGTCAGACGTTTTGTTATTCTCAGAAGGGATTACGGATCCAGTTGCCCATGCGTCTTTGACTTATTCGATCCCGCCGAAACGCAGCTGACGATCAAAAAGGGGCGCCCATGAGATTATAAGAAAGCCAGAGGGGCGCCCAGGGGGAAGAGGCCAATTGGCCCACAGGGATAGAGGGGCCGGGCGCGATGCCCGGCCAAAAGGGTTACGGAAGGTAGAAGGGTTTCTGGAACTCATGTCCTGCTTGCGCTGGTGTCACGCCGATATCCTTGAGTAGGTGCCCATCCAAGTGAGATAGCGCGATACGAGACCGACGACGCTCTGCCCATGCCACAAAGACCACAGCAGCAAAGAGCGCGACGCGAGCCGCTGGCGTGAGCGGACGGTTCTGAAGATATGTAAGCGCGAAGACTGTCTGTGCGTGTGCCATGGGCGTATCCTTTCACATTGTATTGACACAATTTGACTTATTTGCCATAATTTACTGATACAATGTGGTTTCAAATAAGCCGAGAGAAATATTGTAATGAATACAATTTGGCGACCAAGCCTTTCAGACTTTCCTGGCCCTAAGTACAAGGCGTTGGCATCTGCGTTGCGCGACGGGGTGCAAAACGGTGCATTGCCAGCGGGATCACGTCTCCCCCCGGTACGAGATTTGGCCTTTCAGTTGAGCATCACGCCAGGCACGGTGGCGCGCGCCTATACCATTCTCACAGATCAGGGGGTCTTTGAGGCAACCGTGGGGCGTGGCACCTTTGTTGCGGAGAAATCTGCGCCCGGGAGTCCGGATATTAGTCCAATTGAAGTGGACGCTACGCCCCATGGAAGTGGTGGAATAACCTCTGATACCAACCTTTTCTCGCCTGCTTTGCCCAATGTGGGGCAAGCGGAATTGATCCGGTTATTGATGAAAGAGGTGGCAGAAGATCCACCCTCTGGATTGATGCACTATCCCAACCGTACGATGTTCCAACCCGCGCGCCAAGCGGTGGTGACCTGGCTTCAAGGGACGCCATTGGGTGTCCTCGATGAATCTGATGTGGTGTTGAGCCATGGCGGTCAGAATGGTATATCTCTTGTTCTACAGACAATCCTCACCGGGCAGAAGCCGATTGTATTGGTCGAGGAGCTTTCTTACCCAGGTTTTCGGCGTGCCGCCGAGCTTTTGCGGGCTGAAGTCGTTCCAGTTCCATTGGATAAAGATGGGATTGTACCTGAAAAACTTGATACAATAGCGCGTGCCACTGGGGCCCAAGTGCTTTGTACTTCACCTGAAGTGCACAATCCGACCGGCGTTTTTACTCCCGCCACTCGAAGAGAAGCGATTGTGGCGGTGGCCCGTGCCAGGGGATTTCAGGTCATTGAAGACGATTGCTACCGCATGGGGGTGGCTCGTGCGCCGACTTATCGGATGTTGGCGCCTGAGCGCGGGTGGTACATTTCCTCGATTTCCAAGACGCTCACTCCGGCGTTGCGTATCGGTTTTGCGATCGCACCGCACCGAAACGGAGCCGGATTGCGTCGGGCCGCTGAACACGGCTTTTTTGGACTGGCGACGCCGCTTGCTGACCTGACAGCAAAACTCTTGTCGCATCCTGACGTCATTCCATTAAGCCAGGCCGTGACTAAGAAGATGTCTCGCTATGTACAGTCCTGCGTCAATCATCTGGGGGCTTATGAATTGATTTGGCATAAAGACGCTCCTTTCCTGTGGCTTGTCTTGCCGCAAGGGTGGCGTGCGTCGAATTTTTGTCAGGCAGCGGCCGAAAAGGGCATTCGTGTGCGTCCTGCAGAAGACTTTGCGTGTCGAGACGCGCGTGCGCCCCATGCTGTGCGGTTGGCGGTGAATGCCCAAGTGCCATTGGAACGCTTTGATGATGCTATGGCGTGGTTGCGCCGTCTTTTGGATAATCCGCCAGAGAGGATCGGTGTATAACTATTGGGGTATTAG
>JAKVBH010000034.1:0-27235 GCA_022447495.1 Marinovum sp. | reverse complement strand
AAAATTTCAAGTATCTGAATTTTAAAGATTTAAATGGCATTAGATGCGTTGACACGTGACACCTGTGGCCTTAGAAACCGTCCATCAAATTAAAACGATGGTTTCTGGCCATCGCTAATCGTAAACCTTAAAGGTCACATCCGATGAAAACTTTCTCTGCAACGCCTGCAGACATAGAGAAAAAGTGGATCGTCATCGACGCTGAAGGCGTTGTTCTCGGTCGTCTGGCCTCAATCGTCGCAATGCGCCTTCGCGGCAAGCACAAGCCTTCCTTCACACCGCACATGGATATGGGCGACAACGTGATTGTCGTAAACGCTGATAAAGTGCAACTCACTGGCAACAAGCGCCAAGAGAAGCATTACTGGCACACTGGCCATCCCGGTGGCATCAAATCCCGCACCAAAGAGCAAATTCTTGAAGGCGCATATCCAGAGCGCGTTTTGACTCTCGCAGTCAAGCGCATGCTTCCCGGTAACCGTTTGTCGCGCAAGCAGATGACCAACCTGCGTGTTTACGCCGGTGCGGATCACCCACATGTGGCGCAAAACCCTGAAGTGCTGGATGTGAAGTCCATGAACTCCAAAAACACGCGGAGTGTGAACTAATGGCTGATCAGATCAACTCTCTTGAAGAGCTTGCCGAAGTGGCAGGCATTGATGCACCTGTTGAGGTTGTGGAACTCGCGCGTGAGCCAATCCGCGATGACTTGGGCCGTTCTTATGCGACGGGCAAGCGCAAAGACGCAGTCGCACGCGTTTGGATTAAGCCCGGCTCCGGCAAGGTTACGGTGAACGGTAAAGAGATGGACGCGTACTTTGCGCGTCCAGTGCTCCAGATGATCCTGCGTCAGCCGTTTGAGGTTGCTGGCGTCGAAGATCAGTTCGACGTGATGGCAACCGTCAAAGGTGGTGGCCTCTCTGGTCAGGCGGGAGCCGTCAAACACGGTATCTCCAAAGCGCTGCAGCTCTACGATCCTGCCCTGCGGGGCGCCTTGAAGGCTGCTGGTTTCTTGACCCGTGACAGCCGGGTTGTGGAACGTAAGAAATACGGTAAGCGCAAGGCTCGCCGGAGCTTCCAGTTCTCCAAGCGCTAGTCCCTGGCTTTTCAGGCTTGCGACAGACTATAAAAAGGGGTCCGAAATGGGCCCCTTTTGCGTTACCCAAGGAGTGCTTTATGAAGCTTTTTAAACCTGCCAAATCAGACTTGCCCGAATATGATATTCCCGACGTGGGGCAATTGATTTCTCAAGTTTATGGCGAGGTTGATCCTGAGAAAATCTCGATGTTTGTGCCGGTCAAGAATGAGTTGCCGCTCTTACCACAGTTTCTTGCGCACTACCGAGGCATGGGGTTTGAGCAGTTCCTGTTTTATGATGACCAAAGCGATGATGGCACATTTGACTTTTTGCATGCGCAGCCAGATTGTGTGGTGATGCACACCACAATGACCTTTGGCGAAATGCTGCATTATACAGGAAAAACGCACAAAGGTATCCGCGAATTACGCTTCGGGACGTTTATCAAAATGGCCGCCCCGCCGCATTTCTTGCCAGGCAAAATCGTCGCATATTTCGATGCGGACGAGTTTCTTCTCCTACCTCCGGGAGTGACACATATCCGACAGGTCTATGATCGGATTGAGGTCATCGGGTCGACGGGTGCCTATGCCTCGGTTGTCGAGTTTTTTCCGCGATCCGTGAAGAGCTTCGCCAAGCCCTTGCCAGAAACGGTTGAGGGGCTCTTTGAAGAATACGGTTGGTTTGAGCCGGAAGCGCTTTTTGACCCAATGGCGAAGCTCGACAAGAAAGGCAAACCTGTGTTTACAGCGCCGTCTAAATCCATGCGGCTATTCGAAGACTTCGACATTCAGTTTGAATTGGAGCGCACCACGCTTCGCGAGAAGGTTTACTTGTCGTCCAAGGAAAAGCGCGATCAGGCGTTCAATCGGTCTGCCCGCCACAAAACACCGCTTCTCAAGCGGACGGATGACAGCTTTATGTTCTCATGCCACGATGCGATTGTTCCGCCGTCGGGAGAGATTTTGCTCACCATTGCGCATTTCGTGTTTACGTCCAATTTCGCGCAGAAAATAACGAATGTGCAAAAGTGGAAAGCCCATGTCAAAGGCGGTCGTAAATATAAGTACTACGGGAAGCTCATGGATACGATGGGGCACGTTGATGAAGGTTTTGTCGGTCCCAATACACTGAAATACGAAGGTCCTGAGCAGCTCATCGAATGTGGTCTGATGAAGTGGTGACGTGTTTCAGATAAGGTATTGGCTGGACGGCCAAAGGTCGCGTGCTTTGGGAAGTCGATCAAAAACCGCTTCATAAACATGGCGATAGGTCTGGACGATCTCTGATATGAGCGCGTCGGGTAGCTCGTTGTGCCCGGACCCACGGGCGTTCACAGCTTTGCCGCCAGCATTGCGTTCCGTCGCGACACATGCCCAATCGGCGAAACGCGCGGTGCCCTTGGGTGTGAAAAGCTCTTCAAAAAGCGTGATGAAACGATCTTCGGGCCCAAAAACGTCTTCCATGGCACCAAGGGTCAGGTCGTAGCGTGAGCGAGAGGCGGCTTCTTTGGTTTTGTAGAAGTCAGCCAAGAGCTGCGCCTCGTCACCTGTGTTTACGCGGCCTTTGGCTATCTCCATATTCATATGCGAGCGGAGACGGGCCACCGGGTCGCGCATGGCAAACATCGCTCGCGTTTTGATGTCTTTTGCTGCAAACCCATCTTGGATGCCCTTAAGTATGGGCACGGGCAGCGCGGCGTATGAGGGCGTTACGTCACCTGTGCTGCGGATACCTGACTGGCAGAGGAGGCGTTTGAAATAGCGGAAATACTCATCGCGGTTGGTTTGCATCCGCCACCTAAGAACTTGCGCAGGAACCGTCATACCCAAGCGACGCTTGGCTTCTGCGCGGGTCAGTTCCAGCCAATCTGGCTCGGGCACTCGGTAGCGGGCAAAAACCGATCCCAGGTCAGATTCCCAAATCTGATACTCTCCCAAACGCCCAAAATCGCTTCCAGGTTGGCGCGCCAAATAGGCCTGCATCCAAGACGAGCCACATTTTTGACCGCCGAGCCCTAAGAAGAACGTTTTTTCATACATGCGAATTCACTTGTCTTGTGGGATCAATCCGAGCCCGCGGAGATAGATGCCAATACCACTTTCGAGCAAGTCTTCCGGAGGATAGGGCGATTGGCGACCCGGTTGGCCGCGCGAAAAAAGCTCCACAACGCCGTGAGACATTGCCCAGATGTGAGCGGAGAACATCGCTGCAGGAGGACGCCGATCTGCGGGGATGTGCTGGGCCAGTTCGGTGGCTGAGCGTTCGAGCACAGCGCGGGCTTGGGCAGAGGCATTTGCCAAATCTGGTGTCCGGTTGACGGATATGCCGCTTTCGAACATGGCGATGTAGTGCCCAGGAAATTTCCGGGCAAAAGCCAGATACGCGTGCCCTGTGGCTCCGAACCGCGATAGATCAGACGGCCCGCCGGTATCATAAGCGTGCTGCATCAATTCGGTGAAAATTTCATACCCTTGCAGAGCGGCCTCGGCGATAAGGTCTTCGCGGCCCTCAAAGTGTCGATAGACAGCGGCCGGAGTCACGCCAGCAGTCTTCGCCGCTTCTGAGAGTGTAAAACCGGTGGGACCGCGCTCTTCGATGAGCGTGAGCGAAGCGTCCACCAACGCCTGGCGCAAGTTGCCGTGGTGATAGCCGCGTTTAGGCATCCGCGACGCGGGCCTCCCAAAGCTCGGGGCCGCCACAGATCAGAGGATCAATCTCGCCCAGTGCTTGATCGTCCCGTCCAGTATAACAAAGCTGGGTCAACACCGACCGAATGGCCATGAGACGCGCGCGACGCTTGTCATCGGTTTTGATGATCCGCCATGGCGCGTGATTGCTGTGGGTTTGATCGAAGGTTTCACCAATGGCTTGGGTGTAGGCGTCCCAGCGGTTCAGTCCTTCGACGTCGATCCAAGACAGCTTCCATTGCTTCAACGGATCGCTTTCGCGGTCGAGAACGCGCCGCAGTTGCTCGGCGCGCCCGACGTTGAGCCAGAGCTTGACGAGGGTCAGCCCATCACTGACCAGCATTTTCTCGAGCTCAGGGACTTGAGAAAAGAATTGGGTGCGCTGCGCATCGGTGCAGAAGCCAAAAACCTTTTCAACAACGCCGCGATTGTACCAGGAGCGATCGAAAAAAGTCACTTCACCTGCGGACGGCAAATGTTTGATATAGCGTTGAAAGTACCATTCGCCTTGTTCGCGATCTGTGGGTTTAGATAATGCTACCACATGGGCGCCACGCGGGTTGAGATTTTCCCGAAAGCGTTTGATCGTTCCGCCTTTGCCGGCGGCATCACGGCCTTCGAAAACCACGGCCACCCGTGCGCCGCTATCCTTGACCCAAGCTTGCATTTTCACAAGCTCGATCTGAAGCGCGGCGAGCGCGTCTTCGTAGTCTTTGCGGCTCATCTTCTCCAGATACGGGTAACTCGTGTCTAGGATTTTGCCCTTCTTGGCGTTTGCGATGGCATCGCGGACATCTGCGGGAGCGGTCTCGGCATAGAAGCGCGAGATGGCCCCTTCGAATGGTTTGCGCATATCAGACCTCTTTTCCATAAGGTATGACTGCAAAGCAGGAATGTTAAGGGTTTTAACGAAGACCTGCGCGTAGTGCAGCGCTATCTATGACATCTACAACTGACTCTGGGACTGCGTGGTGGGGCATATGACCGATGCCCTCAAGTTTGGTATAGCGCGCATTCCTCAATTGCGATGCCAGCACATCGGCATGGATGTCCATTGGTACGATGGTATCCGCTGTTCCGTGGACGATCTCGACCGGCATCTTGAGCGTATCAGCATAGAGCGCGGACATCTCGACGATATGCGGCCGCAGGTTCCAAACCTGTTGGGCATTGGCGCGCAGAGCCGTCCGGCGCACGGTCAGTGGGGCCCCCACTCGTCGGATGTAGCCTTCTGGTACCGCATCAGGAGCAAAGATTGATGCGATGGTTTCGTCGATACGGTGCTTGGAGGCAAAGGCCGCAAGCCAGGGCACTACGACCGCGCTGCCCAAACGCGAGGCGTTGATCCGATAGAGTGTCGAGAGGCTACCCGGCCAAGGGTTGGACACTGCGCCTAAACCCACAATTGCCGCTGTGTCGTTGGGACGTTCGAGCCCCCAGGCAAGCGCTACCGCACCACCAAAGGAATGACCCACCACAATGGGGTTACGCACATTCAACGCATCTGCCGCCAGTTGCAAAAGCGCGGCTTGCTCACGCGGGGTTTCACCTTGGATATTTCGCGTATTGCGATAGGTGGGCAGGCGCTCCGTCCATCCCAAACCCGGCCTGTCAAAGGCGATGACTCGATACCGATCTTGTAGACGCTCCACCAAATCGAATGAGAAGTCGCGCAGATTGCCGGATGCGCCGTGGATCAAAATCAGGTCTGGACCAGCCCCCGCGACAAAGGCGTGAACTTCGGTGCCGTTTACATTGATGAGATGTCCGATTGGGCCGTAGCGCGCCTCTGCTGCGGCTTCGCGCAGGTCCGCTCGCCGATCAACGAAAACGCCGTAGCCCGTCAAGAATGCGGCTCCCGCAGCCACTCCGAAAAGTTTGGCACCCGTCATCATGGCCGTAAAGGTACGATCAAATTCGAGGAATTCCAGAGGCCACGCGGAATTGTCAGCCATTCCCCAGCGTCAAGGTGCGCGATTGACCAAAAGTTGCTTCAATCCAGTTGGATATAAGGCAGGCCCGTCGGCTTGATCCAAATCACTGAGGTCATACCACTGTGCGGAGCACACTTGGCCGTTGTCTTCCGAAAAGCGAATGCGCGTTTGGTTGGCGAAGGCGTCTTTGGGCAAATTCACAGTATACAGCGCGAGAATTTCGTGCCCTAGGTAGCCCTCGTGGCGATAGATGTTCTCCATGAAGAACGGTGCGCTTTCAACCGTGATCTCAACGTCAAGCTCCTCCTTGAACTCTCGGCGCAGTGCCTCTTCGGAGGTCTCGCCAAATTCCACAGTGCCGCCCAAAGGACGGACCCCTTTAACCCGACCTGTATCATCTTCGATTTCAGCCGCCAAAAGCTTGTCGCCGCGCCAATGCATCCCGAGCGCTTTGTAGCGGATGCGTGCGGCTGGGCGCCAAATAGTCATAGCGAATGCCTCTGCGTTGCGACTAGGCCTTGCGTAGATCGGTCGTCTCGCTTCCGATCTTGTCCATTTCAAACGGAGTGGTCAGATAAATCTCACTGATCCAGTTGCCATAGAGCAAGTGGGCGTGGCTGCGCCAACGGTTCTGGGGCGGTTGCGTGGGATCGTCGCCGGGGTAGTAGTTTTGGGGCACATTGACCGGCGTGCCTGCGACCACATCCCGGTCGTACTCGTCTTTGAGTGTCGTGCTATCGTACTCAAAGTGATTAAAGATATAGAGCGCACGATGCTCTGGATCCTCGACCAAGCAGGGCCCGGTCTCATCAGACCCCAAAAGTGTCTTAAGCCCCGCAGCCGCGACCTCATTTTGGCGCATCTCTGTCCAACGGCTCACCGGAATGAGACATTCATCAGAGAAGCCGCGCAAGTAAGGCGAGGCGGGTGACATGTTCTGTTGGCGGTAGCAACCAAAAGCCTTTGCGTCGAGCATATATTTGGAAACATTGTGGAAGTGCTTTATCATTGCCATGCCGCCCCAGCACACGCCAAAGGTCGAATGTACATGGGTTTGTGTCCAATCCATAACCTCTTGAAGCTCTTCCCAATAGGTCACCTGTTCGAACTCAAGATGCTCAATAGGTGCGCCTGTTATGATGAGACCGTCGAACTTTTGATCTTTGACGTCCTGGAAGGGCCGATAGAAGGCGTCCATATGCTCAGCCGCGGTGTTGCGGGTCTCATGTTCGGTCATGCGGATCAGCGTGAGTTCGATCTGGAGCGGTGTGGCTCCGATCAGACGCGCAAACTGTGTTTCGGTCGCAATCTTTTTCGGCATGAGATTCAACAAACCGATCTTCAGCGGACGGATATCCTGAACCGCGGCGCGTGTTTCGGGCATTACCATCACACCCTCTTGGGTCAGGATGTCATAGGCGGGAAGCTCGGAAGGCAGTTTGATCGGCATTGTATTTGTCCTTGTCCGGACGGCTCACGTAAATGGATCAGGACTGCGCGTCAATGGCACGGGCGATCACGTCATCGAAATCACCTGCCGTGCGCACAGCGGCAATCTTTGAGGCTTGTACGGTGATCCCCCAGTGCTTGGCCATCGAGGCGTAGAGAGGCTGACGGTGTGCCAGCGCGCGGGCATAGGTCCAGCGAATGAACGCATTGGGATCGACGTCAGCTTCTTCCAAGTCCTTATCAGAGAGATACGCCTTCCAGCTTTTCTCAAGAAATTCAGCCTGATAGGCCATTGGTTTGGGGTCTTGATCAAAACGCCGGATTAGCTCGTCAGAATGCGCCTCCGATCCTTCAATCCAGATCATCAGGCAGTGTTCAGAGAGGTGGGATAGTACGTGATCATCGGGGTTCGTGGGATCAACCCATTCGCAGATCGACCCACCGGTGTCACAAATGAAATGCTGATATCCGTAAAGCCGCTCTGCGCGGTCGATGAAATATCCGGTATCAAGGAGTGCCGAGATTTCGGCTTGGCGGAATTGGGATTGGCGTCGACGATATTCGGTCATCGCGGTGCCGCCACGTTCGGGGTCGCCAGGTTTGCCAAGGTAAGCCGAAACAGCGCCCAAATTCTCAAACGTGATGTTGGAGCCGATATAGACGGAATCGGACAACAAAAGCTCGCGCAAAAACGGGACCTTCATCGCATGGGCTTTGGCGTTATCGGCGATGTACTCGCCCATGTAGCGCGTGCCGATGCGGTAATCGATGGAGTAGTGGAACCATCCGCCCGAGGCCCGCAGCATGTTCGAGATGTAGGTTTTGCCCAGGCCCGACATACCAAAGAACAACACGCGTTTGCGCGCAGCGTCACGCCAAGATTGGCTGGTTGGGTAGAGCATGAGGGCCTCGTGGACGATCGTTGTGCCTCGTCACTATCACCCGGAGCGGCGTCGGAAAAGCCGTCCATCGATTATCAAAAGACCCAGTGCCAAAAGCGCAAACCCTGCATACGCCTGGGGCAGCAGCGTTTCATCAAGCACCCAGACGCCCAGCACGATGGCCACCGGAGGGATCAGAAGCGTCACCAGCATCAGATTGCCGGAGCCCGCCATGGCCAGCACGCGATAATAGAGCAAATAGGCAAACGCCGTGGCAATGATCGCGTAGTAGAAGATCGCGACCCAAGTCACTGGATTTAAATTAAAAGAGGGTTTTCCATGCAGAGAAAATGTCACGGGGACCATGATGATGGCGGAGCCCGTCAACATGCCAGCCGCGGCCACAATCGGAGACACGTCGGTCAATGTCTTCTTGGCCCAGACACTGGCTGCGGCATACGACACTGTGCCTGCCATAATGGCCAGTTGTGCGAGGGAGCGGATATCGAAGTTGAGAAGGCTCTCGATCCCAATGGCGATGACCACGCCCGCCAGTCCCAACATCGCTCCAAGTAGTTTGCGATGAGAGAGTTGTTCGTCGGCAAAGAAAAGCGCGGCTATAAGAACGCTCCAAATGGCCGTGGCTGCGTTGAAGATCGATGTGAGGCCACTTTCAATATGCAGCTGTCCCCAGGCCATAAGCGTGAAGGGGATCACGTTGTTCAACGTTCCCATGACGATGAACGCGCCCCACAACCGCAAAGAATGAGGCACATGCTCGCGCCGAAGTGCGACAATGATCCAAAGCACCAAGGCCGCCCAACCCACGCGGTGGAGGACCGAAACGATGGGGGTGATCTCATCAAGTGCGATACGGATCGAGAGGAATGAACCGCCCCAAATGAAGCCAAGCAAAAGAAGCTCAGCCCAAGCGCGGTTAGAGATGGTGGTTTGCGTGGTCATGGCTCAGGGATGACACAGAGGCCGATCCGTTTCTTGCTAAATCGGCCTGCACCAAAGAAAAAAGCCCCGCGCTTGGTGACGCGGAGCTTTTGAAATTGTGAGGCAAGTTGGCTTTAGAAGCTAAAGCCAACGCTCATGCCAAAAGTGGTCACGGTGTTATCTTCGAACTCCGTCGTCCCGAGGGCACCGTCGCTCACTTCAGTTCCACCAACAAGCGCGTGCTGGACACCGGCGCGGATCGTTGTGCCATCGTCGAAGGTGTAGGATCCACCAACGGAAAGGGACCGTGTTCCGTCGGTTGGGGCCAAGCGGTTGCCTTCACCGCCACGAGCTTCCTCGTAGCCAAGCGAACCAAACACGGAGAGGTTGTCGTTGATACGACGGCCAATGCCGAGGCTATACGTCCACGTGTCGTTCTCAAAGGACACGATGTTGCCGTTCGTCTGGTTTTCGTACTGTTCAGTTCTCACTTCCCAGACGGACCACTCAACCCACTTAGCGGAGCCGAAGAGCAACGTGTCTTCTGCGATGCCTGTTTGGAAGTCGATGGTCAACGACTGTGGCATGCGCACTTTGAGAGTAGATTCTGTCTCACTGAAGCCGCCAAGTGCAGTGCTAAGCGTACCACCAAGGTTTCTCGATGCCGTCTCTTTAACGTCGAAACTATGTTCGATTTCGGAACGATAAGTGATAGCAACCCGTGCTGCGATATCGGGTATCTCATAGGCAGCGCCCAAGACGTAACCCAGGTCGGTGCGCTTTTCACCCTGGGCGTAATAGTCAAAGGCAAACGTGTTGCCAGCCGCAGCTGCACTCGCGGTAACCAGTTGGATTGGTATGGCAATGTCAGCGGAGGACGTAACAGCCCGCAAGCCACCGTAAACCGATGCATGCTCGTTTAGTTGGTACTTCAAAATCGCTTCGTAACCAGTCGAACGCCAATCGGCGCGCAGATTTGTGTTCCCAGTCACACCAGCGATCCCAAGGCCCGCCAACTGGGTAGAGGACAGTGTGGAATACAGACCCTGGGTGTATTCAGCGCTTGCACCGTAGGGATTGGTCAGGAAAAAGCCAAAAGACAGTTGTTCGTTCAACTGCATTTTCAACCCAGCACTGATCAAGGTTTCGGGGTTTGCGAGGTTTTCGGTATCTGTGGGAATGCCCAAGGCGGACACAGTGGAGCCGTGGGAGCCAGAAATAGCTGGCCGCGCGTTTGTGACACCAAGCTGCAGGTAGTTGCCGTCCTCAAACATTACCGACAGTGGAACCGAACCGCGCTCAATGCCCCCGGCAGAAGCGAAGCCCCCCAAAACGCACAAGGCGCTGGTCGTCAATAGTACCTTTTTCATGATCATATGACCTTTTATCTCATCCCTTGGTGCGACCATATATCGCTGCCTAAATTTCGATCAATGCTTGACCCAACGTAAGCTCGCTAAGTGGGACGTGGCGTTACTTTTGTGTTACACGCAGGCCGCCTGACGAAATGATCTTCCTTAACGGGAGCTTTGGGCGCGCCGCGCCGCAGAGAGGATGTTGAGGTAGTTGCCGCCGAAAATGAGCACGGCGCCAAGGGCCACGAAGGGGTCTAAAACCTCGCCATAAAGCAGCGCTCCTACCACCATGACCAAGGGCAGGCGGATGAAGTCTACGGGCGCTACGACGGTCGCAGGGGCCAGTTGCAACGCGCTGGTGTAACAGAAGTGTGCGAAGAGACCGGCCAATCCCACCAAGACGACCCATGGCAGATTTGCCAATGATGGCAGGGCGATATCCATGTCATAGCCGGCCATAACAACGCCCATCACCGCTTGCATCGTGGTCAGGTAGAACAAGATGCACGCCGTTGTCGCCGTTTGGGTCAGCTTTCGTGTGAGCAATACCGATAGTGCAAAGCCAATAGCCGACAGAGAGGCGAAGATAACGCCGGGGCTGACGGCGATCATGCCGGGGCGGGTCACAACGAGAATGCCGATAAAGCCAAGTACAGCCGCGAGCATACCCACGCGCGTTAACCTTTCGCCCAACACCAGGGGTGCAAGCAGCAACACCCAAAGGGGTGTGGTGAATTCCAACGCAAAGACTTGGGCCAAGGGAATCAGTGGAAGGGCGGCAAACCAGAGATTTTGGCCCGTAAAGTGCCCGATATTGCGGAAAAAGTGCATGCCAAGGCGATCAGTGGTCACTTCGGACCAGCGGTTTTGCATCTGGATGACGCCTACGACCACGACGATACCCACAAACGAGCGGTACATCATGATCTCAAATGTATCGAGATCGCCTGCCAAGACACGGCCACAAACAGCCATGAGGATGAAGGACGAAACCGTTCCCAGCATCCACAAACACGCTTTTATGGTAGGACTCACTTTGCGACATCCTTGCGTGTCTTAGGATTGAAGAACTTGCGACTGCGTCGGTTCCAACTGAGAACGGAGCGCTGGTCGGTCTTTTTGAAGGAGCGGTCCAATTGCCAGTTGTTGGCGGCACGAAACCAAGTGACTAACGGGATTGCGGCGCGGTCACCAAAGCCACCCACTAAAACAAAACGCGCTTCGATTGCCTGCCAAACGATGTTTTTGGGGCCGAGGTCATAAGCCGGGATGTGCCAATCATAGAGTTGCATCACAAAGACGTTGAGTGCTTTAAGATGGGCGTCCGAAAGGCGACCAGAGGCGTTTAGCAGATCATCAAGAGTTTGGGCGGTTTCCCCATTCGCGTCCTTCACCCGTTCGACAAATTGTCCCAAACCATCGGGTGTCATTATAAAGTCGCCAACCCCCGCTAGCGGAGGCAATGCGCCGCGCGCGGCGGCCCGCAACATAGCGTCGGTCCAAGCACGTTGTTCGCGACGATAGACGCCATAGGCGCGCCGAATGCGCAACCAGTCGCGAATGGCGCGGTCATTGGCCTCCGTAACGCCCGACACATGTTTGGGCTTCATCACCTTGAGAAGCACGTCCGGCATATCCTTGAGCATAAAGACATACCATTCCGAACCGCGAGCGATTTCGTCGGTCGCATGTGGGGCATAGTGTTTGGACGGCACAGGTTATTCCCACTCGATTGTGCCGGGAGGTTTCGAAGTGATGTCGTAGGTCACACGATTGATGCCTGGGACTTCATTGATAATCCGCGTGGCCGTTTCGCCGAGGAAGTCATGGCTAAACGGGTAATAATCCGCCGTCATGCCATCAACCGACGTGACCGCGCGTAGTGCACATGCATAATCATAGGTGCGTCCATCGCCCATCACGCCAACGGTGCGCACAGGCAAGATCGCCACAAAGGCTTGCCAAATGTCATCATAGAGACCGTGTTTGCGAATTTGGTCGATATAGACGGCATCAGCTTGGCGCAGAATATCAAGTTTGGCGCGAGTGATTTCGCCGGGGCAACGGATTGCCAGACCGGGACCCGGGAAGGGGTGGCGCCCAATGAAATGATCTGGAAGCCCAAATTCGCGGCCCAGCGCCCGCACTTCGTCCTTGAAGAGTTCGCGCAGAGGTTCAACGAGTTTGAGCCCCATTTTCTCTGGCAATCCGCCTACGTTATGGTGTGATTTGATCGTCACCGACGGCCCACCGGAAAAGCTCACGGATTCGATTACGTCAGGATAGAGTGTCCCTTGTGCTAGGAATTCGGCACCGTCGATTTCATTGGCGTATTTCTGGAAGACATCGATGAAGAGCCTGCCAATGATCTTGCGCTTTCTCTCGGGGTCAGAAACGCCTTCTAACTTGCCAAGAAACAGCTCTTGTTCTTGGGCGTGGATCACTTGCAGGTTCATGTGATCGCGGAACATGCCCACGACTTCTTCGGCTTCGTTCTGGCGTAGCAACCCGTGATCGACAAAGACACAGGTGAGTTGTGGCCCAATCGCTTCGTGGATGAGGGCCGCGGCAACCGAACTATCCACGCCACCTGAAAGCGCACAGATGACCTTTTTGTCGCCCACTTGCTCGCGAATGCGCGCAACCGCTTCTTCGCGATAGGCACCCATGGTCCAATCGCCTTTGAACCCGGCGAGACGGACAAAGTTCTCATAGAGCTTCGCACCGCGCGGGGTGTGGTGCACTTCAGGGTGGAACTGCACAGCATAGAAATTCCGGCTCAGATCGGCGGTGATCGCATAAGGCGCGTTTGGCGAGGTGCCGTAGACTTCGAACCCTGGGGCCAATTGGCTGACATGGTCACCATGGCTCATCCAAACTTGCTCATTGTCGTCGTCTTTGAACCAGCCGTCCAACAAGGGCAGTGTGCCCTCGGGCGAGACAAAGGCGCGACCAAATTCAGCTGTGCCGCCACCGCCCGAGATCTTGCCGCCGTCAACCTTCCCGCCCAGTTGCTCCATCATGACCTGCTGTCCATAGCAGATGCCGAGTATCGGGATACCCATGTCAAAGAGGTCTTGTGGAGCGCGCGGGCTGCCGTCGCGCGTGACACTGTCTGGGCCGCCGGAGAAAATCACCGCTTTTGGTGCCATCTCGCGGATGCTCTCGACAGTGACTTTTTGGTAGGGGCGGATTTCGCAGTAGACGTTGAGCTCGCGCAAACGCCGTGCGATGAGCTGGGTCACCTGGCTGCCAAAATCGATGATGAGGAGGCGGTCATGCGTGTCGTCGGTCATGTCGCGTCGATAGAGCCGCAGTCCACACAGTGCAAGGCCCCCTTAAACCCTCGGGCGCGAAACCACCGTGTCTTCGCCTTAGTCTCGCCGCACGAAGACGCCTAACTGACCGGGTATGTGTGACCGGGAGCGTTTTATGCCCTTAGATTATCGAACTGCTTTAGAATACATAATGCCGCGTGCTTTGTTTGAGGATTCCATTTGTGGCCCACTTCTGGCGGGCGCCGGGCTAGGTGCTGATGCAGTGGGCAACCAGGCGTTACTGTTTGTTGACCCGCGTACGGTTGCCGCTTTGATCGCAAGCCCCGCATGCGTGCAAAATACAGTTGTCCAAGCAGGGATCGGTCTCAAGCCCTGGGAAGGCCGCGATGGCGCCCAAGACAGGCAAGCCTTTGCGCATCGTGCGCTGTTGAACCTCGCCTATGCCAAGGCTGAGAACCATCTTGAACAGCAGGAAGTATGCGCTGGCGTGACTGCGTTGATGGCCTATGTCTCTCGCTGGAGCCGCGGGATCGTGCGGGTCAATGGTTTCCCCATGGTCTCGAACCCGAATCTGCTGGACCTAATTCGTGATCCCGCAGATGAACCATTCGACCAGATGGCGATGATTGACGCCATCGTGGCGCGCACCGAACGCGATGCGAAGCGAGTGGCGCCCAGCGCCGCTGAGCAAGGGTCGGACAACGTCTTCGTTCTTCAGCATTGACAAAAACCCTCGCGCCGGGAGATGCGGTACACGCATTACAAACGGTGGGGGATAGGGCATGCCGCGACTTTTGACGGAATTTGGGCTCGGGACGTCGCTGCGCCGCGCGGATTATACACAAGCCGCCTTGCGCGGGCTGCGTCAGGCACTTTGGTCAAACTCGATAAATGCAGCTGAGCTCATGGGGTTTGAAAAAACAGATATGGTCCTTGATGTCGTTGTCGGGGTGCAAAAGCCCGAGGCGGTGGATAAGGCAAAGCTTCTGGAGGTCTTCCCATACGGCCAGCCCGCCATAACAGTGGTCAAAGGCGGCCTGGATGTGCCACGCCCTGACGGTAGTGGCGCTCCTACCGTCATGGCAAACGTGTCGATTTCCGTGCATTTTGACATGGTCCCTGAGATGGTTCAGGAGAGCTAAACGATGATGCAACGATTGATTATCCAAATGGCCCAAGGCGTGGATCAAACCGGCCTGAGCATGCAACGCGCAGCCGAAAAGGCAACAAAACGCGCGCTCAGCCAAGCGAATTTGGCCGCGCCTGAGCTGCTGGGTCTGTCACCCGATGAGATGCTCACTAAGATCACGGTTGGCGTGCCAAATCCCCAGGACGTCGATGCCGACGCGCTGGCGGCATGGAACAAAGTTGGGCCAACGGACGCGTCGGTGATTGAAGGCGGTTTGCTCACCCGAGATCCTGAAACGGGCGCCACACAAATTGTGGCCACAGCCGCCGCGGAGATTTTTTTGCCGAAACAATCAACCTGGCGTCTACGTTAAGCCTGCCAGGTCCGGGCACCCCGCCCAATTGCAGAGTTTGAATAGGAGTACGTTCCGTGCTGTCCGCCATAGCGTTGCTGCTAACCAGTCAATTAGTCGGTGAGTTGATTGCGCGCGGCCTTGATTGGCCAGTGCCGGGACCAGTTCTGGGTCTGGCTTTGATGCTCTGTATTTTAACGCTTCGGCCGTCGATCCTCGGGACTGTGCGTCCCACCTCATCGGTGATCTTGGCGAATCTTTCGTTGCTCTTTGTCCCAGCGGGCGTGGGCGTTTTGGCCAATTTTGATATCTTGTTGCGATATTGGGCCGCAATCGCGGGTGTGTTGGTCCTCTCAACTATGCTCTCGATGATGGCGTCGGTCGGCACGTTTTTGCTGGTGCGCAATCTAATGGGGAGGCGGCCCGAATGACGGATGTGGCCACACTTTGGAGCTATCTTGCGGCGACGCCGCTGACGTGGCTCACGCTCACAGTCGTATGTTATCTCTGCGCGGCCAAACTCTCAGAGGTTTTGGGACACACACCGTTGGCGAATCCTGTTTTATGGTCGGTCATCGGTGTGGCAGCTTTGCTGACCCTGACAGGCGAGGATTATCCAACTTATTTCGAAGGAGCGCAGTTCATCCATTTCCTGCTCGGGCCGGCCACAGTGTCTTTGGCTGTGCCCCTCTACGACAATTTCGAGAGTATCCGTAGGCTGGCAGCGCCCCTGACCGTCGCGCTCTTGGCAGGCAGTGTTGTCGCCATTGGATCGACCATTCTTCTGGCACAAGCGTTTGGGTTGTCGGACACTCTCATTCTATCGCTCAGCCCTAAGTCGACGACGGCCCCCGTGGCCATTGGCGTTTCAGAAGCCGCGGGCGGCTCACCCAGCATCACAGCGGTTTTGGTGATTGTCACTGGCGTGATTGGTGCAATCATCGTGACACCGATGATGAATGTGCTTGGTGTGCGCGACTGGCGCGCCCGAGGGTTCGCGGTTGGCGTTGCAGCCCACGGCATTGGAACCGCCCGCGCGTTCCAGGTCCATCCAACAGCGGGCGCATATGCGGGAGTGGGCATGGCGTTGAATGCGCTTATGACCGCGTTTCTGGTGCCCTTATTGGTCGCCTTGCTCCTCTGACCCAAGCTTTGATCGCACGATTTGCCGCATATGGTCACAAGTCGCACCCTCATATACTATGATTGCACAAAACGTCGTCAGATCACTTTGAAGCCCATCGTAAATCGGTATGTAATGGTCGTGCTTGTTCGCGAGTCACTGCATTGCATGCCGCGCAATCAGATCGATCAGCGCTGTATTGGGCCCCAAAATTAATTGTCGTTCAGTTGTTTTCAGGCAAGTGCTAGCCTCCTTAGCACTACGATATTGCACGGCGATGTGACAATCTTGGATAGTTGCACCAAGCCAGTGCCCAATCGCTTTAGTATCGCCGATGTGCGCTCTGACACGCCTTGCTTTGCATAGATGCGCCTCAGATTTCCGTCCGCGCGATAGGGTGAGATGTTCACAATCGGAGTCATCACAAAGTTGTCTTTGCCTGGGATCATCCAATGGAACGCTTCCAATTAGAAGGCTGTCGCGCATAGCCTATCGGTGGATGGTGTCTATCGGGTGAAACTCCTTGCGCGAAAGGGCCTTGGCGATCGAACGCGATCGCGCAGACTTGGACCGTGGCGGCGTCATACAAACGAAACTTGGCCGTCCTTAAGCAATGCGACTTTAATGATTTCGCCAAAAGAAAACAGAGCTCCGTCGCGCCTGTACAGTTTGCAATCCAACGTTAGAACCGCTGAGCTTATGCGTTCAAATGCATTACGCGTTACTTGCAGTCATCCTTTGCGCCGCCATCGGCAACCCATCGTCTGACGCCTGTAGTCCCATCCAAATAGACCTTCACGCGACCACGAGGTTATGCCTTTCATTTGACCCTACGACATTACCGTTCGCGTCCTGGGCGCGTGGTGGGAATAGCAATCGCCGTTGGCAGATGTCGCTTTCTCCCCACAACCGCCGCAATCTGGGGGCAGTGCAATGACGCGGGGGGCTATCTCTCATGCCAACACTCAAACCCCTTTGGGAGTAGGACCATGGCAGACGCAGCAGAAGCCCGAGGTAACCGCGGAGCACGTCGGGGACGTGGGGGCGGTGGTGCTGCTCGCCGCGCAGCCCGCAATGCGGTCTCTTTTGACACAGCCAAATACATCGAACGCAAAATCCCGTTGTTCAATGTGCTTTCCGATGAAGCCCTTGAGATCATCGAAGATAACGCTGAAGGCATCCTCGAAGAGGTGGGCGTCAACTTCGTCGCCAATCCTGCTGCACTTGAACGTTGGCGCGACGCTGGCGCGGATATCGACGGCGAACGTGTTCGCATTCCTCGTGGTCTGGCGCGCAAACTTTGTGCCACTGCGCCAAGTCGCATTACCCAACATGCGCGCAATCCCGAACGCACTGTCGAGATCGGCGGGAATTCGTTGGTCTGTGCGCCGGTCTATGGCCCGCCATTTGTGCGTGATTACAAAGGTGGCCGTCGCTACGCCACGATGGACGACTTCCGCACTTTCGTGAAGCTTGGCTACATGTCCAAATGGTTGCACCACTCGGGTGGCACTGTGTGCGAGCCCACTGATGTGCCGGTCAACAAACGTCACCTCGACATGTTGCACGCGCACATGACACTATCGGACAAGCCCTATATGGGCTCCGTCACCGAACCGAGTCGTGCCCAAGACAGTGTTGAGATGTCGGAAATTCTCTTTGGCAGAGAATTCGTGGGCAAGAACACCGTGATGACCTCGCTCATTAACATTAATTCGCCCATGACGTTTGATGACGTGATGATGGGCGCGTTGGAAGTTTATGCCAAAGCCAACCAAGCGTGCATCGTCTCACCCTTTATCGTTGGCGGAGCCATGGCGCCGGTTTCCGTGGCGGGAACGTTGACCCAAGTCATGGCTGAAGTTCTTGCTGGAATTGCATATTCCCAGTTAATTCGTCCCGGCGCGCCGGTGATTTTCGGCGCCTTCGTGACCTCGATCGATATGAACTCTGGTGCGCCAACCTTTGGCACGCCAGAAGCCAGCCAAATTCTTTATGGTGCCGGCCAACTGGCGCGTCGCATGAATCTTCCTTTCCGGTCAGGCGGTGGCCTATGTGGCTCCAAACTGCCGGACGCCCAAGCAGCGTATGAGACGGCGCACACCCATAACGCCGCGTTGCTTGGTGGTGTTAATTTCATGCTGCACAGCTGTGGCTGGCTCGAAGGCGGTTTGGTCAGTTCCTTCGAAAAGTTTGTCATGGATGCTGACCAACTTGGCGTATTGCACCAAATGGCGCGCGGCGTTGAGGTCGACGTCAATGCTCAGGCGCTTGACGCGATACGCGAAGTAGGGCCGGGTGGTCATTACCTTGGCTGTGCCCACACGCAAGAAAACTTCAAGGAGGCGTTTTGGAAGTCAGACTTACTCGACTACAAGCCGTTTGAAACTTGGGATGAAGAGGGCGCGCGTGACACCCAACAATTGGCATCTGAACGCGTCGCGCGGATGCTCTCTGACTATGAGCAACCCGCGCTCGACCCAGCTATCGCAGAAGCCTTGGACGCCTATGTGGCGAACAAAAAGGCTTCTATGCCCGACGCCTTTATCTAGGGCATCGGCAAAACTTAAGCTCTTTTGAGCTGAGTTGCGCGGGCTACTCGCAGCACGCGCGCCTCACCCATCATTGCGCTCAAAACATCTACGTGGCGCGCGACGCTGTAGCTTGGATCGGCGCATCGGCGCTTTTCGTCGAGATCTTGTTCGATCTCAATCAACTGCATTAGTGCTTTTACGCCGGAAAGCCGTGTGGTGAAACCCAACAGGCGCGGCAAGTGTGCTGTGCGATGGTATTGCTCTGACCCTATGCGGGCCGCTTGGATAAGCAGGCGAGGGCGGTGCAGGTCTTGGAGCATTGAAACAACGTCTTTCATAGTCCGTGTATCCTTTGTCGGTCGTTTGCCGTGATGACTGGACTATTCTACAACTCAAGATTGTGTTGCGTCCTGGCGCGGATGGCCGAACGGACGATTCAAATGAATTTATGATTTGGAAGCAATAATAAATCGTATCGTGAACAATTACCAAAACGTAATAATTACAACCGTAGATTTAATTCAAATTGTGGATAACTCAAAGGATAACTGATGCCGAGCTCAGAGACCGCATTCCTCTATGCCGTCCCATCCGGCAGCGCTATTTGGCCTTCGTGGCTGCCCGATGAAGTTAAACACCATCTTAATCATGTCGAATGTGGTGCGCCTTTGCGCGAGCTTGCGCGCCGTGCAGACTGTCATCCATCTACAATCATGCGTCAAGTGCGTCGCGTAGAAAGCCGCCGGGATGATCCTTTGGTGGATGCCGCACTGCGCTACTTCGGGCGTGATTCTGTTGATCCCCAAGTCACCGAGGTCAAATCCGCAGTAACGGATGTTGGTGAGAGTCCCGAACCCTGTTATGAAAACACCTTGCGGCAAGAGGGCACCCGGGTTCTGCGCCGTTTATGCGAATCTGGCACCGTGCTTGCCGTTGTTCCAGACATGGAAAAGGCCGTCGTGGTGCGCGAGACCTCTACTGGGTCTACCCAACGCGTCGCAGTTATAGACAGGGCCGTAGCTCAAGCTATGGCGCTTAAAGATTGGATCGCGTGCAAGCGGCCCGGTCGCATTGCGCGCTATGTTATCACGGCAACGGGCCGCACCGTATTGAGCCAAATGCTTGCACGTCAAGAGTCACAACGCAGCGCTGAAGCGTCGGGCTTGGCCGAAGCAGGTTCTACCTTCTTGCACGCTGATCCTGTTGCGCCCGGAGCTGAACCCACGGGGTCAACCACGCGCCGTGTGCGATATGGTTTGGCCGAGACGCCGCTTTCCGTACTGGGTCGCCGGCGCGGTCGCGATGGTCAGCCTTTTTTAGAGCCAGAGCTCGTGGCGGCAGGTGACCGTTTGCGCGAAGATTTCGAACTGGCCCAGATGGGTGCACGCGTCACGCAAGACTGGAGGAAGTTTCTAACGGGTCCCATGGTTGCGTCCGGATCGAGTGGCGGAGAAGGCCCGCTTGCTGCTTCGGAGGCGCGCGCTCGGCTCGAAGATGCTTTGCATGAACTTGGTCCGGGTCTTGGTGACATGGCAATGCGTTGCTGCTGCCTACTTGAAGGCCTCGAAGTAGCAGAACGGGAAATGGGTTGGGCCGCACGGTCTGGTAAAGTTTTGCTCCGGATCGCACTCCAAAGACTGAAGCGTTTTTATGAGACCAAAGGCGGGGCCCGAGGCGGGATGATCGGTTAAACGGTCACCCTGCCAGCGGTGTAAAATCTGCCGACTTTGCACGCATAAGCATTCCAAAAAGATCTTTTGGATCATCTGGATCAGCGAGCATGTCGAGCCATTGGCAATGACCCGTCTCACGCACCAAATCGCGCACCAAGCGAAGCGCCGAGAAATCCTCAATCGCGAAGCCCACGGAATCAAATAGCGTAATCTGTTCCGGCGCGCTGCGTCCGGGTAACTCGCCTGAGATCACGCGCCAAAGCTCGGTGACAGGGTAATCTTGCGCCATTTGTTGGATTTCGCCTTCGATTCGCGTTTGTTCGGGGTATTCCACAAAGATTTTGCTCCGTTCCAGGATGCCGGGAGCGAGCTCGGTCTTGCCTGGGCAATCACCGCCAATGGCGTTCACGTGGACCCCAGCTCCTACCATATTGTCGCTTAGCACACGTGCATTGCGTTTGTCCGCAGTGCATGTCGTGATAATTTGCGCGCCTTCGATCGCTTCTTCCGGTGAATGGCACACTACCACGGCGACACCCGAACCAGACAAATTTTGCGCGCATTTGGCCGTGGCAATGGGGTCCGAATCAAAGAGACGGACTTCGGACAGACCGAGAATTGTCTGCATCGCCAAGCACTGAAATTCCGACTGCGCGCCATTGCCAATCATTGCCATAACGCTCGCGCCTTTTGGCGCCAGGTATTTAGCCGCCATGGCCGACGTTGCTGCCGTTCGCAGCGCTGTGAGCATGGTCATTTCACTTAACAACACCGGATAGCCCGTTGAAACATCTGCCAAAAGGCCAAAGGCCGTGACAGTTTGTAGGCCGTCTTCAGTGTTATTTGGGTGGCCGTTCACGTATTTGAACCCGTAGGCTTCTCCGTCGGATGTGGGCATCAATTCGATCACACCGACATCTGAATGGCTACCAATGCGTGGTGTCTTGTCGAAGCGCTCCCACCGGCGGAAGTCATCTTCAATGTACCGCACCAATTGACGTAAGATATCAGGTACACCAACATGATGAATCAAAGCCATCATATGATCAACAGATGCAAATGGAACAAGAGCATTTTCAGAAGGTTGCATGGTAAACCTCATGTAAATTTTGAAGTGGGGCGATCGAAAATCCGGCGTCCAAAAGCCGAAGCGGTAAGATCCACGAGAACCTGTGCTGTGCGCCCGCGTTCGTCGAGCGCGGGGTTCAACTCAACAATGTCCATTGAGGTGAGAAGTCCAGAATCGCTGATCATTTCCATGACCAAATGGGCTTCTCGGATCGTTGCGCCTCCGGGCACCGTGGTCCCAACAGCAGGCGCAATGGTCGGGTCTAGGAAGTCAACATCAAAGGACACGTGCAACGCGCCTTGAGCCTCTGCTATATGGTCCAAAAATCGCGACAGTGGTCGGGCGATACCGTGTTCATCGATGCGTCGCATGTCGATTGCATGTATGTCGCTGTGCTCCAGCGCCGTTTTTTCCTTTGGATCGACTGATCGTAGGCCCAACATCATTACGTGGGCGTCTGGAACAACTGCGGGCAAAGTGGGAAAACCATCGAAACCCGTGCGTCCGGTCACGTAAGCCATCGGGGTTCCATGTAAATTGCCGGATGTTGTAGTCTGTGGCGTGTGAAAGTCGGAATGAGCATCCAGCCACAGCACGAATTGCTCTTGCCCACGTTCTTTTGCTGCCGCTGTGACGCCCGCGACGGAGCCCAATGACATCGCGTGATCGCCGCCGAGAAAAATCGGCAGCGTGTGAAAGGCCGCGCGTTGGCCGATTTCCAAAAGAGCTTGCGTCCAGCCGATCGTCTCGCTGATTGCGTATACATGGTCAGAAAGGGAGATATCCTCGGAAGCGGTACCCGGAATGACATTGCCCCAGTCAATGACACGGTGTCCCAAGGCTTCAAGTTCCTCGCGCACGCCAGCGGTACGCAATGCGTCGGGTCCCATAAGACATCCGCGCCGTGGTTTGCCGCAGTCCAGCCCTGCGCCGATCAAAGTCAGTGATTTTTGTTCCATGGAGATCACGTTATCGCGCAAAATGGATGGTAGATAACGGTACAAATTGCGCGACATGTTCATATATTACGCAATTCGTAGTACTTTGAAGGCCATTATGGATAATCTGGATCGCAAACTGATCGCGGCGCTGCGCGACAATGCTCGGGCGGGTTTCTCTGATCTCGCGGCGTTGCTTGGGGTGTCCCGCGCGACCGTGCGGGCGCGGATGCAAAAGCTTGAAGCGTCCGGTGACGTTCAGGGATACAAGGTGGTGCTCAAGGGCGATGTCGTCGAAGCGCCGGTCCGTGGGTTGATGATGGTCGAGATTGAGGGCCGCGGCACGGAGCGTATTCTGCGACAGTTGAATGGCATGTCAGAGCTGGTGCGCCTTTGGTCCACGAATGGGCGGTGGGACGTGATCGTCGAGATTGGCACAGATACACTTGAGGAGTTCGACGCGGTTCTGTTTCGGATTCGCCGTCTAGACGGTGTCACGCGGTCTGAGACGTCCTTACTCTTGTCCACGCGAAAGTCGCGTTAAAGCGCTGGATTCTCACGCGCGTCTGAAAGCAGCTGCGAGCCAAATCAAGGCCAGTCCGGCGGAAAGCAAGAAATTCCAGTTCGCCATGGTGAGACCCAAGAAGAACGGGGTTAGCGTATCGCATAGGACCAATCCGGAGTTATCTCCGCCCCCTGGAAGCAGATCGGCGGCGTCCAATCCGCTCAAACCGGCATCGGAATTTGTGCACGTTGCAGGTCCGTCCCACCACTTTAGCTCAACGCCAGAATGGAACGCACCGAGCCCTGCGGTGGTTGCTGCCGCTGCTGTACCAAGAAGTGCCAGAATTTTGAGTGGCACAAAAACTGCGATCGCGCCAATGATGATGGCGGCGCCATGCGGCCAGCGTTGCCAAAGGCACATTGTACAAGGGGCCCACCCCAACGCTTGAAAAAAGTACGCTCCAAGGAGGAGGGCAACGGAGCCCGCGGCGGCGATAAGCATAAGCGATTGACGTGTCACGGTGCGGGCCTCTGTCCAGTGGATTTAGTACATAGTGCAGAAGATAGGCAGACATCTTTCGCCGGGCCATGCGCGTTAGAGTCCCAGCCATGCCATGATCAGGCTCCCTAGGGTGGCGCCGGCAAACGCAAGCGAAGCGATCCATGCACTGCCGATAAATGAACCCACAAGGACAAGTATACCATCCCGTTGCAAAAGACCCATGGCGACCAAAACGACGGCAAAGCCGGGAACAGTGTTTGTCCCAGGCAGGGGCACCATGATTGAACCGCTGAACAAAACCAGTGCAAGCCCAAATACGCGGTCAAAGGGCGCGCGGGTAAGCGTACTGAGGCGCGGGCGACTGATTGCTTCGATTCGACGCAACCAAGGTCCTGCTCGGCTGGCCAACCCTGTCAGCCCCACGGTCGAGACGGTTCGGGCACCCAATTTGCTTGGCAACCAAGGCTCTTTTCGCCCAAGTAAAATTTGCGCCGCGACAAACATAAGCGGAAGCGAGACCACTTGTGGCAAACCGTAGAGAAACGGAATGCAACAGGGCAGGGCCAGGATCAGAAGAAACAACCCAAATGCTCGTTCATGCAGCTGGCCCACCAGCCAAGAGAGAGAAACGGTGTCACCGGGGGCGTCCGACGCCAGAAGATCAAGCCGATCCGAGATGGCCATATCTGGCGTTGCTTTAGAAATCATACGGGCCTCAGTTGTTCGTAGTCGTGGCAATTGAAGGGCGCCGCCACCAGGTAACAAATCGCTTGGCGCTACGCCAGCATATCGACAGATATGAGCGACGGTGTTTCCGGCCTCAGATTATTTCTGCGATCATGTCGATTGGAGGGGTTAGGGCGCTTGCAGCGCTGGGAAACACTGTATAGGAACCGGGATGTGGCCCAAGTGGCGGAATGGTAGACGCAGGGGATTCAAAATCCCCCGCCTTTGCGGGCGTGCCGGTTCGAGTCCGGCCTTGGGTACCACTAAAAACAAAGACTTAGCCGCGCATCGTGGTTTTGGCTTTGCTTTCAACGCTGCGTGAGTCACACGGGCGGCTCACACATTCTTGTTCCGTTCTTGTTCCGTCCTACGGCGCTGAGCATTCCGAGAAAGCACCACGCGATTCGCGAGCCTGCGGTAGTAGGCGACGGTTTCGGCGCTTTGGTTTGTCACAGCCTGTATCTCTGCGTCAGTTGCTCCGGCCTCTGCTAACTGGATGATTGCAAGCTTTCGCAGTCCGTGCAGAACGTAAGGTTTCGCTTGTTCACCAAGATCGGCTCGCCAAGCTCGAAACAGTTTTTCCACAGCGCTGTAGCCCACGGGCTGACGCAGGTTCTTGGCAATGACGTAATCCCCGGCCTTTGGACGTGACGCGATGTATTCTGCCAAGCGCTCGGGGCAGGCCGTCTCAAAGAGCGTTGCGGTCTTTTCGTCATGCACGATCATTGTCTCTCCCAGAAAGGCATCCCGGCGCATGGCGATTGCTGCACTTGGCCGTTGCCCTGTCCCTAGGATCAGCTCGGCGGCGTCCTGGACGTGCTGAGGGGCCGTGTGAAGCTTCTGTACCATCCAGTCTGGCCAAGGCTCGTACTCGCGCTGTGTGCCAAATTTCTCAATGCCGGATGCTGGGTTATCACCAAGGGGCCAATCGAGTTTCTTGCGAGCATACTCCCAAAGCAAGCTCACCATCTGCAAGCGCCAGTCTGCTTTGCGGGGTGTCTCGGCTAGGCTTGTGTGTACCTTGCGCATTCCGGCCCGCGTTGTGTTCCGAACGTCCTTTAAGGCGTTCCTCTCAAGCAGAGAGTCCATTTCCCGGCGATAGCTGCGCTTTGTCCCGTCGCTCAATCTGCCCTGAACACGCGGATCTGAGCGCCATTCAATGACAAGTGCTTTCCATGAATACTTGGGTTCTGTCTGCTGGTTTTTGTGTCGCCCGCTTTTTGCCGCCCAATACTCTTGGTCCAGCCTTTGTGGGTCGCCCTGCCAATCCAGTTTTGTAAGCTTTTGCTTGCGCTTGCCGGAGTTATTGAATGTGACACGATAATAAGGTGTCCAGACACCCTTCCGATCAGGTTTCCAGACGAGGCCGGGTTTGGCTATGGCTGGCTTTTTCATTCAATGTCATCTGAGGGCATGGCGGCTTTGCCCGTCAAAATGGCGGCAATGTCCTGATAGCGCCAGCGTTCATTGTTCCCGATATAGACTGGAGGTGGAAGTGCCCCGGACTGCACAAGCCGAAGGAACTCGGACACGGGCATGTCCAGTTCCTTTGCGGCTGATGTGTCTCTGAGCGCTAGTGGCATCTGTTACCCCCTTCCTCAAGTGTCCAAAGTTTGCTCATGGCTCTCTACCTGCTGAAACTGTCTGTCGTTCCGCATAGGGCGTCCTTCACTCTAGCTCTAGGGGTGCTGCGTTGAGCAGTCGGCGCAGGTCATCCGCCAAATAAGTGCGTCCAGCCCGCTCACCACGACGCCACATCATCTCGCCGTGACTATGAATTTTTGCGGCAATGCTGGCCGCTTGAAATTCATCTTTCGTCCAAGCTTTCGCTACCTCCACACTGCTCTCGGCGTCGATGCAGTAGAATATGAAGCTTTCATCGTTCTGCTTTTCGATAACCCATCCGGGTATCACTTCATGCTCGTTCATGACGGTCCTTTTAGTCTTGGGTGTGGGCAGCGCGCCAACGTGCCGCTAATTCGTCTTCAAGTTCATAGTCGCACTGTTCGGAGAGTTTCCGTCGCTGGTCCCCGTTGCCGGGGACCAGAAAGAGAAATCAGCCTTCTGGGGTGCCCATGAATGTGGGCAGGAGGGTTTCGGTGGTTGCCGCCTCGACCGCTTCCTTGAAGGCGGATTCGAACGCCTTTTCGGGATTGTAGACCGACAGGATGAAGCGGACTTCCCCGGCCAGCTTGCGATAGCGGAAACGCACAGGCATCCGGTAAGGCGCGCCACCCATGAAGACGGGAATGGCGATGATGATCAGGTTCGGGACCTGCAGTGGCTTGCCGTCCGGGGCTTTGTGTTCATTGACAAACTGGATTTCCTGTTCGCCGCTGTCCCGGTTGGTCTTCACCGTCAGGTTGCTGGTTTCATGCACCTGAAACTGCTTGGACATCGCCAGCAGCTGCGTCAGTTGGCCATAGCGCCCTTCGATCTTCTGGGCGGTTTCGATCAGGCGATTTTCCCACGGCTGGTTCTCGTCGCTGACACCGCCCTTCAGAATGGCGGGTGACGGGTCCATTATGTCCTTGGCCTGCGCTTCGATGAATTCGCCCAGATTGTCTTTCCTGAGCGGTTCACCTGAGACGCCCATCCATGCCTTCCACTCTTCCGACAGCGGGAAGTCATAGATGGCCCGGTGGTGGCAATGGCGCGCGCTGGCATCGCCTGTGGCTGTGGTCACGTCGACCGCACCAGCGGCGTGATAGTCCGCAATGCAGGTCAGCGTCGGGGCTTCCATGTCGGGGTTGGCAAACAGGGCCGATGTGTCGCCTTTGAAGCGGTTGGCCCATGCGATGATGCTTTGCAGATCGGCAAAGCGGGCTGTGCCCTTGCGGCGGGCAGGCTTGAAGTATTCAGCCGCATCGCGGTGCTTGCTGGTGACATCTTCGATGCGGCGTTTTTCCGGCAGGCTGACCAGATGGGGCGAATTGAACGGGGTGCCGCCTTCTTGATCGACCGGATCGGCAATGCATTCGGCGCTGCCCAACGTGGCCATGACATCGCGCATGGTTTCTGCCGGGTTTTCGTGCCGCAGGGCGGCGGTGTCTGTTTTGTCTGACATGGCCAGTTCCT
>JAKVBH010000033.1 GCA_022447495.1 Marinovum sp. | reverse complement strand
ATGTTGTGCTCGTGGCGCAGTCAGACGCGCGGCACTAGACCAAAATCTGGGTGTTGCGCAGTGAGCGAACGCAGCGCGGGCCCGATTTGGAGTTATCTGCACGGTTCGAGGGATGAATCGTGCAGATAGCGCTTGATTTTGGGGATGTGCCTTGGATTGCAACTGGGTGCCGCGCGCGCATTTGGCGGGGGCAAATTCGCGGTTGTGCACTGTCTCGTGTCAGGGGCGCCGGGTCAGAGACCCAGCTTTTCTGACACCATTTTGTTGACGGCTGCGGGGTTGGCTTTGCCGCCCGTGGCCTTCATCACTTGACCCACAAACCAGCCCGCAAGCTTTGGATTTTGCTTGGCTTTTTCGACCTGGGCGGGGTTGGCGGCGATGACGTCGTCGACCGCCGCTTCGATGGCGCCGGTGTCCGTGACTTGTTTCATGCCGCGGGTTTCCACGATCTCGGCGGGGTCGCCGCCGTCGGTGTAGACGATCTCAAACAGGTCTTTGGCGATCTTTCCTGAAATATCTCCTTTTGAAATCAAAGAGATAATCCCGCCCAGCTGGTCCGGAGTAACCGGGCTATCGGCGAGGTCTTTGTCGTCCTTTTTGAGGCGTCCGAAGAGTTCGTTGATGACCCAATTGGCCGCCATTTTGCCATCGCGGCCCTCGGCCACTTTCTCAAAGTAATCGGCGGCGTCCGTTTCTGCGGTGAGGACGGAGGCGTCGTAGTCGCTTAGGCCGAACTCATTGATAAAACGCGATTTTTTCGCGTCTGGAAGCTCTGGCAAGGTGGCTGCGATATCGTCCACCCAGGCCTGTTCGATCTCCAGGGGGAGGAGGTCGGGGCAGGGGAAGTAGCGGTAGTCATGGGCCTCTTCCTTGGACCGCATTGAGCGCGTTTCGCCCTTGTCGGGATCGTAGAGACGGGTCTCTTGATCCACCGAACCCCCTGATTCCAATAGGGAAATCTGGCGACGGGCCTCATAGTCGATGGCCTGTTGGATGAAGCGCATGGAGTTCATATTCTTGATCTCGCAGCGCGTTCCCAAGTGGCTAAAGTCTTGGGTTTCCTGGTATTTTTCGTACTGGCCCGGCAGGCAGACGGAGACGTTCACATCCGCACGCAGGTTGCCGTTTTGCATGTTGCCGTCGCAGGTGCCCAGGTAGCGAAGGATTTGGCGCAACTTGGTCACATAGGCCGCCGCTTCCTCTGGCCCGCGAATGTCCGGGCGCGAGACGATTTCCATCAACGCGACCCCCGTGCGGTTGAGGTCCACGAAAGACATCGCCGGGTCCATGTCGTGGATCGATTTGCCCGCGTCTTGTTCCATATGGATGCGTTCGATGCGCACCAGGCGACCTTCGCCGTTGCCCATCTCAACCAAGACTTCGCCTTCGCCCACAATGGGCTCATAAAGCTGGGAAATTTGGTATCCTTGGGGCAGGTCAGGATAGAAGTAATTCTTGCGATCAAAGGCAGATTTAAGGTTGATTTCGGCCTTCAAGCCCAGCCCTGTGCGGACGGCTTGTTCAACGCAGAACTCGTTGATCACGGGCAACATGCCGGGCATGGCGGCGTCAACGAAGGCCACATTGGCATTGGGTTCGGCACCGAATTGGGTCGAAGCGCCGGAGAAAAGTTTCGCCTGCGACGAAATCTGGGCGTGCACCTCCATCCCGACCACCAGTTCCCAATCGTGTTTGGCGCCGGCGATGGTTTTAACTTTGGGGGGCGTAAGGCTCAGATCCAGCATGGGGCTCTCTTTCTGTGATGCCGTTTCCTTTAGGACAGGGGGCATCCCGGAGCAAGCGGTTAGGCGGGGTGGGACGTTCGGATTGATGCAGAGGATAGCTCAGATGCAAATACGTCCGCCAATGCCAAGCGCGCCAGGTCCCGACCGTCCCGGAACGAAGCTGAACGTTCGCGATCCGGCCGATGCCGTCCAACGGCGCCAATCAGCGGGCTGCTGCCCCAAACCCACGGGTGCAATTCTCTCATGCGACCTCGGATCAAGGAGGCGCGGCGGTGCACCAAGGCTTTTCGCTGACCACGGTCTGGGCCATCACCATTGTGCACGAGGTAGCGGCTGATGAAGGCTGCGAAAAGGTTCACGAAATGCTGGCTCGAACGGCGTGATAGGATGTCATCAATGCCGTCCAGGAAATACTCAAGGTCCAGATAGGCGAAGCCCGCCGGGTCGAGCGCGAGAACGTCGAGCCAAACCCAAGTATATCCGCCAGCACCCCACAGATCCTGTGTCTGCGCAGCAACCTTAAGCGCTTGAACTTCCAGAAGCGCGTAGTTGCCAAACCATTGGGGCATAAGATGTAGTCCAAAGGCGCGTTGGTGCCCGGGTGCGGCTGGGTTAAGGTCGATGAGGTCCTCGTATTCATCCAAAATCCGGCGTGAAGCATCCGGGTTCCCCGCCAAAAGTGCGCAATTGGTCGCCGCCAAAGCTGGCGCGTTTTCTTCGAGCGCGGAAAACGGCTCGATTTGCTTGGCGGCGCGTCCGAACAGTTCGGTAAACATGGTCAAGTTGCGATCTGGGCTGGAGAGCATGGTGCCTTGTTCATACCAAGCCCATCCTGCGTCCATCAGTGTTTCTGACAGCAGGATTGCGGTGCCATAACCTGCATAATCGCCGCTGACATCTTCGGTGACCTCGGCGCAAAATTCTTCCAAGCATTCAATGGAATAGTGGCGCGGCGACAACACACCGCTGCGTGCGGCCCGTTGGAGTGACAGGACAAGATCAGAACGGGCGCCAGCGCTCAGCAGTTCTGCCAAAGGCGTGCCATCGGGTGTCATGTCACGGGCGCGGTCATGGACAACCATCAGCGCGGCGACCTCGGCCCAATCACCTTGGCGCGCCATGTCGCGCCCGCTGCGGAACACGGCTTCGGCACCGGTTTCCTCGGCGGTCTTGCCGCAAATTGGCATTGCCAATTGGCGTTCGATCACCTCATCCGGGATTAACTCGGCCTCTTTGCGTCGCCGGGTCAAGCGGCGTGCAGCGGACCGTAAAATGTTGCGATTGTAACCCATAAATTTGGCAGTGCTGTATTTGTTTCGATGCTCCTAAAGGTGCGCTTCAATTCAGGCCGAAACATGTCAGGTTAACGCGGTTCTGCGTTCATTTTGGAGCGCGTTTTGAACAGTTTGTTGCGCGCTTTGGGTCAATGATATGGCCATAGAAAACAGCCAATTTGGAAAATTCTACTGTAGTTTTTGATATTTAGATCACCTTGGGTGACGCTTTTTAGCGTCTATCACATGTTAACCAATTGGGCAGAGACGATTTACGGTACGCGTATGAGCCCGCGATGTGCCAAATCTCTGAATCTTTTGCGGTTGTCGATTCGGGCCGGGCAAAGCGCACCTTTTGGGGGGCATCGGAGCCTAGGAAAGTAATGCAAAATGGTGCTGTTCGTAACTGATCCCCGCCGCATCCAAAACCGGTTTAAGGCGCTGCGCACGCGGAGCGCATTCATAGGGCAGGTGCACGCGTTTACCGGACACTAAAATCAGCGACGCCCTGACAGACAAATCCAGTCGCGTGTCAAAGCGAAAACGATTGATCTCTGAAAGTGTCACGGTTCCCGTCCGGCGCCCGGATCCCCAACATACATGTGTGTCCGTGATTTCAATCCAAGACACGCTGGCGCGCAGCCATTCCCAGGCGGCAGGGAGCGAGACGACAAAGAGCAACGCGGCGATCCATGGCGCCAATCCTACAAACAACAGCCCCAACGCAATTGTGCACCACCAAATGCCCAAAACTAAAACGGATCGAGGCCCACGAGCGGAAGCTTCATAGCGCCAAGGAAGGGTCTCTGCGCTCATCCTCCCAACAGGCGCGCGACCATCTCAGATGTGTCGCGGCTCAGGTCACGGGTTCCGGCGATGCGTTCCAGTGCGGCACGGGCATGGGATTGACGTGTTTCATCATACCGGCGGAAGCTTTGGAAGAGTGTGGACATCCGGGCGGTGGTCTGAGGGTTCTTGGCGTCGAGTTGTATCAGCCAATCGGCGATGAAACCGTAGCCAGTCCCGTCTGCGGCATGGAACCCAGCGTGGTGTGTGCCAAAGGCGCCAATGACCGAACGGAAGCGGTTGGGATTGGTGAGCGCAAAGTCAGGATGCGCCACAAGCGATTGCGCAATATTCACTGCGCGCTCGGGAGCGGCTCCGGCGATTTGCAGCCCGAACCATTTGTCTATCACCAGTCGGTCCGTTTTCCATTGAGCGTAGAAGGCGGCAACCTCATCGGCGCCTTTACCTGCTTGGATCAATTGAGAGAGCGCACCAAGCTGGAGCGTCATGTTGTCGGCCCGCGCATATTGCTCCGCGGCCAGAACGCCGCCGTCTCGTCGAGTGGTGAGGCTCAACATGGCGCCTGCCAGTGCGCGTTTGCCCGCCGCGACGGCGTCGGGCGAGTAGGGGCCAGCGACTTGGTTCTCGCCATAAAGCGACGCGAGATCATCTTGGAGGGCCTCTGCCATGCGGTTCCGCAAGGTCTCCACCGCTTGGTAGATTGCGTCAGGGTCTGGTGTGCTGCCCATGTCATGGATCAATCCCGCGATTTCGGATTGTGACGGCAGCGATAGGATTTGCGCGCGGAAGGCGGGCTCGAGGTTGCGGTCTGTTACCACGGCGCGGATACCCTCTAGATAAGGGGCATCATTGTGCGTCGCCGTGCCCGGTTGGGCCAACGCCAGCAAGCTCATCCAAGCCAAATCCCGACCTGCGTCCCAACGCGTGAACGCGTCGGTGTCGTGGGCCAATAGAAACGCTTGGTCCTCTGCGCTCTGCTGTGTTTCCAAAATGATTGGCGCGGAGAAATCGCGCAGCAGCGATGGCACAGGCTCAACGGTGAGCCCGTCAAAGCTGAAACTCTGTGTGGCTTCGGTCATCTCTAGAATCTGTGTCGGGACAACCTCGGCGCCGGTGTCGCGATTGAGCAGGCCCACCGCAATGGGGATCACCTTGGGGTCCTTGGTGTCTTGGCCCGGTGTGGGCCGCGTCATCTGGGTGAAGGTGAGCGTATAGGTGCCATCGGCAAAACTGCTATCGCAGGTCACACGCGGCGTGCCGGATTGGCTGTACCACAACTTAAACTGGCTCAGATCGCGCCCGGTGGCATCTTCGAAAACTTGCAGCCAATCTTCGATGGTACAGGCATGGCCATCGTGGCGGTCAAAGTAAAGATCGAGCGCTTTGCCATAAGCCTCATCGCCCACCAACCGCTTGAGCATGCCGATGACTTCTGAGCCCTTCTCGTAAATCGTGGCCGTGTAGAAGTTGTTGATCTCCTGAAAGCTCTCGGGGCGCACTGGATGGCTCAGGGGGCCATTGTCTTCGGGGTATTGCCGCGCGCGCAGGTCGCGGGCGTCTTCGATGCGTTTGACCGAAGCCGAGCGCATGTCCGAGGTAAACTGGGCATCGCGAAAGACCGTCAGGCCCTCTTTGAGGCAGAGTTGGAACCAATCGCGACAGGTGATGCGGTTCCCGGTCCAATTGTGAAAATACTCATGGGCAATGATCGCCTCGATGCGTTCAAAGTTCATGTCGGTCGAGGTCTCGGGGCTGGCCAGCACGGCGCTGGAGTTGAAGATGTTGAGCCCCTTGTTCTCCATCGCGCCCATGTTGAAATCGTCCACGGCAACGATGTTGAAAATGTCGAGGTCATATTCGCGGCCGTACACCTCTTCGTCCCAGCGCATGGAGCGTTTGAGTGCGTCCATGCCAAAGGCGCATTTTTGAAGATCGCCGTCTCGAACCCAGATGTTGAGCGTCACTTCGCGACCCGAGGCGGTGGTGAAACGGTCGGGGTGGTTGACGAGCGCACCGGCGACCAGCGCGAAGAGATAAGCGGGCTTGGGCCAAGGATCGTGCCATTCGGCAAATCCCTCGCCTTGCACGCCTTTGTTTCCATTGGAAAGGAGCACCGGCAGGTCGCTCTCAATGCGCACTGTAAAGACGCTCATCACATCGGGGCGGTCGGGGTAATAGGTGATCTTGCGGAACCCTTCGGCCTCGCATTGGGTGCAATACATGCCGTTCGACATATAAAGCCCTTCAAGCGCAGTGTTGGTCTCTGGGCTGATCTCCACCTCGCATTCCCAGACGAACGGCGCATCGGGCGCGGTCACGGACAGACCTGTCTCGGTGATCTCTGGGCTCACCCCCTGACCGTCGATCTTGGCCCATTTGAGGTCCAACATCTCGCCGTGCATCTCCAATGCCGCACCCGTGCCCTTGGGCGTAAACGCAATCTTTGAGATCACCCGCGTGGCCGTCGCAGCAAGCCGGAACGTGAGATGGACGCTTTCGACCTCAAACGGGTAGGGCGTATAGTCGCGGAGGTAGAAAGTCTGTGGGGCAGCGTCACGCATGGGCTTTGCATCCTGAAAAAAGATGATGTTGATTGGCGTCAGCGGAACACCCGCTGATTTGGCTCAACATAGGTGGTTCTATGACACTTTCGAAAGGTTCTATCGCCCTTCTTTTGGGCTGTTTTGTTTTGGCAGGATGCCAAAAGCCCGCGAATTACCCGCTCGCTCTCCCTGAAGAGACAATTGGTCTCTCTATGCGGGGCGACATGACGGCGGAACGCATTACGGACAAACACGTGCTCGCCTTGCGCACGTATGAGCGCATTTCCGAAGGCAAGGGGGCCGAGAACTTCGCCGAAGTCTCTGGCGCCAAGTGTACATTAACGAGCACACAATTCTCCGCGCGATTTACCACGCCAACAAATGTTGCGCTTCCAGAAGTAGCCGGAAAACCCGAACCTCTCACGCTGGCCTGTGCCCGTGGCGACAAAAAGGGTGCGCGCGCCTTTGCGCCCAACATTGAATACACGTCGACGCAAATCACTGGAAGCGGATCCGCTGGTGCATTTGCCGCGGGTCTTTTAATCACCGTCGTGGCCAACGCCGCCTCTGCCAGCGCCGCGAAAAAGCGAGATGAATGGCGCTTCGTCAGGTCCGACAACACTGAGGTGAACCTCAATCTAGGTGAGCCGGAGACGACGCCAGAAAACTGATCAGACCCCCTTGGTTCTGGGGGTGGGCGGCATAGGTCCAACCCCATGTGCACGTTAGTTTGGTTCAAACGCGATCTGCGGATCTTTGATCACCCCGCGCTCCACCACGCTGTGGGGCTCGGGCGACCTTTGGCCTGTGTCTACGTGGTTGAGCCGGGGCTTTGGGCCCAGTCCGATGCGTCTGAACGACAATGGGACTTTGTAAGGGACTGCTTGCAAAGCCTCAACGCGGCGCTCCAGGGGCGTTTGATTGTCCGCTGTGGTGAGATCATCGATGTGATGGAGCGTCTGCGCGGTGAGTTGGGCGTCACGACCTTGGTCAGTCATGAGGAAACCGGCAATCGCTGGACCTACCTACGCGACCAGCGCGTGGCAGCTTGGGCCAAGGGGCAGGGGGTCGATTGGCGCGAAATCCCGGGTTCTGGCGTTGTGCGCCGGCTCGACACGCGGGATCGTTGGGCGAAACAGCGTGACTGTTTCATGCGCCAGCCTCAGGTGGATGCGCCAAGCTTTGAGCCGGTCGAGGCGCCAAGTCATCCGCTCTCCAGTGCAGCGCAACTAGGGCTGATCCCTGACGGCCTGCAAGAGCGCCAACCCGGCGGGCGCGATCAAGCGCTCTCACTTCTTGGGTCGTTTCTCACGGAACGCGGGCGCACCTATCGAAAAGACATGTCGACGCCGTTGCAAGGGGCCACTGCCTGCTCTCGGCTCTCCCCTCATCTGGCCTTTGGGACGCTCTCAGTGCGTGAGGCTGTTCACGCCACTGCTGAACGCCAACGCGAGGTGCGCGACACGCGGGATGGCTGGAGCGGGTCAATGAAATCGTTTCAATCGCGGCTGGCGTGGCGGGATCATTTCATCCAAAAACTCGAAGACGAGCCGGAACTGGAGTACCGCTGCCTCCATCCCGCCTATGAGGGGCTGCGGGGTACAGACTCTGCCCTCCAAACGGCCTGGGAAAAGGGTGAAACTGGCGTGCCATTTGTGGACGCATGCATGCGCAGCCTCATCGCTACGGGCTGGCTCAACTTTCGCATGCGCTCCATGCTTATGGCTTTCGCAAGCTATCACCTCTGGCTCGATTGGCGCAGTACGGGGCCCCATCTGGCGCGTATGTTCACCGATTACGAACCTGGCATTCATTGGTCCCAGACCCAGATGCAATCCAACACCACTGGCATCAACACGCCGCGCATTTATAACCCGATCAAACAAGGCGGCGATCAAGATAGAGATGGCATCTTCACGCGGCGCTGGCTACCGGAATTGGCCGACGTGCCGCTCATGTACCTGCAAACGCCCTGGGAGTGGGATGGCGCTGGATCACTGACCTATCCCACCCGTGTGGTCGATGTGTCGGAAGCCGCCAAAACGGCGCGCGCAAAAATATTCGGTCTGCGCGGATCGGCGGGCTTTCGTAGTGAAGCTGAGAGGGTCGTCGAGAAGCATGCCTCGCGAAAGGATCGGGGGCGTCGGTTTGTGCGCGACCCTCTGCCGAAGACCGCCGAGGATGATCGGCAGCTCAAGTTCGACTTATGATCATTCCGTCGTTCACTGATCTTTCCCTAAATTTCCTGCGGATACCGAATGTTGAGACGAAAAGAGGTGTGCCATGCCCAAAGGGGTGAAGAAGCAAAACCTACCGCAAAAGACCTGTGCTACCTGCGGTAAGCCGTTCACATGGCGAAAGAAATGGGCAAAGGTATGGGACGAGGTTCGCTACTGCTCTGATCGCTGCCGACGCGGCAAATCGTGCGCCAAGATGTAATTGGTAAAAGAACCATACCAAGTATGTTGCCTATCGGAAACTTCCGACGCATAAGGCGTACACCATTGTATGCGGAGGTTAGTATGGGCGAACGCGTTGGAAGAGCTGGTCTGCAGATAGCCACAGAGTTGGTCGAGTTCATTGAGACACAAGCGCTGCCTGGAACTGGGGTAGACGCCGACACGTTTTGGCAAGGCCTCTCTGACCTGGTCCACACCCGCGGCACGGAAAATCGCGCGCTCTTGGCGAAACGCACCGAGCTTCAGACCCAGATCGACGAGTGGCACAAGGCCCGTGCAAACCAACCGCATGACGCCAAAGCCTACAAAGCGTACCTGCAAGAGATCGGTTACCTCCTCCCTGAAGGTGAGTGTTTTGAGGCTGACACGGCAAATGTGGACCCAGAGATCGCTCAAACGCCCGGGCCACAACTTGTGGTGCCTATCACAAATGCTCGCTTCGCTCTGAACGCGGCCAATGCACGGTGGGGGTCGCTCTATGATGCGTTTTACGGCACCGACGCCATGGGCACGTTGCCTCCCAAAGGTGGATATGATCGCGGGCATGGCGCGCGGGTTGTGGCCCGGGCACGCGTTTTCCTCGACGAGGCATTCCCCATCCAAGGCGTGTCTCACGCGGATGTCCGTCGCTACTACGTGCATGATGGTGCGCTCTTGGTAGATGATATGCCGCTTGTGAGCCCGTCGAAATTCGTGGGCTATCGTGGGCACCCTAAAGCCCCTGATGCGGTGCTTCTGAAAAACAATGGACTGCATGTGGAGTTGGTCTTTGACCGGACCCATCCGGTCGGCGCACGTGATCAAGCGGGCTTGGCGGATGTGGTCCTAGAGAGCGCTCTGACGGCGATCATGGATTGCGAAGACAGCGTGGCCTGTGTTGATGCCGAAGATAAAGTGCTCGCCTATGGCAATTGGCTGGGGCTCATGCAGGGCAATCTGGAGAGCACGTTTCAAAAAGGTGGCGCTTCGAGGACGCGTCGCCTCAACGAAGATCGCGTATTCATGGCGCCTGATGGATCAGAGACAACGCTTAAAGGCCGGGCTGTGCTTTGGGTGCGCAACGTGGGTCACCTGATGACCAATCCCGCCGTGCTCGACCGGGACGGGAACGAAGCGTTCGAAGGCTTGCTCGATGGCGCCATCACAACCCTCATCGCTATGCATGATCTCAAGAAGGCAAGCGGTAACTCGGCCACGGGGTCCGTTTATATCGTGAAGCCCAAGATGCATGGCCCTCAGGAAGTGGCTTTTGCCAATGCGTGTTTCCATGACATCGAAGGATTCCTTGGTCTTCCAGCGAATACCGTCAAAATTGGCATCATGGACGAGGAACGCCGTACAACGGTGAACCTGAAAGAATGCATCCGTGCCGCCAAATCGCGGGTGGCGTTTATCAACACAGGTTTCCTCGATCGCACCGGCGATGAGATACACACGTCTATGGAAGCGGGGCCCTTTAGCCGCAAAGACTTTATCAAGCGCAAGGCTTGGATTGGCGGCTATGAGAATTGCAACGTAGATATTGGCCTCGAATGCGGCCTAATGGGGCGTGCGCAGATCGGCAAAGGTATGTGGGCCATGCCCGATGCCATGGCAGCGATGTTGGAGCAAAAGATCGAACACCCCAAAGCTGGTGCCAATTGTGCGTGGGTCCCAAGTCCCACGGCGGCGACGTTGCATGCGTTGCATTATCACAAAGTGGATGTGCGCGCTGTGCAGGAAAAGCTAAAGGGCGGCGGGCGTCGTGCCCATGTCGAGACTGTGCTTGATATCCCGCTGGCGAGCTACAAGATGTGGACCAAGCCCCAAATCATGCGCGAAGTTGAGAACAACGCGCAGGGCATCTTGGGCTATGTTGTTCGCTGGGTCGATCAGGGCATTGGCTGCTCGAAGGTGCCAGACATCAATAACGTGGGCCTGATGGAAGACCGCGCGACGTGCCGTATTTCGGCGCAGCATATCTCCAACTGGTTGCACCACGGCATCGTGGCGGAAGCGGATGTTCGGGCTGCGATGGAGAAGATGGCGGCGGTCGTGGATGAGCAGAACTCAGGCGATCCGCTGTACCAACCGATGGCTCCGGTCTTTGACGGCATTGCCTATCAAGCAGCCTGTGACTTGGTCTTTTCGGGCCGTATCCAGCCTGCTGGCTATACTGAGCCGGTGCTCCACACGCGTCGCTTGGAACGTAAGGCGATGGCTGGGTAGGGGCCCAATTTTTGCAGAAATTGCATGGGGGCGTCGTCCATTGGGCTTGAACCGATGACGCCCCACTGGACGACACCGTTCGTTCGGACTCCCCGGGGTATTTTGAGCAAAAGGAAAGCAGATGGCGATTTCTTTGGATCAGGCGCGGACGATCATTCAGGTGGCCCGTGAGACGGGGCGCGAGATGGGTCTTAAGCCTCTTTCGATTGTGGTGTTGGATGCGGGCGGTCATGTGACCGCGTTTGAGCGCGAAGACTGTGCTAGCCCCGGACGGTTTGGCATTGCCCAGGGCAAAGCCTATGGCGCGGTGATGCTGGGCATGGGCGGCCAGGCGCAGATGGCACGAGCCGAGCAGCAGGCGTACTTCATGGCCGCGGTCAACGGTGTCTTTGGCGGACAGGTTGTGCCGGTCCCGGGTGGCGTCTTGGTGCGCGATGCGGGCGGCGCGGTGATTGGCGCTGTTGGCGTCACGGGTGACACGTCTGACAATGATGCGGCTGCTGCAGTTGCGGGCATCGCCGCGGCGGGCCTCACCGCTGAAGGCTAAAGCACCTTTTCTTTAGACCTTTGGGGGACTATCTGCAGAGGTCAAAGGAGAGAGACATGGCGCGTCCTATCGTTGGCATCATCGGCAACGCTTATTTGTTGAACGACGAATATCCGGTGCATGCCGGTGGAACGATGAATTCGTCTGCCATTGCAGATGTCTCTGATGGTATGCCTTTGATTGTGCCTTCTGATCCTAAGCACGTCTCAGTTACGGAATTGCTAGAAGTCTGTGATGGGTTTCTGTTCACCGGCGGACGCCCGAATGTGCACCCTGAGGAATACGGCGAAGAAGAAACCGAAGCCCATGGCACTTTTGACCGAGAGCGTGACAGTATAGCTTTGCCGTTGGTGCGTGCTTTGGTGGAACGTGGTCAGCCGTTCTTGGGGGTGTGCCGCGGTTTCCAAGAGGTGAACGTTGCCATGGGTGGATCTCTTCATCCTGAGATCCGGGATTTGCCTGGCCGTGACAATCATCGCATGCCGCCCGATGGCACCTTGGAAGAGAAATTCGCCCTACGCCATGAGGTGACCTTTACGAACGGGGGGCCGTTCGCCAAACTGATGGGCAACCACAAGGTGATGACCAACACGTTGCACGGCCAAGGCATCAAAAAGCCAGGTGAGCGCGTGGTGATTGATGGATGGGCCCCCGATGGCACACCAGAGGCCGTTTATATCGAAGATGCACCCGGCTTCACGATGTCTGTGCAGTGGCACCCGGAGTGGAACGCTGATCAAGACCCCGTATCGCGCGCCCTTTTCACTGCCTTTGGCGAGGCGCTGCGGGCTTGGGCACAGCGCCCAAGATTGAAACGCAGCGCCTAGAGCAAACGGGGCGCCGAAGTGTCTCTTTTAGCTCACACGAAATCGAACCGTTTGTTGAGTGGGAGTTCGCGCGCCCGTTCGCCCGTCAGGTCAAAAACCGCATTGGCCAGAGCCGGTGCTGCTGGAGGCGTTCCAGGTTCGCCTGCGCCCCCCATGTGGCGGTTTGTCTTTAGAATTTTCACCTCGAAGGCTGGCGTGTTGTGCATGCGCAGCGGTTCGTAGTCCGGGAAGTTCAATTGGTCGACCGCACCATCGGTGAAGGTGATCTCTTCGTTTATCGCTGCCGAGAGGCCGTAGATCATACCGCCGAACATCTGTGCTTCGATGATCGATGGATCAAGCACGACGCCTATATCACAAGCCATCCAAGCTTTGCGTAGGCGGATGTAGCCGTCTTCGTCGGTAATTTCGATGACCTGAGCCACCGGCGTGCCAAAGCTATAGGTCATGGCCACGCCACGTCCGACCCCTTGGGGTGTCTCGCCCGTCCAACCAGACATTTCTTTGACTGCTTTCAACACACCCGCCGACGGGGCGTGTTCACGTTCGGCCAGTTCGATACGGAAATCGAGCGGGTCGCGGTCTGCGGCACGGGCCATCTCATCAAGGAAGCTCTCATGGAAGAACGCGTTTGCTGAGTTGCCCACAGAGCGCCAGAAGCCTATGGGCACATCCAGTTCCGCCAAATGCCCCGTCACCCGCTGGTTTGGAATGCCGTATGGCTGGTTGAAAGCGCCTTCAACATGGACTTTGTCCGGACCAGAGGATGGCAGCCCCATCCAACGCACCAGGGCTTGGCGCGCCGCAGACGGGCCTGCGATTCTGGCGTCGAGCATCACCGCCTGGCCATCCTCAACCGCCCCGCGATAGCGCGCCTTTACGAGTGGGCGGTAAAAATCATGGGTCATATCTTCTTCGCGTGACCACGTGACTTGGACAGGCGTGCCTGGCATGGCCAGCGCCACGCGGGTTGCGATTTCGGAAAAATCCAATTCACCACGGCGACCAAAGCCGCCGCCCAGGTAGGGCGTTTCGACATCCACTTGTGAGGGATCAAGATTGGCCAGTTCCGCACAGCGCGCTCGCACAAAGGTCGGGCCTTGGCTCGCGGTCCAGATGTGCAACCCATCGGAATCCACCAGGGCCGTGGCGCCCATGGGTTCCATCGTCGCGTGGCTGAGATTGGGCACTGTGTATTCGGCTTCGATCACTGTCGCGCTGTCTGGAATCGTGGTCACATCACCATCGTCACGCATGGCAGAGTTGGGCTCAGCATCGAACGCGGCCTCTACCATGGCATGCATCTCGTCCATTGTCGCGGGCAGGGGGGACGGTCCCCACTCCACCTCAACCGCATCGAGCGCTTGGATGGCGAGCCATGTGTTGTTGGCCACCACGGCAAAGCCATCGGGCAATTCGACCACGCGCTCCACACCGGGCATATTCAGGGCGGCATCGCCGTTTATCCGACGCATCTCACCGCCCAAATGTGGGTTGCGACGGACCGAGGCGAATTTCATGCCGGGTAGGCGCACATCCACGCAAAACTCGGCTGTGCCGGTGACCTTCTCGACCATGTCAACGCGGGGCATGGATTTTCCGAGGTATTTCCACTCGGTCGCCGGGCGTAAAACAATGGTGGGTGGCGAAAGTTCGGTCGTGGCACTCGCCAACGCGGTATAGGGCAGGGTGGTGCCGTCTGGGGCGATCACCATGCCGGCTTCGGTGCGCAGGGTGGCCGCATCGACGCCTAGTTGATTGACGGCCGCGGCTTTGAGCAATTCGCGCGCAGTGGCTCCCGCGATGCGCATGCGCTCAAAACCGTCCTTCATCGCGGTGGAGCCGCCCGTGACCTGGAGGTCAAAGAGCTTGCCAACTTGGCCCAGCGTCTCACCCACGGCATGTTGGAAGTCTGAGATATCGTAGCCCTTGTTTGGAAGAGCTTCGCCGAACATCGCCGAGTTATAGTAGGCTTTGGCGGGCGGGCCGTGGATGACACGGATGTCTTCCCAGGCCACGTCAAGCTCTTCTGCCACCAAAGCGGCGAGCGTCGTGCGCGTGCCTTGCCCCATTTCAGCTCGAGGGGCAACAATCACAACGCCTTGGTCATCGACCATCACGAACGGATTTAGCGCGGTTTCACCTTCGCCTGGTTTGAGCGGGTTGGGTGGCGTTTTGCGCACTTGATAGACACCAAAGGCTACGCCGCCTGCGATGGCCACGGCCCCAAAGAGAAACGTCCGCCGGGCGATTTTACCAACGCTTGCCATGATCACACCTCCTCGTTGAGCGCCGCGGCGGCAGTTTTGATGGCGGCGCGGATGCGAGGGTAGGTGCCACAACGGCACAGATTGCCCATCATCGCGTCGTCAATATCTGTGTCGGATGGGGTGGGGTTTTCGCGCAAAAGGGCAGCGGCCTGCATGATTTGACCTGATTGGCAGTAGCCGCATTGCGCCACTTGGTGGTCGATCCAGGCTTTTTGAATGGTATGGAGCGCCGCTGGTGTGCCCAGACCTTCGATGGTCGTCACATCGCCCCAGACATCCGCGATCTGAATTTGGCACGACCGCACGGCCTCGCCGTCGATATGCACTGTGCAGGCACCACAGGCGGCCACACCGCACCCAAACTTGGTGCCGGTAAGGCTCAATTCATCGCGCAGAGCCCAAAGCAGGGGCACCTCGTCGGGCAAGTCTATCGTATGATCTTTTCCGTTGATCTTGAGGTTTTTGCTCATGGCATCCTCCTGGCAGGGGTGGCTTGGAGTGTGGGCGTGATGGCCCAACGCGCGTTTCTGACACTTTGATCGAAAAGTGTCATGTATATCAATTGACAAAATGCACAAATTTTGTCAGAACGCCAGAAACGCAGGCGAACACAATGAAGCATACTTCCGACGATCCAAAGCGAACGGCGATTTTGACCGCTGCGATGCAGGTTATATCGACCTACGGCTATCGTAAGACGTCGATGGAAGACATAGCGCGCGCCGCTGGAATGTCGCGGCCGGCGCTTTATCAGCATTTCGCCAATAAAGACGCGATTTACCGAGCCTGTTGTGAGGTTTTGTTTTTGCAAAAGATCAAAGCCTTAAAAGACGCCTTGTCCCAAGACGGTCCACCGTCGCAGCTTTTAACGCGTGCCATCACCGCAGAGATGGGGCCATTGATGAAGGATATTCTCTCCTCTCCGCATGGCCCAGAGATCATGAAAATGAGCCAAACCGTGGCGCAGGACATCATCTCAAATGGTGTCGCAGAGGTCACGGCAATCCTGGAGGGCTTTTTCGAGCGCCATGGCGCTCGGGACCCTGATGGTATGGCCATGACCTTCGAAGCGGCCAAAATGGGACTGCATGAGTCGGTACCAAGCTATGACGTTTATATTGAGCGATTGGAAACGCTGGCGCGCGCATTTGGGGCTTTGATTGAAGCTCAAGCCATGTCGGATTCAAACAAACCTAATTAAGCCGTTCAAAAGACCTTTTTTATTTACTGCTAAAGTCTAGGTTGCCAGGAGCGATGTACTCGGTGTTAACTCAGCGGACGACCTGGGCTTGTCCTGGGTTCGCCACGAAACGAAATTCAAGGTGACCGACGCTGGCTGCGATGACAGCATGCCAAGCAAGGCCTAAACCCGATTCTGGGAAAGGTCGCGGCGCCCAGGTCTTCGGGAGGGCCCATATGGAACTGAGCGACTCGCGTCCGATCGCCGCCAGTGCCGATATTGTTTTCAAAGCCATTACCTCTGCCGAGGTACTTCAGGCGTGTGTTCCTGGGTGCAAAGACCTCACCGGGACGGCCGAAGAGGGCTTTGAAGCCACTGTCGTTCAAAAAGTCGGGCCCGTTAAGGCGACCTTTAAAGGTCAGGTCGTGTTGTCCGATATGCTGGCACCAGAGAGCCTTACTCTCACCGGAGAAGGCAAAGGCGGGGCCGCCGGTTTTGCAAAAGGCGGTGCACATGTGCGCATCGAGCCCTCAGACGAGGGGGTGATGCTGCACTATACCTTTGACGCCAAGGTTGGGGGCAAACTTGCCCAACTTGGTTCCCGTATCATCGACGGCTTTGCCAAAAAGATGGCGGATCAGTTTTTCACCAATCTCCAGGAACATATCGAAGGCCCACAAGAGATCGACTCAGACGTGGACGAAGATCCACAGGGCTCGGACGAGGGTCATTCGAAGAAAGGCTGGTTGAAAAAGTTGGTCTCCTAAAGACCGCGAGGGACAAACCCGTAACCCAGAACATCAAGGGAGGAATTTGATGTCCAAGGTAGCAATGACCGTAAACGGAAAGTCCGTGAGCGGTGACGCCAAGGGAAATACGTTACTTGTTGAATTTTTGCGAGAAGACCTGCGGCTGACCGGCACCCACGTTGGGTGTGACACGTCGCAATGCGGCGCCTGCGTTGTCCATGTGAACGGTAAGGCGGTTAAAGCCTGCACCATGTTCGCGGCTGAAGCGGACGGCGCTGAGGTGACAACAATTGAGGGCATGGCCAATGCCGATGGTTCTCTGAACGTGATCCAACAAGCGTTCCAAGATCACCACGGTCTTCAATGTGGCTTCTGCACGCCCGGCATGGTGATGTCGGCTGCGGCGCTTCTCAAAGAGAACCCGAAGCCCACCGAAGCCGAAGTGCGCGATTACCTCGAAGGCAATATCTGTCGCTGCACAGGGTACCACAACATCGTCAAAGCGATCATGGCCGCCAGCGGTCAAGACGTGGGCGCGATCGCCGCGGAATAATCCAAGACATTTGTACCAAGGGAGGTGGCTCAGGCTGCCAGCCGTAGGGCGGGATTTATCCCGCCGCACCCAGGGAGAAAAGAATGCCTAAAGATTCAGGGATTGGCGCACCGTCAAAGCGCCGCGAAGACGTCCGGTTTTTGACCGGAGCCGGCAACTACACCGACGACATCAATGTGCATGGACAAGCGTATGTGCATTTTCTGCGGTCCGATGTGGCTCATGGCACCATCAACAGCATCAACACCGATGCAGCCGCTGCAATGTCCGGCGTAATCCGCATTTTCACCGGTGTTGATTTCGAAGGTGTTGGCGGTTTGCCATGCGGATGGCAGGTGACCGACCGCTTTGGCGAAGCCATGCAAGAGCCGGGGCACCCGGTGTTGGCCCAAGGCAAAGTCCGCCACGTCGGTGATCCAATTGCAGCGATTGTCGCCGACAGCCTCGAAGAAGCGCGCAACGCAGCAGAGGCGATCGAGCTTGACATCACCGAATTACCTGCTGTGGTGGATATGAAAGCGGCGCTCGAAGATGGCGCCACCAAAGTGCATGATGATTTGACATCAAACCTTTGTTACGACTGGGGTTTTGTCGAAGACAATCGCGATGCAGTGGATGATGCCATCAAAAACGCGGCCCATGTGACCACGCTTGAACTCGTCAACCAACGCCTCGTGGCCAACCCGATGGAGCCCCGCGTGGCTGTGGGTGACTACAGCCGCGCAAATGACGAAAGCACACTGTATACCACGTCACAAAACCCCCACGTGATCCGACTGCTGATGGGTGCTTTTGTTCTGGGTATCCCAGAGCACAAGCTGCGGGTCGTGGCCCCTGATGTGGGCGGCGGCTTCGGCACCAAGATCTTCCACTATGCCGAAGAAGCCTTCTGTACGTTCGCGGCCAAGGCTTGCAATCGTCCGGTCAAATGGACGGCAAGCCGCTCTGAGGCGTTTATGTCAGACGCCCATGGCCGCGACCACGTGACCAAGATCGAATTGGCACTGGATGTGGACAATAACTTCACGGCGCTGCGCACGGAGACTTACGCCAACATGGGCGCCTATCTGTCCACGTTTGCGCCATCGGTGCCGACATGGCTGCATGGCACGTTGATGGCGGGCAACTACAAAACGCCCCTCATCTATGTGAACGTCAAAGCGGTGTTCACCAATACGGTGCCGGTGGACGCATACCGTGGCGCTGGTCGTCCTGAAGCCACGTTCCAACTTGAGCGTGTCGTTGACAAAGCTGCCCGCGAACTTGGTGTCGATCCAATCGCGCTGCGCCGTCAGAACTTCATAACCGAATTCCCCTACGCCACGCCTGTGGCCGTGGAATACGACACCGGTGACTACGAAGCGACGATGGTCAAACTAGAAGAGATCGCAGACATCTCGGGTTTTGCTGCCCGTCGGGCGGAAAGCGAGAAACACGGCAAGCTGCGTGGTTTTGGCGTGAATTGCTACATTGAAGCCTGCGGTATCGCTCCGTCGAACCTTGTTGGGCAACTGGGTGCGCGCGCCGGCCTCTATGATGCTGCCACTGTGCGTGTGAATGCCACAGGTTCCATCTCCGTGATGGTGGGTGCCCACAGCCACGGGCAGGGGCACGAGACCTCTTTCCCACAGGTGGTGGCCGAGATGCTCGGCATTGATGAGGGTATGATTGACATCGTGCATGGCGATAGCTCGAAAATCCCATTTGGCATGGGCACTTACGGGTCTCGCTCTATCGCGGTTTGTGGCTCCGCCATGGTTCGCGCCACGGAGAAGATCATCGCCAAAGCCAAGAAGATCGCTGCCCACCTGCTCGAAGCCGCCGAGGCGGATATCGAACTCAAGGATGGCCAATTCTCGGTGGCGGGCACGGATAAATCCGTTGCCTGGGGCGATGTGACCCTCGCTGCTTACGTGCCGCACAACTACCCGCTCGAAGACATCGAGCCGGGCCTTGAAGAGACGGCTTTCTACGATCCGGCCAACTTCACCTATCCTGCGGGCGCCTATGCCTGTGAGGTCGAAGTGGATCCAGAAACGGGCCAGGTCACCGTGGATCGCTTCGTGGCGGCGGACGATTTCGGCAACATCATCAACCCGATGATCGTCTCTGGCCAGGTCCATGGCGGTTTGGCCCAAGGCATTGGCCAGGCACTTCTGGAGAACTGCGCTTATGACGAAAACGGCCAGCTTCTGTCGGCTTCGTATATGGATTACGCCATGCCACGTGCCGATGATGTACCTTTCTACGAGGTGGATCACTCCGCGCAAACGCCCTGCACGCACAACCCGTTGGGTGTGAAAGGGTGCGGAGAGGCTGGCGCCATTGGCTCACCGCCTACTATCATCAACGCGGTGATCGACGCACTTCACTCCGGCGGGTACGACGTCACCCATATCGACATGCCCGCCTCTCCGTCCCGCGTTTGGGCGGCGATGAACGCAGTCAAATAAGGAGTTTCGAGAGATGTATGCATTCGATTTCGAACGTCCCACAACGCTCGCAGATGCTGTGGCAGCTCTGAGCAAAGACGAGGCACAGGCGCTGGGTGGGGGGCAAACGCTGATCCCCACGCTCAAACAGCGTCTGGCAAGCCCATCTGCATTGGTCAGCCTCACGGGCATCGCCGACATGAAGGGCATCTGCACCTCAGATGATGGTGCGCTCTGCATCGGCGGTGGCACAACACACGCTACGGTCGCACGCGAGGCCGCTGACAGCTTTCCCGCTCTGTCTGATCTGGCTGGCAACATCGGTGACCCAGCCGTGCGCAATCGCGGCACCATCGGTGGCTCGCTGGCCAACAATGATCCAGCGGCTTGCTACCCGTCAGCTGCCTTGGCCACGGCTGCGACACTCGTGACAAACAGCCGCTCCATAGGCGCGGATGATTACTTTCAAGGGATGTTCACCACGGCCTTAGAAGAGGGCGAGATCGTCACCGAAGTGCGTTTTCCAATCCCGGAAAAGGCGGCCTACATGAAGTTCGAGCAACCCGCGTCGCGCTTCGCCATGGTTGGGGTCTTCATGGCGAAATACACCGATGGTGTCCGCGTCGCGGTCACAGGAGCTTCCGAAGAAGGGGTGTTCCGCTGGACCGAAGCGGAAACTGCGCTCAGCGCCAACTTCTCTGGCGATTCCCTCTCCGGAGTGTCTCTTAGCGGCGAAGGGATGATCACGGACCTCCATGGCTCCGGCGATTATCGCGCACATTTGGTTGGTGTCATGACCCGCCGTGCTGTCGCCGCAGCACGCTAAACCTTCGAAAAAGACAAAAAGCGCGCCAATTTTCTGGCGCGCTTTTTCATCTTTTGCAGATATTTAGGCGAAAAACTGAAGGTATAAGGCGAACAATTATTGCCAATGACCTAATCTTTGATGGCGCATCCGTTGACGACGTCGGCGCGGGCGGTTGCTGACAGCACAGTGCTCGCCTTCTACCACGGCACGTCAGACAGATTTGATATCGATCTTGGGGATGACAGGCATGGTCCCGGTTTTGTGGTTCTCCAAGCCAATGGTGACGGGTTTTGATGCTGATCACCGTGGTTCGCGAAACGGCCACGTTGGATCAAGGCAAGAACGCTTAACAAGCACGTGCGGCAGTGTCCTTAGGCCATTCCAATTGATCCTATGAGACGGCAGTCACTTACGCAGAGATCGGCGCAGTTGTGTCCGGGTCCTGCGGCATGGGTATTATCGCCGATGGCATTCACGTGTATCCTATCTGCCTTTGCACTTGAGGGAACGCGTCCGATCAAGTGGTCTTTGTCACAGATGCAATTACCTTTGTCAGGGCGCAACAGGTGGGCTTCACGCTCGGTACGGGCAGTATCCAATAGCAAAACGGTGCGCTGAGCTACGAAGATGTCGCTTTGGCTGGTGCCGGGCTCATTGTGTTGAGCGGCGTTAAAACACTGGTGAATAGGAACATGATGAGCCGTCCCGCCGCGGTGGCTGCCGCAATATTCAAACCGACTGGAATGCGGGCTCTGACCTTCAGTCATCCGATTGAAGGACCCTCCCTATATTTCATTTGATCAGTTTGAAAAAAAGGCCGCATGTCACTGAATTGTAGTAGATATAATTGCCCTCGGATGACGCGAATCGGTCTGGTGGTAAGGCCCGCTTCTTTTGGAGAAAGCGGCGTGAATTATACCGCAGTTTTGCGCGCCATCGCCAAGGCGCCTTGTAGTGCAGAAGCTTCGGCCGAGACGATATGATCGCTGAAACGTTTGGGCAATAGGCCTGCATAGACATCCGCCAATCCGCCAGTCAAACAGATTGGCATCGGCGGCACCCATCCCAGGTTCTCCAGCGCTTCGACAATATGCGCCCGTCCACGGCGCATCACTTCTTGAGCGCCTTGATCGCCTCCCTCTGAGGCAGCGACAATTTCAGGCGCCAAGGCGGCATAGTCCTTGGGCTTTGCCTTTTGTGCAAAAGCAACGATCCCGGGGGGGCCAGCGAATTTGGTATCCAAAGCGTCAGTAAAGTCACTCGGGCGTTCTAAACCGTCTTGGGCTGCCAAGGTGAAGCGCAGCATTTCACGCCCTAACCATGCTCCTGACCCTTCATCACCCAAGGTGAGACCCCATCCACCGGCCAATCGAATTTGCCCATACGCTTGGATTGCAAAAAACGACCCCGTCCCTAATCCGATCAATACGCCGTCGCGTGACCCCAAGGCCCCGCGCAAAGCAATGGCTCTGTCATCTACAATCGTTGCGTGTGTCAATCGTAATGCGTCAGAAATGTCTGGACGTGGATGGCCTGCAAGCACGCCAGCAAGCCCCAAACATGTGGGCAATCCCCTCAAGGAGCCGCGATCGAGCCCCGCTTGCGCGGCTAAACGATCAAGCCCGGCCGACAATTCTCGCAAGGCTCCGGCAAGATCGGTGGATACGTTGCATGGCCCACCTTCCGTGGCCCAATGATCGTCATCGCGGACCAAAGCAAGACGGCACCCGGTGCCGCCGCCGTCTACTCCGATATATCCAACGTCCCCCATGGCGCAACTGCAGCGAACTCGCGTCAGAACTGCAAGCGAAAGTGACGTAGTTGGAAAAAATAATACTGCTCCGCGGCGCATGCGCCGCAGATCGGACTATCGAACGGCGCGGTGCCATGCGACTCTCCGGGCTCGATCTTCTGGCGGCATGTCAAATGCACCGCGCGGTGGCCTGCCATGGCTGACACCCGAACGGAGATAAACGCTACGCATCTGGTGGGCCACGTCCCATGGTGTTTCGAGAAGCACTCCCTTGGTTGCCCAACGGTTCCCATCCTACACCGGTTCACGCGCGTGGCACATCGAACAATTGCCCACACAATATCATAGCCTGTTCGAACCTATCAGATTCTGAGTACCGCATTTCATAGGGTGTGTGGGGCTTAGCCTCGGCCTGGTCCCATGTTTCATTTGGCCGCGCCGCCGAGAGCCACGCAATGATCAAAAATAGGATCACCGTGACAGCGGCGATTTGCAGAGTTGGTCATAGCCAATCCCAATCCAATCGAAAACAATGAAGGCAAGTGCGACTAGGACAGCTTGCCACATAGCGAAGTCAACTTTGGTCGGATCGATCAAATAAAGCTTGGCGCCGAACCAATAGGCGACCTCCAATAACGCAAAGCCCGAGAACCACTGGCTTAGCTCTCCCATTTGAACCAGGTGAGGTGTTCGGGCATTTGCTCAGGCGCGATCAAGCACTTTTGTATTTGATGAAATCCACCGCTGTGGACCTGACTTTCTTCGCCATCAGCGGGGCCGGGTATGTCTCAGTTCAAGCCGAGATCAAGAGCGACCAAGTAAAAGGACGACCCGATCCAGGCAATGGCTGTGATCACATGCAACCACCTGACCGCAAAGGCCAGCCAATCCAAATGATCACCACGTCCATCATACCTGCGCCACCGTTCAACTTCCGCGATACGTGCTATACCCATGGGGCGATAGCAGCAGCGGCACATGATAATGCGCCTTGGGATCGCTCATGCCAAACCTGATGGGGATTTGGTCAAGAAACAGAGGTTCTACAGTAACTTGGCCGGTCCGGCGCAAGTAGCCTCCGGCAAAAAAGATCAGTTCATAGGTGCCCGCCTTGAATTTGTCAGCAGGCAGAATAGGCGTATCGGTGCGACCATCGGAGTTCGTTGTGGCTTCTGCAATCTTACGATGGCTGTTGCCACTGACACGATACAACGCAATTGCCACACCATCCGCGGGCGTGCCGCGCGCGGTGTCCAAAACGTGTGTGGTCAGAAATCCAGCCATCTTCTATCCCCGAATGTGGTACGCCGAAAATCAACCAAATTGGGGGCCTTCACAAGGCCCCTCAGCGTCGCATAGCGTGGCGCGATGAAACTAGGAGGCCATATGAAACGCTATCCTCGCAACATGATCGGATATGGTCCTACCACGCCAGAAGATACATGGCAAAATGGGGCAAAAATCGCGATCTCTTTGGTGTTGAATTATGAAGAAGGCGGGGAAAACAGCCTTTTGCATGGCGACGCGGCGTCAGAGGCTTTTCTGTCTGAAATTGTGGGTGCCGCTGCATGGCCGGGGCAGCGCCACTGGAACATGGAGTCGATTTACGAATATGGCGCGCGCGCCGGATTTTGGCGCCTGCACCGGATGTTATCTGACCTTCCCGTGACTGTTTATGGAGTTGCGACCGCGTTGGCGCGGAGCCCTGAGCAGGTTGCGGCCATGCAAGATGCGAATTGGGAGATTGCTTCCCATGGGCTTAAGTGGATCGAACACAAAGACATGTCCAAAGGCGATGAGCGCGCTCAAATTGCCGAAGCAGTCGCCCTGCATACCGAAGTGACGGGAGCCCGACCGAGAGGCTGGTACACGGGACGGTGCTCAATGAACACCGTTAAGCTGGCGGCTGAGATCCCTGGATTGAAATATATTTCAGATACTTACGATGATGAACTGCCGTATTGGATGAATATCAATGAACGAAACGTTTGCATCGTTCCCTACACTCTTGATGTTAACGATATGCGCTTTGCCACGCATCAAGGCTTCAATTCCGGAGATCAATTCGAGAACTACCTTCGTGATACCTTTGACTGCCTCTACGCCGAAGGCGCGGCTGGCTCTCCAAAGATGATGTCTATCGGACTGCACTGCAGGCTCATTGGACGTCCTGGTCGCGCCCAAGCCTTGCAGCGCTTCTTGGAGTACGCGCAGAGTCACAAGGACGTATGGTTCGCGACACGCGAACAGATTGCGGATCATTGGAAAACGGCCCACCCACCTTTGGATGCACCAACGCCCCACCTCATGCCAAAGCACGAGTTCGTCGAGGCTTATGGTGGCATCTTTGAGCACAGCCCCTGGATCGTTGAGCGCGCCTTTGATCTTGAGCTTGGGCCAGCACATGACAGTGCAATCGGGTTGCACAACGCGTTGTGCCGCGTCTTTCGCACTGCCTCAACAGATGAAAAGCTAACTGTCTTGCGAGCTCATCCAGATCTGGCGGGCAAGCTTGCAGCAGCCAAAAGGTTGACTGAGGCTTCGACAGCAGAACAGGCGTCCGCAGGCCTGGATGCGCTGACTGATCAGGAACGCGCGGACTTCACGGGACTCAATTCCATGTATATTGAAAAACATGGTTTCCCTTTCATCATTGCGGTACGAGATCATACAAAAATCTCGATCCTTCAGGCCTTTAAACAACGAATTGATCACAGAACGGATCAAGAAATCATCGAAGCCTGCCGTCAAGTTGAACGCATTGCGCTTCATCGTCTCAAGGTGGCCTTGCCATGAGCCTGAAAGTTGCAATTGAGCCCATCACGCAAGCGGCTTTTGCGCCTTTTGGAGATGTGCTGAGTGTCGAGGGTGCGCCTGATAGACTTATCAATCAGGGCAGGTGTGGTCGATTTCATGACCGGGCAACGATTGATCTGTCTGATGGCCACGCAGGTATTTCACTGTTTCACGCTGAATGCCGGCGGCTTCCTTTAGAGTTAGATATGATGGAGCGTCATCCGGAGGGTAGCCAAGCTTTCATTCCGATGGAGGCCGTTCCATTTTTGGTTATTGTGGCGCCCTGTCTCGGGCAAAAACCGGGTCGGCCCCGTGCCTTTGTGACCACCGAACTACAGGCCATTAACTTCCATCGCGGCACTTGGCATGGCGTGTTGACGCCTCTTAGCGGCCAAGGCGTATTCGCCGTGTTAGATCGTATTGGTCCTGGGTCTAACCTTGATGAGCATTGGTTTGACCAGCCTTATTTGGTTGGTAATGAATTTTAAATCGATGTCTTAGTTTGATCTTATAAATAACTGAAATTATGTTGACATTTTGCTTGCCATGTCGATCATGCGGGCGGAGAATCCCCACTCGTTGTCGTACCAGCCAAAGACACGGAGAAGTCCACCGGTGCTCACTGACGTTTCCTGCAAGTCTATCACCACAGACTCGCTGCGTCCCCTGAGATCGGTCGACACCAAGGGCTGTGTCGTGGAGCCGATGAGGGGTTGGGCATTCGCCAAAACGGCATTCACTGACTCTGGCGTCGTTGGGCTTTGGGTTTGTAATGTGAGGTCGATTGCCGACACAGACGCCGTGGGAACACGGAGCGCGCGTGCCTCAATCCGACCTGCGAGGTGGGGCAGAACGTCTCCGATCAGTTTCCCGGCGGATGTTGTCGTAGGCACCATAGAAAGAGCAGCGGCACGTGAACGTGCCAATGTTTTGCGAGGTGCGTCCACAGTCGGTTGGCTACCGGTGTAGCAATGGACCGTGGTCATGTGTCCTGATGTTATCGACCATTCCTTGTCAATCAGTTTGAGCAGCGGTCCCAAGGCATGGGTTGTGCATGAGGCGTTCGAAACGATTTTTTGCTCGTTCAGTTCATGATCGTTCGCTCCAAGCACAATGGTTACGTCAGCGACATCACACGGCCCGGACACCAACACTCGGCGAGCACCTGCCACCAAACCTCGTTCAGCGCTGTCTCGGGTGTTTGTTGTTCCTGTGCATTCAAAAACCAAGTCGACCGACGACAGGTCGAGTTCCAAGATGTTATCAGTGGAATGATAGGGTACGGCCATCTGTCCAATTTTGAGTTGATCCGATGACGCGCTGACCTCTTCTGTGAATGGGCCAAAAACGGAATCGTAGGCAAACAAATACGCCGCAGTTTCCGCTGGGGCGATGTCGTTTACGCCAACTAAGTTCAGGCCCGTATGATGGGTGGCAATCATTCGTGTAATTGCCCGACCGATCCGACCGAAACCGTTGATGAAAACGCGTGGTGCCGAAGACATAGTGTACCCAATCGAAAGCGTTACTAGGGAATGGACAGCATAATCCAGTTGGCGCGATAACACGCTTGACGCAAAGGTTTAAGCAAAATTGAAAACTGTTTTCATGCCGTTGTCAGGGTGCGAAAAGAGTTTTCGCTTTTACAAACACTTTGAAAACCATTTCGGAATATTCAAAGCCATCAGTGGAGGATATCGGATTGGCTTTGGCACAAGAGTTCGTGGTGAACAATGTAGGACTAGGTTCGAGAAACCGTGGGGGCAGGCCACGTAAAAACGGACAGTCTGAGCCCGCGGGGTTGAAAGCGCTCGATCGAGGGCTGGATGTGCTGGAGTTTTTGGGCGAGAATCCAGGGCTCTGTCTAAGTGATTTGTCCGATAAGCTGGATTTGCCTCTTGCCACGCTGCACCGCGTTTTGATGACGCTGCAGCATCGTGATTTCGTTTCTTGTGATGTGCAGACGATGGGTTGGTACGTGAGTTCAGGCGTTTTTCGGGCCGGGCTGCCATTCGTCGAACAGACACTGCCAGTGAAATCCACGGCTATCGCTCTTGCAAAGCTGCGCGACCGTTTCGACGCGACGGCCGTGTTGGCCTTACCGGGCGCGGACGCTGCGTTTGTTGCACAAGTAGAGGAAGCCCGTGGTCCACTTCGAGTCTCCTTGCCGCTTGGGAGCAGTGTTCCCTGTCACGCCTCAGCATTTGGAAAGGCCTGGACGGTTGCAGAGGGCCCGTATGAGGACCGTGCTGAGCGTGATCGGGAGAACTACACCCCGCACACAATTCGGTCCGATGGTAAATTGCGCGCAGACGCCATCATGAGCGCGGAGCGCGGGTATACGATTGATGCCGAAGAACATTTCTTAGGTGTCCAAGCCGTCGCCGCGCCGGTGTATGGGCCGTGGGGTGACGTCGTGGCATCCATGGGACTGATTGGTCCTGTTCATCATTTGAGTGCGGTTCCAGTGGCGATTTTGGGCGCTGCCGTGCGCGACGCCGCGCGCCACATCTCTGCGGCTCTTGGACATCAAAATTTGGAATAGCTTTCCGTTTTTGATGTTCGTCTACGTGATCAATCAGGTTTTGCGAAAGTGAATGTACTTTGGGCTAAGAATGTTTGATCCGGCGCAAGTTCGATTGACGGAAAGTTGCGATGGATGGGCGCATTGGGCCACAGTTGGGGCTCAAGCGCGATGCCAGCGTATTTTCCGAGCCCATAAGAATCTGTTGTTCGTCCATCATATACCTGCACACCAGGCTGCGACGTTGCAACCCGGACCGACCAATTGTCTGGGCCGATGAGGGTTGCTGCATGCCTGAATTTGCCCACTTTTCCAACAAGGCAAAAATTGTGGTCCAAATCGGGGGCGCCTACGGTGAGTGACCGCTCGTTCTGGAAATCATATTCGGTGCCCTTGACCTCCAAGATCTCCCCGGTTGGGCAGGTTTTGTCATCAATCGGCAGTATATGAGGTGCCGACACTTGCAATTTGTGTCCGTTTAAACCTGGGGTTGGGCCTAATGCAAAGTACGGATGAACGGTTAGGTTCATCAGGGTTTGAGCATCGGTTGTTGCTTTGAGAATCACCGATACGGTGTCGCCGTCGGCCAATTCGTATCGCGCCGTGATGTGGCGGTTCGCGGAAAATCCATCGGAACCGGCCGGTAAAGATATGGTCATTTCCGCATGGGTGGGACTGCGACTGGTGAGTTCCCAGAGCTTGGCGTGTAGGCCATGGGGATTGCCATGCAATACGATCCCGGTATCCGGGCCTTGCCAACCAACCAAGTCAGGCTTGAGCGTGATCCTGTTCGTGACGGGGCCCATAACTGCGCCCAGGTAGCCCCAGTCTGTGTGCGGATCTATGTCGTCGGGGCACGTCAATATCATGTCGCGGCCGTGGAAACGGAGCGCTGACAGGCGCGCGCCCATAGGGTGAACGACCAGCTCTAACGCGCCGTTTCTTAGGTTGATCATATCGGCCACCATGCGACACCGGCGGGTGGCAACCGTGTGTCGCGCCATGTCACAGCGGTCGGGGCATAGTTGAATGCGAAAAGATGCGTGGTCGTTCGCCGTAAACGTAAGCCTTCGGGAAGACGTTGCGTTTCTATGCCTGTGTCCCTCGCGGCTTGTCGTATCAACCGCTGGAAAAGCGTGTCGTTGGGCCATCCTGCGAGTACGCGCCGGTGGATGTCCCCTTGAACAGCCGCGAATCCAGAGACGGTTTTTTCGAAGACATCTGCTTTGCCCTCCAGCGTTTCGAACCAATGTTCAAACGCGCCACCATTTTNGACAGGAACCACTTCGCCAGGCGGTAAACTCTCCACTTGTGTCGAGGTCACGTCCAGTCCGTTCACTCGTGGTCCCATCGGGTTTGGGATCGTTAGATGTTTGGTCTTCGTGTCGCTGCGTGGACCGATAATCGCGCGTCCTTTGTAGTTGGACAATGCGTCGCGCAATTCATCTGTGAAATGTAAAAGCCCCGGCGCCAAGACGATTTTATAGTCAGAGAGGTCTTTGGTATTAGGTGGCAGGATATCGACGTTGAGGCCGAGTGCCCGCGCGGCGCGATAGGCGGAGAAGCAAAGCCGAAAGCCGTCGAAATCCGCGCCTTGGGGTTGAGCTTCCCATGCCCAACAGGACGCGTAATCGAAGATTAACGCCACATCTCCGGAAACGGTTTCCACTTTTGGCATATGGGCAATTTCATCTGCCACTTGTTTGGCTTCTGCGAGTCCGGGTGCATCGACGCTGTCTGGTCGCAGCAAACCTGCATGCATCTGCTCTTGGGCAAACGGGGTCTGGCGCCACCGAAAGTAACACACTGCTTCGGCACCGTGAGCGAAGGCCTCCCATGTCCACAAGCGTACCATACCGGGTAGGGGAGCGGGGTTGTACGGAGCCCAATTTACGTGGCCAGGCTGTTGCTCCATGACCCACCAACGCCCGCGTCCAACAGCGCGATACAGGTCGTGGTGGAACGCTTGCAGGTCAGGGTTCCCTTGCCGGAGATAGGTGGATTTATGTTCGTCACTGGCTTCCAACCGATCAGAGAGAAAACCAATAGGATAGCTGTCCCAGCTTGCAATTTCGAGGTCCTGACCAACGTCCCAATGGTCAAATGCGATTTCACGCCCCATGTAATTGTGGATCAGGGGCGTAACGGTATGGGCGCGGATCGCGCTTGCCATTGTGGCGTTCCAACGTGTGACCTCATCGCTGGCAAAACGGTAATAGTCCAAAACGTGAGACGGGTTGGGTTCTGTCACGGTGAGGTTTGGGAGGTCAATTTCTTCGAAGGCGCGGTATTCCATTGACCAAAACACATTGCCCCAGGCTTCATTTAGCGCCCAGATGGTGGCGTATTTCTCGGTGAGCCACCGATGAAATTGGGTGCGGGCAGCTGCTGAGTAGCTGCGCACCGTATCGTGGCACCCGTATTCATTGTCGATCTGCCATGCGATGACATCGCGATTGCGCCCATGGCGTTCGGCCATGGAGGCTGTGATGCGCCGCGCTTCGGAGCGGTAACCGCGGTGAGAAAAGTCATAATGCCTGCGAGAGCCAAAGCCCCTAGGGCGTCCTGCGACATCAACGGCGAGCATGTCTGGATGCAGATCCAGCATCCATCTAGGGGGCGTTGCGGTGGGCGTGCCCATTACGATTTTGAGCCCGGCGTTGGTAAGGGTTTCAACCGCTTGATCCAACCAGTCCCACTGAAAGTCGCCGGGGTTCGGCTCAATTCTCGACCATGCGAACTCGCCTATGCGCACGATGGAAAGCCCGGCCTCCACCATGCGTTTGGCGTCGCGTTCCCATTTCGCTTCGGGCCAGTGTTCCGGATAATAGCATACGCCCAAAGCGCGTTCAGTAAGGCGCGTGGTCACAGAACCACCTGGTGTTCAGTTTGTCCGACGAAATGCGTGTCCATCAGAAATGTCATTCCATTCTCAGGGGCGGCCACCAAGGCGGCGGGGTCCAATCCTTCCGCGGCGGAGGTGACCAGCATTTGGGACAGTCCTGGGCCGCCGAAGGCCGGGCATGTTGTTTGGTGTGCCGGCAATCGAAAACCCTTTTCAATTTTTTGGCCTTGTGGGTCAAAGCCGACCACTTGCCCTGGCCCCCAAAGCGCCACCCATAGGTTGCCCGCAGCGTCCACGACCGCACCGTCAGGATGAAGGCGATCGGACGAGAGATCGACAAAAACTTCAGGAGAGCCGATTGGCCAGCCATGAGCGTCCAGCGAGACTGTGAAAATCTTATGGGTTGGCGTATCAGCAAAATAGGCGCGTTTGCCGTTTGGGGCAAAACAGGTGGCGTTGGGGATCGTGATGGGCGCAAAAAGTTGACGCAGTTCGCCTCGATAGTAACGGTAGATCGCACCTGCATCTGTTTGCAGGCCAATCCCCATGGTGCCGATCCAGAAGCCGCCTTGCGGGTCGGCCCGGCCATCGTTGGACCGAGTCACGGCATTTTCAGCCTCCAAAGTGACCACATCCTCGCGCGCGCCGCTTTCGATGCTAAAGGTGAAAAGTGCACTTTGCGATGCAATCAACAGGTGGGTGTGGTCAACCCATCCAGCGGCGGAAACGTATTCGCCCAAACCCCATTCGGCACCGGGCGTCAGAAGACGTTTCTCCATGATGTCAAACCAGAAGAATTGCTTTCGCTCAGGATGCCACAAAGGACCTTCGCCAAGTGCGCAAATGCGGTCGTCAAACGCCATAGCTTGATGCCTCGTCATAGGCTGCAACGATGTCGGCCGCCCTCTGTGCGATCTCGTTCATGGGCATCCCGGGCTTGTAAAGCGCCGAACCAATGCCAAAACCATCCGCGCTTGCCGCGATCCACTGCGAGAAGTTGTGCGGTCCAGCGCCGCCTACGGCAAAGACTTGGGTCTCGGGTGGGAGCACGGCGCGCAGCGCTTTGAGCCCCTCTGGGCCTGCGAGGGAGCCCGGAAAGAGTTTGAGCCCCGTCGCTCCTGCTTTGAGAGCGGCAAAGGCTTCTGTTGGAGTAAAGACGCCTGGCCAGCTTTCCATTTTGAGCGAGTGGGTGTGGCTGATGACCTCTATATCGGTGTTGGGCGAGACGATGAGCCGCCCGCCTGCGGTTGCGACAACATCCACCTGATCCTTGTTCAACACCGTGCCTGCGCCAATCAAAGCACCTGCATCACGAGTGCTGCGTACAAGTGCGGAAATGGATTGCAAGGGTTGAGGTGAGTTCATGGGCACTTCGATCCGGGTGATCCCAGCGTCAAGAAGCACAGCGCCCACAGCTTCAGCTTCGCTGGGCTGCAGTCCACGGAGGATGGCGATTAAAGCTCTACTCATTATAAAACCTTTTGGAGCGCTTGGTACGCGGAGGTGAGGCCGACCAAGGTGAGGTCGGTGGCATCAAGGGTGCGCGCAGAGGCGCCTTGGGCGGCAAGTGCCCGCGCATAGAGCGCTGATAAAGCGGCATCACCAATAAGGCATAGGTCCGTGCCCAACCAATACGGTCGCGTTGCCGCCAACTCCCATCCGATCAACATGCCGGACAGTTGCGCCCTCGCGGCATCTGGGGTTAGCGATCCAATCAAACCTTCGGCGCGCAGGCCAAAGAGTTTTGCTGAAAGGCTTTCCGGATTTTTGAGACCTTCTGCGACGCCTTCGTCGAAGGCGCTATTGACCCAACCGGGGCCCATCGAATGGCGTAGCACCGTGTGGTCTGACAATGCCGCAAAAAGCTCTCCGGTCAGTGTTGTGCGGAACGAAACGATTTCACGTGCCGAAAGTTGGACCCATTTGCAATGGCTTCCCGGGAGAATCAGCGTGCCGTCCCAATCGGATTCTTGTGTAACAAACCCAGCGATTTGCGTCTCTTCACCGCGCATCACATCCGCTGGTCTTACCTGCTTGACACCGGGTAAAATGTGCACGTCGATGCGTGGATCGGTCCCCGAGACGCTGATCGCGGCGTCGGGTGCTGCGGCGCAAGGTGCGGTGCGATAGGGGGCCTCGGCCCAGCCTTGGCGCGCGCCCGCCATACCGCATACGATCACGGGTGTTTCGCGAGACCCGAGCCATGGCGTCACAAGCGATAGGAGAACGGGTTCAAATGCGTCACGTGCCAAACCGCCCATGCCGTGATCAGAACGCGCCTCGGCACGTGCGCCATTCGGACCCATGGCCCACGCCCGCACATGTGAGGTCCCCCAATCGACGGCGATCCAATCGGCCCGTATGTGGCGCGTTTCGTTCATCCTGTGACCACAACGCCCCCGTCGATGACCAAGGATTGGCCGGTCATGGCTTTGGAGATGTCGGAAGCCAAAAAGAGGGTGCCGCCCACGATGTCTTCGGGCGCCAGCGGGTCTTGCAAACATTGCCGCGCGAGATGGGCGGCTAGGCCCTCTTCGGTCACCCAGAAATCCTTTTGCTTTTGGGTCAGCACCCAGCCAGGGGCAAGTGCGTTGACGCGGATTTTATCCCCTCCCCACTCGCGCGCCAAGCTCCGGGTGAGGCCATTGATGCCGGAATTGGCGGCGGTATAGGCAGGATAACCCGCATTGCCCATCATATATGAGATCGAAGAGAAGTTCACGATCGATCCCCCGCCATTGTCGCGCAAGTGCGGCAAAGCGGCCTGACAGCCAAAGAAATAGGATTTGAGATTAATGGCTTGCATCCAATCCCAAAACTCTTCTGTCGTTTCCTCCGCTAGGTGGCGTTTGTCGTTGGCGGCATTGTTGACCAGGACTTTGAGCCCGTCATGGGCCTCAGCGGCTTGATCGATAGCTGTTTTAAACCCAGCGGTATCGGTTATGTCGCCTTGGATAAAAAGCGGTGTGACACCGTGTTTGGCTTTCATATCGGCCACAAATTTGGTGGCATCAGTGCGACCTATGAAGGCCACTTTTGCGCCCTGGGTCATGAACCCATCGGTCAAAGCCGCGCCAATGCCGGAGCCTCCGCCGGTGATAAACACGGAAGCTCCCTTTAGGTCATGGAATGTGGCGGCAAGGTGGTCAGTGCTCATAGGCGTTCTCCTTCAAGCACCCACATCGACTGCGGAAAGGCGCAGGGTAGGGTGACGCCGTGGCTCATGAGCCAAGCGCCCGAGACTGTGATGCTTTCGTGCTTTAAAATCGGGTGGCCGCGGGAGGCTGTCGTGATCGTGTCCCGGTTGGTGAGTGAGACTTTGTAGTGGGTTTGCGGGTCCAATGCGGTGAGACGCAACGGGCGTGGGGAGATCTGTTTCGAGGTCTCGGATACGCCCGCAAAAACTACAAAGCGATGCCCGTCGCGGGGCATGTGTTGCTCTGCAATCAGCGCGGGGTCAGACGTGTCGAGGCGCAGAATATCCGCCTCGGCCATCCAGCGGCGGTTTGCTTTCCACCAGTCTGCAACGTCTGTGAGGATGGCGGCTTCGTGGTCCGTGAGTTCGCGCGGGTCCATCTCGAATCCCATGTGCCGCTGCGCTGCGACCCAGGCCCGGAACGAGATGTCGAGCACACGGCCTGACGTGTGGCATCTGCGCGGCCCAACATGGGATCCCGCGACCATAGCGGGCAAAAACAGCGCGCTGTTGTGTTGTATGCGTAGCCGCTCCAACGCGTCATTACTATCGGAGAGCCAGACCCGTTGGGTGCGTTGCAAAATGCCAAAGTCGATCCGACCACCGCCGGAGGCGCAGCTTTCAATTTCAACCGATGGAAAAGATGCACGCAGCCGGTCAATGAGCGCATAGGAGCCACGGGTTTGTGCCGCATCAGGCATCGGCAGGACGCGGTTATGGTCCCATTTGACGTAGTCGATGTCGTGAGCCGCCAAGATCGCATATATGCGTTCAAAGAGAAAATCGCGGACCTCTGGCAGGGCCATGTTGAGTGCTTTTTGATTGCGCCCAAGCGTTTGGTCATCGGCGCCCAGCGCCCAATTGGGGTGGAGGCGGTGACTCTCGCTGTTGGGGTTGATCATCTCGGGTTCGAACCAGATGCCAAAGCTCATGCCAAGCCCTTGGATATGGTCGATCAAGGGACCCAGTCCGTCGGGGTATTTGCGGGTGTCGACCTCCCAATCGGCGAGCGCGCGCGTGTCATCGTCGCGTTGGCCAAACCAGCCGTCGTCAAGGACAAAACGCTCCGCGCCGATGGCGGCGGCGCGGGTTGCGATGTCTTTGAGTACGGGCAAAGAGTGGTTGAAATACACCGCTTCCCAGCAATTGTAGTGTAACGGCCGCTCGGTCATAGGACGGGGCCAGACGATGATACGGTCGCGCAGATGCCGTTGAAACGAAACCGCACAGCCATTCAATCCAGTGGTTGAATAGGTCAGGTAGAGCGGTGCTGTTTCAAAGCATTGTGCCGCAGAGGGTTCCACATGCGAGGTGTGGCCAAACTGGATTTGGCGGCGGCCATCGGGGAGCTCCTCAGCGATCATTTTGTGTCCACCGGACCAGCCGTAATGGAAACCCCAGGCTTCGCCTGCGGTATTGGTGGTACCGCGTGCGGGGATGAGGAGGCCTGGAAAATGCTCATGACCTGTCCGCCCCGTGCGGTTTTCACGGTAGCGCATGCCAGGGGACCACGCCGAGCGGTTCATTTGAAATTCGCCACACCAGCGCCCGGACATGTCGATCATCTCATCGGAGTATTGCGGTCCCGGCATCACAGGCGCGGCCAACCAGTCGAGGTGGATTGGCGCGTCGGTCGCAAGCGCGGTGTGCGCGATGATCATGTGTGTGTGTTCATCGACCTTGAAATCAAACCGCAGGGTGAGACCGGCGTCCGCGTCGCGATAGATGAGCGTAAGACCATCTGTTTCGTCTGCGCTTGCAAAACGGAAATTTGGCAAAATGGGCGCGCCCTCGCCTTGGCGACAAATGAGGCCGGGTTGCCCAGGGAAAGTGCGCGCCGTTTCTGGACATAGAGAGAGCTCGGACACCTCGTCTAGCATGCCGCCTGCGATGTCGATCTGATCTGCTAGCATCATCGTTGCGAGATTCGCGTCGTGAGGTATTTTTGCACCCCAATAGACTACCTGGGGCAAACGGTCGCAATGGGCCCCAAGGACCAGGGTTTGACGCCCGCCATCATCGAGACGCCAAAGTTGGGTCGGTGTTCGCGTCGGACGTCCTAGAGGGACCGTGGCCCCTTCAAACGCCCCCGCCGATTGGTCTTTCGTGTCGTTCATTGTTACTTGACCGCACCCAGAGTAAGGCCCGCAATAAAGTGCCGTTGCATTGCAAAAAACATGATCACCGGAGGCAAGGCCGCGACAATCGAGCCTGCGCTCATGAGCTGGTATTGCGCCACAAATTGGCTGTTGAATTGAGTGATGCCTGCCGTCACAGGCTGTGCATCGGGACCTTGCGTAAGCACAATCGCCCAGAAGTAATCATTCCAGATGAAGGTAAAAATCAATACCGCAAGCGCCGCGATCGCTGGACGCATGAGAGGCAGAACGACAAACCAGAAGATGCGCCATTCCGCAACACCTTCGACGCGCGCCGCTTCGATCAATTCGTAGGGCAGGGCACGGATAAAGTTGCGCATGAAGAGCGTGCAGAACCCTGTTTGGAACGCGATGTGGAAGAGCACGAGGCCGGCCTTGGTGTCATAAAGCCCAAGACCAAGCGTCAAGTCGCGCACAGGCACCATTAGGATTTGGAACGGTACAAAGTTACCTGCAATGAACATGAAGAAAATTAGCAAGTTGCCGCGGAAGCGGTAGACGCCCAAGGCAAAGCCCGTCATGCAAGATATTGCAACCGCTCCGATCACTGTGGGCACAGTGATGAGGACCGAGTTGAACAGGTACTGTGGCATGTCACTCTCAAAGAAGACGCGGTTGTAGTTTGCGATCAGGTCAAAGGATGATGGCCAGCCCCAGTAGTTGCCCTGAGTAAAGTCCGTGATTGGCCGAATGGAAAAGAGCATCACCGCGATCAGCGGCAACAGCCACATGACCAAGGCCACAGGCAACAGTGCTTTGTAGGTGGTTTGCGCGGCGGCGGAGCGTTTTTCGATGGGTGTTGGGAACATGGTCTATCCCTCCCTCGCGGCTGGACTGGCCTGAATTTTCATGGCTAAACCCGTGCGAACCTGGTCGCAGGACGCCACGATGTGGTGTTCCAACGCATCTGAAGCCACGCCATCGGGCCGATTGGTCCAAGAGTGGTGGACGGAGCGCGCCTTGCGGCCCACGCCTGCATTGATGCGCATGGGTGTTGTTTCGATGCTGGATGTCTGGACAGACACGCCCGGGTCACCGGCGTTGAAACACGCAAACATCATGTCACCCAAATGCGTCCGTAGATCGCTCATCGCCGCGCCGCCTTTTCGTCTTGGTACATTTGCCACAGGAAGTAGGCGATGAAGCACAGCATGATTAGGAAAAGCACAACGGCAATGGCCGAACCATACCCCATGCGGAACCCGTATTCCGAGAGCGCTTTCTCGAACATGTAGAAGCTCAGCACACGCGTTCTCCCGAACGGACCACCATTGGTCATGATCGAGATCAGGTCAAAGGAGCGCAGCGCGCCAATGATGGTGACCACGAAAGCGATAAAGGTCGCGGGCTTCAGTTGGGGCAGGATCACGTACCATAGCATTTTCGGCCCCTTCGCACCATCGAGACGCGCCGCCTCGACCTGCTCGGGATCAACCGCATTGAGGCCCGTGAGATAGAGGATCATGCAATAGGCCGTCTGGGGCCAAAGACCGGCGGCGATGATGCCATAGGTTGCAAGGGTAGGGTCGCCCAAAACATTTATGGGACCAGCACCAAAGAGGCCCAGAAAGCCGTTCAAGAGACCTTCACGGGGAAGGTAAAACCAAGAAAACACAAGGCCCACAACCACTTGGCTGAGCACAAAGGGAAAGAAGAACATCGATTTATATAGCCGGATGCCCCAAACATTCTGGTTTAAGAAAAGCGCGATAAAGAGGCCCGCTGGGATTGCGAGAAGGTAAAGCGCCAGCCATTTGATGTTGTTCCAAAGCGAGATCTCGAACGCGCGGTCGGTGGCCAGTTCGGAATAATTCCGCAGGCCCACGTATTTGGCCTCCCCAAGCCCATCCCATTGATAAAAAGAAATACTTAAGCTCTGAAAAATTGGGATGATCACGTAAACGGCGAAAAAAAGCACGCCCGGGATCAAAAAGAGGATCGGCGTAAGAGCGATCTCATTGCGTTTGTAATAGGAAAGCATGGGTCCTCCCCACCGGTAGGGTATGGCGGGATGGCCCCGCCCTATCGCGTTCATTGGAGCGTAGGGCGGGATTTATCCCGCCGCACACTTAGTAAATACGCTGACGCGCGCTTTCCATGCGCTGCAGGATGTCATCGAGATTGTCCGGAAACACCATGAATTCCTGCAAACCTTCCATGCCCACAGACGCCATTTCGGCTGGGAAGTCGCGGTCAAAGAACTGTGCGATCCCGCCTGTGGCGTTATTGGAGAGCATGTCGAATCCCTGCTGGATGAACTCGTCATCAGAGACCGACGCATTTGCGTTGATCGGCAATTGACCGAGACCGTCTGGGCCGTTGATGCGCGATTGCACATCAGTTGAGGTCACGAACTTCAAGAATTCCCGCGCCGCCTCTTTGTTCTGGGCGTTGGACGCGATGTGGAATGTATCCGTTGGCGCGTCTTCACCCATGGCATGATCGTTGATCTTGGGGAATTGATAGAAGTCGAGTTGATCATCGGTGAGGCCCGCGTCGCGTAGCTGAGGCACAGCAAAGTTACCAATGAGATACGCCGTTGCTTCGCCATTCACGACGAATGGCAACGCTTCCTGCCAGGAGTAGTTCTGGTGGTCCTTGATGAAGCCGCCCATGTCGATCAGCTTGCGCCAATTGGCAAACGTCTCACGCACGCCGGCATCTTCAGTCCAACTCAGCTCACCCCGGGCCAGCGCCATGTGGTGGTCAAAGCCATTGGTGCGCATGTTGAGGTAGTCGAACCATCCGCCAGCGGTCCAAAGGAACTTGGAGCCGATAGAGTAGCACGCACGACCGGAGGCCACGATTTTCTCGCAATTGGCAATTTCTTCTTCGAAGGTTGCTGGCTCAGAGAGGCCGAGCTCTTTGAAGATGTCTTCGCGGTAGTAGATGCCCCACTGGTAGTATGTGTAAGGCACGCCCCACTGCTTGCCGTCCATGGTCATCGCGCCTTTCACAGCGTCCAAACCAGGCAACTCGCCGCCCTCGTACATGTCGGAAATGTCTTCGAAGAGGCCCGCGTTGACAAAGGGCGCCATGCGGTTTGCCGCATACCAGTTCACAACGTCAGGCGCGTTTGCAGTCAGCGCGTTACGAATCTGGGATTTCCAAGCTTCACGGTCAACGATTTCCAACTCCACCGCCAGATTGGGGTGCATTTCGTCAAACTCAGCGGCCAAACCTTCCATGATCGCCCGTGGGTTCGGGTTCGACATGTCGGAGATGATCCGCAGGGTGCCTTCGAGGTTGGCGTGGCTGCCCGCCGTCGCCGCACCTGTTAGCGCAGACGTGGTAATAAGCGCCGCAAGCGACGCTTTCATCAATGAACGCATGATGTCCTCCCTATGCGTTAAAGTCCGGCCCTTAGTCTCATTTAAGGTTCCATTATGTGGACCGAAGTTTTGAATATTGATACTAGAGCGCGACTCGGCCTATGGTGTCAAGGCGCTGCAGCACCAGGTCGAAGAAGCCTGGTTCGGACGGGAGGGTCCGAGTTTGCAGCCGGGGAGGACATATGGCGACGGCCCAGACATCTGAGGACGCCAAAGGCAACGGCACCGGCGGAACCGTCGGCAAGGCACTAGAGGTGATGGACCTCGTGGCGTCGTTTGGGCGTCCGGTGCGCTTTTCCGAGCTTCACACCCAGAGCGCTTATCCTAAGGCAACCCTGTATCGCTTGGTTCAAACGCTGCTGTCGCAGCGGATGTTGGCCTTTGACGCGGACCGCCAAACCTATGCGCCTGGCATACGGTTGGTGCGCCTGGCGCATGCAGCTTGGGCAATGTCGTCGCTGGCGCCGATTGCGCGCCCGCATATCGATCTTTTGTCGGCTGACGTGCGCGAAACGGTGCATGTGGCGCAGCTGGACGGGGCGCAAGTGCTCTATGTCGAAAAGCGCAACGCCGTGGACCCCATTGAGATGTATAGCCAAGCGGGCAAGGTCGGCCCGGCATATTGCACTGGCGTGGGCAAAGTTATGCTCGCCTATCTTGATCCAAATGATGCTCAAAGCGTGATAGCACAGCAGAGCTTTCACCGCTTCACGGACGCGACACTGTGTTCGGCGGACGCGTTGGAACAAGAGCTCATCGACATCCGCCAACATGGCTATGGCTTTGACCGAGAAGAGCACGAACCCGGTATTATCTGCGTCGCGATGCCGATCAAATCCGCAAACGGGCGGGTCATGGGGGCGCTCTCTGTGACATCCTCAACGGCCCGAACCAACCTGGCCGCGCTCGAGGCGCTGGTTCCAAGATTGCGCGAAACGGCCAACGCCATCTCAGAAGAATTGCAAAACTGGAGGTTCCCGGACGGGACGCGGTCCAATCAGCAACGTAAAGCAAAAGAGGGATAACCCAATGTCTGGCGTGACCATGAGCCAAGTGATCAAACGCTATGGAGAAACCCAGGTGATTCACGGAATCGACCTCGAGATTGCGGATGGCGAGTTTTGTGTGTTTGTGGGGCCTTCAGGGTGTGGCAAATCCACGTTGCTGCGCATGGTGGCCGGGCTTGAGGAGACAACCGAGGGCACGATGAATATCGGACCCCGGGACGTGACGCGGATGGATCCATCCGAACGCGGCGTGGCAATGGTATTCCAGACCTACGCGCTCTACCCCCACATGACCGTTTCGGAGAACATGGGCTTTGGTCTTAAAATGAACGGCCATTCCAAGGCTGAAATTGATCAGAAAGTTGGTGAAGCCAGCCGTATCTTGAAACTTGATAACTACCTCAAGCGCAAGCCTGCGGCGTTGTCGGGCGGTCAGCGCCAGCGCGTGGCCATTGGCCGTGCGATTGTGCGGGGCCCAGAAGTTTTCCTCTTTGATGAGCCCTTGTCGAACCTTGACGCTGAGCTTCGCGTCGAAATGCGCGTGGAGATCGCGCGTCTGCACCGCGAAATTGGCGCCACAATGATCTATGTTACCCACGATCAGGTCGAAGCAATGACGTTGGCTGACAAGATTGTGGTTCTCAAATCCGGCCATATTGCTCAAGTAGGCGCTCCAATGGACCTCTATCACGATCCGGACAACAAGTTTGTCGCGGGATTCATTGGTAGCCCCGCCATGAATTTCTTGGCCGGTGAAGCTGGATCGGATCGGGCGTCTTGCCCTGGTTTGGGACAAGACGTCCCTGCGCCCAAGCAAGCCCGATCGGGCCAAAAGGTCGAAGTTGGACTGCGTCCAGAACACATTGTGTTGGTGGATGGGGATACGCATCGCGTCGAACTCACCGAAGCGCTCGGCGGCGTGTCCTACGCCTACCTTGCTAGCCAAACCTCCGGCGAGCGGGTCGTGGTTGAAGAGCGGGGCGACAAGCGATGCAAAGAAGGCGACATCGTTGGTATTTCGTTTGAGCCAGAGCGTGTCTATGTCTTTGATGAGGTCAGTGAAGAACGCCTGCGCTAGGGGCTTTAGATCAGCCCTAAACTGCCTTGCACGTTTGACAAGATGACAGACGCGCCGCTTCGGGGAGCGGACGTGGATTCTGGCGTCAGCGTCACGGTGCTCAAGAAGCGTTGGATGAGGTCTGCCCGCGTTTCTTCAGCACTCAGGGTCGCGAGGTCGGCGCTTCCCAAGCGGCTCTCCGCCCGTTCTTGAAAGACGCCGAGCTGTTGTTCCAAGTCCAAGGTGCCAATTGCATCGGGCAAGCCCAATGCACCTTCAAAGACGGCGCGCAGCGGTTCGGAGGCCATGACACCAAACCAACGCGCATTGTTGCTGGTGGCATTTTCCAAAAGCTGATCGAATTCCCGTTCGAAACCAATGGCGAGCCGCATATTGGGGTCGACATTGCCCACCGCGATTTCGAACTGACGTTCCAAATAGGTGGTGACGATGGCATCCGCAAAACCGTCCGGTGGCCGCCACTCAGTGTCAGGCGCTTCGATGGGGCTGGCATCTGCGAAGAGCCGCCAACGGGGCTCTAGCGTCCCGTTATATTGGGAATTTGGATCGTTTGAGTCGGACGTCAGAATGCGGCCTGCGCGCGAGAAACTGTCCGAGTCAGAGGGTAGATCGAAGAACTGGAGGGCACTTAGCGTCACGAGCGAACTTGAAAACATATCCTCCGACGAGGCGAAAGGTGCTTCGAGCGCGCCAAAGTTGGACACAAGGCTGTCAAATCGAGTGTTCTCGGCGCGGAACGAGCCAGGGCGGGCGAGGCGTTCTCCAAAACCAAAGGCCTTTGCGAAAGACGACCATAGGTCATTTTGTTGCTGATTGGCAAAGGAGCTGGCGTCCTCAAGATCAGAATCGAGAACGGACCTAAGAAAGGCTTGATCTCGGCCCTCGCCTTCTAGGCCAAAGAGCTGCAACGCGTCTTTCAAGAGGTCGGCATCCCCTAACAAATCATCGGACGTTTTGATCGTATCGCCGCGCGATTGTGCCAAGGTTGCAAAACTGAACAAATCCGGTGCGGCTTGAGATGAAGGAAGGTCCAGAGCCGCGACCATGTCGGCATAGCGTGTGTTGTTCAGGCTATTCACAAACGATGCGGGATCGTTCAGATCAGATGCGAAAACTTGCTCTAAAAAATAGCGATTACTAGCGTCATCTTTTGACAGGCCATAGTGCTCGAGTGTCCCGCGCAAGAGCTTTGGATTGTTGAGCAAATCATCTGCTGATGCAACTGCTTCCAATTCCTTGGTAAGGGCGCTGGCCTCTTGGGAGCCAAGCACCTGTGGCCCGTTTGGTGAATTGAACCCGAATGTTTGCGCCAAGGCCAAATAGCGCCGATCCGTCAAACGGTTTGCCAGAGACGTCGAGTCGGACAGGTCGCTTTCCAATACGTCCTGAATAAAGGCGCGATTGTTGATGTCTTCGTCCAGGCCGAACGCACCAAGGGCCACGCGCAACAATAATGGGTCATCCATAATCTCTTGGGCGGTCTGAACTTGGGGGAGATTTTCAAGAACCTCTGCTGTTTCTCGCTTGTTTTTAGACGTGTTGGACAGCGTCGCCAATTGTGTGTCTTGGGTGCGTTGGATGTAGTTATAGCCCGCCAGACCACCGCCGAGGATCACTGGGGTAAAGGTCATAATTGGCTCCTGTGTTGCCTCTGTGCGCCGCCCATGTTTTCCGTGCTTACACCACAGCGTTTAACAGCTCCTTACCCGATGTCTTCAAGGTCGAGACTATGGCGCGCGGCGTGTTGGATTTTTCGCTGGGCGAGGGGCGCGCAACTGCGATAAGGGCACCGTATGAACCCGATCCTGTTACTGACACTCGCCATTGCGGCCGTTGGCGCCAATTCCCTGGCCCTGAGCCCACTTGCCCAAGAAGTCGGTACGAGCTTTGACTTGGCGGCTGAGGACGTATTGATCGCCACTGCCGTATATGGCGCGGGGACCGCTGTGGCGGTTCTGACGTTGGCCCCGCGTGCCGATGGATTGGGGCTGCGCCGTGCTTTGGTCTTTGCCCTTGTCGCAATTTCGATCGGATTAGTGATGTCCGTGGTCTCGCCAAATATCACTGTTTTGGCGGCAGGTCAGGGATTGGCAGGGTTGGGTGCAGGCGTGGCCTTGCCCGTGACGTATGCATTGGCCGCCGAGATTGCCCCAGCAGGCCGCGAGAGTGAGACCTTGGGAAAGGTTCTCACGGGGTGGACGTTGAGCTTGGTTGCGGGTGTTTCCTTGGCGGCTGTGGTGGCCGATTACTTTCATTGGCGTGGTGTTTTCGCGGTGCTTGCGGTTTTGACTCTAGGGCTGGCTGCCTTGGTCTGGCCCACAGCAAAAGGCACACCCCGCCATGGGGAGAAATCCAGCCCCTGGAGTGCTTTGCGCGTTGAAGGTGTGCCAACGGCTTTGTTCACCGCTGCGGCATATATGGCGGCGTTCTATGGCTTATATGCCTATCTCGGGGCGCATATGACGGGCGCCTTGGCAACCTCGACCACTTTGGCGGGTGTTGCGGCGTTGCTTTATGGGGTCGGTTTTGGTCTCGTGGCGCCCCTGGATCGTTTGATTGACCGGGTGGGCATCAACCGGGCGGCGCCTTTGGTATTTGCTTTGCTGACAGCCGTCTATTGCGCCTTGGCGATGACGGCAGGACAGGTGTGGGCTTTATTGGCTACGTGTTTGCTCTGGGGTGCGCTCAATCATTTGGGGTTGAATTTAATTGTCGGCCGGTTGACTGCGCTTGACCGCACGCAGCGCGCGGCCATTCTGGGGCTTTATTCGGCAACCACTTATGTGTCGATGTTTGTGGGCATCACGGCCATGCGTCCGGTGTTCACGGCATACGGGTTTGCGACCACCGCGCTCATAGCCGCATGTAGCATTTTACCGGCGTTGGGGTTGGCCCTGCGCAGCCGCACTAGGAGGGTCGAAACACCAAACTGACCCCATTGAGACAATGGCGTTTGCCGGTGGGTGGCGGGCCGTCATTGAACACGTGCCCAAGATGCGAGCCGCAGCGGCGGCAGTGCACTTCTGTGCGCAGAGCCAACAGCTTGCGATCTTTTTTGGTCCCGATGGCATTGGTGAGCGGTTGATAAAAGCTCGGCCAGCCTGTTCCGCTGTCGTATTTTGTGGCGGCATTGTAGAGTGGCAAGTCGCAGCCACGACAATGATAAACACCAGCGCGTTTTTCGTCATTGAGCGGAGACGTGAAGGCGCGTTCTGTGCCCTCTTTGCGCATGACTTTGTATTGGGCAGAGGTGAGCATGCCGCGCCATTCGGCATCGGTGCGACAGATATCAAAATCACAGGATTTGGCCTGGGTGGCTTTGGGGGCCTGGCCGAGGCCGAGGGCAGCCAACGCGGTGGCGATGAAGGTCCGGCGCATCATGGTGCGGCTCCTTTTTCCTGTGACCATTGGTACGCCAGTTTCATTGAAATGAGGGTCACAACACCGTCAGACGACGTGGGCAGCAATATTGGCCACTTCTGCAGACGCAATTTTCACCAAAAATTGCATGCCTGGCTGGGCCAGTGTAGCAGTCTGTCATGACTCATCGATTTACACTGCGCATCTACTACGAAGACACAGACTTGGCGGGCATTGTCTACTATGCCAACTATCTGAAGTTTATCGAACGGGCGCGGTCTGATTGGGTCCGCGGCATCGGTGTCGATCAAAACGTCATGAAAGATGAAGACGGCCTGGTCTTTGTGGTGCGCCGTGTCGAGGCGGACTATCTGGGCTCCGCGAGGCTCGACGACGAATTGCTCATCGAGACCACCACTGAACAGGTCACACCCGCCCGGTTGATCATGCGCCAAGTGGTCAGTCGCGATGGCGTCCCGCTCTTCGAAGCGCTGGTCACAGTGGTTGTGGTCAACACCTCCGGGCAACCCTCACGTTTGCCAAAGGTCATCCGTCAATTGCTCCACTGACCCGACCCGATCATCTGGCCCTAACGCAGGTACACGCAAAATCGCGCCGGTCTCCAGCCTTCGTGATAGCCAACTGATTCGAAATCGGCTAAACTGCGTTCCACAAACGACCCAAATGGGCAAAAAAGAGCAGGTGTATGGAAACAGAGGTACTGGCGGCGGCCTCGGAGATTGATTTCTCCATGTGGGGTCTTTTTGCGCGCGCAACCCTGATCGTCAAACTGGTCATGGTGGCGTTGATTTTGATGTCCTTCTGGGCGTGGGCCATTTTCATTCAAAAGATGATGCTCTTTCGCGCAGCCCGGAGTGAGGCAGACGGGTTTGATCGGTCTTTTTGGTCAGGAGAGCCCCTCGATGAGTTGTTCGAAACACTTGGGCCGGAGCCGTCTGGCAGATCGGCCAAGGTCTTTGCGGCGGGCATGGTGGAATGGCGTCGCTCGCACAAAGGGGATGGCGGTCTGATCCCCGGGGCGCAGGCCCGCATTGATCGGGCCATGAATGTGGCGATCGCGCGCGAGGCCGAGGGTCTGCAGTCGCAACTCTCCACTCTTGCCACCATCGGCTCAACGGCACCCTTCATTGGCCTCTTTGGTACCGTATGGGGCATCATGAACGCCTTTATCGAAATCGCCGAACAACAGAACACGAACCTGGCCGTTGTGGCGCCCGGCATCGCAGAGGCGCTTTTGGCCACCGGGTTGGGTCTTTTGGCCGCGATCCCAGCGGTGATTTTCTACAACAAACTCACCTCTGTCAGCGACCGAATTGTCGGCGGGTATGAAAGCTTCGCCGACGAGTTTGCCACGATCCTCAGCCGCCAGTTGGACGGCTAAGCCATGGGGGCCAATGTCACCAAAGCTGGGGGCGCCCGGCGCAGTCGCAGAACGCGGGGCGGGGCGCAGCCCATGGCGGAAATCAACGTCACGCCATTTGTGGACGTGATGCTGGTGCTTTTGATCATCTTCATGGTCTCGGCACCGCTCCTCACTGTCGGTGTCCCAGTTGATCTGCCCAAAACGGCCGCCAATGCGTTGCCCACTGAAGCCGAGGAGCCTTTGACTGTGACAGTCACGGCCGAAGGCACTGTGATGATCCAAACCTCAGAAGTGGCGCGGGACCAACTCATTGGTCGTCTCCGAGGCATTGCCGCCGAGCGTCGATCAGACCGGGTCTTTCTGCGCGCCGACGGCGCTGTGCCTTACGCGCAAGTCATGCAAGTCATGGGTGCGCTCAATGCGGGGGGCTTCTCCAACATCGGCCTCGTGACGGATGTGGGTGGACCAAACATGGACGAAGACGGCTAGGCGGGGCCCATGGCGCATTGGGGCCATTATATCTCCGGCGCAGGCCATGTGGGCTTCATCGGTTTCGTGCTGGTGGGGCCTCTCTTCACGGCGGAGCCCTTGCCATTCGAAGTGGCCAATGTCTCGGTGGTGACTTCGGAAGAATTTGCGGCACTCACAGCGCCGCCGACACCAGAGGCTCCTGTCCCAACACCGCAAATCGCTCCGCCGCCGGAGCCTGCGGTTGAAGAAGCCACGCCTGAGCCTGTCCCAGTGCCCGTGGCCACGCCTGCACCAGAGCCCGCTCCCACACCGCAACCCGCACCCGCGCCGGAGCCCGATCCCACACCGGAGCCGTTGCTTGAACCCGTACCGGTGGAGCCACCACAAGACGAGATCGCCGTGCTTGTGCCACCCACACGCGACGAGACGCCGCCGCTGTTGCAAGAATTGCCAGAGATAACCCAACGACCGCGCCTACGTCCTGCGGCGCGCGTAGCGCCGGAGCCGGTTGCAGAACCCGATCCGGACACAATTATCGATGATGTCGTTCAAGACGCAGTGACCCCAGAAGAAAGCCCACAAGCCGCAGAGACCCGAGAGGCGCAAGAAGCAACCGCTCCTCAAGCGGCCAGTCCGGAGATCGTAACCGAAGCCAATGAGGCTGACAGCAACTCAGCGCCGAAAGCCTCGGCGCGTCCGCGTGCGCGCCCTCGACCCTCTACGCCGTCGGTCGCCGCGAATACAGAAGCCGAAGGCGCGCCTCAGACCCAAGACGCAGTG
>JAKVBH010000032.1 GCA_022447495.1 Marinovum sp. | reverse complement strand
TTACGCAGAGCAAGCACACCCGCTATGGCCGCAGCCAGCCCCATCAGGGTGACCGTTGGCGCAGTTGTCACTACAATAGTTGCGGTCATCTTTTTTGACAGCGTCGTTTACATCGATGATGCAAACACAGCTGTCACAGGCGCATTTTTGCTGGGTCACATTTGGCATATTTTACTCCTCATCATCGGGGTTATGCGTTTCATGGTGATGCGTGAAAATGTGTTCAATCATGATGTTGAGAACCGAATGCACACATTTGTCGGCCATGGTGTAAAACACCTGTTTGCCACGCCGTTCAGACTTCAACATGCGCGCGGAGCGCAAAAGCCGAAGGTGGTGGCTTGTGAGTGATGGCGAGGTCCCAACGGCCTCAGCGATCTCGCCCGCAGAGCGTTCTTGGCCCATGCATTGCACAACAATCGAAAGCCGCGTTGGGTCTGCAAGTAGGCCAAAGGTCTCTGCAAGTTCCGTAGTTTGATCGGATGTCAGCTCGGTCGACGTCATGAAAAACAATTCAACAACTGTCGAAGTATTTGTCAAAAAGGTGCGCCCTTTCCAGTCAAAACCTTCTCAAATTCGTCATAATTGATCCCAAATACCGCCCCTATATTTCGTCAAACATCCGATTGAACGTTGCTGCTACGTTTGTCCTCCCGGGCTTTCAAAGCTGTCGCGTAACCAATATGGTTGCGAACGGATCTCCCTTTGCCGTCGCACCTTGTTTAATTGCTGAGAGGAGAAGCCCGTGGCGAACATCGTCGTAACCGATTCCAACTGGAATGACGCCAACTTCTGGAACAACCTGACCATCACACAAAGTGATACGCTTGATCTCACCGCTCTTTATGACGACTTTTCCATCACCCTGCTCAGTGGCGAATTGACGATCAAAGAAACCGATACCGGTGCAGATTACAGCGTCTCTTCCATAGTCTCCGGCAATGTCGACGACTTTTTAAACGTGCTCCTGCCGCAGGAAGCGCCTGAAAACCTCCTCGTGAACGGCAGCTTCGAAGGAAGCCACGTAGCCGACAACCGTTGGGGCCAGGCAAAGTTGGATGGCTGGTACAGCAACTTTAGCAAAATCGAAGTCTGGAAAGGTGGATTTTTGGGCGTGGACACCAAAGACGGTGGAAACCTCATCGAACTCGACCTGCATCGCCACACCGTCGATAAGATATCGCAATACGTGACAACGGATGAAGGCGAGACCTACACACTTAACTTTGCTGCGCAGGCGCGCAACAGCTGGCGTTCAGTCGGTGAATCCCTTGAGATTTTTTGGAACGGCGAGTTGATCGACACCGTCGCGCCCGATACTGGCGATTGGACGACCTTTTCCTATACTGTGACCGGCACCGGTGGTCGTGACAAGCTTACCTTTGGTGAGCTGGAGAATGAAAACGACGGCTACGGCATCTTGATGGATGCCATCAGCTTGACCTCTGAAACGTCAGGCGACGAGATGCTGGTTAACGGAAGTTTTGAAGGCAACAACGTGGCGCACTGGTCGTCAGTTGTGGTCGAAGGATGGTTCTCCGAGAACAACCGCATCGAAGTCTGGGGCGAAGACTTCCTCAACCACGGCGGCACCGGCGACATAATCGAGATTGACCTGCATCGCGGTCATGTCGACGAAATCTCCCAAGATGTGCAAACCACCGATGGTGCGACCTATGAGATCAGCTTCAACGCCCAAGCGCGCAACAACTGGCGGTCTGATGGCGAATCGCTCGTCATATATTGGAACGGCGAAGTCATCGACACAATCCAGCCTCCGCGCGGTCAGTGGGAAACCTATACCTACACCGTGACCGGTACGGGCGGCATGGACACGATCACCTTTGGCGAGCTTGAAGACGAAGACGATAGCTACGGCATCCTCCTCGACGAAGTGAGCATGATCGAGACCAGCCGTCCTGGCGGCGGGACAGAAAACACGTTCGCTCTCACCGATGAAAGCGAAGCCCAAACGATCATCGGCGGCGAAGACAGCGAGAACGGCGAAGACCTCGACACCATTGACCTTAGCGCGGTCTCATCCGGCGTTTCCATGACCTTCACCGACGACGAAGAGGGATCCTTTAACATTGGTCAGACGGTCATCCAATTCAAGGAAATCGAACAGTTCATTCTGACCGATGGTGACGACACTGTTGACGCCACCGAAGGCAAAGCCGGCGAAATCATCGACTTTGGTGCAGGTAGCGACAGCATCGAAAATGGCGCCGGCTCTGACACCTATGTCTATGGTCTAGGTGACGGCAACAAGACCATCCACGATCAAAGCTACTTCCTCAGTGATGTCGACAAGCTTGTGTTCACCGACCTGAACCTGGCCGACATGACCATCACGCAATCAACGGGCGAGGACATGGTCATCACCCTGTCAGACGGCGCGACGATCACCGTGATTGACCACTTTGATAAGATCATCGAGATGATCGAAGAGTTGCACTTCGCAGACGGTACGGTGCTGAACCGCCAAGGCATCCTCGACAAAGCTGTGGCCGATCAAAAGGCCGATGGTGCGACAATCCTGGGCTCTGACTTTGGCGAAACCTACATCCACACCACAAGCGATGGGTCGTACACGATCGAAGACTATAGCCTGGATCCCAATGAAATCGACCGCCTCGTCCTCAGCAATGAGACCGTCTATAGCGTGACCTTCTCGCAAAACGCGGGCCGTGATCTGGTCATTTCACTTTCCAGCGGCGAGACGATCACGATCACCGATCATTTCAATAATGCCTACGAGGACATGGAAGAAATCGCTTTCGGCGATGGCGTAGTGCTCGACGCAAAAGAGATCCGCAACAAGGCCGTGGCCGATCAAAAGGGTCAAACGACCATCACCGGCTCCGCAGAATCCGAAGACTATTTCCACACGCTTGGAGATGGTTCTTACACCATCGAAGATCGCGGCACCGGGCTGAATGCCGTTGACCGTTTGTTCTTCACCGATGAGACCGCCGATGCCGTGAATTTCTCGCAAAACGCAGGCCGTGACCTCGTTCTCACACTATCCAATGGCGAGACGATCACTGTGCGTGATCACTTCGACCTGGGCTCAGAAGGCATGGAAGAAATCATCTTTGGTGACAACACAGTAATGGACGCCGAAGCGATCCAGATTCGCGTGCTCACCGACCAGATCGAAGACGGTGGCACCGTCTTTGGTACAACAAGAGCTGACACGTTCTATCATGCAAACGGCGTGGGCTCCTACACGATCAACGACCGCAGCTTTGATGCCAGTGCCGAGGATCGCTTGGTGCTGATCGATGAAACGGAAGACGGCGTGACCTTGTCGCAAAACGCGGGCCAAGACTTGATCATTACGACCTCCACCGGCGAGACGATCACGGTCAAAGACCACTTCCGCGACACGTCTTATGATCTCGAAGTGATCGAATTCTCCGACGGCACGACCATGAGCGGTAAAGAGATCCGCGACAGATCCGTGGCCGATCAAGTGGCCGGTGGCGAAGAGTTGATCCGCGGCTCCGCCCTCGAAGAGACCTATACCCATACCAAAGGCGACGGCTCCTACACTGTCCGCGATCTGAGCTATATCTCTGGAGAACAGGACATCTTCATCTTCAACGATGTGAATGCGGATGAAGTCACCGTGTCCCTGAGCGAAAGCGACAATGACGATGTGGTCATCACGCTTGAGAACGGCGATATGGTCACCTTCGATGAACAAACACGCATGTTCTACGGCGTGGAAGAAGTCCAATTTGCAGACGGCACACGCTGGACCGCGGACGAGCTCATCACCTACGCAACGGCAGATGACGCCGTACTCTAAGCTCAAGAGCTGAGACATCAAATTGCCCTTTCGCGCCGAACAAGCGCGGAAGGGTTTTATTTTTGTTGGGGCTCAACCTAGCGTTTGGCATTTGCCACGGCGCATTCAAAACGCATGCACCCGCGCGTCGGGTCTGACATCGGGATACGGACGCTGCCGAGCGTTTTCCAAATGTCGATTGGCTGCTTGGCGACCCGATACGATAGCTGGCCCAAGGTCTTCCTATCAGGATGTTCTCAATTAATATGATTGGTCTGATTTGCCTTTCTGGAACGTTATTACAGTAGCTGATACTTCCCGAGCCTTTTTATTGTGAGAAGGCTCCGTTCTCGTGGGCGCTTTCAACTCTAACGAGTGTGTCAGCTACAGGATCTTCGGTTCTGCGGGTTTCTCAAGAGTGTTTTCCAAGCACTTCTTGGATTTTTGTCTATTTTGACCGCGCCCAGTCTCAACGAACGAACCGGTTTTATCCCGGTTTCGTTGTTATGCCCGTCAGGCTGGCCTCGGCCGGGGCTTGATGTTGGGGGTAGCCGCAAGTAATGGCCCGAAGATACTTCCTACTACGCACCTTCAGCCAGTTGGAATGTCACCTTGCGCGCTTGGCGCACAACACAGGCCCCAATCTTGATGAGATGGCTTTGGATGCTCGGGAGCGCAGCGGTGGGCAATCTCCTCTGGCAAGTCTGCACTAATCGACGCTACGAAGCAGCGTCGCGATAGAAAGAAACGATCATGGCCACACGTGCAAAACAGTTGGAAAACGTCGATACGGCACAGGGGCTGGCCTATGCGATGACCGCGTACCTCTTTTGGGGGGTTTTGCCTCTCTATATGAAGCTTGTGGCCCACATGCCTGCGCTAGAAGTTGTGGCGCATCGGGTAATCTGGTCCGTGCCCATCGCAGGTCTTACGCTGATTGTTCTGCGCCGCACATCCGATCTGGTCGCTGCGCTGCGCAACCCTCGCACTTTGGCGATGGGGTGTTTAACCGCCGCGTTGATTACGGTGAACTGGGGTGTTTATGTCTGGTCCATCGCCAATGACCGCGCGCTGGATGCGGCGCTTGGCTACTACATCAACCCTTTGTTCAGCATCGCCCTAGCAGCGATTCTTTTGGGGGAGCGTTTGACTCGCTTGCAATGGGTCGCGGTAGCACTGGCTGCAGCCGCCGTTGTGGTGCTCTGGATCGATGCGGGCAGCTTGCCTTGGGCGGCGCTGGTTCTCACGGTGTCTTGGGGATTCTACGCCTTCTTTAAGAAATCCCTGCCCATCGGCCCCAATCAAGGCTTTTTGCTGGAAGTGATCATTCTTACCATTCCAGCAACGGGCTACTTGCTCTGGCTAACAGTCCAAGGGGAGGGCCACTTTTCAGGCAGCACCTCTGACACATTACTGCTTCTCGGCTGCGGCGTGGTCACGGCCGTGCCACTTCTTTTTTACGCCAACGGTGCCAAGTTGATGCGCCTTTCGACCATCGGCATCATGCAATACATCGCGCCGACGATGATCTTCCTGATGGCGGTGTTTGTTTTTAACGAACCATTTGGGCAAGCGCGCATGATCGCCTTCCCCATGATCTGGACGGCTTTGGTGGTCTATTCCATTCCAATGATCCGCGATTTGCGCAACGCGCGCCGTTGATCAACCTTTAACATGATGGCCTGATGTGGGTAGCTCGCAACAACGCGCCGAAACAACAGACCCCTTAAGAGCCCGCGAACTTTTGATGATCGGCAGTGGCACATTGGGCGATGCACACCTCACTGTGGTAGACGCGTTCTTGGGCCGATTGCTACGACCGAAAGACCGCGAAAGTTCACTTAAGCTGTTTTGGGCCATGAGTTTGAATTGGATATTCACGGCTGAGACCATAGACATCGTCAACACCAATTCTCGCACAACCGATTAGGTGACGGTGAATTGCCCCATCATCCCGCAGTCTTCGTGTTCGAGGATATGACAATGATACATATATGGCGTATCTTTCGGCGCTTCGTAGTCGAACTTTACGAGCACCTCTGACCAACCTTCGTCGACATGGACCATGTCTTTCCAACCTTGCGCGTAAGATGGTGGTGTCGCGCCGTTTTGGCTTAGGATGCGGAAGGAACACCCATGAATGTGGAATGGATGCAGTTGCTCATCCACAGCAATACGCCAAATTTCAGTATCACCTTTACGGACTGTCTCATCGATGCGATCCATGTTCATCGGTTGACCATTGATTGCCATGGCTCCCGCGCCACCACAGAAGTTGTCCCATGCCAAAGCTAGGGCCGCCAAATCGGCCCCCACGTCCATCTTAAGTTGGAATGAGCGGGTGACCGTCGCATCCGAGGGCTGAGGCGGCGCAAGGTTCGCCAATTCTGTTGGCACCGACCCGTCAAAACCCGTCTTGTTCGTCCGCGTGAGCGTCAATGCAGTCATGAGTTGATTGCCGCCAAAGAGATTGGCGAAGAAACCGCCTCCGTTCCCGTTCAGATTCACATTGAGATCATTGCGCGCCACAGCGCGCATATCGACGAGAACCTCATACCTTTCGCCTGGAGACATTAGGATGCTTTCAGCCTCAATGGGCGAGGCCAAGAAGCCACCATCCGAGCCAATCACCGTGAGTGGGCCGGTTGCCATTGAGAGCTCCAGGAAACGGGCATTACACGCATTCAAAATGCGAAGACGGATCAAGCCCGTTGGAACCATTTGGGTCGCCGGTGCGATTGCACCATTGATGACCATCGTGTCCCCTTGGAAACCGTCTTCGAACACATCCTCGCTGAGGTCATAGCTCATCTGGCCCGCAGAATCGAATGTCTTGTCTTGTAGCACGAGAACAAAGTCATCCACGCCATAGGTTTTGGGAAGGTCTGCGTCCAAGCTGGCGTCGTCTTCGACAAGAAGTACCCCAGCCAAGCCGTTATAGGTCTGACGAGCGGTTTTTCCGTGGGTGTGCGAGTGGAACCAGTTCATCGATGCATGTTGGACAATTGGCACATCAGGCGACCAAACAGAACCGTGTTCGATTTCTTGATGCGGGCCGCCATCAACATCGCCGGGGATGTGGAGGCCATGCCAATGGATCGTCGAAATGTCTCCTATGTTGTTGGCCACATCAAAAGGCAATGTTTGGCCCTGTTTCGCGCGAATAACGGGGCCAAGATAGCTGTGATTGATCCCGAGTGTTTTACTGGCGGCGCCGGTGCCAAAGTCATGGGTCGCGGGATTGAGCGAGAGGCCGATGCGACCGTCGATACCACCCACCAAGTCAGTCATCGGAAGAATCCGGAGGGGCGCTCCAGCGCCTTGAGCCCAAAGCACGCCGTGACTTGGAATCAAAACACCAGCACCGGTGGTGGCGAGAAATGTGCGTCGATCCATTGTATTCCCCCGCATTCGTCAACTATGGTTGATATGTGAACAATAGGGATATTTTGTCAACTTTGATTGATGAAAGTGATACCGAATTCCTCGACCAAAACATCAAAGGCATGATGATGACGCTTCTGGCGCATTGGAATGTCCGCATGGATGAAGCCCGCGCGGAAACTGAGTTTGCCCAAGTACGCCCCGCGGATATGCGCGTGTTTGCTCAACTTCGAGGGCGAACTGTGAAGCTTTCAACGATCCACCGCGAAATGGGTTTTTCCCGCCAAGCGGCACAGCAAGCCGTGGATCGGCTGGTGGCCCATGACATGATTGAAGTGTCGCCAGACTCAAAAAGTAAACGCGACAAGGTGGTGCGCATCACCAACAAGGGCCAACGCTGGCGCACTATTGCCGCCGCCCAAATAAGAAGTATCGAAATGCAGATTGCCGAGACACTTGGCGAAGAAGAACGCGAGGCTTTGCGCCGTGCGCTGAGTGGTCTTATTCAAGGCGCTACGAGCTAGATACAATCCGCGGTTTCTGGGCTCGTATAACAAGCCAGAACAAACGCTGCGGGTTTAACAATGGTCGTCATGCGGTCTGCTGATTAAGGTTGTAGGCCTGGCCAATTCAGAACTGTACTGACCCGTGTTAGGTGTCAGCGACGAGGCCCGCCGCGGCCTGGAAGACCGCGCAAACCAGGAGGAGATTTACTCTCCATGGGCTCGTCTTCGAGAACAGCTTTGGCGGATCGATCAAGAAAAGTTCCAACCCGCGGCGCAGATGGCGTAGCAACTCTAGAGCGTGTGCGCAGAACAGGCGTGTTTTCCGACTGGCCACCGCGCGCCTCGCGCAAGACGATGTAGAGCCCGCTCACCACAATGATACCTGTGCCCGCCCAGGTGTTCCAAGCTGGGCGTTCGCCAAAGAAAAGTCCGCCATACAGCGCCGCCCACAGGATCTGCGAATACTGCATCGGAGCGATGATGGCCGCTTCACCATAGCGATAGGCCAGGATCAAACAGTTCATCGCCATCAGTGCGAAGAACGCCACCAAGAAAGACAACCCAAGATCTTGCAATGGCATGGGTTCGTAAACCCAAGGCAGAAGCGCCGCCATGAGGACAAAGTTGGCCACCATGGGATAAAGGATCAGGACCACCGACCGTTCTTCACGGCCAATCTTACGCACCACAATGGCGCCAAATGCGCCAAACACCGCACATCCAAGAGCGGCAAGATGTCCCAAAGTGAACTCTGAAGCACCAGGCTGCAACACAACCATCACCCCTGCAAGCCCGACCAAAACCGCAATACCCCGGCGAAAGCCAACGCGTTCACCAAGGATTGGAATAGCGAGGACAGTGATCAGAAGTGGTGAAGCAAAGATGATTGCATAGGTTTGCGCCAATGGAAGCACTGAGAAAGCGTAGAACGCGCAAGCGCCGGTGATCACGGCCGCGATTGTCCGTGCGAGCGTCCACCATGGGTGCTTTGGGATGAGCGTGCCCACCGTTTCGTCCCGCAGCAGGAGCATCATCACAAGCGGAAAGCCGAACAGAACGCTAAAGAACACGATCTGAAATGGTGAATAGCTCGACCCTAAGAGTTTTACGAAAACATCATGAGTGGAAAACAGCGCAAAAGCTGCCAAGGCATAGAGGATGGCGCGCAAAGATGGGCTCATTGGGGAACCTAATGATAGGGTGTTGGCCGCATATTCCACCCATTACACGCCACTCGCAAGGGGTCAAAGCAACATGGCTTTTTGCCGAAGATAAAGAGCCACCGGCTCCCGTATTGCATCACCACTTTAGCGCGTATTGCATCACCACTTTAGCGGACCCGCGAGTTTCGCTTGCAAACTCGGCCCGACCGATACTACGCAATCCGTTGTTACAGATGACGGGAAAACTNACGCGGCTGATGTCAGCGTGTTTGGAATATTGACCTGTGCGCGCCACCTTGCTGTTGGTGGCATGGAACGAACCGCCATGATGAAACGTGTTGTCGGCCGATCCGCAGAAATGGCATCCCACCCTGCCCAATGACTATGACCGGATACGCCAAATCGCAGGCAGCAAAATATCCCAAGGCCAAGACCACAGTCTCCCGGCAAACGTGAGCTCTGAACATGCCTGTCTCCCGAGATATGAACGCCTTTCATCTCCGGAACGACGTTCATTTATGCGCGGGATAGTGGCCCTACGAGATCGAATTCCGCCATTGACGGACCCGATTGGCGAGCCCGTCAGGCTATATCTTGCTATCAGATGCTGGCGCTCAGAGCGGCCAAGATACGATCACCCATTTGCGATGTGCTAAGCGGCTCCACGCCGTCTTCGCCCAAAAGATCCGCGGTGCGCGCGCCTTCGGCCAAGACGGTCTCAACCGCGCCTTCAAGACGATCCGCCTCGGCACCCTGGTCGAAGCTGTAGCGAAGGGCCATCGCGAAACTTAACACACAGGCGATTGGATTCGCTTTTCCTTGGCCCGCAATATCAGGCGCGGAACCATGCACCGGTTCATAGAGCGCCTTGGGACGGCCATTGGACATTGGCGCGCCGAGAGAGGCCGACGGCAACATGCCCAACGAACCCGTGAGCATCGCCGCTGCATCAGAGAGCAAATCGCCAAAAAGGTTGTCCGTGACAATCACATCGAACTGTTTGGGCCAGCGGCAGAGCTGCATCGCGCCTGCATCGGCATACATATGCGACAACTCAACCTCTGGATAGCCTTTGCTCACCTCTGTGACGACTTCGCGCCAAAGAATGCCGCTCTCCATGACGTTTGCTTTTTCCATTGAGCAAAGCTTCTTGCCGCGGCGCATGGCAAGTTCAAACGCGGAGCGCGCGACGCGCTCAATCTCACTTTCGGTATAGCGTTGGGTATTGATGCCCACACGCTCATTGCCCTCTTCGATGATGCCGCGCGGCTCACCGAAATAGATGCCAGAGGTCAACTCGCGGACGATGACAATGTCCAGTCCGGCAACCACGTCTTTTTTGAGCGACGAAAAATCAGCAAGCGCGTCAAAGCACTGCGCGGGGCGCAGGTTGGAAAAGAGGTCCATCTCTTTGCGCAAGCGCAGCAAGCCGCGCTCGGGCTTGACGCTGAAATCCAGCTCGTCGTACTTGGGCCCGCCGACCGCGCCAAGGAGGACGGCGTCAACTTCTTGGGCTTTGGCCATCGTGTCGTCATGAAGTGGGGTACCATGGGTGTCATAGGCCGCACCGCCAACGAGATCCTCGCTCACATCAAAGGTGAGACCGCGGTTTTCACCAAACCAGTCGATGATGCGGCGCACTTCGGCCATGACTTCGGGACCAATCCCGTCGCCGGGCAGAATGAGCAGGGATGGATTTGCCATGACAGACCTCTTTGAAATGTATCAAACGCGGCCTATTACGCCGGGGCACAAGGGTCAATATCAGGCCTCTGCCGATCAGGTGACGTAAGGGCGCAACCCGCTCAGAAGGGCATCCCAGACCGCCGATACCCGAGGAGAACGGCGCACGGATTCATGGGCCGCAATCCAGAGTGGCAAAGGCGCGATGTCGAATTCGGGAAACACTTGCTCCACGTCTGGGTCTCTCAATGCCACATTGATTTGCGCAAACCCCAGACCGCATCCTGCGCGCATCATCTCCATGTAGACGGGGTGGGAGTCACAGCGCACGGGGAACCAATCCCGCGGCACGGGAAAGCCCGCTTGTTTCATGCCGCGCAGGATCAACTCACTTCGATCATACCCTATGAAATCCAATGCAAACAGCGCCTCGACCGTCTCGGGTCTGCCAACACGGTCAAGATAAGATGTGGCGGCAAATATCCCAAGTTGAAGGTCGCCGATCTTGCGTGTGATGATCTCCAACTGCTCGGTTCTGTACATGCGCAAAGCGATATCGGCCTCGCGAAATAGAAGGTTTTCACTACTGTCAGTGGGCACAATCTCAAGCTGAATTTCAGGATGGTCCAGACGTAGCTTGGCAATGGCTTTGGGCAAAAGATAGTGCGCGGTGAACACAGACGCAGTGATGCGCACAGTCCCCGCCATTTGATCTCCATAACCAGCAACGGCGAGTTCGAGCGCTTTGGCAGCACGCCGCATTTCCTGCGCCGCTGGCACGAGCGCTTTGCCTTGTTCTGTAAGTCGAAGGCCGCGAGGTTGCCGATCAAAGAGCGCAAATCCAACCGCTTCTTCGAGCTGTTTGATTTGGCGACCTAAGGTCGGCTGGGTCATCCCCAAAGCCCGAGCAGCCCCGGAAAGTGAGCCTTCATCCGCCACCGCCAAGAAGCTTGCCACCAAGGACCAATCAAGAGAGTCAAATCTGCTATCCATGCGTTATTGCATAGCAGGAATGGGAATTTTGACAATTTCCATAGAAATAAATTGTGTCACATTAGCGCCAACACAGGGGACACGACATGGTCAAAACAGCACTTATCCTCGGCGCTAATGGCCGCTTTGGCGGCACGCTGGCCAATGCGTTCTGGCAGGAGCCAGGTTGGCACGTGCGCATTTTTGATCGCAGAACCGACGATCTGGAGAGCGCCGCCCAAGGTGTGGATGTGATCGTGAACGGCTGGAGCCCACCCTATGATCGGTGGGCAGCTGAACTTCCTGGTCTCACGGAAAAGGTGATCTCCGCAGCGCGGTCTTCTGGCGCACGGATCGTGTTTCCTGGCAACCTCTACGTCTACGGCGCCGGGTCTGGGCCAGCGCTGAGCCATGCGACGCCACACTTGGCTGAGAACCCGCTTGGGCTTATTCGTCGCGAGATTGAAGCCATGTACCGAGACGCAGGTGTGCCCGTTCTCATCCTGCGTGCTGGGGACTTCATCGACACCGAAATGAGCGGAAACTGGTTTGATCGCATTATCACCAAACCTCTTGCCAAGGGGCGGATTGACTATCCCAGTGATACGTCGGCACCCCACGCTTGGGTCTTTCTGCCAGATCTTGGTCGGGCCTGCATCGGCCTACTGGAATGTGACTTGCCGAAGTTCAGCGAGATGCTCTTCCCTGGTTACACACTCTCCGGTCAGGAGCTTTCAGACGCACTTTCCGAAGCAGTGAACGCCCCCGTGACACCCCGCGCCATGGCATGGTGGCCGATCCAACTCCTGGCGATGGCCCAGCCTTTGATGCGCGGCGTTATTGAGATGCGGTATCTGTGGGACATGCCCCATCGCGTGGACGCCACCCAATTCGAAGCGTTGCTTCCGGAGTTCTCCCCCACGCCAGTTGTAGATGCGCTGCGCCTTACGGCTCCGGTTCAAAAGGTTACAGGCGCACATCCACCCACACCAAACCGTGGCGCGATACTGTCGCAGCTGTGCTGCCCTCAGCCGGCCAGATAACGCCCGCGTCGAGGACCTCAATGTCCTTGCTTGGCAAGACATAGGTGGCACGCAGATTTCCAGGGCTCGGCTCATCCCAATTGGCAGTATCGAGTGCCGGATCTCAACTGTGACCGGGCGTCGCTTCCAAAGCGGCGCCCTCACTTTTTGGCGCGGGATCCTGTAACCGCGGATGCGCAAGTAGCGCGCGGATTGCGCCGGGGCGGCCCTCTCCGTCTTTGGGATCGATATTGACCTTGGCCATAAGCACAAAGGGGCCTTCAACAGGCTCCCCAAGCCGTCCTTCGAGAACTTGAAGCCACAAAGCCGCTTCATCGTGACCTCGCCTCCCGTTGCGATCCTCGGGGCCATCAAAGATCGGCGCTGTGCCAGAGTGGACCAACAACTGCAATGGACCAGCGTTCAACACCCAGTGGCTGGTCGTCGACAAGCGATGAACTGCTTCAATCCCATCGGGCAGTGTCCCATCCTCAATGGTATTGGCCGGCAAGTCAGCCCAAAGCACATCAGTGAAATCTTGTGCGAGGCTGAGCGGAAACGCGCCACGGCTGAGAATCGCAAGACCACCTTGGCCTGTAAACTCACCATAGCCCAAAGCATCATTGGCCGTGTTGGTGAGGCCGTCGCCATTGAGGTCGTAACCAGACGCACGGCCTTCATTGCCCAATTGCGTGAAACGGTGCGCATATCCCACCTCGGGAATGGCATCTACGAACGCCGCGAGCGTGGCGCCCGCCGCATCTGTATCAAACCCGCTGAGCACCAGAACATCTGGTCCTACGGCTTCGATCACCTCAAGCGCTGCGGCAATCTGATCATCCTTTCCGCGCGTGATGTCACGGAGGAGAAGACCAGGGCCATCGCGATTGAGGTCAATATCCCAATAGGCCAGACGCGCAGATTCTGCTTGGACTGCGCCCAAGCTCCCAAGCCAAGCGGCAAACGTGAAGGTTAGGCGGCGTCGGATGCGGCGCGCGCATAGGTGCGCTGGCGCTTGGCATCGATCAACTCGGCGATGCGACACATGGCAATACCGCGCATCATCATGCTGCCAGGAAAGAAAGACCATGCTGCAATGCTCCAGACAAAGCTCTGTCCCTCCAGCAGGGACACCATATTAAACCAATTTAAGGTCAGCGCAACAATGGCTGGCATCGCAAAGGGCAACAGCGCACCGAAAATGATGTTCACATAGCCGTCACGACGCAAGCGCGGGACCACGTCACCGCCCGTCGTCGGATCAAAGAGCGGCAGATTGATCCACACGTTGAATGCGCCATTCCGAGCAGGCCAATCGTAAAACCGGACAAGGACAAAGAACGCAGCCACGCCAACAAGCGATATCCCATAGGCCATCGCAGCCCCATCGCGCAATGTGAGCAGCGTCTCCGTCGAGGTCGTTTCAGGCATCGCGATGATGATAAGCCGCACTGGCGAGAACGGCACGTCCAGAGATTGCCCCAAAACTTGGGCACCGGCGGCCACGAGATCCGGCAAGCGCCCACCATCAGTTTTGGCAAAGCAAATCGCGGTCAGAAGCGCGACGATCAACAACGCCATAAAATACCGCATCCGGTTAAACGGCGCAGCATCGCGGAATTCGATGATCGTTGGCGATTTGGCGAAATACTCAGAGAAAGTGAAGGACGCCGCCAGGAATGAAACGAACAGCGCGATCTGCGCGCTGTCCATACTCACCATTGGTAGGGTCAGGGACGGCAATGCCACGAGGACTGCCACCAACAATGCCCGCGCCAACGCGTTGATCACTCGAGAGATCACCACTCGTTTCCTTTCATCCGACCGGATGCGATACATTGCCGCCATCTCGTGCCGTCTGTGTTCCGTGGCGTGCCACGGTCTGCCTCAGATTTGCCGTATTGGTGCCGCATTTCCCCAACGCCCTCAATATCAGGGTTAATATTTGCTAAGGTCTAGGGCGTTTTGAGGGAGGAACTGGTGCGGGATTGCATCAATCCCGGGGCAAAAAAGTGTTTTTCACCAAAGGAAAACAAGATGTTGTGGCCCAGCCCTGCCGGGCCACAAACGCAACGTTTGCTTTGATGGCAAGGTGCTTAAACCCAAGGACGTGCTTGCGCTGCACCTGCTTCGAACGCATCGATCGAAGCCGCTTTTTCCATGGTCAAACCAATATCATCGAGGCCTTCGAGCAAGCAGTGCTTTTTGAAGGAATCCACTTCAAAGGAGAACACCTCTCCATCCGAGGAGGTGACGGTCTGCTCTTCAAGGTTCACGACCATGCGGGCGTTTGACCCATGCTCGGCGTCCTTCATCAACACATCCACCACCTCTTGAGGCATGACGATGGGCAACATGCCGTTCTTGAAGCAGTTGTTGTAGAAGATGTCGGCAAAGGACGTAGAGATCACCACCTTGATGCCGAAATCCGCCAACGCCCAAGGCGCGTGTTCCCGCGAGGAGCCACAGCCGAAGTTATCGCCTGCGACAAGGATCTGTGTCTCACGATACTGCGTCTGATTCAGCACGAAATCGGCGATTTCATTGCCCTGACGGTCAAAGCGCATCTCATCAAAGAGGTTCGCACCCAGGCCAGAACGCTTGATCGTTTTTAGGAAGATTTTGGGAATGATCATATCAGTGTCGATATTCACAAGCGGCATAGGCGCCGCGATCCCTGTGAGGGTTTCGAATTTTTCCATTACATCATCTCCCGCACGTCGGTGAGTTTCCCGGTCACAGCAGCAGCCGCTGCCATCGCTGGCGAGACGAGATGCGTTCGGCCTTTGTAGCCTTGGCGACCCTCAAAGTTGCGGTTGGACGTGGCCGCGCAGCGTTCATATTCCGTGAGCTGGTCAGGGTTCATAGCCAAACACATGGAGCACCCGGCAAGGCGCCATTCAAAGCCTGCATCACGGAAAACGTCAGCGATGCCCTCTTCTTCTGCCTGGGCACGGACAAGACCGGACCCCGGCACGACCATAGCGCGCTTCACAGCGATTTTTTTGCCCTTGAGGATTTCTGCCGCAGCACGAAGGTCTTCGATCCGACCATTGGTGCAAGAGCCGATGAAGACCGTGTCGATCTCAATATCCGAGAGCTTTTGGCCAGGCTCCAGCCCCATATAATCAAGCGCGCGCTTGGCCGCTTCGACCTTGCCGCCTTCGAAATCTTCAGGGCTCGGAACCAAAGCGGAAATCGGAAGTACGTCTTCCGGCGAAGTGCCCCAAGTCACCACGGGTTCGATGTCTTCGCCGCGGATAGTGATCACCTTGTCCCAATGCGCATCATCGTCGGAGTAGAGCGTTTTCCACCAAGCCAACGCGGCCTCGAACTGCGCACCTTTGGGGGCATGCGGGCGGCCTTTGACGTACTCGAAAGTGGTTTCGTCTGGCGCTATCAGGCCCGCGCGTGCGCCGCCTTCAATCGCCATGTTACAGACGGTCATGCGGCCTTCCATCGAAAGGTCACGGATCGCTTCACCGCAATATTCGATGACGTAGCCAGTGCCACCGGCCGTGCCAGTTTCACCGATTACAGAGAGCGTAATGTCCTTGGCCGTCACACCCGGGCGGAGCTTGCCGGTTATCTCGACCTTCATGTTTTTGGACTTCTTCTGGATCAGCGTTTGCGTGGCAAGCACATGCTCAACCTCAGACGTGCCGATGCCGTGAGCCAAAGCACCAAAGGCGCCGTGAGTTGCGGTGTGGCTGTCGCCACAAACAACGGTCATACCCGGAAGCGTCCACCCCTGTTCGGGACCCACAATATGCACGATGCCCTGCCGAATGTCAGAAACTGGATAATAGTGGATGCCAAAGTCTTTGGCGTTCCGGTCGAGCGCGGCCACTTGCACGCGGCTGTCCTCGGTCATGGCCTCGGGGTTTTCCCGGCCAGCGGTCGTTGGCACGTTGTGATCAGGTACAGCAATGGTGCGATCGGGTGCGCGGACTTTGCGACCCGCCATGCGCAAACCTTCGAAGGCTTGCGGGCTGGTCACCTCATGGACGAGGTGGCGATCAATGTAGAGCAAACAGGTGCCATCGTCCGCCTCGTGCGCGACGTGAGCATCCCAGATTTTATCGTAGAGCGTCTTGGGGGACATCGGTGGTCCTTTCCCTGGTACAGCGATTGAATGTGAAAAAGTGAACGGGGATGCAGCCACTTATAGGCGTGCAAGAACAGTGTGCAGTGCGCCAAAGAAGCGCTCGCGCAGGCGGTCCCGGTCTGGAGCATCAATCAACCACATCATGGATTTCCTGTAGCCCGACCAAGAGATTCCCGCAAGGGGTGCGCATATTGGCGCACCCATGATCCAAATGAGACAAGTCCGCGTAATCGAGATATGGATGGGGAGTGTCATATGTCTAGATTTAGCTCAATCTATGCGGGTTTGTCGGCGGCTATCATTGTGTTGGGTGTGGCCGTGCATGCAGCACAAGAGGACCAAGAGACGGGCCTCAGCCCTTTTAATCTGTCCAACTATGGCGATGTTCAGCCCAGCGAATAGAGCATTCCGCCTTGCATGATTGAAAAAGGCAGCCAGCCTTGGTACGATTTTAGTGTCTGAGCACTGGGACTGCGCAGTGTGTTTGAAAGGAGGACAGAGCTCTGTCTCTTACCATGAACCCGGCATCTGATGCTGGTCATGCAGGGTCGACAGCGACCCAGCCCCGGGATTCAACAAGCGAAATGCTGTTGGACCACATTCTCTCATCACTCGAAGACAACAAAGCCGAAGACGTGGTCAAAATTGATCTGCGTGGCAAAAGCTCGATGGGTGACTACATGGTCGTGGCCTCTGGTCGATCCAGCCGCCAAGTGGCCTCCATGTCTGATAAACTTGTGCAATCGCTCAAGTCCGATTTCGGTCGCGCGTCGCGCATCGAAGGCAAGGATGCAGGCGATTGGGTGTTGATCGACACGGGCGATGTGATCGTCCACGTGTTCCGCCCAGAAGTACGCGAGTTCTATCAGCTTGAGAAGATGTGGCTTCCTACTGGGGCTCACGCACAAGATGCCTGAGGTAACGTAGGTTCCTCCATGCGCATCACGATTTGTGCTGTTGGCCGGCTCCGCAAGGGGCCGGAGAAAGACCTTCTGGACGATTATCTAACCCGCACCGACCGCAGTGGTCGCAGTCTTGGTTTGGGTCCAGCGCGCGTCATAGAAGTCGAAGATCGCAAAGGTGGCGGCATGACGGCAGAAGCCGCATTGCTTGACCGCGCGGTCCCTGGGCGCGCGGTGCGTGTGATGCTCGATGAACGTGGCAGCGTGATCAGTTCGCCCGAGTTTGCCAAACGTTTGGCGCAATGGCGCGATGCAGGACAATCAGACGTCGCTTTTGTCATCGGCGGCGCCAATGGTATCGACCCATCTTTGCGTGAGACGGCTGATTTCAAACTTAGCTTTGGCAAGATGGTCTGGCCCCACATGCTCGTGCGATTGATGCTGGCCGAACAAATCTATCGCGGGGTCTCGATCCTCGCCGGGAGCCCGTATCACCGGATCTAATTCGCTTCGAGCAGCGTCACGCATGTATCGCCGTAGCGGCGGTCTTCAAGGAATCTGAACCCCTCAGGTGCCTCCTGCTTGCTTGCCTCTTCCCAGACAATCACCGCACCGGGGGCGATCCAACCTTGGGTGTGCGCTGGGCTCAGAGCTTTTGCGCCAAGACCTTTGCCATAGGGCGGATCAAGGAAAACAAGAGAGGCGGGCGCCATCACACAAGACCCCAAGCGCGTGGCATCGCGGGCGATGACCGTCGTTTCACTTTGGGCTTGGAAAAGTGCGATATTCGCCTTCAGAAGCTGAAGTGATTTGCGGCCATTCTCCACAAAGGTCACCGGCCCCGCCCCACGAGAGAGCGCTTCGAGACCCAGCGCACCGGTGCCCGCAAAAAGGTCGAGGACAGGTCCCTCAAATGGATCACCAAACCGCCCACCAGCCAACACATTGAACAACGCTTCACGCACGCGGTCGGTCGTGGGACGCAAATGAGCAGCAGGGTCGCCCTTGCCCACCGCCCCAAGCGCACGCCCCCGGAACCGCCCCGCGACAATCCTCATCCGCGCAGCAGCGCTTTGAGCCCGGTTTCAGGACCGACAACCTGCTCAGCGCTGGGTGATTTACCCATTTCAATCAGATGCTTGCCGATCATATATCCGCGCGGATCGTTCATCGCATCCACGGCCAAAAGCGTATCACCTTTGAAATACCAATGCGACGTGGCCTGATCGTTTTTGCGGGTGACGATGCGGTCATAACCGGTGTTCAACCCGGCGATTTGTAGCTTGATGTTGTATTGATCGGACCAGAACCACGGCTTGGCCACATACTCTACGCCTGCGGCCATCATATTGCGCGCCACGATCTCGGCCTGGTCAATTGCATTGGGCACGCTTTCAAGGCGGATGCGTTCGCCGCGATAGGGGAACGATGCACAATCGCCCGCCGCCCAAATCCCATCGACAGACGTACGCCCGTGAGCGTCGGTTTTGATTCCGTTATCAATATCAACCCCTGCCGCGTCGGCGAGGTCAACGCAGGGAGCGATACCCACCCCCACGATGACCATATCCACGGCGATCTCGGTCCCATCGCTGAGCGCCGCACCAGTGACCATGTCCTCGCCTAAAAGCCGCGACAGGCCCACGCCCTCTTTGATGGTGACACCATGCTCACAATGCAGCGCGCGGAAATAATCCGAGGTCTCGGGCGCCGCAACACGCTGCAAAATGCGGTCGGCCATTTCCACAAGCGTGACCTCCATTCCGCGCTTGGTAGCGACGGCTGCGGCTTCAAGACCGATGTACCCCCCGCCTACGATAAGCGCGCGCTTGCCCGGTGCAACCTGGGGTGCCATGGCATCCACATCGGCCAAATCGCGCACAACAAAGACACCGTCCAAATCACCGCCAAGTGCGGCAGGCAAGCGCCGCGGCATCGACCCGGTGGTCAGTGCAAGATGATCGTAGCTGAGTGTTTCGTCACCAATCGAGATTGTCTTGGCCTCAGCATTGATAACATCAACCCGGGTATTAAGCCGCAGAGTGATGTTTTGATCCGCATAATAACTTTCGGGACGTAAAAAGAGCCGCTCCAACTCCATGTCACCCAAAAGGTAGGCTTTCGAAAGCGGCGGGCGTTGATAGGGCGGCACCGGTTCAGCCCCGATGAGGGTCACCTCGCCGTCATATCCTTCGGACCGCAGCTTGGCGACAAGCGATGCCCCCGCCTGACCTGCACCGATCACAACTATATGCGCCATGGCATGCGTCCCTTTTCACCTGTCACTTCTGACGCGCGACGCTATATCCGGGGCACAATAGAAATCAATTCCAAAGAGAGGGTCCTATGGCCATTGAAACCGGAGACACGCTGCCAGAAGCAAATTTTACCATGTTAGGCGACAGCGGACCGACCAGCGTGCCACTGGCAGACAAAACCAAAGGGCGCAAAATTGTGATCTTTGCTGTGCCCGGCGCATTCACACCAACATGCCATTCCGCCCACGTGCCAAGTTTCATCCGCACCAAGGATCAATTTGCCGCCAACGGCGTGGACGAGATCATCTGTGTCTCTGTGAATGATCCGTTCATCATGAAGACCTGGGGTGAAGCCAGCGGCGCAACCGAGGCTGGTATCACAATGCTCGCCGATGCTGATTCCAGCTTCACTAAAGCCGTCGGCATGGAATTCAGCGCACCACCCGTGGGCTTTTTTAACCGCTCCAAGCGCTATGCGATGGTTGTCGACGATGGCAAAGTGACCGCTCTCAACGTTGAACCCGACACGGGTTGCAGCGTGTCCGCGGGCGAAGGCCTCCTGGAAGAAATGTAAATTCTGTTGCACTTCGCCGAAGTGCTTTAACCCGCAAGGGCATCCATCTTGCGGGCGAGTTTCGCATCAAGCTCTGACAATCCGCCAATATCATGGGTTGTCAGCACGACACGAACCGTTTTGTAGACGTTGAACCATTCAGGGTGATGGTTCCACTTCTCAGCGTAAATGGCCACTTGGGTCATCCAGGCAAAAGCCATTATAAAATCGCCAAAGACGAACTCTTTCTCAATCGCGTCACGTCCGTCGACAGCAATCCAGCCGGCGTTCAAGATGGCGGATTTGTCTGTGTCAGAAATGGGTGCGGCCATGGCATGCTCCTAGTCTTGCTCCTCGCGGGTTTCTTTTTTGAAAGGGCCGTAATCGGTGAGAATTTCGATGTCTTCCTCCACTGCGCGGGTTTCGGCATCAAGGAATTGGGCGATGGCATCGGCAAAGCCAGGATCCCCAACCCAATGGGCGGAATGCGTGGGCGCGGGGAGGTAGCCCCGGGCAAGCTTGTGTTCGCCTTGCGCACCCGCTTCGACCCGGACGAGGCGATGTTCAATCGCGAAATCAATGGCACGGTAGTAGCATAGCTCGAAATGCAGACAATCGTGGTGCTCCACACATCCCCAATAGCGGCCAAAAAGCACCTCACGCCCGATGAAGTTCAACGCACCCGCAACATAACGCCCATCGCGTTCGGCCAGACAGAGCAGCATATCATCCCGCATGGTCTCCTGCGCGATATTGAAAAACCGTCGCGTTAGATAGGGCGTGCCCCACTTGCGCGCACCAGTATCCTGGTAGAACCGCCAAAAAGCGTCCCAATGCTCGGGCTGGATCGCATCGCCGGTAAAGTTGTGGATCGCGCCACCAAAGTCATTGGCCCGGGCCCGTTCCTTGCGGAGATTTTTACGTTTGCGCGAGCTGAGCGCGGCTAGGAAGGAATCGAAGTCGGCATAGCTGTCGTTGACCCAGTGAAACTGTTGGGTGCGCCGCACCATGAGGCCCATCTTCTGCATCGCGGCGACCTCGTCGTCGGTACAGAAGGTGACATGCAGCGATGAAATCTGATTGTTGGCGGCCACCTGTACGGCGCCCTGGATCAACGCAGCCTGACCCACGTCTTCCCAACCTGGACGGACCAAAAGCCGCCGCCCGGTGGCAGGCGTAAAAGGCACGGTTAGTTGCAGTTTGGGATAATAACGACCGCCTGCACGTTCATAGGCATGGGCCCAAGAATGATCGAAGATATATTCGCCCTGGCTGTGGCCCTTGGCATAGAGCGGCGCGACGGCGATCACCTCACCATCGGCTGTCGCACTAAGATAGTGTGGTTGCCAGCCGGAACCGGTGCCCACCGAACCGCTGTCCTCCAGAGCGCTTAGAAAGCGGTAGGTCGTGAAAGGGTCCATTGGACGACCATCCATCGTTTCTGGGCAGGCACAGGCATCCCAATTGACCTCACCAATTTCGGCGATCCGTCCATGGGTTTCGATCTCGATGGGCAGTTCAGTCATGGCGCGCTGTTCCATGAGAGAAAAAGTGGCGCGTCCTTGGTGAGCTTCAAGGCGTATATCCCTCAAAGGTCACATTATCCGCAACTCGGCGCGCGCGTCCTTCGGCCTCAGACGACCGGATCGTCCAACAGAGCACGCGCAGGCCGCGTTCTTTGACTCTCGCCACATGGCGGGAGGCAAGGTCCCAGTGATTATGACTAATAAAACTGGCGCCGACCGCGTCCAGTTGCGTCATCTCTCGATGCATGGCCAGCATGGTTTCTGGCACCCCTGGCCACAACTGAGGAAGGAAAGGATCGGTTGTCAGGCCCCTGGGAATGTCCGGCGCGATTTTGGCCAGATGGGCGACGCTGTACGGATTGAAGGACATGAGCGCCACTGGTCCCTGATAGCCCGCCAATGCGGCCACAACGGCCTCTTCGAGAGGCCCGACGTTCGGTCCAAGTGCACCATCTTGATCCTTGATCTCGATAAGCAGTGGCACCGCACCATCGACATTGGCAAGCACATTGGAGAGCGTTGGCACGCCGCTACCGTCCCCGCCGCTCAAGACGATCTCAACCAAGGTGTCTGAGGTGCGATCCAGCACCGGACCTACTGCAGATGTTACGCGGTCCAGCGTTTCATCATGGAAAACCATGGCGACACGATCAGCCGAGAGTCGGATGTCAATCTCGATCCCATAACCACTGGCCACGGCGGCTTTGACGGCGGCCAGAGAGTTTTCTGGCCGCCCTAGCCCGTGCAAAGCACGGTGCGCAATGGGGCATTCGAGAAACGCCGCAGGGAGCGCGATCATGCCAGTTCGAAAATGCCTTCGATTTCTACGGCCACGTTGAGCGGCAACGCTCCCGCCGAGACCGCAGAGCGAGCATGGCGGCCTGCATCCCCCATAACCGCGACCAAAAGGTCGGAACACCCGTTGATGATTTTGGGTTGATCGGCGAAGTCAGGCGTGGAGTTCACAAAGCCGGTGAGTTTCACGACGCGGTTGATTTTGTTCCAATCACCAGCGACGGCTGCGTTGGCCTGAGCCAACAGCGACAAAGCGCACCGTGCTGCGGCAGCGGCGCCAGCTTCGGCATCAAGGTCTGCGCCAACTTTGCCCGTGATCAAGCCGCCATCGGCATTCATCGAAATTTGACCGGAGACGTAAAGCGTAGAGCCACTTTGAACGAAAGGAACGTAATTCGCGGCCGGCGCCGGCGCAGAAGGCAAAGTCAGGCCCATCTCGGCCAGGCGGGTCTCTATTGGATGTGTCATATCGAGCTCCATTGGATTGTCGCCCGATAGCTAGCCTGACGCCCAGACTTGAGCAAGATCAGCTCTCGCGCAGCGCCTTGGCAAAATAGTCTTGCAGTGGCTTCACCAAATAGGTCAGAGGTGTACGATCGTCGGTCCGGATGAACGCCTCGACCGGCATGCCCGGGATAAGCTGAGTGCCTTCAGGGAATTTTGCAAACTCGCCGTCGCCGAGCACGACCTCAGCGCGGTAATAAGCCTGACGGGTCACGTCGTCGATAAACGCGTCCGCCGAGATACGCTGCACTTCTCCATAAAGTTCCGGTGTTTCGCGGGAGGACAAAGCAGGGAAGCGCAGGAGTACTTCTTGGCCAATTGTGATTTCGTCAATATCAATTGGAGCGACGCGCGCCGCGATAAGCAATGGGCGGTCCTGTGGCACGATGTAGAGAAGCGGATCGGCGGGACGCACAACTGCGCGGCGCGCAAAAACAGCAAGGTCATAGACCACACCACTCACAGGAGCGCGGATGTCAAGGCGGGAGAGGCGCTCGTTAACCTGTGCCCGCTCTTCGCGCAGGGTTCCCTCTCGCACAGTGAGGTCGCGCAGGGTCGTAATCGCTTCTTCGCGGCGCTGACTCTCCAATCGAAGTGCTAGAACCCCAAGCTCTTCTTTTTTACCGCGCGCTTGGGCGATTTGGGAGATCAATTGACCTTGCTGTCCGGTGAGCCGCGCTTCATCTCGTTGAAGAGCCAGAACTTGGGGAGCCTGGGCCAAACCACGTTCCAGCAGCGTCAGTTTGTCCTGAAGCTCTTCGCCAATGAGTTCCATTTGTCGACCAAGCGCAACCTGTTGCGCTTGGAATCCATCGATCTGACGGTCAAGTTGACTGGCCTGTTGGATCAGGCGGTCAATCTCATTTTCGATGGATGCGGTGCGCGCGTCGAAGAGGCGTTGTTGCCCCTCAATAAGTTCAGAGATGTCTGGATCTACTTCGGCGCGTTCCAACAATTCAGGGTCGAAACCTTCGAGGATGTCATCCCCGTCGCGCTCGGCCTTCAGGCGTACTTTGCGGGCCAAAAGCTCAAACAATTCTGCTTCGATGACAGCCTTTTGAGAGCTTAGAAGCGTGTCGTCTAGGCGCACCAAAAGCTGCCCCGCTTCGACAAGGTCTGCTTCATTGATCAAAACATCGGCGACCACACCGCCGTCAGGATGCTGAACGATTTGCCTGTTTTGATCGACCTCGATCTGACCGCTTGCAATCACAGCACCAGAAATCTCGCTCATCGCGGCCCAGGTGCCGAACCCGCCGACCAAAACCAAAAGCGACAAACCACCAACCCACATGGGCAGCTTCATAGAAAACCCCGTTTGGCTCATGTCACACCCGCTCCCTTTGCGCCGGCTTTTTGAATTTGCGATGCGTTTTGCACGGTCTTTTGGAGAACTTCGTCACGGGGACCAAAAGCAACCATGCCCCCCTGATCAAGGACCAACAGAAGGTCGCATTCACGGATCGCATCGGGTCGGTGCGCCATGATCAAAGCGCATCCGCCATTTTCTTTTTGAGCGCGAATCGCTTGGTTGACCGCCGTGCTGCCCTCATTGTCGAGGTTCGAGTTAGGCTCATCGAGCACCAAAAAGACAGGGTCAGAATACATGGCACGGGCCAAACCAATCCTCTGCATCTGACCACCCGACAATCGTCCGCCATGTTGATCAATGCGCGTGTCATAGCCATCGGGGAATTTGAGGATCATCTCATGCGCAGCCGCTTTCTTGGCGGCCGCAACGACGCGCGCGGGATCAGGCGTCTCCGCAAGCTTGGCGATGTTGTCAGTTATCGTGCCGTCAAAAAGTTCCACCTTTTGAGGCAGGTATCCGAGGTAGTTGCCCAAGGCCTCGGGCTCGTATTGATCAAGGGTCGCCCCTTCGAGCCGAATGCGGCCACCTGCGGGACGCCATAAACCGGTAAGAGCCCGCGCCAGGGTCGTTTTCCCTGCGCCAGAGGGACCGATCACGCCCACGGCTTGCCCGGGACTGAGATCGAAAGTCACCATCCGGAGTGAGGCCTGTTGTTCACCTGGTGGAACAACAGTCAATTGCTGCACGCTGAGCTTAGCTTCGGGCTTGGGCAGCGGTGTCCGTGGCACATCGGCGGGTATCTCAGACAGCAACTGAGTGAGCGAGTTCCAACCTTGCCGCGCACGGGCAGCGACGGGCCATTGCTGAACCAAGACCTCAATTGGCGCAAGCGCACGTCCTAATAGGATGGAGCCCGCGATCATGGCACCTGGTGTCAACTGATCTTGAAGCACCAAATAGGCACCGAGACCTAGCATCGCAGATTGCAGGAAGAGCCGCAGGGATTTGGTCAGCGAGGTAAAGCCACCGGACAGATCAGCCTGATCCAGCTGGCCTTGAAGTGTTTTCATCCGGGCTTGGCGCCACCGACGCATCGCAGCGTCGATCATGCCCATGGATTGGATCATCTCCGCCTCGTTACGCATGCTAGTGGCCATGCGTTCCGAAACGGCGGTATTGCGCGCCGTGCCTTCGGTTGGCCTGCGCATCAAAGCTTGGGCCAGCACGGCGATCAAAATAAGCAATCCGCCCCCACCGAGCGCCAAGTAACCCAGCCATGGATGGAATAGCGCGATGCCAAAGAGAAAAATCGGGGTCCACGGAAGATCAAAAAGCGCCGACAGAACGGGCGATGCGATGAAGCGCTGGATCGATTCCAGATGTGACATTCCTGTCGCTTTGTCAGCGTCCATCTTGCGAGCTGCCGCCTTGAGCGTGGCGCGAAACACGCGATCATCCAAAGCCGATTGGAACCGAGCACCCACACGACCCAGAATGCGGCCACGGGCAAAATCGAGCGAGCCCATCATCCCGTAGAGGAAAACAACAATCAGGCTGAGCGCCAACAATGTCGCCTCAGACCGGCTCGACAACACACGATCATAGACTTGAAGCATGTACAGTGGACCGGTGAGCATTAATAGATTTGCAAAGAAGCTAAAGATGCCAACAGCCCAAAAATAGGAACGGTTGCTCGCGCGTGCCAATCGGAGCTCTTCGCGTCCCGCGTCAAGGTTGGGCGTTTTCATTGCAAATGTGCCTCTATGATCGGCCATTGCTTGGCCTTTATCTTTAACTGTGGTTATTATGCCGGTATGCGCACCATCATGATATCTGACTGATCGTAGCCCTGGGCAACAAGTTTTTCGTGATTAAGTACTTACTTTAAGAACGTAGTGAATAGAACGCTTGCAACTAAAAATGCCAATACCAGTTTTCAATACCTTTCGTCGATCCGCCTGTGCGGCCGCTTTAGCAGGTTTGTCAGCCTGTACGCTTCCCGGCTCCAACGACGTGACCAGCGAAGGGATTTTCGACCCATACGAGCCAGAAAATCGACAAGTTCACGCATTCAACAAGGCACTTGATACCAATATCGTAAGGCCCGTTGCTGTGGCCTACGACGCTGTTGTACCCGACGGGATTGAGCGAAATATCTTGAATTTTTCAGATAATCTCAGCGTGCCGGGCGCAATCATCAATCAGGTCATGCAACTTGATATGAACGGCGCAACCCGCAATTCGGTACGGTTTATTATCAACTCAACCCTTGGGTTTGGTGGATTGGCGGATGTGGCCAGCGACATGGGCTTGCCCGAAGATGATGCTGATTTTGGCCAAACACTTGCGGTCTGGGGCTTCCCAGAAGGCGCCTTTCTTGAAATCCATGCATTGGGCCCAATGACGGAGCGGGATGGCGTCGGAAAAATCGTGGACTATGCGCTCAATCCACTGCGCGGCCTCGGCGCAAAAGAAAGTGATATCGCCACCGGAGCGGGGGTTGCCGCCGGTTTAACGGCCCGTTCCAAGTTCTCCTCGACAATCGACTCAGTGCTATACGAAAGTACCGACAGCTACGCGGCATCGCGGGACATTTATTTGCAAAACCGCCGCTTTGAGTTGGAACAAGCAGGGGTGGCCAAAGAAGACGAGTCTGACCCCTACGCAGACATATTTGGAGAGTGATAATGGACCGCCGTAAATTTCTAGGAACCGTCATTACTTCGATCGGTTTGGTTTACGCGGCCAGCCCTGCGCTTGCGCTTACTGAAAGCAGTGCGCGTAAACTGGTAGATGCACTGGTGTTCGACATCAATCGCATCATCTCATCGGGCAAATCAGAGCGCTCGATGTATTCGGATTTTGAGAAAGTTCTGTCACGCTACGGCGATATGTCAACGATTGCCCAATCGACTTTGGGCCCAGATGGCCGTTCGGCATCTTCAACCGTCAAGCGTGCCTATCAAAGCGCGCTTCAAGGTTACATTGCACGCAAATATGGCAAACGCTTCCGCCAGTTTATCGGCGGCGCGATCGCAGTCGACGGCGTGAAGAAAGTGAACCGGTATTTCGAGGTAAATTGCACCGCGCGTCTGCGTGGCCAATCGCCTTTCGCGGTCGATTTTATGGTCTCAGACCGCTCTGGCAAAGAACTTTTCTTTGATATGAAAATCGAAGGCGTGAGCCTGCTCCTCACTGAGCGACGCGAAATCGGAGCCCTCTTGGATAGACGCCGCGGGGACATTGCAGCCCTGACAGCGGATCTCAAAACGCTCGGTTGAACCAAGTCTCAAGCAAACAGTCGATAATACATCCAGTTTGGCATGAAACGGCTAAGCCGGAAGACCCACGAGAAGAAACGCGGAAAGCTCTGGTCGAACCGGCCTGAGCACATGTGTTCAAACATTTCGCGGGCGGCGTCTTCGGGGCTCATGATGAACGGCATAGAAAAGTCGTTCTTGTCTGTGAGGCGCGTTTTGATGAAGCCAGGGTTCGAGAGCTGAACGCGCACGTTGGTCCGATGAAAATCGCAATAGAGGCTTTCGGCCATGGCCATGACCCCCGCTTTAGATGCCGCATATCCTTGCGCTCCCGGCAGGCCGCGGAATCCGGAAAGCGAGCCGGTTATTACAATGTGGCCTGCGTCCCTCGCGGCAAAGTCTTTCACGACACTGCCCACGACCCGGGCTGTGCCGGTGAAGTTGACGTCACACATCATCTCGATTTCGTCTGGGTTCCATTCTTGCGCAGATTGCGGCCAGTAGACGCCTGCCAAAATGATGACGCCATCAAGGTCACCCGCTTCGGTGCGGGCGGCCTCGACGCTGACCCGGTCCCCCACGTCACATGCAACAGCTCTCGCTGCGCCGGGCAGCTCTTTGACGATGGCTTCAAGCTTGTCTTTGTTACGCGCGGAGAGGACCAATTCCACCCCAGCGCAACTCATGACATGGGCAAGCGCCTCGCCTAAACCTTCACTGGCCCCAACCAGCCAATACCGCTTGCCTTGCCATTCCATCGCTATGTGGCCTCCCTAGGCCTCATCGTGGCCACAAGTTCCGCGACTTTGATGCCGAACTTGCGGAATTGGGATCGGTTGACGATGGTGCCGTTCGGCGCGAGGTACATCCAATCGGTTGTGGAGAGCACATGGCCACCACTCTCTTCAGGTAGACGAATGCGATAGTTGAGGTGCACAGCGGACCCCTTTTGGGTACCAGTGCCATTGCCAACAACATCGTCTGCCAGAGCTTTGATGCGACCATCATTTCCAAGGGTCAGACGCCATTCGCGGCGCTGTTCCGTGCCATCAGCGTAGGTAAAATGCTCTTTCATCACGCCGGTGTTGCCGTCCCAATGGGCATCAAAATCGCCAACAAAGCGAGATGTGACGCGCCCAGTTGGCCCGTAGATAACACCTTCACAGACAATCGGGCCGTTCAGGTGAGTGCGGATATCAAATTGATGATCCCCCGCGACGTAGTCGTCTGGCGCTTGCGCGTCGAAATCGAAATATTTTCGTCTCAGATACCCTAGGATTATCATTAGGGTGCATCCAAGCAAGACGTAGGCTATTGCTTCCATGGATTAGGCCTCTTCTTCCAGAGGGGTGGCGCATAACAACCCTATGGCCACCAGTTTCAGGAGTATTGGAACGCCGGCGTAGAGCCAGGTCAGAGCGTTCAGAGCAGAGGTAGTATTCTCCTGGCCAGTGGCAAAACCTGCGACCTCAAGCGCAGGAAGGAGTGTCACCGCAGCGAACGCCAGGGTGAATTTGCTGACAAAGGCCCAAAGACCAAATCCCTCGGTCGCGCCGGGCGAGATGGTCTCAAGCCGTCGCGCGAATGCAGCCGGTAGTAACGTCATATCCGCGCCCAGCGCCGCACCTGACGCCGCGCAGATGATGGCAAAGGCCCAAACGTCACCTGGCCCGAGGGAGAAGACAAAAACAAAAGCGGCAATCGCCAAAACCATGGCCGCCAGGAGCACCGGACGAGTCCCAAAACGTTCAGCGAGAGTCGTCCAAATTGGCGCTGTGAGAGCGGCAGCCAGGAAAAAAAGAAGGAGCAAGCCGCCTTCCATGCCTGGCGCGGCCAACCGGCTCTCGACAAAGAACAAAAAAAGCGTCGAGGACACAGCCACCGGTGCTGCATTGACGAAAGCAATTAACAGCAATCGTCGCACGGGTGCGTCGGCGAGGACCAGGCCAAAGCCACTGTCTCCGTCGGTGGCGCCCTCGCTTGTCGTCCACTCTTGCCCCATGGTCACAACGGCACATAAGGTAAGTGCGGCAAAAAGGATCGCGAACCCTGCAAAAGGCGCGTTCAAGAGCTTGGCCAAAAGCACCGGGGCAATTGCCGCCAGGCACACACCAATCAACGCTCCCGTTTCGCGCCAGCGCGCCAAACGCAAATGGCCGCTTTGACCGAGGGCTCCAGCCGTCGCCACGCCTTGGGCATAGAAGGTGATCGTCAGAAAGCTAAAGCCCGAGAACACGCCCGTAAGCATCAACGCAAACCACCACAGCGGGTCAAAAAGCGGAGTCACAGCAAAAAGCCCCAGCATCGAACCACCAAGCAGAGCAGCTCCGAGAGCAATTGTCATACGTCTGCGATGCTTGAGACGCTGTGCAAGCCATCCAAAGAACGGGTCTTGAACGATATCTAGTAGGCGAAGGGCGAACAACACGGCCCCCAGCGCAGCCAGCGACACGCCATAATTGTCGACAAAGAACTTTGGCGCATGGATGTACAGCGGCAACCCCGCTGCGGCCAGCACTCCAGCAAACAACGCATAAGCCCCCAAACGGGGGCATTCTGCGATATCTGTTGAGATGGCTGTGGTCATCGTGACACTTCTTGCGTGGGCGGCTCAGGGCGCGAGCGGAACCGCACTCCTTTGAACCAGAGCTTCAGGGCTTGCCAATGGATCAGACCAAGTACACGACGCGACCCCAAAGGGCGCCGGATCACAGCCCGCAATATTGACGCATTCGAAATCTCTTTGCGCTCACCAGTCAGAGTCGCGATAAGTCCACCCTTGCCCGAGGAATAGTCAATCCAAACACCAATACGGTCATCCCGGATATCGAAGCGGAAGGTGTAGCCACCTTCGATGGGTTGAAACGGCGAGACGTGGAAGATTTTATCGGCGCGCAGTTTGTCATGCGGCTCAATTGTGCGCAGATCGGGGTGATAGCACAGGTAGGAATGCCGGTCGCCATATGTATTGGTCACTTCGGAAATAACAGCCTTGAGCGCATGACCGGCATCATAAGCAAGCCAAAAGCTCACCGGGTTAAAGACATGTCCAAGGACCCGTGGTTGGGCCAAGAGCATCAGCGGACCATCAAGGTGGATCTGATGGGCTTCGAGAACCTCACGCGCCCAAGCGGCACCGCGACCCTCATGGGGTTGGCCGCCGTGATCCTTGTCCAAAAGCGAGGTGAGACCACGCCCATTGCGACGAAAAAGCCAAGGCGTGCGCACGTCCTTGGCTTCTGCGTCAAGCATCACAAAATCCACGGAATAGCGGAACGCATTTTGTGTGCCGCCTTTGCGACCGTGCCATGTGTGACCTTCGATATGATCAACCGCGCCCATTATTCTGCCGCCATCTGAAGGCGTGATTCCGCGCGGATGCGTTCGACCACATCGACCGCCGACGACAGCCCATCCTCGTGAAAGCCATTCTTCATCCATGCACCACAGAACCACGTGCGATTTGTGCCGTTGAAGCTGCGCACGTCTTCTTGCGCGGCCAATGCATCTAGATCGTAGACCGGGTGGCGCAGGGTCACTTGGTCATAGATCAACTCGTCGCGGATATCGCGACGAGCGTTGAGCGTGACAAACATCGGGTCGTCTTGTGGGATACGTGGCTGCAGCCGGTTCATCCAATAGGTCAGGTCGATTCGCTCCTGCTCTGGGTGTGCATCCTCGGTGTAATTCCAGGAGGCCCAGGTGATGCGCCGTTTGGGCATGACAGAGTCATCCGCGTGCAGAACAACATCGTTGGGCTGATAGAGGAAGTTGCCAAGAGCGCGTTGTTCCGCGGTGCTGGGATCGGCAAGCAATGACAGGCTGTCATCCGAATGGGTCGCAAAAACAACTTCGTCAAATTGCTCCCACTCGCCGCCCCACGGCTTGATCTCAACGGCATGGGAGAACCGGCGCACCGCCTCGATTGGGGCGCCCAACCTCAAAGAAACGCCCTTGGTCAGCATCGACGTTTCCAAACGGCGCACGTATTCGATTGAACCACCATCAACGGTGTACCATTGGTGCTGGCCGGTGTGGTGCAACAGAGCGTGGTTCTCAAAGAATTGGACCAACGCATAAGCCGGAAAATCCATGATCTTTTCGATCGGTGTTGACCAGATCGCACCGGATAGCGGCAACAAGTAATATTCGCGGAAGTAATCGCCCATGCCGAGACGGTCGAGGAAGGTCCCAAGGGGCACCGTGCGATCCTGCGCAGCGTCAACCGCGGTCGCGTTGAATTTGAAGATGTCATGCACCATGCGCAGATACGCAGGATTTAGCAGGTTTTTCTTCTGAGCAAAGAGCGCGCCAAAGCTGTGCAAACCGTACTCTATCTTTCCACCTTTAAGAGAGGCCGAGAACGACATATCAGATTTGGTCACGGGGACTTCGAGATCGGCAAAGAGCTTCGCCATGTGCGGATAGTTGGCGTAGTTGAAAACGATGAAGCCTGTATCCACCGGCTGATTCCCGTTTTTCCCAGCGATAACGGTGCGCGCGTGCCCACCCAGACGGGGTTCGGCCTCAAAAAGTGTTACTGAATGATCTTCTGCCAACATGTGCGCTGCGCCCATGCCTGAAATACCTGCGCCAATGACGGCAATTCTGCGCGTTTCGGCGCCGCGAGGTTCAAAAGGCATGGTGGTCTTTCCCGATTGTGTCTAGTGTTGTTGACGGTAGCTACGCAGAGATGTCACGATTGGATGCAAAAAACATTTCTGTATCCCGAAGTGATCCGCTACGGGAGCGCTGACGTACATGGAATATGTTAGCGACACGTGATCATGTATGGGATACTGCGACCTTGGCGAAGCCGTTTAGGTCGCAAGCCACACCGAGCCGCGTAACCGCTGACGCGAAGGAATACGACGTTTTGGAAGAGACAACGGTAAAAGTTGAATGGGTCTCGCATGTTGTCCGGATTCGGGATGCGCGAGATCAATCCGCTTTCGCTGAGCTGTTTGCCCATTTCGCGCCCCGCGTTAAGGCGTTTTTGATGCGCTCGGGAAGCGATGCAACCCTCGCTGAGGAGTGTACTCAAGAGGTCATGGCGACCTTGTGGCAAAAGGCTCATCTTTTTGATCCGTCCCGCGCAAGCGTGTCAACTTGGATTTACACAATCGCACGGAATAAGAAAATCGATTACCTGCGTAAACAGCGCAGGCCAGAGCCGGAAGAGCTGTCTTGGGGGCCCGAAGAGGAACCCGATCAGGCGGATGTTTTGGCCCTGAATGAAGAGAGTGAGCAACTGGGTCGCGCTATCGCTGCGTTGCCCGAGAAACAAAGGGACTTGATTCAGAAGGCATACTTCGGTGATCTTAGCCACAGTGAGATCGCACTAGCCACCGGTCTCCCGCTGGGAACAATCAAGTCTCGCATTAGGTTGGCGCTGGAACGCTTGCGCCATGCAATTAAGTGACACGCCATGAGTGAAACGATCAAACACCACCCTACAGAAGAGCTTCTTTTGGCCTATGCCGCGGGGAGCCTACCTGAGGCGTTTAGCCTAGCCATCGCGGCCCACGTTTCGATGTGCGACACTTGTCGTGCCCATGTCGAAAGCTTGGAAGCCGTAGGTGGCTCAATGTTGGACAATGTCGGGCAAGCACAGTTGAGTGCGACCAGCTTTGCGGACACGATGGCGCTTATCCAATCCGACGTGCTGTCGACGCCAGAACCGATTGCGCCAACACCGTCGGCCGATGATGAAAACCGTTTGCCTGCACCGCTTCACGATTACATCGGCGGCGCATTGTCGGACGTAAAGTGGCGCTCCGTCGGGATGGGCGTGAAACAAGCGATGTTGGACACCAATGGCCAGGGTAGCGCTCGTCTTCTCTATATCCCTGCCGGCACAGCCATGCCGGATCATGGCCACCGCGGCACAGAGCTGACACTTGTCCTGCGCGGTGCTTTTCGGGATGACGAAGACTACTTCGGCCCGGGCGACATGGAAGTCGCGACCGAAGATCATCACCACACGCCCGTTGCGGACATTGCCGAAGACTGTATCTGTCTTGCGGTCACCGACGCGCCGCTTCGCTTCTCCGGGTTGATCCCGCGTCTCGCGCAACCATTCCTGCGTATCTGAAGCCTCTGGACAGTTCCAAAGATTAGTGGCTCTCTGGCACCGGCTGGGTAGCCATTCTGTTTGGGGCAATCATGCGCGTCGATCTCAACGCTGATCTAGGAGAGAGCTACGGACCGTGGGTCATGGGCCGCGACGCTGAACTTCTTGGTATTATCACCTCCGCCAATGTGGCCTGCGGGCTGCATGCCTCAGATCCGGACGTGATGGCAAAAACCTTTGCTTTAGCGCGCGAAAAATCCGTTTCCGTAGGCGCGCACCCAGGTTTTGCAGATATCCAAGGATTCGGACGTCGGCGCATGTCGCTCTCTGCGGCGGAACTCGCCAATCTGGTGACCTACCAAATCGGCGCAGCCGAAGGGATGGCCCGAGCAGCCGGGCTGCAACTCCATCACGTCAAACTTCACGGTGCTTTGGCCAATATGTGTTCCGAAGACATCGAAATGGCACGCGCGTGCTACGGCGCCGTTAGGGCGATCACACCAAACATCCGCGTGATGGTCATCGCAGAAACGGCTCAACAAGCCGCTGCAAAGGAACTGGGCCTCACCTGGCGAGGCGAGATTTTCGGAGACCGCGCCTACAACGACGATGCCACCTTGGTTGATCGAAAGATCCCTGGCGCCGTAATCCATGATCCCACACTTGCAGGACCCCGCATGGCAGAAATGATCCGCGAAGGCGCCATCATCTCCACCTCGGGCAAACGCATCCCAGCCAAAATTGACACGATTTGCCTGCATGGCGACACAGCCGAAGCGGTTGAGCTTGCAGCCTCCGTCCGTGCTGCGCTTGAAACCACAGGCGTCACCATCCAAAGGTTCGATTAATGTTTGACGACAGCCTCCTCAAAGATATCCGTGCGCGGTTTGCCCATGTTGAAGACTGCCCATTCCAAGGCCCACGCATCTTTTTTGAAAACGCAGGTGGCGCGCTCACGCTTAATGACGTTGTGGCCACATCCGCAAAGTTTGCCGCCCTGCCCGACAACCCCGGGCGCGCCAATCCCGCTGGCCAAGCCGCCGTTGAAATCATCGCCAAAGCCAAAGCCGACGCGATGACGCTCTTCAATGCCAAAGACGGTCAGATCTTCGTGGGCGAAAGCGGCACAGAACTGACCTTCCGCATTTTGTCCGCCATGATACTCGCCAACAAAAGCGCTCCAGTTATTGGGTCCACCGTTGAGCATCCCGCGTCGCGCTCCGCCTGCGAACGCTGGTGCCAAGAGGCCGGAAGTTCATATATCGCCGTGCCCCATGACGATGCCCGCGGCCTCGTCACGCCGGATGATTACGCGGCCTATATCAAGCCGGATGTCCGCGTGGCGACGATCCTGCACACTTCGCCAGTAACCGGCATGGGCATGGACCTTGAGGGCATAGCCGCCGCCATTCGCGCCATTAGCCCGGAGTGCCTGATCTTTGTGGACGGCATCCAACACGCCAGCCACGGCCAAATTGACGTAAGCGCTGCGGGCGTGGATGCATATGTAGTTTCGCCCTACAAATGCTTCTCGCGCCACGGCTATGGCCTCGCATGGATCAGCCCTCGTGTCGCCGATCTGTCCCATGACGCTTTGGTCGGTGGACCGTCGGACCAATGGGAACTTGGCACCCGCGATGTGGGCAGCTACGCAACCTTCTCGGACGTGGTGGCATACTTCGATTGGCTCGGTGGACAAGTGAGTGACGCCACAGCCCCCCGTGATCGCATCGAAGCCGCCGGACGCGCGATCCATGACCACGAAAAACACCTCACAAACGTTATGCTCAAAGGCACCGGCAACTTGCCTGGCCTTGCCGATATGGAGGGTATCTCGATTGTGGGCGACACAGACACACCAGCGCGTGAGGGCCTTGTCAGTTTTTGGAAAGATGATCTTGATTCAGAGGAGATCGTGACCAAACTGAATGCACAAGGCATCCGCACGCACGTCCGCAAAGCCGATCACTACTCCGGCAACATTCTCACGCCTCTGGGACAGGAGAGCTGCGTGCGTGTCTCGCTATGCCACTACAACAGCGTGGAAGAAGTCACGCAATTTCTTGCCGCAATGAAAGACATCTGACATGCGCCATGGCGGAAAAATCCTAGTAGATGCGCTCAAAATAAACGGCGTTACACGTGTGTATTGTGTGCCGGGTGAGAGCTATCTTGCTGCACTTGATGGGCTCTATGAAAGCAATATTGAGACCGTTGTTAGCCGCAATGAAGGCGGTGCTGCAATGATGGCCGAAGCCCATGGCAAGCTGACGGGTCAGCCCGGCATTGCCTTGGTCACTCGCGGCCCAGGCGCCACGAACGCCAGCGCGGGCGTACACATCGCCTTTCAAGATTCCACACCAATGATCTTATTTGTTGGCCAAGTGGCCAGCGATCAACGTGACCGCGAAGCCTTCCAAGAAGTCGACTACCGGGCAATGTTTGGCCCACTCGCCAAATGGGTCGCTGAGATCGATCGCACGGATCGCTTACCCGAGTACATCGCGCGCGCATTCCATACCGCGCTTTCAGGCCGTCCTGGCCCTGTGGTCCTGGCACTGCCTGAAGACATGCTGTCTTCTCAAGCCGAGGTCGTTGATGTGCCTCCGGCCACAATCCCTCACGGCATGGCGAGCGATGCCGACATCGCCTCGATCCACGAAACACTGAGCAACGCGGAACGACCCTTCGTCATGGTGGGCGGCGGCGGATGGACACCGGAGGCGCGGGATGCTCTCGGTTCTTTTGCTCAAACGGCGCAAATCCCAGTTGGCGTTGCGTTCCGATGCCAAGACTACCTCGACAACCGGCACCCCAATTACGTCGGCGACGTGGGTATAGGACCGAACCCAAAGTTGGCAAGAGCCGTCCGCGAGGCAGATGTTCTGCTGGCCCTTGGACCGCGCTTGGGCGAGATGACGACATCGGGTTACACGCTTTTGTCTTCGCCCGTACCAAAGCAAAAGCTTATCCATGTGCACAGCGACGCCAATGAATTGGGCCGGGTGTACCATCCAACACGCGCGGTGGCCGCACGGCCCGCCGATGTCGCGGTTCAACTGGCACAGAGTGGGACCGCGCCCAAAACCGAGCGCAATGAACATGTGGCCGCGCTCAAAGCCTCTTACACAGCTTGGCAAAACCCACAAGAAACGCCGGGCGATCTGAAGATGGAACAGGTCCTCGCCCAGCTAAGGGAGACGCTCGACGGCACCGCGATCGTTACCAATGGCGCAGGCAATTACGCAGGATGGCTGCACCGCTACTACTGCTTCCGCGGCTGGCGCACGCAACTTGCGCCGACCTCTGGCTCCATGGGTTATGGCCTCCCCGCTGCCATTGCTGCAGCTTTGGAGCACCCGGAGCGAGATGTCATCTGCTTCGCAGGCGACGGATGTTTTCAGATGACGTGCCAAGAGTTCGGCACTGCTTGCGAATACGGCGCCAAGGTCATCGTTCTGGTTATCAACAACGGTATGTACGGCACAATCCGCATGCACCAACAAAAGACATACCCCGGACGTGTCTCAGGCACACGGCTCAAGAATCCAGACTTTGCCGCCTGGGCTGAAAGCTATGGCGGACTTGGGCTCACTGTGACCCGGACCGAAGATTTTGCAGATGCATTTGCCCAAGCGCGTGCGGCGAAAGTACCTGCCTTGATCAACCTGCATGTGGACCCACGCGCGCTCTCGACCACTGCGATTTTGCAGGACATGTGATGTCAGCGCCGCTTGAGGGAATAAAAGTCATTGAACTGGCACGTGTCCTAGCCGGACCTTGGGCGGGCCAGACTTTGGCGGATTTGGGCGCCCAAGTGCATAAACTCGAAAGCGCAGCTGGCGATGACACGCGCAAATGGGGGCCACCATTTGTGGAACGCGAAGGCGATACCTCTGCCTCATACTTTCACTCCACCAATCGTGGCAAAACCTCTGAAGTCGTGGATCTGCGGGATGACGCGGGCCAGGCTCGAGTGTTGGAGCTGATCGCCCAGGCAGATGTGTTTATCGAAAACTTCAAAGTCGGTGGGCTGGCAAAATATGGGCTTGATTACACCAGCCTCTCGGAAGTGAATCCGCGCCTCATCTATTGCTCGATCACTGGCTTTGGCCAAAGCGGACCATATGCCCACCGCGCGGGGTATGACTTTATCATCCAAGGGATGTCGGGGTTGATGTCGATCACTGGTGAAAAAGGCGGCCAACCCCAAAAATGCGGCGTGGCCATCACAGATATCTTCACCGGGGTCTATGCCGTGAGCGCGATCCTGGCCGCCATGCACCAACGCAATACGACTGGCCGGGGTCAGCATATCGACATGAGCCTGCTCGACACCGCTGTAGCCATAACAGCAAATCAGGCGATGAATTATCTGACGACCGGTGTAGCCCCGGGGCTGATGGGCAATGCCCACATGAACCTCACGCCGTATCAGGTGTTTGATTGCGCCGATGGACACATCATCATCGCAACGGGCAACGACGGACAATACCAGCGGCTTTGCGCTGTCCTTGACCTGGCCGACATGGTCACGGAATCCGACTATGTCAGTAACGCCGACCGCCTTGCCAATCGCGATGCAATGACCCGGCGTTTGACAGAAAAAACACTGACTTGGGCCAAGACTGACTTGCTCAACGCGTGCGAAGCACACGGCATTCCAGCCGGACCCATCAATACAATGGATGAAGTGTTTGAAGACCCACAGGTTCGGGCCCGTGGCATGCAGATCGAGACCGATGGTATACCGGGCGTTCGTTCACCCTTTCAGTTTTCAGAGGCGTCTCTTTCACTCGGACAGCCTGCGCCCAAACTGCAAGACAGTTAGGAGTTGGTGCAGCCCGCCGTAGGCAATGTCATGCGGCCCCGTGTGGAGAATGGCATTGTGATACCGTCATAGTTTTCGGCCCTGAGGGTAACCTCCGCACCGAATATCTCGCTTCCCGCGACACGGATTTGACCAAGCACGCTTTGTGCCATCGTATCGTCCACGTCCACGGTGACCGACACAGTCCCATCACCAGGAATGGAGAGTAAGGATAACGTCATCGCGGTATCGCCATCGATTATCGTCGGCAATTCGCGCACGTATTCTGAGCCATCGGCAAGTTGCAGGGGTTGGAACACTTCGACGCCCGCGCCGGCCGCCGTCGTATCGAAAATCAAACCTGCAGCCGAACCCGCGAGATCAATGGTGACCTTGATCGGCCCGGTTGGGCATTCGGACAAGTTCATGATCCGAAACTGGTCCTTTGGCGCGCCTTCAATAAAGCGCACCGCAAGGTCGGCCTGCGCCGTAGACACGGTCAACGCAGTAACGATCAGAGCCATTCGAAACATAGTGCTATCCCTTCATGCGGTTGCGCTTATACTTAGGGCGCGGATCATAAGAGCACATAAAAATCCGTGAATTAGCACCTTCTAAGTTTGTAAATTTATGATCGTTGACTACATTGCAGCGACGCCAAACTCTTTGGGAAGTCGATCAAGACGAAGAGCACCAGAAGCATCAGCGGCACGGAGACGAGCATGATGATCCAAAAGTTCGACTGATGGACCGCCAAGAACGTGTCGCCCATAGATTGCCCAGCTATGAGGGAATAAATGATCAAATTCGTCAAGGGCGCAATGATCATGCTAGTCGCCGAGGGCACAGCTACCAAACCGATCGCAAAGCGGGGCTTGTGGAGTCCGTCCGAAGAAATCTCATGCTTTAAAACAGGCACTTGCGTTTTGTTCTCTTCCTACTGAAAATGCTGACAGAATAGTTTGGCTATAGCAGTAAACAGCGGCAAAGCACGCGTTCAGATAGCAGATTTTCTGAGCTCCTTAAATCTGGACCACTCAGGTCTGGCCGGTGAAGAACAGATGACTGACTAAGCAGTAGCTCACGAATCGGCCTCCAAAAAGAACGATTAAAGGACACAGCGAATGTCATCGACACTGCCCAGAGGTCAATTCAACATTGGCAAGATGCCAAGATTCGGCCTCACGCAATTTGCCAATCGATTTCCCAATCAAATGGAAAAGCCCCAACTTCACATCTGCGGAGACGTAGGGCACGAGCTGACACTGGGCAAGGAACTCGGCGAACTGAAACGAGTAAATATCGTTGCCGATTTTCATTGTGTAACGACATGGAGCAGCCTTGGTTTGAAATGGGAAGGCATACTGTTCAAACATGTCTTTGAGCAGCTCATTTGCCCCATGGCGAAACCGGATGACAATGCAACCTTTGTCATTCTCAAGGCGCGAGATGGTGCCAGAAGCAGCCTACCGCTACGCGATCTTTTGCAAGATAACGTCATCTTGGCGGATCGCTTGAACGACCAACCTTTATCCGGGGAACATGGCGCTCCGCTTCGCCTGATTGCGCCAGACCATTATGGTTATAAGAATATCAAGTATATCAATCGAATTGCATTCTATGTGCAAAATCCAGGATATCGGCCTTCAGGGTTTCGGTTTATGGAACATCCGCGTGCCCGTGTTGCCTATGAAGAAAGAGGTACATTCTTTCCCGGTTGGTTCTTGCGCTATGCCTACAAGCCCCTCATCAAACCGACCATAAGACTATTTGCAAGTGCCGCGGAAAAACGAACTACGAACATCGAATGAGCCGCCGGAAGCGATCCCGACAAACATCAAGTTAGGTCAGGTTATCACGACTTTGTCGAAACCGAAGGTGAGACATGAAAATGTCTAGCTTATCCTAAACATCCTTTTCCGATGATCTCTTCGACACCTCATCCTTTGGCGCCGGTTGGTTATCCAAGGGTCTTGAAAGAGTGGTAGCCCGTGGCGGTGGATATTCTAATGGTGGTATTTGGAAAACCGCGCTCGATATAAACAATAGCGGTAGTCCAGTAGACGATATCGCAACAAGAAGATTCAGTATCGTTGCCGCCGTTGCAAGTGCTGGCACTCTTGGGGAAGTAGGTATAGCCGCAAACAGCTTTAGCTGTGGTTCCAGCTTCTAACTTATTGTTGACAACTTACACAGGTGGCAAATTTTTATGGGTTTGAAGATTCGACTATAAATACTGAGCATCCTCCTTGGAGGATTTGTTGCCATAACAATGGATAATACTCGTTATTCTACGTTAGGTGTCATTGTATTTTATTGGGTTTTCTCTTCATCAGGAGAAGATTTTGGTTCAGCCTTGGGCGCTACCGCTCTCCCAGGGAACTCTGGATTGGTTCGCTAATCGGTGCGAAGAACCGTCGGCTCCGTCAGATATCACACCGGCTACAAAACCAAACCGTTCCGATGGATAGGCATCGAGATTGATATTGGCTAGCTGGCCGATCCCCAAAAAAAGCCGATGTTGTTATTGATAAAGATCACCGCAATCTCTGCATGCTGATCTTCCGGCACGACACTTGAAAACTGTTCGCCGACTCGCGCCACAACACTGGGCATACCTATCACTGAGCCTGTAGGATAAGTCATTCCGGGATAAGGGCAAATACTCTCAAATCCCAATTTGAGAAACAGAGCCACCTCTATGACTTGAACACAACCGAGCGACACCATGAAGACTTTGCCGCGGGTGGCGTTGTCACTACGGCAAAAGAGGTGCAAACCCTAGTCAACGCGCCTCTTCCGCAATGCACGAAGGAACCGAGCCTGTGACCAACGTTCTCTATGACGCCATTTTTGCGCGCAATGCCCGCAACGACGCTGTGTTCTTCGATCTCGATGACGGTAGCACGGTCACCTACACCAGTTTTGTTGCGCGCGCGGCGCAGATCGCGCATGTTTTGACAGAGGCGGGTCTGACGCCCGGTGACCGCGTCGTTGTCCAAGCTCCTAAGCTCGTAGATACGGTTGCCCTCTATGCGGGCACGGTGCAAGCTGGCGGCGTATATGTCCCACTTAATACAGGATATACCCAAGCGGAGCTGACCTATTTCGTAGGCGACGCCGCACCCAAGGTCATTGTCTGCGATGCCAAGGATGTGGAGACGCTTGCGGGCTTGGCGGAGGCCAACAACGGGACACTGTTTTCTTTGGGCGAACTTGGCACACTCAGCGCAACGGCAGACAAAAAACCCTGCACGTTTGAGACACGAGCACGTAGTAAAGACGACCTCGCAGCGCTTCTCTATACGTCGGGGACGACAGGCCGATCCAAAGGCGCGATGATGTCCCACGAGAACCTGCTCTCCAACGCGCAGAGCCTCATCAATCTATGGCAAATCAACGACCAGGACAGGCTCCTGCACGCGCTTCCTATTTTCCACACCCATGGACTTTTTGTGGCCCTAAACACGTCGCTTCTTGCCAGTGCGCGAGTGCGTCTTATGTCGGCGTTTGATCGCGACAAGTTACTCGAAGAGCTGCCCCAATCTACTTTGATGATGGGCGTACCGACGTTCTACACTCGCCTTTTGGATGAGCCTCGATTCACCAAAGACATAACCTCAAACATGCGTTTGTTCATCTCCGGCTCTGCGCCGCTTTTGGCAGAAACACATGAAGCGTTTGAGGGCCGTACCGGGCACCGCATCCTAGAACGCTACGGGATGACTGAAACAAATATGATTACGTCCAACCCTTACGACGGCGCCCGAATCGCCGGAACCGTGGGCTATGCGTTGCCTGGCGTGGAGGTCAAAGTCACCGATCCAGCGACAGGTGAAGAGCTACCCAAAGGTGAAATCGGCATGATCGAAGTCCGTGGCGCCAACGTGTTCCAAGGCTATTGGAAGATGCCCGAAAAGACCGCCGAAGAAATTCGCGACAATGGCTTTTTCCTCACGGGTGACCTCGCCACATCAGATGAAGACGGCCGCATTACCATTGTGGGCCGGGCCAAGGACCTCATTATCTCTGGCGGCTACAACATCTATCCGAAAGAGATCGAAGACGTGCTCAACGACTGCCCCGGCATCGTGGAAAGTGCGGTCTTTGGCGTGGCACATGCCGACTTTGGCGAGACGGTTGTGGCGGCGATTGTGGGTGATGAAACCTGTGAGATCGACACGCTGAAAGCCCGCGTGGATGAGGCACTGGCCCGCTTCAAACACCCCCGGCACTATGTCCAACTCGATGCGCTCCCGCGCAACACAATGGGCAAAGTGCAAAAGAACATCCTGCGCCAGGACCACGTCGATATCGCAAGCTAAGGGCTGTTTGTCTGTGTGATTGAGGGCGGAAGCCTCCGGCGGGGATATTTTTGCCAGATGAATATCTGGTGTAAGAGAAAGTAGCCTTTCGCCTCTTAATCCGGGTTGCCGCGCGTATAGCTGATCTTTGAAAAATCCGGTGCTTTAAAATGCTCGCGCGGGCGGGTTTGGCGGAGATCGGGCGTGAGCCGTTCGCGCAGGAGTGCCATGGGGTGGGCTTTGAGGCTGAGCCTTGTGGCCACATAATCTTCGACCACCTCTTCGCCCATGGTCATCTGCGGGAGATGTGCCGTGGGTTCGAAGATGGCCTCGCCGTCCATATCGCCTGAGAAAAGCGGTAGCTCTCCATCGCCGCTGAGCGCTTTGGCTTCCCAAAGCGCCTCACGTCGGGTCATCAGATCGGCAAAGACATCGGCCTCTGCCAACCGTGCAATCACCGCAATACCAAGCCCCGCACGGCGCCAGACATCGGTGACCGAGCGATACCCATTGCCCCGCGCCGCACAAATCCATGCTGCATCCTCTTCCTTCAGGCCCTTGACCTGCCGAAAGCCAAGGCGCAGGGCCAGGCCGCCACGCCCATCGGGCTCCATCACATTGTCCCAATAGGAATTCTGGATGCAGATCGGCCACACGGTCACGCCGTGTTCACGGGCATCGCGCACGATCTGAGCCGGGGCATAAAAGCCCATGGGTTGAGAGTTCAAAAGCGCACAGGCGAAGATGCCGGGATGGTGGCATTTGATCCACGCCGAGGCATAGACCAAAAGCGCGAAACTCGCCGCGTGGCTTTCGGGGAAGCCATAAGATCCGAAGCCCTCGATCTGACTAAAGCACCGCTCCGCGAAATCGTCATCATAGCCATTGGCCTTCATCCCCCGCAGGAAGCGCCCGCGCATCTCGGAAACATTGCCATGTTTCTTGAACGTTGCGAGCGAGCGACGCAGGCGATCCGCCTCTTCGGGGGTGAACCCGGCACCCACGATGGCGATCTGCATGGCTTGCTCTTGGAAGAGCGGCACACCGAGCGTCTTACCCAGCACCTCACCCAACTCATCAGAGGGAAAGCTCACCTGCTCTTCGCCATTGCGGCGGCGGATATAGGGGTGGACCATGTCCCCTTGAATTGGCCCAGGCCGGATGATCGCCACTTCGATCACCAAATCATAAAAACACCGCGGCTTCATACGCGGCAGAAAGTTCATCTGGGCCCGACTCTCGACTTGGAACACGCCAATACTATCGGCGCGACACAGCATGTCATAGACCACCGGGTCCTCAGCCGGGAGAGTGGCAAGACTCCACTCCTGGCCATGGTGCTGGTGTAGAAGATCAAAGCTTTTGCGAATGCACGAGAGCATCCCAAGGGCAAGTACATCGACCTTGAGGATGCCGAGGCTGTCGATGTCGTCTTTGTCCCAACAGATAACCGTGCGATCCTCCATCGTCGCGTTCTCCACCGGGACCAACTCATCCAACCGACCCTCGGTCATGATGAACCCACCCACGTGTTGCGAGAGATGTCGAGGAAAGCCCACGATCTCATGGACAAGCTCGATGGTCTGGGCGAGCGCCGGGTCGCGCGCATCTAGGCCAATTTCGGCCATGCGTTCGGTTTCAATCCCTGTGGTCGAGAAGAACCCCCAAAGCTGCGAACTCAGCGCGCCAATGGTGTCTTGGCTGAGTCCCATGGCCGCACCCACCTCGCGGATCGCCCGTTTGCCACGATAGTGGATGACCGTGGCACAAAGTCCCGCTCGGTGACGGCCATAGCGTTTGTAGATGTGTTGAATGACCTCTTCGCGACGCTCATGTTCGAAATCGACGTCGATATCCGGTGGCTCATTACGCGCCTCGGACACAAACCGTTCAAAGACCATTGTGCCGATCTCGGGGCTCACCGAAGTGATACCAAGGCAAAAGCACACCACTGAATTGGCCGCCGAGCCCCGCCCCTGGCATAGGATGCCACGCGAACGCGCGAAGGCCACCACATCGCGCACGGTGAGAAAATAGGGCTCGTACTTCAGTTTACTTATGAGGGTGAGCTCATGTTCCATCATGGCCCGAACCTTCTCTGGCGCACTATCGGGATAGCGCCAGTTGAGGCCGTGGATCGCCAACCTGCGCAGCCGATCAGACGGGCTTTCGCCATCGGCAATCTCGGAAGGGTACTCATACCGAAGATCATCAAGCGAGAAGGTGCACGCGCTCACAATCTCACCTGACCGCGCCAGAGCCTCGGGGTAGTCACGGAAGATACGGCCCATCTCGCGCTCTGAGCGCAGCCTTTGTTCCGCATTCAGAAGCGCGGCATGGCCTAACCGATCAACCGTACACCCCAGCCGGACCGCTGTTAGCACATCGGCCAACCGTCGCCGCCGTCCGTGATGCATCATCGGCAGCGCAGAAGCAATCAACGGCAGGCGAAGGTCACGCCCCAAATCGGCCATCTGCGCAAATCGCCCATGATCCATCCCATCATACTGTGGCCCCATGAGCAGATGGACATCAGCGCGCACATGATAGCGTAGCCGCCGGACGTGTTTGTGCCACGCTGGAGACGGAGTGTCGGGCGCATGAAGCAAAAGCACCAACCCATCAGTCCCAAGTTGGATCAGATCAGACAAATGTAGGACACAGTCCCCCTTCTCGGCCCTGAGCCGACCCAAGGAAATCAACCGGCATAAGCTCGCCCAGCCTTTGCGCGTCTGTGCAATTACAGTGATTTCCAACCCTTCGGTAAAAACCAACCGCGCCGCCGGGATCAGCCGAGGCGTTGCCCGCCGGATGACACCCACTTCAGTAGACCAAGGGCACGGCGGACCAATCAAACCATGGGCATCGTCCCACTCCGCCCTCTCTTTCACGCGACGGGAAATGTCGCACGCCTCTGTATGGGCGCGCACGATCCCCGCCACCGAATTTTCATCGGCAATCGCAATCGCATCCATCCCCATCTCTGCAGCACGGCGCATGTATTCCTCCGGATGGGAGGCGCCGGTCAGAAAGGTAAAATTCGACGTAATCGATAGCTCAGCAAACATGGGCTCCTAATCAGTTCATGGCAAAGAAATGGCTATGAGGTGGTGAGTCGAGGTATTATATTCATCATTTGTTCTTAATTTGGAGTCAAAGGTCGGATGGGCGCCGCGCATTGGTAATGGTGTTAACTAGTCTCTTGTGTGCAGTGTTTATTGAGTCCGCGCGGGGTCCACCCGGCAAGCCTACACAACCGCAAATAGCTCTTTATAAACGCGCGACGCGGGCACGGCCGCTGGCTTCAACCCGAAGTTCAGCTTCAACAAAAACCTCTCGGCTTTCGATCTGGGCCTTGCGCACATCAAGGGCGACAGTCACGTCGACTTCTGCGGCCCCAGCGACAAGCGCAGCCGCTTCAGCCTCCGAAGACAAAGCTTCGGACATGGCATTTATCGCGGCTTCCGACGTCGAGAAATCCGACGGACCACCCGGCATATGCGCCCGATAAAGCCCCTCAGAGGGGGAGGTCACCGTCCCAGATCGACGCATCGTGATCCGACCCACCACAGCTCCAATCGCATTGGCCACGCCTCCATGCTCAGGCAACAACATCTCAGTACCAAGATGACGGCCCACCTCTGGGTAATAGGTGGACGCCGAGGCACCCAAACCCACAACCGGCACACTCACCACAGCAGAGAGTTTAAGCAAACCAGAGTGCTGGGCAAAAGCGCAGGTCATCAAAATATGCTCGGCCAAGTCCTGCGGAGCGCTCTCGTCCAACGGCTCTTCAGACAGCGCCGCTTCGATAAGAGCAACGCCTGTGCGACGATGCAGTTCCGCCTCGATAAGGCGCGCCATACCTTCGGGCGTATCGGCCAGAGGCATACCGTCACCGGCGCGACGCCGCGCCATCAAAGTGAGACCCAGCCGCGCAGCCTCGGTGTCAAATGCGCTACTGTATCCTAAAACATGACTCGCATCCGTTGGCGTCACGCCACCGATTTGAACGATACCCCGCGCACGCAAGCGATCCAGCGCCTGTGTCTCCACCCGCGCACGCAGAACCGAGGACAACGGCATGATACCATCAATACGATTGAGGACCTTGGCTTCTCGTCCGTCCAAACCTGGGATATTGAACAGAACTTGACGCACAAATTTGCCGTCATACTCTCCCGGTGCCGGACCACGCAGTTGCGCTTCGAGATGCGCGATGACCCTCGGATCGTCGTGCGCCAACATCGACAATGGAACGACACGTTCCGGTCCTAGATCGACCCCACGCCGCAGGCCATCTTGCATGCGCACTGCGCTATCGCCGCCCAGACCATGGGTCCCCATGGCGACAGCTTCAACCATTGTTCGATAGCGTCCAACACGTGCGCGTTTACCATCGCGCAACAGCGCAATGTCAGTTGTTGTGCCGCCAATGTCAGAGACCAACGCCGTCTCCACCCCTGTCAGCCAACGCGCTCCCACAATTGACGCCGCAGGGCCAGACAGAATCGTCTCTATTGGGCGTTCCTTGGCCTGTTGCGCACTCATCAACGCCCCGGCACCGCGCACCACCATCAAGGATGCCGCCACCCCACGGGCAACCAATACTTCTTCAGCTTTGCCAATGAGACTGTGCGTTAATCCT
>JAKVBH010000031.1 GCA_022447495.1 Marinovum sp. | reverse complement strand
CTCACCTTGTTATCGCACAGAACCTGTCCTCGACACTTCAACGATATGCCGCGGACGCGATCGCAACGTTTGATTATGTGGTCAACGATCCGCGTGGCCAAGCCGACCCGTTGGCCTTGCAGACTCTTCTGAACACCTTCGACTTTCGGTACGTTGCTCTTCTTGATCTTTCGACCGATCAGATGAAGCCTTTGTTTGCGGCGGGGTTCGGGGCCTTGGATGCAGACACGAGTCTTCGCGTTCTTAAAGAGGCGCGGCCAGGTCCAACGCAAATGTCAGGTGTCGTCCAGGTTCAAGGCGAACCGTTTCTGATACTCAGCCAGATGACTGACGCAACTACGCTCGCTTACGGCATCATGGACACGGACTTCCTGATCGAGCAACAAAAAGCGATCGCTTTTGGCGAACGCGGTCACGCTATGATTGTCGATCATTTGGGACGCGTTCTAGCCCATCCCAATGCCCAATGGACCCAGACCTCCAAAGACGCCTCCGGGCTTGAGGTCGTGCAGCGCATGATCAACGGACAAACCGGTGTGATGCAATTTTTCTCGCCTCCGCTTCAGGCGGACATGATCGCTGGATACACGTCCGTCCCCAGAACAGGATGGGGCGTCATGGTTCCGCAACCGATCGCTGAACTCCGTCAGGCCGCCAGCGTCGAGGCCAGCCAGGTCACGCAACTTCTGGCGCTGAGCTTTCTGATCGCCACACTGGCCAGCTGGGGACTGTCGGGTTTGTTGACCAAGCCGATTGAAAGCCTGTCACAGGTTGTTACGGCGGTACGCGACGGCGATCTGACCGCGCGTGCCCGAAAATTCCCAAGATGGACACCGCATGAACTTGACCTGCTGCGCGAGCTATTGAATGGGCTGCTGCAAAACTGGTCAGATAACAACAAGATGTTGGAGGGGTCGCTGAAAGCAGCGAAGACTGCAAACGCCAGGAAGTCAGAAGCCCTGTCCGTCTTAAGCCATGAAATGCGCACGCCCTTGAACGGAATAGTCGGTACCATTGAGTTGTTCCGAAACACGGATTTGACAGAAGATCAGGCTAAATATGTCAGGATACTGGACGGCTCGGCGAAGACGCTTCTTGGGCACGTGAACAATATCCTCGAAGTCAGCCGATTGGATGCCCAGACGGTCGAGATCGAAATATCTCAGTTCGACCTGCATGAGCTTCTGGAAGAAATCGTCAACGAAAATCTCTCCCAGGCGCAGGGTGCTGGGATCGGAATCATGATTTCCGTAGACGAAGCGGGGGCAAGCACGCTTGAGAGCGACCGCAACATGGTGCGCGCGATCGCAAGCAACCTGATCAGCAACGCTGTGAAGTTTACGTCTTCTGGTCACGTGAAGATCAGAGCCAAGGTAACCGCCAATGACATGCTTGAACTGAGCGTCTCTGACACTGGCCCTGGAATCGATCCTGCGGACCTCGACCAGATCTTTGAGCCCTTCACAGTGATAAATGCCTCTTACGGCAGGACCACTGAAGGTACAGGTCTTGGCCTTCGCATCGCGGCTCTTGCCGCAGAAGCCTTGGGCAGCAAGATTGAAGTCAAAAGTACCCTTGGCAGCGGCAGTGAGTTTCGTGCCAAACTGCCCATTCTTCGGACAAGGACCACAACATCTGTCGCACGCAACAATACCCGGGACAGCGTTGGCAAAGTTTCTGGCGACATTGTCGTGACGAAACGTGGTCAATCTGTGCTTGTCGTGGATGACAATGCCATCAACCGCGAAGTTCTGGCCGAACTTGTGCGCCGTCTCGAACACACCCCGACCGTTGTTGCAGACGGGCCATCAGCGCTCGAGATCGCCATGGTTATGCCATTTGATCTGATACTTCTCGACATAAGCATGCCGAACGTGGACGGCATTGAAGTTGCGCGCCTATTGCGTGAACACGAAGGCCCAAACCAGAATACTCGGATCGTTGCCCAGACGGCGCATGCGAGCCCTAGTGATCACGATGCGTTTGCCGAGGCTGGAATGGACAGTGTTCTGATCAAGCCTATCACGTTGGAACAACTTCGAAAGGTATTTGAGGCGCCCTCACCAACGCTCGAAACGGTTGAGGCAGACGCGTTACCGAAGTCCGGGAATGTAATCGACGCGCAACAGTTCGAACTACTTCTATCATCAAGAGGTTCCGACAAAGCCTTGCAAACGCTGGAAAAAATACTCTCCGAAATTGTCGAGTTAGTTGAAGAATTGAACTGTTGGACTGACCACACTTTAGACAACAGTGAGTTACTGGGACGGTTGCATAATGTTACCGGCGCAAGCGCAATGCTCGGGGCGCAACAACTCCACAAGATCCTACATGGCGTTGAAAGCGACTTAAAATTAGGTACTAGGGTGTCTTTCTCGGACGTGGTTGATCTAACCAAAGTGACAGTCGAACAAACGCGGTCCGAAGCTGCAAGGATTGCTGGTGATGTGCCTGAGGACCTTCAAATCGATTTGTGCGATCTCGAAGGAGATAATACGACGGGCACGGTGTCAGCCCATCAACATAGCCAGAAGTCGTTGACAAGACACATTAACTAGGGCTGTGGCTCGACAGAATTGGACCAAGAGACAGGTCCCTTTCGTACTACTCAACGAAGCGTTCTGGGAGCGCGGCGTGGAGTGGTCTTCCCCAACTTCGTGGTAATCTCTTCGGGCTTCGGGCGCTTGCCGGCCATGGTATTCCTATGTTTTCCTAAACATAGCGGAGGAACAATCCAGTCGGGGAAGAGCAAGGTCACGAATCCCTTGATGAGGCGGAGCGCTACACAAAAGAAGCGGACAAAAAGTGGCTGCTTTCTGCGGACGTACCGCGAACCAAAAATGTTCAGGCGGATAAATCCTGAACAAAATCACTGCCTAAATTTCTGTTTTTTCGGGAGGAATTTTCAATGTGGCGGACCGAGGAGGATTCGAACCCCCGACCCCCTGATTCGTAGTCAGGTACTCTATCCAGCTGAGCTATCGGTCCGTGCCGGGCGTCAATACGGCAGGCCTTCCAGCAATGCAAGAGTCAAAGCACGATTTTCCAGGGGCTTTATGCGGCCACAGCACCTCTTGGCAAACTAATGCAGAAGCACGTCCCATTCTCGTCGCTTTTCTCAAGGGTCAAGGTGCCGCCATGCCCACGCACGAGCTCAGATGAAATAGCGAGACCCAGCCCCGAACCCCCCTTGCGCACGCCACCTTGAAAGGCCTTGAAGAGATTGTCTTGCGCTTTGGTAGGCAGGCCTGGACCAGTGTCGCTGACACGAATGTGCCATCCGTCATCATTTTCGCAGGCCGAGATTGCAATTTCTCCAGGTTTGCCAGTGGCAATGATCGCTTGACGGGCATTGCGCACCAAGTTCGAGACAACCCGGTAAAGCTGTTCGGGATCCGCGCGCACCATGATCTGCATCGGTACATCTTCAGTGAGGGTGAGATCGTGTTCACCCACTGCAAGCTTTTCACTCTCTACAACATCTTCGACGAGGCTGCTGAGGGAAACCCGATTAAGCTTTGGTGCAGGTTCCTCAGCGCGCCCAAACGCCAACGTGCTTTCGCAGAGGTTTACCGCTCGAGTAATCGAGTTAACAAGCTTTGGAGCCATACGTTTCACGGTGGGGTCTTCGCTCATCTCGATACGATCCGTGAAGAGTTGAGCGGATGTGAGAATGTTGCGTAGATCGTGACTCACACGCGCAACCGCGCCACCCAATTGAGCCAGACGCTCCTTCTGGCGCAACGATTGCGTGAGATCACGCTGTAGCATTTCAAGCGCGTCTTCGGCGCGCCGCAATTCCGTAATCGTCGCTGTAGGTTCAATAATCCGACGCGCATCTTCTGGCGCCTTAGCGTAGAGCTGCATCGTGTTCACCACTCCCTCAATGGGGCGCACCAATAGAACCCGCACCGCAAGGAACAACATTGCCGCCGTGACAACCGAGATAATGGCAGAGAGCAGAAGAATTCGCAGGCCATAGTCAATCATCGCGGCCCGCAAAGGCGCCGTTTCCATGGTAATTTCAATTAGAAGACCGGCATCGCGCAGTGGGTTGCCAATCACGCGGATCACCTCTGGCTCGGAATTGGAGAGCCTTGCAAGGGCATGCATGATGAGAGGCGCTGCGCGAGACTCCCGCAGATCAAACGTGTCTGAGATGGGCTCTGGAAGCGGTGCGGAAAGCATCAACTGACGGCTTTCATCGCGGCGCAGCACAACGTTGAAGACGCCTGCGTTCTCAAGTAGCTCATCCTCAAGCTCCTCGTCGATCATATCGTTGGCGAGAAGCGCCAGCGAAGCGATCTGGGCCCGTTCAAGGTGGCTCAGAAGATAGCTTTCCCGATACCGTGCAATCGACGGGACAAAGATGAGGATCTCAGCGATCATCACGAAGATGACGGTGAGGATCAAGAAACGCCCGGAGAGCGACTTCAGCATGAGTGTCCCGTCCTTGATTTGCCGCGTTTAAGTGGTGCGGCTTAAGGGATCCAGCGCTGGACGAAGCGCACAACGCGCTTGACCATATCGCTTTCAAACAGTTTCGGGCCGAAATAAGCACCCGCAGCGCGTTTGTTAACCTCCCCGATTGTGGGGTACGGGGCAACCATCGCGGCGACCTGTTTCATTTTGAGCTTGTTGGCGAGAACCAGCGCCCAAAGGTTGATAAGCTCACCCGCCTGGTATCCGGCGATGGACACGCCCACAGGACGGCCTTTGACGATCATCAGTTTGATACGGCCTTTGGTTTTGCGCTCGGCTATGGCGCGGTCGTTATGATGGTAGTCGAACCGCGCCACCTCAAGCTTGTCGCCGTATTTCTCTTTGGCTCGGGCCTCGGTCAGGCCAACCTGAGACAGTTCAGGATCGGTATAAGTCGCCCAAGGGATATGGGCCGTGTCCGCTTTCGCGGGGAGCCCAAAGAGGATCGAACGGATGATCACGCCCGCGTGGTAACCTGCGACATGGGTGAATTGCAGCCCGCCCGCAGCATCGCCAATGGCATAGACCTTTTTGTTTGTCGTGCGCATGGCGGCATCCACTTTGACACCGCTGCGTGTGGTCTCAATGCCCGCTTTGTCGAGGCGAAGCTTGTCGGTGTTGGCTTTGCGACCGACGGCGACCACGATGTGGCTGCCTTTGAAGATGCGCCCATCTTGGGTTTCCACTTCGATCGCACCCGCTTCCCCGCGGATTTCTTTGGCAAGCGCGCCTTCGGCGATCTCGATGCCTTCGCCGCGGAGGTTCTCAAGCACGATCTCGGCCATCTCAGGATCGTCTTTGCCCAGCGCTTTGGCACCTTCGATGACGGTCACTTGGCTCCCCAAGCGGCGGTGGGCTTGGGCCATTTCCATCCCTATGGGGCCGCCACCAATGACCAAAAGGTGTTGCGGTTGATCCCGCAGGTCCCACAAGCTTTCGTTGGTGATGTAGGGTACATTTTCGAGACCAGGGATCGGCGGCACGAAGGGCGAGGACCCTGTGGCAATGACGATCCGACGCGCGGTGATGGTGTATTCGCCCGCTTTGACTTCGGTTGGCGAGATGAACTCGCCAAATTCGCGGATCACGCGGACCCCAAAGCCTTCGAAACGTTCTTGGCTGTCGACCGGCTCGATCTGAGCGATCACATCAGCCACGTGGTCTTTGGCGGCTGCATAATCGACCTGGGGGGTGACATTGGACACGCCGTAGACCTCGGCATGGGATTGGGCATAGGCGGTTTTGGCGGAGGCCAAGATCGCCTTGGAGGGCACACAGCCATAGTTGAGACAATCGCCGCCCATTTTGTGACCTTCGAGAAGGATCACATCAGCGCCCATTTGGCTAGCACCTGCTGCGAGAGACAAACCGCCAGACCCTGCGCCAATGATGAGGATATCCGATTTGAGGCGTTCCATAAATCAGGCCTCCTTCTTGCCGCGGACGGCTTTGATGAGAATCGGAAGAGCAGAGAGCGCAGCGAGACCAAGGATTGGGCCAAGAATATGAGGCTCAAAGAAAATCGAGAGATCAGGTGTTTCACCGGCGGCGAATACCTCGCCTAGGCCTGCACCGATGGAGGTGTAGACGATAGCGCCGGGGGCAATGCCCAGGAAGGTCGAGATCACGTAGCGGTGGAGCGGCACTTCAAGAAACGCGGGGATCAAGTTCGCCAGGAAGAACGGCACCGCGGGTACGAGGCGCATGATAAATAGCATGGACCATTGGTTTTCATCGATCCCGTCTTTGATCTTTTTCACCGCACCGTCGGAGTTTTCCAACTTGGCCCCAAGCCGTGCGCCCAAGCCCCAGCGAGCGGCGAGGAATATCGCTGTCGCGCCGATGGTAGCCGCGGCGATGTTAAAGAACGCGCCTGGGAAGGTGGCGAATAGGAAACCCCCAGTGAGCGTGGCCAAGGACGCGCCCGGCAAGGAGAAGGCCACGATCGCGATATAGGCCACCATAAAGACCACCAAGGTCGCCACATAGTTGGCATCGCGGAAAGCGATCAAAGCCTCGCGGTTGTCGCGCAACGTTTCAAAGGTGAGGTAATCGCCGAGGGTGAAATACCCCGTGACGGCCACACCAAGAATGGCAATGAGAGGGAGGCTTCGGGCAATCTTGCCCTTTTGAGGCGGGGTTTGGGTCATTTCGGTCATCGGTCTCTGGCCTTACGCGTTGCGTCTGTTCTGGATCAGAACGTGAGGGTCCGGCCAGCTTTGTGCGAGCCTGATCACGCCTGCTTGAAGTCAGGTGTGCCAATGTGTGAGGTCTGACGGCCCAAGCCGCAGTTTTGAAACATTTGCCCCCACTAGGAAGGCCAATTTGTTGCAGCGTTACAGTGTTTGACCGCCGCTTTGGGTTTGACAGGTTCAAACGAGCCTCCTATAGACCGGGCTTCAGATTTTCGCCCCACTGTCGATTCCGACACGACCCGGGCTCAGACGCGGAGTTTCAACGATGAAACGCACCTATCAGCCTTCGAACCTTGTGCGCAAACGTCGCCACGGTTTCCGTGCGCGCATGGCAACCAAAGCCGGCCGCAAGATCCTGAACGCGCGCCGTGCGCGCGGTCGCAAGTCGCTCAGCGCATAAGGTGGCTGCTCTGCCCCTGGCGGAGCCCGATATCACATACGTAGCCGCCCAGGAGGAACCTGAGGCGGCCTTAACCCGTTATTCGATCCTCAAAAATCGGCCAGACTTTCTTAAAGCGGCTCGAGCTCCCCGGGCTGCCACTGGGGGCTTTATACTTCAAGCGCGCAAACGGGCGCCAGGCGAAGCCTCTAGCATGCGAGTAGGGTTTACCTGTTCCAAAAAGGTCGGCAACGCAGTGGCTCGCAATCGCGCAAAACGCCGTTTGCGCGAAATTGCACGGCTCGTTTTGCCAAAGGCTGGCAACGCCGACTATGACTATGTGCTTATAGGTCGCGCTAAAGAGACCGCAGCACGGGATTTTACGCGTCTCCAAGATGAACTGCACAAAGCCTTGGACAAGCTGCACTCATGACACCTATCGCGTGGCTCATTTCGCTACCTGTACGCGGCTATCGCCTCGTCTTCTCGCCTTGGATTGGTTTTAATTGCCGGTACCAACCTACGTGCTCCGCATATGCCCTGGAAGCTTTGGAACGCCATGGTGCCATAAAAGGCAGCATCCTTGCTGCGCGTCGGATCGGACGATGCCACCCTTGGGCTGGCGACGGATACGATCCGGTACCGCCGAAATGTTGCTCTCCTAAGACGCCTTCTCAAAGTAAATGATGACCTCGCCGATATCGATACCGAATTTCTCCATGTAAGCACGGTTCAGCACCCGCGTCGGCGACAGCTGCCACATCCAATCATCGAATTCGACGCGCAGTGTCCCGTCCGGCACGGGCAAATCAATGCGATACCGCCAGTTGAAAGTATCGCCGTTCTCTTCACCAGTCGCTACACCCAAGACACCAGGTGCCGTGCCTTCCCACGTCTGCGCACCGGTCTTTTGGAGCGTCCACACGCGCTGCTCTGTCGACCCGTCTTCGTAGACAAAGTCTTCGACCAAGGTCAGTGTCTCGCCATCCCACGTCCCTTCGATTTCGACCTGGAAGCGACGCCTGACCGTCCCAAATACGTCTTGGAACTGACCCTCAGCAATCGTCCGACCTTCAAAGAAGGTTTCAAGGTCGAAGTCCCGATTGCTTAACTTGGGGTCGGTCAATGACGGCTTGCCAGTACACGCAGTGAACAGCAGCATCGCAACTAAGGCAAATATCCAGCGCATCGCACTCTCCTTTATTATCTATACGCGCTCGCCGCTCTTTCGGTTTTGCAAATGCGTGATATACGCCGCCCATGCTTGATGAGACCGACGACATACACCCCCTGTTTGCGCGCGCGCCCAAAACGACGGAGTTCAAGAAACTACGCAAGCGCCTCGTGCAAAACGCGCGCGAAGCCATCGAGACCTATGGCATGATTGAGCACGGCGGTAAGTGGCTGGTCTGCCTATCGGGTGGCAAAGATAGCTACACGTTGCTGGCGATTTTGTATGAACTAAAATGGCGTGGATTGCTCCCCGTTGAATTGCTTGCATGTAACCTGGACCAAGGCCAGCCGGGGTTTCCCGCGACCATACTTCCGGAATTTCTCGAAGCCCGCGGCGTCCCACATCGGATTGAGTTCCAAAATACCTACGGCATCATAAAACAAAAAGTCCCAGCGGGCCGGACATATTGCGCTCTGTGCTCACGCCTTCGTCGCGGCATTCTCTACAGAATTGCTCGAGAGGAAGGCTGTACGGCTGTGGTCCTTGGCCACCACCGCGACGACATTCTTGAAACATTTTTCATGAATCTCTTCCACGGCGGGCGTTTGGCGACGATGCCGCCCAAATTGTTAAACGAAGAAGGTGATTTATTTCTCTACCGTCCGCTGGCACACGCTGCCGAAATAGATTGTGAACGGTTCGCAAAGGCGCTCGACTACCCGATCATCCCCTGTGATTTGTGTGGCTCGCAAGACGGCCTTCAGCGACAACAAGTCAAAAAGATCATCGATGCGTGGGAGAAAAGTAGCCCAGGTAGACGCCAGGTCATGTTCAAAGCTCTTATGAACGCACGCCCATCGCACCTGCTTGACCCTGACCTCTTTGATTTTCTTGGGCTCGCACGCGGATCATTAAAATCAGCGGAAAAAGAACAAGAAATGCCTCGACTGCGTTAATCTCCCGCTTATTGATTTTGCCTAGCTTCTCTTGAAACCGCGCGTTACGCGGGTAAAGGAGAACTGGTTGATGTCACAGCGCTTGCCACAGCATGTCGCCATTGCACGCCGCATCGTGCGGCACCTTCGGCAACCCTTCTTACCCATGGCCATCGCTCCGTTGTTGATTTGGAGCGCCTATTATACATGGGGTGAAATTGGTCTCATCGCATCGGCGGCCGCGACATCGGTTTACCTCATTGGATTATCGATTTGGTCATCCCGAAATAATGAGCCGCGTAGTCGGGATATTATCACCGGCCTCGAACTGCGCGAAGAGCTGGTCAAACGCACAGAAGAAACCCTTTCGTATTGCTCCGTATCGGGGCGCACCTCTGCCGCTTTCGTAATCGAAATCGATGGGCACGATGAACTGGTCGCCCGCTATGGTCAGTCGACATATGACCGCATTTTCGAGACCATTGCTGATCGTATAATGATATGTATGCGTGCGGATGATGCGGTGGCGCGGATTGGCGATAGCCGTGTTGGCATAACTATTCATCCAATCAAACGGATCGACTTGGAACTCGCACTCCAGATCGCTGCCCGTCTGCAAGCGACACTGGAAGAGCCCATCGCCATCAACGCATCGTCTGTCTATGTTACGGTCTCGATTGGCGTCTGCATTCTGTCACGAGCGCGCACGCAGAACGCGGAAGGTCTTTTGGATGCCGCATCGATTGCTTTGCAAGAAGCACGTCGTACCGGCCCATCCGCGATCCGAGCTTTCTCTGCCGAGATGAAACGCGTCGAAATCGCAAGGCAAGCGTTGATTGATGAGGCACAAGCCGCGTTCGACCGCGGAGAAATCTGTGCATGGTTCCAGCCCCAAGTATCAACAGATACTGGCCACGTTAGCGGCATCGAAGCCCTGGCGCGCTGGATACATCCGCAGCGAGGGATGATTTCACCGGCCGAATTTCTTCCCGCGCTGGAACAAGCCGGTTTGATGGATCAACTCAACGAAACCATGTTGAAAAAGTCCCTGGAGACACTGCGTAGTTTAGATCTTCAGGGCACTAATGTACCTTTGGTCGGTGTAAATTTCTCCGCCGAGGAACTTCGCAACCCCAAACTGGTGGATAACATTAATTGGCAACTTGATCGCTTCGACTTGTCGCCAGAACGCCTTGCGATCGAAATTCTGGAAACCGTTGTCGCAGGCGCACCTGACGATATTTTAGTCCGTAATATTGGTGAGTTGTCGAAACTCGGTTGTCATATCGATTTGGACGATTTTGGGACGGGCCATGCGTCCATTACGTCTCTGCGGCGGTTTCCAATAGATCGCCTTAAGATAGACCGATCCTTTGTTACCAAATGTGATTCGGACCCCGAACAACAGCGCATGCTAACTGCTATCCTCACGATGGCAGACCGTCTGAGCCTCGATACTCTGGCAGAAGGGCTTGAAACAGTTGGAGAACATGCGCTGATTAGTCAACTTGGGGTCGGTCACGTCCAAGGATTTGGCATCGCACGTCCAATGCCACGAGAGGCGCTCAATGAATGGGTCAAAACTCACCACGCGAAAGTCGCGCTACCACCTGCTATAAGTGGCCCAACGGCCTAAACGACGGCTTGCAAAATTCATACTCCCGCGCGTTATGCCTGTTAGCCCTTGAGTCTAGCACCTAAATTATGGTGTAGGACGCTAGGACAGTTGCAGCGAAGGTGGCGCATTTCCAATGGATGAACAGAACCGGAATCTCCTGCTGGCAACAGCACTGAGTTTTGTCGTAATTCTCGTCTGGTTCATTCTGTTCCCGCCCCCCGAACCTCAGCAACAAGAAGACGCGGCAACCGCACAAGAATCTCAAGTCACGACGCCCGTGGCGACGCCTGCCGTTTCTCAGCCCACAAGCCCAGAAACGGCAGCGAACATCGAAAGCGTCGACCAAAACTCCGACGCAATACGCGTAGAAATTGACACGCCACGCGTATCAGGTTCGATCTCGACGCTCGGCGGTCGTATCGACAGCCTGAAACTCAAGGATTACCGCGAAAGCCTCAACGTGGAGGCAGAGACAGTTACCCTGCTGTCTCCAGTGGGTGAGCCTCAGGCCTATTACTCTCTCAGCGGATGGGCACCAGGCCAAGGTATGGCCTCTGAAAATGTGCCAGGACCAAATACCGTTTGGGAACTTGCATCCGACGGAAAATTGACTGTCGACACGCCTGTATCCATGACTTGGGACAACGGCGCAGGGATGGTATTCACCAAGACGATTTCTGTCGACGACGAATACATGTTTACAGTCTCACTCGCAGTGTCCAATGCATCCGAAAGCACCGTCACCATGGCACCATATGGCGTTATTGCTCGGCACGGTGAACCACAAGATCTGAAGAACTTTTTCATTCTGCATGAAGGCGTCATTGGCATGGCGGATGGCGAGTTGAGTGAAATCGACTACAGCGACATGCCAGATTTCAATTTCGATGCGCGTGAAGGCGCGCTGGCAGAAGTCATGCAAGTTCAGGAAGACGGATGGATCGGGTTCACCGATCACTATTGGATGAGTGTTTTGGTACCCTCGCCAGGCACCCCGTTCAAAGCAGTTGCCAAATTCGATCCTCAGCGGGAAATTTACCAAACTGAGGTTGTCCTTTCGACCGCCCAAGTCGCGCCGGGTCAATCCATCTCCACGGACATCCAGATCTTCGCTGGAGCCAAAGAATGGGAGGCAATCCGCAACTATGAGCGCGGCGGTATCAACGGTTTTCTAGACGCCATTGACTGGGGTTGGTTCTTCTTCCTGACGAAACCAATCTTCGCTGTACTGCACTACCTAAACGCCTGGATCGGAAATATGGGCTGGGCGATCATTGCCCTGACGCTTTTGATCAAAGCATTGCTGTTCCCGCTGGCGTACAAATCCTACGTCTCCATGGCAAAGATGAAAGAATTGCAGCCGGAGATGGAGAAGATCAAAGAACGCGCTGGCGAAGATCGCGAAAAACTCCAAAAGGAGATGGTCGCACTCTACAAAAAAGAAAAGGTCAATCCTGCCTCTGGATGTCTGCCGATCCTTCTGCAAATTCCGATCTTTTTCTCGCTCTACAAAGTTATCTTCGTCACTTTGGAACTTCGTCATGCACCGTGGCTTGGGCCGTTCACGGACCTTTCGGCACCGGACCCCACGTCCATCATCAACTTATTTGGGCTTTTCTCGAACGCAGCGCCTGATCCAAACTCCATTATGGGGCTTATCTTTATTGGAATTTTGCCGATTTGCCTTGGCGTTTCGATGTGGCTTCAACAGAAGCTCAATCCAGCGCCCACGGACCCAACCCAAGCCATGATCTTCGCATGGCTCCCTTGGGTCTTCATGTTCATGTTGGGTAGCTTCGCAAGCGGCTTGGTCGTGTACTGGATCGCCAACAACGTTATCACGTTCTCGCAGCAGTATATAATCATGCGCAGCCAAGGCTTTACCCCCGATGTGTTTGGCAACATCCGCTCCAGCTTCAAACGCGGTGATGCTCAAGGCGACAAGAAGTGACGGCAAAGCTCGCGCATATCTGGCGCCATCCGATCAAGGGAATCGGTAGCGAAAGCCTCTCCAAAGTAGCGTTGACACCCGAAGGAGCAGTAGCGGGCGACAGAGTATTTGCTTTGCTCAACGACGCTGCCCCAGATGTTGACGAATGGCAGCCTCGGCGAAATTTTCTGCAAGTTGCCTCCGGCCCCAAACTTGCCGCTGTCAGCGCGGAAACCACGGCCAACGGCATTGCTTTAACGCACCCTGCCAGAGATCGGATTTTGCTCAAACCTGAGCATGGGGCCGAGCCTTTGGCCACTTGGCTAGGGGATCTCTGGCCGAGTAATCGCGCGGCACCTAGTCGTTTGGTCAAGGCCCCTCCACAGGGTATGACTGACGTGCCCTTCGCTTCCGTATCCATTGGAAATTTGTCGAGCTTGCGAGCGCTTAGTCAAAAAGCCGGTTTTGACATCGACATGCGTCGTTTTCGGATAAACCTCTGGGTGGATGGCCTCGCCCCTTGGGAAGAAATCGATTTGCTTGAGCGAAAAATAAAGCTGGGCTCCGCGACCTTGGCACCCGTTGAACTCATCGAACGCTGCCGCGCGCCCGACGCAAATCCAGTGACCGGCACGCGGGACATTGCAATGTTGTCAACGCTTGAGGCTGGATGGAACACGCGCAACTTTGGCGTTTACTTCAAGGTTGAAACGGCCGGAACAGTTTCTGTGGACGATACACTACTATGAGTGTTCTTCCGTTTCCCTTGGCTGAAGAGCCCGACGATATCGCGCGGGAGAGAGGCCGTAAGCTCTTTTCAGGCAATACGGAATTTCTCAAAGGCGTGGTTGCGATGGCGGGCCTCCCTCCGGATGACCGGATCGAGGTATGTTTTGCTGGTCGTTCCAATGTTGGAAAATCGAGTTTGATCAACGCATTGACGGGCCGCAAAGGCTTGGCACGCGCATCAAACACGCCCGGGCGCACACAAGAGATCAATTATTTCACGACCGCAGATAGCCACTATCTGGTCGATTTGCCCGGCTACGGCTACGCGAACGCCCCCTTGCCGGTCGTGGAGAAGTGGCAAAAACTGCTCAAGCAATACTTGTCAGGCCGCCAGTCTCTACGCCGCGCATTTGTCCTAGTCGATATGCGCCACGGCGTGAAAGCGGTCGACGAAGAGATTCTAACTCTATTGGATCGGTCGGCAGTGACGTTTCAAGTGGTCCTGACGAAGGAAGACAAAGTCAAAGCCGCTGATAAAGACCGGGTTTTGGACCAGGTTCGTGGCGCGCTTTCCAAGCACCCAGCCGCTTTTCCGGAATTGGTTGTGACCTCTTCAGAAAAGGGCAATGGCATTTCCAGCCTGCGCGCCATTATAGCCAGTCTTGTTTGATTTCCCCTCTCCCGTCATAAGGCGTCACGCCTGAGGGACAGATATGAGACAACAGAACATGAACCGCGATTGGATTGCCACCGCCAGCACCCTAAGCCAAGCCCTGCCCTATTTACAGCGCTACGCTGGTGCGATTGTCGTCATCAAACTGGGCGGTCACGCGATGGGTTCCGACGAGGCGATGGAGAGCTTCGCCCGTGATGTCGTGCTTATGCGCCAGGTGGGTGTGAACCCGGTGATCGTGCATGGCGGCGGGCCCATGATCAACGCAATGCTAAAGCGTTTAGATATTCAATCCGAGTTCGTGGACGGCAAGCGTGTCACTGACGAAACCACCATCGAAGTGGTTGAAATGGTGCTGTCTGGCGTCGTCAACAAGCGCATCGTTCACGCGTTGAATACACAAGGCGGTCGCGCGGTTGGCTTGTCTGGAAAGGATGCCGATTTGATGGTCTGTGACGTGCCCAAACCAGAACTTGGCCTGGTGGGGCACCCTGTACGCATTGACGCGACCATCCTGACCGATCTTTTTGACAAGGGTGTTATCCCTGTCATTGCCCCTCTAGGATCAGGACGCGAAGGTGGTACGCTCAACGTCAATGGCGACACAGCCGCCGGCGCGATCGCTGCGGCGCTTAAGGCGGACCGGTTGCTTCTGTTAACAGATGTTGCTGGTGTCAAAGACAAGTCGGGAGAAGTCGTGACCGAACTCACGGCCAGTCAAGTACGCGCTTTCACCAAAGACGGCACAATTGCGGGTGGCATGATCCCAAAAACCGAGACGGCCGTAGATGCTGTGGAGTTTGGAGTGCGCGCGGCGGTGATTCTCGATGGACGCGCACCCAATGCATGTTTGCTCGAACTCTTCACTGAACATGGCGCGGGCTCGCTCATTCGCGCAGGCTAGTCGGTTCTGATTTACTTGGCCAGGCGGTCTAGCCTATGCCTAGTCTATGGAATACGAAATGCTCATTCGCCTGTCGGTCTTTCTTGGGCTCTTTGTCGTGCTGGCACTGTTGGAATCTGCGGCGCCAAGGCGGCAGCGTATTCAAACCCGCGGCACACGTTGGATGACCAACTGGGGCATCACGCTTTTGAACACGGTAACCTTACGCGCGTTAGCGCTAGGGCTTCCATTGCTGGCGGTTGGGGCGGCAGTGGACGCTAATGCGCACGGTTGGGGGCTTTTCAACGCGCTCGACTGGCCCAAATGGATAGAGATATTGCTAGGCATCTTGCTGTTTGATCTTGCGGTCTGGGCACAGCATTTGATCACACACAAAGTTCCATTCCTCTGGCGCCTCCATCGCGTACACCATGCAGACGTCGACATGGACGTGACCACTGCGATCCGCTTTCATCCAGTTGAAATTGCGCTTTCGATGCTCCTCAAGATCGGCTTGGTCTACCTGCTGGGCCCTGCTGCGCTGACCGTTGTCCTATTTGAGGTCATTCTCAACGGGACGGCGATGTTCAATCACGCGAACCTGAAGCTGCCGGTGTGGCTCGATGGTTTTCTGCGCATAGTGCTTGTGACACCGGATATGCACCGGGTGCACCATTCAGTGCATCGCCATGAGCATGACAGCAATTATGGGTTTGCTTTGTCCATATGGGATCGTCTGTTTGGCACGTATATTGCGCAACCCGATGCCGGTCATGACGACATGCAGGTCGGTCTTGAATGGCAAGATGTGCGCCCAAGCCGACTAGGGTGGAGCTTATGGTTGCCCTTCTCCAAACGATAGAAGACACTTGCCGGATACGCGGGCTCACCGTGCTCGGTGTTGTCGCGGAAGGAGAAAAGCGAATTGCTCTCGTAGGCTTGCGTGCCGACGGTTGGGAGAAATTTGCCGCCAGCGCAGAATATCGTGACGGCGCCGCAAATCCGCTTGACCGCTGGTCATTGCGAGTCCTGCCGGAAATAGCCACGGAAACCGGGGCTCTCGACGTGCGCTATCCCTTCGGCGGCCCGCCTTACGAGCCATTCATTCGGTGGAGTTTTGATTCAGGCGAGACCTTTTCAAGTCCGGTGGGCATGTTGGTGCACCACCGTGCAGGATTTTGGATTTCGTTTCGGGGCGCACTTGTTTTTGACGCCGAGATAGACCGAAAGATTGCTTCACACCCCTGCGTGCCTTGCGATAGGCCCTGTGAGATCGCTTGCCCTGTTGGTGCGTTGGCGCCAGAGCAGGATTATGATGTTCCGAGCTGTAAAAGCCATCTTGCGTCGCCGGAAGGCAACGAATGTCGCGATGCAGGCTGTTTGGTACGCCGCGCTTGCCCCGTGTCACAAGCGTTTGGCCGCTCAGCAGAACAATCAGCATTTCACATGCGATCGTTTCTCGGGGTGTGAGGCCGATGCGTCTGATCCTGATGCGCCACTGCAAATCGAGCGGTACGACACCTGGATTGGCGGATCATGATCGGTTCCTGAACAAGCGCGGACGTCAGTCGGCCGAGGCGCTTGGTGATTGGCTTCGGGCGCGTGGCTATCATCCAGATGTGGCGCTGATCTCTTCATCTCGGCGCACCATGGAGACCTACTCGTGCCTCAACCTAACGTGTGAGAGCAGGTATAAAAATCGCTTGTACCATGCGGAGCCTGAGGACATTGCAGCCGTGGTTACCGAAACAGATGTGCCTTGCGCACTGGTCATTGGACACAACCCGGGTATTGGCGCATTCGCTCATGAGCTTGTGGGCCACGGCGTCGATCACGATAAATTTTGGGATTACCCAACCGGGGCAACATTGGTGGTTGATTTTGAAGAAGGGCATAGGTGGCGCGGGACGGCAACGGACTTTGTCACTCCCCGGGACCTGTTGGAAGGTCAGTCGGGCTAAATCACATCCCACGGCGTTTGTGGTGGGGCGGGATGTATCCCGCCCCTTTGGGCCTAGTGTCCCAATATCTGGCTCAAGAAGAGTTTGGTACGCTCATTCTGTGGATTTTCAAAGAACTCTTCTGGTTCATTCTGTTCCACGATTTGGCCCGCATCCATGAAGATCACGCGGTTCGCCACTTTACGAGCAAAGCCCATCTCGTGGGTCACGCAGATCATAGTCATGCCCTCTTCGGCGAGTTGCACCATCGTGTCGAGCACCTCAGAGATCATCTCAGGGTCAAGCGCCGATGTCGGCTCGTCAAAGAGCATGATGCGCGGGCGCATGCAGAGCGAGCGCGCAATCGCCACACGCTGTTGCTGACCACCGGAGAGCTGACCTGGGTACTTATCGGCCTGCTCGGGGATCTTCACCTTCTCAAGGAAGTGCATCGCCGTCTCTTCGGCTTCTTTCTGGGGGGTCTTGCGGACCCAGATCGGGGCCAAGGTGCAATTCTCCAAGATCGTCAGATGCGGGAAGAGGTTGAAGTGCTGGAAACACATGCCCACCTCCGAGCGGATCGTGTCGATGTTCTTGATGTCCGAGGACAGCAAGGTGCCATCGACCGTGATCGACCCCTTCTGGTGCTCTTCCAACGCATTGATGCAGCGGATGAGCGTGGATTTACCTGACCCTGACGGGCCGGCAATCACGATCCGCTCTCCGCGATAGACTGTGAGGTCAATGTCGCGCAGCACGTGGAACGAGCCGTACCACTTGTTCATGTTTTGGATGGAGATCGCGACCTCATCCGAGACTTGCATTTGAGCTTCAGCCATTGGGGTAGCTCCTTATCGATGGTCTGTCGCAAGTTGGCGTTCGAGCCACTGCGAATATTGAGAGATGCCGTAGCAAACGACGAAGAACAGAAGCGAGGCAAAGCCCCAAAGCTCCCAGTAGACGCCATTCCACTCGGTGGATGCGAGGATTGGACCGCGGATCATGCCCACAAGGTCGAACATCGAGATGACCGAGACCAGCGTGGTATCCTTGAAGAGGCCCACCGCCACGTTGACGATCCCCGGGATAGAAATCTTGAGCGCTTGCGGCAGGATGATCAGACGCATCGACTGCGCATAATCGAGACCCAGCGAGTCCGCCGCTTCGTATTGACCGCGCGGCAGAGCCGCCAGCCCCCCCCGGATCACCTCGGCGATATAGGCCGCGGAGAACATGGTGATCATGATGATCACGCGCAGGATGAGGTCAAAGTTCGTGCCCGGAGGCAAGAAGTAGGCCAGAACCACGTTCGCCACAAAGAGCAAGGTGATGAGTGGCACGCCACGGATGAACTCGATGAAAACCACACAGATCCATTTGATGATCAAAAGATCCGATTGACGGCCCAGCGCCAGTGCAATCCCAAGTGGCAAAGACAGCGAAACACAGACCGTACCCAGGATCATATTGAGCATAAAGCCACCCATGTTCCGCGAAGCCACGGCTTCGAGTGCGATGAAGTGCGGCATCGCGCCAGAAATGAACCCGCCCAGCAACCAGACGATCAGAGCCGCAACAATCCCGCCAAAGAAGCCCGCGGCAAAACCGTTGGTTTTCTCAAGCTGAACAAAGGCCATGTAGCCGGCAACAAAGCCAAGCAAACCTACCATCGGCGCTAGGATTGTGCCGCCCCAAATCAGCCAGAAGGCCAAGAAGGGGTAGAGCCCGGTGAACACCAACAGCTGACGCGGCACAGCGGGGAACATGACCGGAGCCGCTGCAACAAAGAGCAGGACAAATGCTAATGCTGGGCGCCAGTAGGCATTCTGAGGATAGGAGATCCCGAAGAGCAACTGGTTCCAACGTTCCGAGAGAACCGAGAAACAGCCGCCTGTGCCTTCGATCACTTCGCGACATTCGCGAATCGAAGACGTGTCCCAGACACCGCCGAAGAGCCAGGGCAAAAGCCCCGCCAGGAGCGTATAGATGAAGTAGATCGAGAGCAGTGTCAGGATAGAATACGGGATGCTGGAGAAAAGGTTCTCCCGCATCCAAGCCACTGGACCTTGTGTCGATGAAGGGGGTGGTGACGGTTCGATGAATTCAGTGCGCACAAAGGCGACATTGGTATCACGTGATGGCATGGATCAACGCTCCTTCAATGCCACAGAGGCGTTATAGACGTTCATGATAGCCGAGATGCCGAGGCTGATGATGAGGTAAAAGAGCATCAACAGCAGCACGCATTCGATGGCGCGGCCCGTCTGGTTAAGAGTGATCCCGCCAAGGGTCGCCGTGATATCGGCATAGCCCACAGCGATGGCAAGAGACGAGTTTTTGGTGATGTTGAGAAACTGCGAGATTAGCGGTGGTATGATCACCCGCAACGCCTGAGGCAGGACCACCAGGTTCATGATCCGGTTCGGACGCAGACCCAGAGACGCCGCCGCTTCCGTTTGCCCCTTGGAGATCGCCTGGATGCCCGCACGCACGTTTTCGGCGATAAAGGCCCCGGTGTAGATCGACAAAGCCAACCAAAGCGCAATCAGAGGACGTTGCACTTCAAGTCCGCCTTGGAAGTTGAAGCCTTTAAGTTCGGGGTACTCGATGCCGATGGGTGAGCCCATGATGAAGTAAATAAGGATCGTAGGCACAAAGAAGAGCACCAGCGTCGGCCAGAGTTTGTTGATGTCTTGACCCTTGTCATAGAGCTGCTTGGTGGCCCATCCCCGGAACATGAAAATCGCTACAAGCGACGCCAGGAAGGTAAAGACAACGACAAGGGAGCCCGATCCCCAAACGGGAGCTGGCATGTAAACACCGCGGTTGGTCAAAGCGAACATGCCAAATAGCATTTCTGCTTCCGGCTCTGCACCGCGATAAGCCCGAGGCGATGGCAAAAGCACCACAAGTGTGTTGATGATCAGGATCCAGATCAATACCGGCACATTGCGGAACGCCTCGACGTAGACGGACATCAGCTTGGACACGAGCCAGTTCTTGGACAGCCGCAGAACACCAGCGATGACGCCCAAGATCGTGGCTGTCAAACATGCCATGAAGGCCACCAGAAGCGTATTCAAGATACCCACCCAAGCAGCCGTCAGATGCGTCGATTGGCTGGTATAGGGGATTAAGGTCTGGTTCACATCGTAACCAGAGGGATCCCCCAAGAATTCATAAGAAATGTTCAAACCCGCTGCCGCCAAGTTGGCGAAGAGGTTGCTCATCAAATACGCCACAGAGGCGACAAGGATGATGAGCGCGATGAACTGGAATGTATAGCCCCGGTACCGCGTATCGCTCAACAGCATCGACAGCTGGAACGACTCGCGAGGCGGGTCGGATAGCGTAGACATGTGGACTTCCCCGTGTTCGACCCTGAAAGTGTCAGCGCATTTTTAGGGCGGGTCGAGATTTTACTGCGCTTAAAGTGAGAAGGGCGCGGCAATTGCCGCGCCCTTCATCAAATGTGCTTAACGGAAGGGCGGGGAGTAGATCAGACCGCCGTCTTTCCACTGAGCGTTCAGGCCGCGTGCGAGACCAATCGCCGTGGATTCACCGATGTTGTCTTCAAAGAGCTCACCGTAGTTACCGCCAGCGGAGATCGCGTTCACAGCCCAGTTGGCGTCGAGGCCGAGCATTTCGCCAAGGTTGCCTTCTGTGCCAAGCAGACGGTTCACTTCGGGGTTGTTACCCGCTGCTGCGGACAGCTCGCCGATGTTTTCAGAAGACACGCCAAGCTCTTCAGCTGTGATCAGAGCGTTGAGTGTCCAGCGCACGATGTCACCCCATGCGTCGTCGCCGTGACGCACAAGTGGGCCGAGTGGCTCTTTGGAAACGATTTCAGGCAAGACGACGTGCGCCGAAGGATCTTCGAATGTTGCACGTGTCGCGGCCAGGCCGGAGGCGTCTGTGGTATAGACGTCACATGCGCCAGCAAGGTACTGCTGCTGCGCTTCGGCGTTGGTTTCAATCGGCAGTGGGTTGTAGCTGATGCCGTTGGAACGGAAGAAGTCCGCCAGGTTCAGCTCGGTTGTTGTACCGGTTTGGATGCAGACAGTCGCGCCGTCCAGTTCAGTCGCCGAAGACACGCCCAGCTCTTTGGGGACCATGAAGCCCTGACCGTCGTAGTAGTTCACACCCAAGAAGGTGAACTTGAGGTCGACGTCACGGGAGAAGGTCCACGTGGTGTTACGCGCGAGCATGTCGATTTCACCGGAGGCAAGCGCGGTAAAGCGGGTCTTACCTGTGGTCGGTACGAACTCAACGGCCATTGGGTCGCCAAGAACAGCAGCGGCAACGGCGCGGCATACGCCCACGTCAAAGCCTTCCCAGACACCTTCGGCGTTAGGCGCAGCGAAACCCACCAGACCAGTGGTCACGCCGCAGTTCAGAGCACCACGCGCTTTGATGTCGTCAACGGTCGCTGCAGACGCAACGCCAGCTGCGAGACCAGCAACGGTCATTGCGCCGAGCAATACGGATTTTTTCATTTTTACCTCTTCCTGTTTGCCGCCCGTCGATTCGGGCGATCGGACGGCGCAAAAGCGCCGCATGGTATATGTGGGGTCTAATTTCTCCCAACACTGGCAACAAGAAAGGGAAATGATGGGAAACGTCAAGGGTTCAGAGATCAATTTGGCCGCTAACACCCTACCAATTTGCACAATAAACAGTCAGTTTCTGGCCGTAACCAAATTCCAAACTCTGCCAGCATGCAGGAACTCTTGGCGCTTCGTCTCCACAACTTCCGCGGCCTCCTCATCGGCGCCCCATTGTTCTGCCTGCCAAAGTTCATCGACCCGTGAGCGCAACCACAGTTCTTCGAGCGGAGCAAAGCCCCGCGTGGCCGCGAGTGCAATGAGTAGTGAGCCAGACAGGCCCACCAAATCATGAAAAGCGGCCAGTTCGAAGTCGCTCATTTGAGTGACCGGAACTTTGAGACTCGCCAAAGCCTCATCATCTTGGGGCGCGAACATAACTCCAGTTGTCGGAACCAAACGCCCGCCAAAGGCCTCTGTCGCCCAATCGATCAATGGATTCCACGCGGCGACTTGGCGCTCCACCAAACTCTCGGGGCTGTCCGCGCGATAACACGTCAGATCGCTACCGCCGTAGTCCGCCAAGATATCAATCACTTCGTGACGTTGCGTTCTAACTTTGTCGATGGCGGCGTTGGCAGTGCGTGTGAAGGGCATCGTCCGGGGATCAATTGTTTCCTGCTGCGCCTCCCATTCCGAGGCCACGGCTTCGGCATATCGACGTGTTGGCACCAAAAGCGGCGATTTGGCAGGCGTTTTGACCTGCCGGCCATCCAAGACCACAGCGAAACCGTCATCGCTTTCAACGATTGACGTTTCGTTCCAAAACCGCTTCGCGGCCCATTCACTCATGCCATTTTCCCCAAAGCTGATTCAACGTTCCAGGCAATTCAACGATCCTGTCGATGACAATCTTCGCCGAGCTTAAACGTTGAACCGGATGATAGCCCCAGCTCACACCGATCCCTGTCACATTTGCTGCGGCAGCCATCTCCATATCAAAGCTGGTGTCACCAATCATGACAGTGTCTGCTGCCTCAACACCGCAATCCGCCATGGCTTGGTACAGCATGGAGGGGTGCGGCTTGGATGGATGGTGGTCAGCCACCTGTTCGGTCACAAACATCCCACGCAACCCATGCCCATCCAAAAGCATGTCCAAACCACGGCGCGAGTTTCCAGTGGCGACCCCCAGAAGCACCTGATCGAAGCCCGCCAAGTGAGCGAGCATCTCTCGCACACCTGGGTAAAATGTAGATGACTTCGTTTTGTCCGCTTCGGAGCGTCTCTTGGCATAGACCTCTTTGTAGCCATCAACCAAAGCAGCGCATATGTCCGGAGACGCTTCAGGCACCAAACGCTCTATTGCCTGAGGCAATGAGAGGCCAACGATACCGCGCACGTTGTCATCAGACGGAGGGCTTAAATTCTGTGCTGCAAAGCTTGCGGCCATGGACCCAAGAATATCCACTTGGCTATCGACCAATGTCCCGTCCACGTCAAACACGATTAATTTCATAGAAGCGCCTCAAAGGGATCGTCCGCCGCCAAGTCGGGCGTCCAGCCCAACGTTGCCCACGTATCCGCCATATGGGGCGGTAGCTCTGCGGTGATGATTGTATCCTTGTGCGTCAGAGGGTGCTCAAAAGACATGCGGCGTGCATGCAAGTGAAGCTTCTTGGAAATCACACCGCCCAGCCCTGCGCCCCAGCCATCACCGAGGTTTTCCTGGCGTGAGCCACCGTATTTGCCGTCTCCTGCAATGGGATGACCAATCTCGGCCAAATGGGCGCGCAATTGGTGGGTGCGGCCGGTTATCGGCTCCATCGCCACCCAAGAGGCCCGTGAAGCAACGCGATATAGCGTGGCGTATTGCGTAATCGCCCGTTTCGCACCTGGTATGCGATCGATATCGAGGGGATGGACCGCGCGCATCTTCTCACCTTCCCCGCCAGCGCCATGGCCACCTGCTTTCACTAGACCGTATTTGATCTCGCCCAGATAGGGCACAGGAACCCCAGCCACCAGCGCCCAGTAGATCTTACGCGTCCGCTTGTGGCGCAACGCCGCCGTAAGAGAATTAGCAACGGCACGGGTCCGCGCAAGCACAAGAACACCGGATGTGTCTTTGTCCAAGCGGTGCACCAATCGCGGTTTGTCTTCAGCACCAAAGCGGAGCGCTTCCGCCAACCCATCGACGTGCCGTGTTTGCTTGCTGCCACCCTGAGTTGGCAGACCAGGCGGTTTGTTCAACGCGATTACGGCATCGTCTTTGTAGATCACAGCCGCTTGGATCATTTCGAAATCTGCGTTCGAGATACGTGGCGTGGTCTTAATAGCGGGGGCCGGGGCATCGGGAAGCGGCGGGATACGCACTTCTTGCCCAGCTTCGACCCGAGTGGAGGGTTTAACCCGCGCGCCATCAACCCGTAGCTCACCTTTGCGACAGGCTTTTTCGATGCGCCCTTGGGCAAAGTTTGGGAAGGTGCGCTTGAGCCAACGATCCAAGCGTTGACCCGCGCCGTCCTCAGACACAATCCGTTTTTGAACGCCACTCATAGCAACACCCCACGTGCAGCGATAACCCCTGCGAAAACCGCGGCCACGCACAGTACCACCGTACCAATGGCATAGCCGACAGCGGCCACCAGTTCACCACCTTCGATCAGCCGAAGCGTATCGAGAGAGAAGGCCGAAAATGTCGTGAAACCACCAAGGACGCCGGTCATCACAAAAGGCTGCCAACGGTCAAAACCTTTATCGCCGCCATGCTCGGCCAACCAGACCAAAGCCACCCCCATCACAAGTGATCCAAGCACGTTTACAAAAACCGTCGCGAAGGGAAATGCGAAGGTAAGCGTGCACAGATAGCGTGCCATGGCGCCTAGAGCGCCGCCAAGTGCCACATGAAGTACGATCATGGTCCGCATGTGTTCCGAGCCTGAGCAAATGTCAACGTGGCAAGGCGGTTACGTGTCAGTTTGACGTTTGGCCCGCAAACGTTCGAAATAAGCCAGCCGCTTGGCCAAATCCCGTTCGAAACCGCGTTCAACCGGTGTGTAAAAACTCTCCCTGTCCATATCGTCGGGGAAGTAGTTTTGCCCGGAAAACCCATCCTCGACGTCGTGATCGTAGTCATACCCCGCGCCATAGCCTTGATCTTTCATCATTTGGGTGGGCGCATTGAGGATGTGTTTGGGCGGAGGCACAGATCCCCCGCTCCGCGCTTTTGACCGAGCGGCTTTGTAGGCCATATAGGTGGCGTTTGATTTGGGAGCGAGCGCGAGATAGACCAAGGCTTGGGCCAAGGCCAATTCACCTTCGGGCGAGCCCAATCTCTCGTAAGTTTCCCAGCTCTGCAGACACACCGCTTGGGCCTGAGGATCAGCGAGACCGATATCCTCGACGGCCATTCGCGTGATCCGGCGGGCAAGGTAGCGCGGGTCCTCACCGCCTTCCAAAATGCGGGCAAACCAATAGAGTGAAGCATCAGGGTCAGACCCACGCACGGATTTATGCAAAGCAGAGATTAGATTGTAGTGAGCCTCACCGGATTTGTCGTACTGCGCCGCGCGACGTTGAAGGCGTTGGCCCAACGTTTGCGTTGAGAGCGGCGCGTCAACATTCCAAGCCATGATCTGTTCGACAAGGTTGAGGAGCGCCCGACCATCGCCGTCTGCCATCTCCAGGACCTGCGCGCGCGCCTCTGAATCAAGAGGCAGCTCTTTATCCATAAGAGCTTCGGCGCGTTGCACCAAATGTTGCAACTCCTCCACGTCGAGCCGTGTCAGAACCATGACTTGGGCCCGCGACAGGATCGCCGCGTTGAGTTCAAAGCTTGGATTCTCGGTCGTCGCGCCCACCAAAACGATTGTTCCGTCTTCCATATGTGGCAGGAAACCGTCTTGTTGGGATTTGTTGAACCGATGAATCTCATCCACGAAGAGCAACGTCCCCTGCCCCTGGCGACGGCGCAGTTTGGCGGCGTCAAAGACTTTGCGGAGGTCGGGAACACCTGTGAAAATCGCGCTGATCTGTTCAAAATGCAGATCGCTCTCTTGCGCCAAAAGACGCGCGATCGTGGTTTTGCCGACACCGGGCGGCCCCCAAAACACAATCGAGCTTAGTGAACCAGAGCTAAGCATGACGCTCAGTGGACCTTCTTCTCCCAGGATGGCGCGTTGCCCGATGACTTCGGCCAAGCTCTGGGGCCGCAAACGATCGGCTAAAGGACGCGGAAGTGCGGCTGCTTCATCAGCTGAGATGTCAAAAAGGTCCGCCACGTCAAATCCTAAAGCGCAACACGGCGCGCCCGCCACCTCGGATCACTTGCATACGCACGCGACCCTCAATGTCACGCAAGACCGCGCCGACATCACGAGGGTTTTTGATTTCTCCGCGATTGATAGATTCGATGATATCACCGCGCCGCAACCCGATACGAAGCCCCAAAGGCCCGGGGTCCGTTACAACGATGCCTTCCGCCAGCATCGGCAGTCCCATTTCCACGACGACCGCCGGGTTGATGCGCGAGAGAGCGAGATCTTCAAGAAGGTCACGAGCCTCCAAGACTATCGCATCTCGGCTTGGAGTTTCCGGCGGCAAAATGAGCGAGACATCCTCGGTTTCAAAGTCTCCTCCGCGCAGGAACCCGACTTGCGCTTTTGCTCCGATCCTCCGGATTGACATGCGGTAAAGCATTTCGGGGGGCGAATTCACGGGCTGCCCGTCCACTTGGGTCACCACGTCTCCGGCGCTCAATCCCGCTGCGACGAAAGGGCTTAGAGGATGAAGTTCTGCGATGACCACACCTTCAGGGAATGTCAGGCCGAGGCCCTCGGCCAGATCGGCATCAATGCTTTGACCCGTAATCCCCGCCCAGGGACGCTGAAAGCGGGTTTCTCCCGCACGGGCCTGCTCTACGAACTGCGCAACCAAAGTGGCAGGTATCGCAAATCCGATTCCATTGGACCCACCAGACCGGGTCAGTATGGACGTGTTTACGCCGATGAGGCGGCCCGACAGATCAATCAATGCGCCACCGGAGTTGCCTGGATTGATTGGCGCATCCGTTTGTATGAAGTAGCCGCGGGCGTTGCCCGTGGCCGTGCCAGATCGCGCGAGCCCAGATACGATCCCGGAACTCACTGTTTGACCAACACCAAAAGGGTTGCCGATGGCAAGAACCAGTTCACCGACGTCGACCGTATCGCTGTCGCGCAAGCTTAAGGTCGGCATCGTCTCATCCGTGTCCAGTTGAAGAATGGCGAGGTCGCTTTCTTCATCACCCAAAAGAACGCGGGCAGAAAACTCCCGGCGGTCATTAAGGACTACGCGGATGTCCGTGGCTTGGCCCACAACGTGGTAGTTTGACACGACAATCCCGTCCGACGACAAGATCACACCTGAGCCCAGCGAGTTTTGCACGCGCGGCCGCGATTGGCCAAAGCCGCGAAAGAAATCGCGGAAAAATGGATCGTCGGCAAACAGGGAGCGGCGGGTTTCTACGACACGCTTGGCATAGATATTAACGACGGCAGGCGCCGCTTCTTTGACCAAGGGGGCGAAGCTCAGCGAGATTTCAGCCGACGATTGAGGCACCCGTGTTTCGGCCCAGGCGGGGGCCAAAGTCGATACCAAAGCAAGAACTGTCAGAAGACGCAGCATAACTGTCTTTCGGTAGATAAGTCCTCCAGATATGCGAAGTCACACGGTGCAACGCAAGACGCGGACACCAAAATGCCAAAAGCCTCGCCGAAGCGAGGCCTTCAAAAAAATCGTAATGAGCCGGGTTTAGCTGTCGGCTTCCTCAGCTTCGAGACGTGCACGATCGGCCGCACCTTTGGCGTCTACGTCACGGTCAACCAGTTCGATGATGGCCATGGGCGCCATGTCACCGTAGCGGAAGCCCGCTTTGAGAACGCGCGTGTAGCCACCCTGACGGTCAGCATAACGTGGGCCAAGAATTTCAAACAGCTTTGCAAGATCTTTGTCTTCTTTAAGCTGTGCCGCTGCTTGACGACGGGCGTGGATGTCGCCGCGTTTGCCAAGCGTGATCAGCTTGTCAACGATGCGACGCAGTTCTTTGGCCTTTGGCAGCGTTGTTTTGATTTGCTCATGTTCGATGAGCGAGCCAGCCATGTTGGAAAACAGGGCTTTGCGATGTTCGTGTGTTCTGTTCAGGCGGCGATAGCCACGTGCATGACGCATGATTTCAATCCTTGCTTTTGTACTTTGTCCGAGGACCGATGCGTGTCAGTCCCTCACCTTGGGGCAGGATGCCCATAATTGGTGTTAGGGCGAGATTTACACCGCCCCAACAACTTAGAAGCTGTCTTCGAATTTCTTGGCGAGATCTTCGATATTGTCTGGTGGCCAGTCTTCGACATCCATGCCGAGGTGCAGGCCCATACCGGAGAGCACTTCTTTGATCTCATTGAGAGACTTTCGGCCGAAGTTTGGTGTACGCAACATCTCTGCTTCGGTCTTTTGAATGAGATCGCCAATGTAGACGATATTGTCATTCTTGAGACAGTTGGCTGACCGCACAGACAACTCCAGTTCATCCACTTTCTTGAGCAGAAGCGGGTTGAATTCGAGACCATCGTCGTCGTTCTCGGGACGTGCACTTTCGGGCTCGTCGAAGTTCACGAAGATCGAAAGTTGATCCTGAAGAATACGCGCGGCGTAGGCCACAGCATCTTCAGGCGACACAGAGCCGTCTGTTTCCACAGACATCGTCAGTTTGTCGTAATCCAGAACCTGTCCTTCGCGTGTGGGGGTCACATTATAGGAGACCTTTTTCACAGGCGAATAGATCGCGTCGATAGGAATCAGACCGATCGGCGCATCTTCTGGTTTGTTTTTGTCCGCAGAAACGTAGCCGTTGCCGGTGTTAACCGTGAGTTCCATGTAAACTTCAGCACCTTCATCGAGGTGGCAGATGACGTGGTCACGGTTCAATATTTCGATGCCCGCGCTATCAGAGATGTCGCCTGCGGTCACAACACTCGGGCCTTTGGCATTGATCGAGAGGCGCTTTGGCCCTTCAACTTCCATGCGCAGAGCAACGCCCTTCAGGTTGAGCACGATGTCAGTGACGTCTTCGCGTACACCAGCGACAGAAGAAAACTCGTGCAAAACGTTGTCGATTTGCACCGACGTGATCGCGCCACCCTGTAGCGATGACAACAGAACACGACGTACAGCGTTGCCCAGTGTCAAGCCAAAGCCGCGTTCCAGCGGTTCAGCGGTAACGGTCGCTTGGCGCGAAGGATCTGCACCAAGTTTAACGTCAAGCTGTGTTGGTTTTATGAGCTCTGCCCAATTTTTGTGGATCATGCGTCCCTCCATACCTGTTTTGCCTCCATGTCCGAAAAGGCAAAACGCCCGAGGTTGAAATGACGAAACGGGGCCAGCAAAACACGGGGCCCCGTCGGGAATTCTATTCGCGTTTAGACGCGGCGGCGCTTGGGCGGGCGGCACCCGTTGTGCGCAATCGGTGTTACGTCGCGGATGGACGTAATATTAAAGCCGATGGCGGCAAGCGCGCGCAGTGCGCTTTCACGACCCGAACCGGGACCCTGGACTTCGACCTCAAGGGTTTTCACACCGTGCTCCTGCGCTTTTTTGCCAGCATCTTCAGCAGCCATCTGGGCTGCGTAAGGTGTGGATTTCCGCGAGCCTTTGAAGCCCATGGTGCCCGCAGACGACCAGGAAATGGCGTTGCCCTGCACATCAGAGATCAAGATTTTGGTGTTATTGAAGCTGGAGTTCACATGTGCGACGCCAGTAGCGATGTTCTTGGAGACCTTTTTCTTGCCTCCGCGACGTGGATCACGAGCCATAATTCAGAGCCTCCCTTACTTCTTCTTGCCAGCGATAGGTTTCGCTGGGCCTTTGCGGGTGCGCGCGTTGGTATGCGTACGCTGGCCGCGAACTGGGAGATTACGGCGGTGGCGAAGGCCACGGTAGCAACCAAGATCCATCAAACGCTTGATGTTCATTTGCACTTCACGGCGCAAATCACCTTCAACGGTAAAGTTGGCGTCGATATGCTCACGCATTGAGAGAACTTCGGAGTCGCTCAACTCGTTGACACGACGGCTTGCGTCGATTCCCACTGCTTCGCAAATCTGCTTTGCGGAGGTGTGTCCGATACCAGTGATGTAGGTCAGTGCGATTGGGACCCGTTTATGGGTCGGAATATTAACGCCGGCGATACGTGCCACGTGATTTTTCCTTTCGTTGCGAGCCCGTCGTACCAGGCCCTTTTTTCACAACATACCTCATTAGAAATTCCCATGAGGTCGTAATGAGGTGATCCCTACTCTTTGTACGCTGCTTGCGCACATTGTAAGTTGTAGTCGAGATGGTGCGAACTAGGGAGATTCGAGTTGGCTGTCAAGTGCCATTCGCATCCGCGGGTTCACCTACGAAAACAAACCACATTTTCGTTCATAGACTCGCGCTCTCATTGCTCAAATGTAGCACGTATTCGGCGATGACGCACAGGACGCCTCCGCGAAGAGTTCCCCGTCAGCTTAAGCGTCAAGCACGGTCGAGATAGATGCCTGAACCGTGTCAATCTCGGCCAGACCATCCACTTTCGTCAACGCGCCTTTGGCATGGTAGTAGCCAATGATAGGCGATGTCTTCTTGTAGTATTCCATCAAACGAGTCTTGAGGCTTTCCTCGTTGTCGTCAGCGCGAACGGATTGACCAGCCGCTGCCGCTTCCGCAGCACGATTGAGGATGCGGCTCACCAACACGTCATCGTCGACTTCAAGTTCAATGACATGATCAAGCGCCTGGCCGGTTTCGGCCAAAAGCGCACCCAAGGCGTCAGCTTGGGCCAAGGTCCTGGGGAAGCCATCAAAGATAAATCCGCCTTCGGACCCTTCTTCGAGTTTTTCGCGGATCAAGCCGATGACGATTTCGTCAGTGACCAATTCGCCGCGATCCATAACTTCGGCCACGCGCTTGCCCATCGTCGTGCCGGACGTCCGCGCCGCGCGCAACATATCTCCGGTCGACAGCTGCACCATGCCACGAGCTTCGACCAAAAGATTGGCTTGCGTTCCTTTGCCTGCCCCCGGGGGGCCAAGAAGAATAATGTTCATAACGTTCTCCCTCGGGCCTCAGCCCAGCGCCTCTTTTTTTGACCACGCGCCTTAGCGACGCACCGGCGAGCGTTTTTTCTTACCACGGCCGCGCAGTTGCGACTTTTGAATCAGACCTTCGTATTGGTGAGCCAAAAGATGTGACTGCGCCTGTTGGATCGTGTCCATGGCTACCGAAACTATGATGAGCACCGACGTTCCGCCGAAGTAGAACGGGATTTGCAACTCACCACGTAGTATCTCAGGCATCAAACAAACTGCTGTCAGGTAGAGAGAACCCAAGACCAACACGCGATTCACAACATATTCGAGATATTCTGCAGTCTTCTGACCCGGGCGAATGCCGGGAACGAAGCCGTTCTGGTTCTTCAGGTTATCTGCAACGTCGTCCACTTTGAAGCTCACGTTGAACGTGTAAAAATACGCGAAAAACACGATCATGGCACCGAAGAACAACAGATAGAGCGGCTGCCCTGGGCCGAAGTACGCCAGGATCGTCGACATGATCGGCGAGGTCTGTTGCCCTGAGAAGGTTGCAATCGTCGTGGGAAGCAAGAGTAGCGAGCTTGCAAAGATCGCCGGGATCACACCAGCTGGGTTGACCTTAACAGGCAAATGGCTCTGCTGTGCTTCGGAGATTTTAAGGCCTTGCTGACGGCGCGGATACTGGATCGTGATTTTCCGCAACGCGCGCTCCATGAACACCACAAAGGTGAAGGTCACCACGACCATCAAAATCACTCCGATGATCACGGCTGGGCTCAGAGCGCCGGAGCGCCCGGATGCAAAGAACTGCGCCAATGCAGCAGGAACTTCAGCAATGATGCCCACAAATATGATGAGCGAGATGCCGTTGCCGATGCCGCGAGCGGTGATTTGCTCCCCCAGCCACATCAAAAACATAGTGCCGCCGACCAGGGTGATCACACAGGATGCGCGGAAGAAAAGACCTGGATCAGTTACCAGATCTCCTGCTTCAAGACTTACGGCGAGGCCATAGGCCTGGAATGTGGCCAAAATCACCGTGCCGTAGCGGGTGTATTGGTTGATCTTCTTGCGCCCTTGCTCGCCCTCTTTCTTGAGTTGCTCCAGCGCGGGGACCATGGCAGTCAAAAGTTGGACAATAATCGAGGCCGAGATGTAAGGCATAATGCCCAAAGCAAAGATGCCCATGCGCCCCAAAGCGCCACCTGTAAACATCGAGACCATGCCTGCGATGCCCTGGCCTGCCTCTTCTACAAACGCTTGAAGTGCGCCGCCATCGATACCGGGCACTGGGATAAAGGTGCCGAGTCGATAAACGATCAAAAGCCCAAGCGTGAAAAGGATGCGATTGCGCAGGTCGGTTGCTTTGCCCAGCGCGGCCCAACTTGTGTTCGCCGCCATCTGTTCTGCTGCTGATACCATGGCCCGTCTAGTGTCCTGTCATCGTCATTTACGAACGCCGCCAAGGCTTAATGGCCCCGGCGGCGCTCAAAGCTCATCTGCATGTAAGGGCGCGAAGGCCCTGCCACAAGCGATTTACGCAGTTGTGAGCGCTCCGCCGGCTTTCTCCACCGCTTCTACAGCGGATTTCGAAGCGCCAGACACGGCGATTTTCGCTGCTGCGGTGATCTCACCTTTGGCCAGAACGCGTACGCCATCAAGCTTGCGGCGCACGAGGCCGGATGCAACCAACGTGTCTTCTGTAATCTCGCCTGCGTCGAGTTTGCCCGCGTCGATGAACTTCTGGATCAGGCCCAGGTTCACAACGGCAAACCTCTTACGGTTTGGTTTGTTAAATCCACGCTTAGGAAGACGTTGGTAGAGCGGCATTTGGCCACCCTCGTAGCCATTAATGGCCACACCCGAACGGGACTTTTGACCTTTGATACCGCGTCCAGCAGTTTTACCTTTGCCGGAACCAGGGCCACGGCCCACGCGTTTCTTGGTCTTCGTTGCGCCTGGATTGTCGCGCAGTTCATTAAGTTTCATATCGCTTCTCCTTGCCGGATGTGCTCCCGAAGCGAGATAGAGCACCCACGGCTTTTCTTGATGGTAGTTTACGTCTGATTCTGGGACTCAAAGGACCACCGCGCGGGTTTAGACGGTTCACACGCACAGAGCAAGCCTTTCGGCGTGCTAGTCTTCTATGGGTGTGCCATCCTTACCGGCGAATACAGACCTGCGACCGCGCACCTTATGCCAGTTTTGGTTCGCGATAACCTTGCCATCGCTGGCCGTGATACAGACCGGAATGCTCTCTTGGAGAAATTTTTCAAGCACGACAACAGAGTCGTAAAACCGGACCGCACAAAGCTCTTTGGCGCGCCCATCAAAGGGGAATGTCTCATCCTCGTCGGTGTACCAAGAGTGCATTGCGTCCACGAGGCGTTTGGCGTATTCCATAAAACTCGCCTCATTGCGATACCCGCCACCAAAGCCAGGCCAGTAACTCGTATGCGTGTCTTCCACCAAATAGACGCCTTCGTTTTTTATGGCAGGCCAAAGATATTCATAGCTTGCAATTTGGTGCTCTGAAATGTGAGAACCATCGTCCAGGATCACATCAAAAGGGCCGAACTCTTCGATAAGCGAGGCCAAAAAAGCTGGGTCAGCTTGATTGCCGATACGAATATGCGTGCCATCAATCTCATGTTCTTTGCATGCGGGATCAATGTCGATGAACACCAACGTCGAGCCTTCGGCGAAGTACCCCTTCCACATCGGAAGCGACCCACCGCGAAAAACGCCTATCTCAAGAAACGACACCGGCCGGTTTTTGAAACGGGCCAACTCCCGTGAATAGACGGGAAAGTAGTGCGTCCATTTATTGAGCGCCTTTTCCCCGGTTTGTTTGAGGTGTTCCACAAAATACTTGTCAACGCCCGCCGGAGTGTAACCTGGGACCATAACTGCCTCGCCTATGATGCCTTTGCCCGTAAGCCTAATCAGCGCACACGCGCACGCCAAGCGTGTATTGCAACCCTGAGCCTTCAAAAGCGGTGAAAATTTTGGCCCAGTGACGCATTTTGCCAGAAAGAGTAGTCCATCTGGGCCTGGGTCAGGAATGCCCCATGGCGATTGCGCTGCGAGGCAAGCATCGTCTTGCCAATATTTTGACACTGCTTTCCCCGCTTGTTTTGCTCTGGAACAGCATACCTGGAAGCCATACTGGCGGAGCGCTGGTTGTGGCTCATGGTACTCGGCTGTGGTCAGCCTTTTGGCGTATCTGCTCCACATGCGCGAGATGCTGCGCACAGACACCTCTCCCCGACGAGCTTGTTGGTCCATTTGGTCCGGACCGAGCACGTTCACCCCTTCCACCCACTCTGGCAAAGCGCGGCTGCATCCCTTGATTTGCCAGAAGGCAGATGGCGGGGATCACCTAGCACCGGATATTTTCGCTTGTCGCAAGTTGTTTGGCGGTACTTTACCTCGGAAATTGGCATCCGACCCGGTTGGCGTACTCGCTTCGTTTTTTGCTCTCAAAGAGATGATCGTGATTGCCAAGATGATGGGAGAGGCGTCCGGCAATGCCCAGGCCAATACGGTCTTGGCGCCATTCTCGAACATTTGGCTGATCGAGACCAATCTCAGCAGAGCCGCAGTTTGCGCACCAGGCTTCAGAAAAGAAGACGCCTTCCCCCAACACCTGGGAAAGGCGTAAAACTTACACAGAAACCTGGACGGAGCGGTTGGCTTAGCCGCGCTCTTCGACGATCTCGACCAGATGCGGGATCTTGCGGATCATTCCGCGGATGGAAGGCGTGTCTTCCAGCTCGCGGGTTTTGTGCATTTTGTTGAGCCCAAGGCCGATGAGCGTCTGACGCTGGATGGCGGGGCGACGGATCGGCGAACCGATCTGTTTAACAACGATGGTTTTTGCCATGATGTGCTCTCCTTACGCGTCCGCTGCTTCGGCAGCAGGGGCCGCGTCTTCAGGCTTGCGCAGAATGTCGGCCACTTTCTTTCCGCGACGTTGCGCGACTTGGCGCGGGCTCGACTCTTTGGACAAACCGTTGATGGTGGCGCGGATCATGTTGTAAGGGTTCTGGGAGCCGATGGATTTGGCGACCACGTCTTGAACACCCAACATCTCGAACACGGCACGCATTGGACCACCGGCAATGATCCCGGTACCGGTTGGCGCTGTGCGCATAACGACTTTACCTGCACCATGACGACCTTCGATGTCGTGGTGCAGCGTGCGACCTTCGCGCAGCGGTACCCGGATCATTTGACGCTTGGCCTGTTCTGTGGCCTTGCGGATCGCCTCAGGCACCTCTTTGGCTTTACCTTTGCCGAAGCCCACACGGCCTTTTTGGTCGCCAACGACCACGAGGGCTGCGAAGCCGAAGCGCTTACCACCCTTAACGGTTTTGGAGACCCGGTTGATCGCGACGAGGCGATCCGCAAACTCAGGTGCTTCCTGTTCGCGATCCCGACCGCGTCCGCGGCCACGGCCGCCTTCTCTGTTGTCTGCCATTTGGCATTTCCTTGTGTATGGCGCGGTTGTGCGCCGTTTTTATCGACCGCAGTGGGCTTGGGTCCCCCCGGTCATCGAAGGCGGTTCAACTCCCGCCCTACAAATAGCGGTAGGGCGGGATTCAACCCGCCTCACCTTGATTAGAACTTCAGACCACCTTCACGTGCTGCATCGGCCAGAGCCTTCACGCCGCCGTGGAAGAGGAAACCGCCGCGGTCAAAGTAGCATTCCTGGACGCCTGCTGCCTTTGCACGCTCGGCGATCACCGAACCCACTTTCGCAGACGCTTCCAAGTTGTTCTTGCCCACGAAGCCGAGGTCTTTCTCCAGTGTGGAGGCCGACGCCAACGTGGTGCCAGCCACATCGTCGATCAGTTGGACTGAGATATTTTTGTTGGAGCGGTGCACGGAGAGGCGGACACGGCCCGCGTTCACTTTCCGAAGTTTGTTCCGCACGCGCTGGCGGCGCTTTTGGAACAATTCCCGTTTGCTGAGTGCCATTGCTTACGTCCTTACTTCTTCTTGCCTTCTTTCTGGAAGATATACTCGCCTTTATAGCGGATACCTTTGCCCTTGTAGGGCTCAGGCTTACGCCACTCGCGAATATTGGCTGCCACTTGACCGACCAGCTGGCGGTCGTGGCCTTCCACGATGATTTCCGTAGGCTTTGGACATGTGATCGTGATCCCATCTGGAATCTGGAAATCCACGTCGTGCGACAGGCCAAGGTTCAGCTTGAGCACTTTACCTGCGAGCTGCGCACGATACCCAACGCCCTGGATCTCGAGCTCTTTCTTGAAGGGCTCTTTGCTGTCCTGGACCATGTTGGCGATAATCGTCCGCGTCATGCCCCACTGCTGGCGCGCGCGCTTGGACTTGCCGCGTGGCTCAACAGTCACTTTACCCTCATCCATGGCCAACGCTACGTCGTCGGTCGCGGTGAAAGTGTGCGTGGCTTTGGGGCCTTTGACTTCGATCGTCTGGCCGGAGATCGAGGCAGAAACGCCGTCGAGCAAGGCCACTGGTTGTTTGCCGATACGAGACATCTCAGCGCCCCCTTAGAAGACCGTGCAAAGCACCTCGCCGCCCACATTGGCCGCGCGTGCATTTGCATCAGACATAACGCCTTTGGACGTGGAGACGATGGAGACGCCAAGGCCCTGACGGACTTGGGGCACATCGTTCACACCCATGTACACGCGACGACCCGGCTTAGATACGCGCTTCAATTCGCGGATCACTGGGGTGCCATCATAGTACTTGAGGCTGATTTCGAGAGTGGGGTGACCACTCGCATCATTGGAGCGCTCGTAGCCACGAATGTAGCCTTCGTCTGCGAGCACATCGAGCACCCAGGCACGCAGCTTGGACGCAGGCGTCGACACTGTCGATTTGCCACGCATCTGGCTGTTGCGGATCCGGGTGAGCATATCGCCGATAGGATCGTTCATAACGTCAAACCCTCCTTACCAGCTCGACTTGACCATGCCGGGCAGCAGGCCTTGGGAACCCAGTTCCCGAAGCGCGATACGGCTGATCTTGAGTTTGCGATAATAGGCGTGTGGACGCCCGGTGAGTTGGCAACGGTTGTGCATCCGGCTGGGTGCAGAGTTGCGCGGCAGTTTCGCAAGCTTCAGGCGCGCTTTGAAACGCTCTTCCATAGGCTTGTTTTCGTCGCTTGCGATCTCTTTGAGCTCGGCGCGCTTGGTAGCGTATTTCGCAACCAGCCGGGCCCGCTTCTTCTCGCGTTCGATCATTGCTTTTTTAGCCATGATGTCTTTCTCCGGCTCAGCTGTTGAAGGGCATGTTGAAAGCTTTCAACAGCGCTTTGGCTTCCGCGTCGGTTGGCGCGGTTGTTGCGATCACGATGTCCATGCCCCAGGCCTCATCGATCTTGTCGAAGTCGATCTCAGGGAAGACAATGTGCTCTTTAATGCCCATGGCGTAGTTGCCACGACCGTCAAAGCTCTTGCCGGACACGCCGCGGAAGTCGCGGATACGGGGCATTGCCACAGTGATCAGTCGATCCAAGAAGTCATACATGCGCGCGCCTCGCAGAGTGGCTTTGGCGCCCATAGGCATGCCTTCACGGACACGGAACCCAGCAATGGAGTTCTTGGCGACAGTTGTCACAGCATGCTGACCCGCGATGACGGTGAGATCCGCCTGAGCCGACTTTGCTTTTTTGCTGTCACGGACCGCTGCACGACCACAGCCAATGTTGAGAACGATTTTCTCAAGCTTGGGGATCATCATGTCGTTGGCATAGTTGAACTCTTCTTTCAACTTGCCGCGGATCTCGGTGTCATAAAGCGTACGCAGACGCGGGGTGTAGTTCGCAGCATCAAGCATCGATCACATCTCCCGTGGTTTTGGCGTAGCGGACTTTTTTGTCGCCTTCCATGCGGAAGCCCACGCGGGTCGCTTTGCCATCTTTGTCGAGAAGCGCCAGGTTCGAGAGCTGGATTGGCATCGCTTTGGGCAAGCGGCCGCCTTGGCTCGTCTCAGACTGACGTGTGGCGCGGATTGCAATGTTGATGCCATCAACGATTGCCTTGCCTGCTTTTGGGTCGACGGATGCGATCGTGCCCTTCTTGCCTTTGTCTTTGCCGGCAAGGACGATCACTTCGTCACCTTTACGAAGTTTCGCAGCCATCAGAGCACCTCCGGGGCGAGCGAAATGATCTTCATGAAGCTTTTCGCGCGCAACTCACGAACGACTGGGCCAAAGATACGTGTGCCGACAGGTTCGTTGTTGTTGTTGAGGATCACGGCCGCGTTGCGGTCGAAACGGATCGAGGTGCCATCTTCACGACGAACCTCTTTGGCGGTGCGCACGACGACGGCCTTGCGGACGTCACCTTTCTTCACGCGACCGCGTGGGATGGCCTCCTTGACGGATACAACGATGATGTCACCCACCGACGCGTATTTCCGTTTGGACCCACCCAGAACCTTGATGCATTGGACACGGCGTGCGCCGGAATTGTCCGCAACATCCAGATTGGTCTGCATCTGGATCATATGGTTTCTCCTGACCTTTGGGAGCTGGTCTTATTGTATCCCCCAGGGTTTCAAATGACGGAGAGCCGCCGAAGGGTTATCCTTCAAGCAGCTCCCAGCGTTTCGTCTTGGACCGTGGGGCGCATTCGATAATGCGGACGGTCTGACCGACCTTGCACACGTTTTTTTCGTCGTGTGCGCGGTATTTCTTGGACTTGCGGATCGTTTTTTTCAGAACCGGGTGTGTGAAACGACGCTCAACAGACACGGTGATCGTTTGGTCGTTCTTGTCGCTAGTGACGGTACCTTGGAGGATGCGTTTGGGCATTCTGGTCGTTCCTTATTCCGCCGCCGCGCTGGCTTTTTCATTCAACACTGTGTTCACACGTGCCACGGCACGTTTCACGTCACGCATACGCGCGGTGTTTTCCAACTGGCCAGTGGCCTGCTGAAAACGCAGGTTGAAAGCTTCTTTTTTGAGGTTGGTCAGCTCTTCACGGAGCTGATCCGGCGTTTTATCACGCAATTCTTGGGCGTTCATGCGCCTGATGTCCTTTCAACAATCACCGGAGGGCCCATGAACGCACTGTAGCGCCAAAGGTCACCCTGATTCCCGATGGAGTGGATGATGAGCGATCTCAGTACGCCCATGTCCTTTGTTTGGCAAGAAGATTATCACAAAAGCCTGCGAAAGCGTGGCGAGGGGCGCGGCATGCGACAATTCACAATCCTGCGAACAGATCGTTTCTTTTGCCACTAAAGCTCTTTGCACTAAAGCTCTAAGGCGTCGAATCTGGCGTAACCAAAGTCCTAAGCCATTTGGGACACAGCCTTGAGCTGAGCTGCCCCACTTCGGCTATTGTGAAATACTGCTCACAAAAGCCAGCGACGCCTATTTCGATGAGATATGACCTAAGTGCGTTCACACGTCGCACGTATTTCACCAAACACACGGAATAGTTGATTGCCGGATCGGCATTGAGCACTAAAGTGACCCATGGCTGGAACCAAACGATGCCGAGAAGGAAGTATGACATGACATCGAAACTGAACCGTCGCGAAGTGATCATCGCTGGCGCTGCTGCGGCCTTAGCTGGCCCCGCACTCGCAGGCGGACACGCAACTGCTGAAGTGCAGATGCTCAACAAGCACCCAGATAACTCCAAGCTGCGCCAAGTGTTTTACCCACGGATCACAGTGATTGAAGCGGGTGATGCCGTGAAGTGGGTTGCAACCGACCGCGGGCACAACTCCGCATCGTCCAAAGACATGATCGTTGACGGTTCCGAAGCGTGGAAAGGCAAGATCAACGATGAAATCGAGGTAAAATTCGATACACCTGGGTTCTATGGTTACCAGTGCACACCGCACGTGTCCTCAGGCATGGTTGGCCTTGTCATCGTCAAAGGCGAAGGCATGATGGACAATCTCGAAGCGATCAAAGGCGTCCGCCAACGCGGCAAAGCCAAAAAGACTTGGGAAGAAATCTTCGCAGAAGTCGACAAAATGGATCTCGCATCCGCGTAAGTCGCGCTGCAGCAATTATCAAAACGCCCCCGGAGCAGCGCTTCGGGGGTTTTTCTTTGTGACTATTCCCAACGGTAGTTAAAACTCACGCTGACCCGTTCGTCCTCGGAAAAGTTCAGCGGCACCTCGTGTCGTAGCCAGCTCTCCCAGAGACGGACATCCCCCACTTTTGGGCTCTCATAGACGAAGGCGCGCAATTCTTCCGGTGCATCAGCCTTGCGCGGTGGCGCCGCCATCATCATCGCATGACGCGGATCTTCAAGTTTGAGCGCGCTCGTCCCTTCAGGCATCGACACATAAGTCGTTCCTGAGATCACCGAATGCGGGTGTATATGGCTGGCATGGCTGCCGCCTTCAGGCAGAATGTTGATCCAGATGTCCTCAAGCACAAGAGCCCGCCCATCAAGATCAAACGCCAAGTCCTCAGCAAAGCCCGCGACATGGGCGTCGAGCGCTTTGACAAGATCGGCAAAAATAGGGAAGCGCCAGGGCAGATCTGTGAGTGACGCGTAGGATGTGTAGCCTGGATACCCATTGTCTTCGCTCCATGCTTGACCTGCCTCGTCGTCCTCGGCGATTGCGAAGCATGACGCTTCTAACTCTTGTGCATCTATGACCGGCTGATGCTCCGACAGCGCCGCGCGATAAAGCCGAGTGACGAAAAGCGATTTGATCTCGGGCATGAGGCCCACCTCTTGTTTGCTTGAGCCCCTTTAACGCGTCATCCTTGGAAGCGCTACTGGCCCAAAGTCATCGGTTCGAGGATCGTGTTGTCGCAGCTCAAGCTTTGGGTGAAAATCATCGTTGCCTCCCAATCCCAACGCCCTTGATCATAGACAACCTTTGAGCCGACCTTGCATTCCGCAATACTACACAGTGGCGATCCGCCTGCTGTTGTTGAACAAGGACATGCTCGCCCAGCTCGCATCTCAGCAGCGTAGGGCTCCTGCCCTTGACGCGACTTGCGCTCTTTTCACAGCGCGTATCGACGGGCACATTATATTTAACTACGCACTTGGCGGCGCTCGACGTCGCACCAATTGCTATCTCAAAATTGTCCCTGAACTACGCGATGAAATGGCCAATGCTCATCCGCTGACGCCGCGACCAATAGACTGAAGCCCGGTGTTGTTCCGTTTGACTCCTTCGCAAAATACGATTTGGGCCGGAGGATTGACGGAGACGCGCGACGTTTCTTAGGGGGACGAACACTTGGTTGCGACCTGTGGAGAGTCTTGAAGAGCTCTTTGCGCATTCAAATACAGCCCAAGTCAATTGTCCGACCAGACATCTACGCTCAAGGTATCTAGCTAGCGTCGTCACCGGATCGAGGGCAATCGCCGCCGCTAAGATCAATCCACGTGTGGGGACGTCGCTTCTGGTTTTTATTATCTTTTTTGGCAACGTGACAGGTGCGAACTTCTGTTTAAAAAATTCTACCGCAACGCACGCCGCCGACAGAGAGGCTCGGACGCGACAGCTTCGCGCTGGACATATTTCAAATGTCCCATCGCCGTCAGAAAATCCGCGTGGTGGGCGCTTTTTTCCAGATAGTCCTGCAGTTTAAGCAGGTTCACAGGTTGGGTTGCAATCAGGTCCTTGATCCGGGCGACCGCTTCATCCTTGCGATAGTGGTCGATCAGACGACAAGCTGTCTGCGTCGGCGTGAGGATATAGAAGTCCTCCTCCCGCTTTGGCGTGTAACGCGTCACGTCGAAAGGAGACGACCCCAAGGCGTGAAACTTTGGCATATGAGCCTTCAAACCCGTGCCGCGTTGCTCAAGGACAGATCCAGAGATTTGGCGAAAGCCCAGCGGTTTGAGCTTTAGGATGGCATGATTTCGCATGGCCGGGCCGAGCAAATCGAGATCCGCGCGATCGTATTTAAGATCGTCAAAGACCGACATCACGCCCAATGTGTCATCCGCCAGCACCATGTAATTGCCAAAACTGGCCTCGGTGGGATGAATGATATCCGTGATTGGCGCATTGCGCAGCGAGCCAAACGCCTTTGTCAAAAAAGCAAACGCCATCAGATGTGCTGGCCTCCATTGATCTCGATCTCTGTGCCCGTGACATAACTAGAGCCATCATTGCATAGGAAAAAGATCACATCCGCCACTTCAGACGTTTGCCCCAAGCGGCGCATGGCAAGGTTTTCAACGATCTTATCGGTGCCTGGCGATAAGATGGCGGTGTCCACCTCACCGGGGGCGATGGCATTCACGCGCACACCCAGCGGGCCGAAGTCATGGGCCATCTCACGGGTGAGCGCCGCCAGCGCTGCTTTGGACGTGGCATAGGCTGCGCCTGCAAAGGGATGAACCCGAGATCCCGCGATAGAGGTGACGTTTACGATGGCGCCTTTGGCGTCCACCAATTCATCCTTGAGACCGCGTGCCAGCACGATGGACGCAAAGAAGTTGACGTGAAAGACACGGCCCCAGGTCATGAGATCCGTATCCAGCGTGTTCAAACGTCCTCCGCCATCGGATTTAGGTGATATACCTGCATTGTTGACAAGCGCGTGCAGAGGACCGTCCAAACACTCTCGGATGACTTCAACTGTGTTGATCGTGTCCGCTGGGTCGGCCAAGTCGATTTGAATATGATTTTCCTCCCCACCTGGCCAAGGGCACCCCGGATCAAATGCATGACGAGAACAGGTAAGCACGCGCCATCCTTCTCGCGAGAACTTCTTGACAGTCGCATGGCCAATGCCGCGGCTGGCTCCGGTCAGAAGGAGTGTTTTGGTCACAGCGCAGCGTCTCCCGTTTGGCGGCTCAGCGTCAGAAGGACGGTATACCGCGCCGAGGTCAAATCAATTCGTTCAAATACCCCGCGCGAAACCACATCAAATAGAAACGCAGGTCCCGTTGAGATAAAGGAAGAGCACAATTGTCGCGACAATCGTCACCAAGCCCAGAATATTCTCAGTTCTTTCGCGCGATTCACCGTTGAACCCCGTCATAGTGCCAAAGGCCCGCACCACGTTGAACCGCACCCGCGAGAGCGTTTTTAGGAATATGGCCAATACTCCTGCCCAAAAGACGAGTTGCGCATAAAGCAACGCAGTTTCAGTGCAAGGTGGCATTGGGTTCCTCTGGATCGCCTGAATGCTTCTTTCGCTTTTTCGCATGATCTGAGTGCAAGGGGAACGATCATTCTGACCTTAATAAAGACATGCGAAAAAGCAAAACCCCCGCCAGTTTTGACGGGGGTTCTAAAATTCACTACCGTGTCACGGTATGCTTAGACCTTACCAGTCCTCGCGAACGACCACACGTGTTTTGACCGGCAGTTTCATCGCAGCAAGGCGCAACGCCTCGCGAGCGATACCATCAGAAACGCCGTCGATTTCAAACATGACACGTCCTGGTTTCACCTTGGCCGCCCAGTAATCCACCGAACCTTTACCTTTACCCATCCGGACTTCCGTTGGCTTCGACGACACAGGAGTGTCGGGGAAAATCCGGATCCAGACGCGGCCCTGACGTTTCATATGACGCGTCATGGCACGGCGAGCCGCTTCGATTTGGCGGGCCGTCACACGCTCAGGTGTGGTGGCTTTGAGGCCGTAGGAGCCAAAGTTCAGATCAGAGCCACCTTTGGCTTCGCCCTTGATCCGACCTTTGTGCATCTTGCGGAATTTAGTACGCTTTGGTTGAAGCATGTCTTAGTTCCTCACCCTTAGTTCCGGCGACCACCGCCAGCACCACGAGGTGCGGGGCCGTCTTGGATTTCTTGGGCCTTGCGGTCACGCGCTTGCGGATCGTGCTCCATGATCTCACCTTTGAAGATCCAGACCTTGATGCCGATGATGCCGTAAGGCGTGGACGCCTCGACTTGTGCGTGATCGATGTCTGCGCGCAGAGTGTGAAGTGGCACACGACCTTCGCGATACCATTCAGTCCGCGCAATCTCGGCCCCACCCAGACGGCCAGCGACATTCACACGAATGCCCAGGGCGCCCATGCGCATGGCATTTTGCACGGCCCGCTTCATTGCACGGCGGAAGGAGACACGGCGCTCCAACTGCTGAGCGATGCTCTCACCGACGAGTTGCGCGTCAAGCTCAGGCTTGCGTACTTCTACGATGTTGAGATGCAATTCAGACGCCGTCATATTGGCGATCTTCTTGCGCAGCGTTTCGATGTCGGCGCCTTTTTTGCCAATGATGACACCAGGGCGCGCGGTGTGGATCGTGACGCGGCACTTCTTGTGCGGACGTTCGATGATCACACGGGCCACGCCCGCCTGCTTGCATTCATCATGGATGAAGTCGCGGATCGCGAGGTCTTCGAGCAGAAGATCACCGTAATCTTTGGTATCGGCGTACCAGCGGCTGTCCCAGGTGCGGTTCACCTGAAGACGCATGCCGATCGGGTTCGTTTTATTTCCCATCAGGCTTGCTCCTCAACTTGACGCACTTTGATGGTCAGCTCCGAGAACGGCTTGACGATGCGACCAAAACGGCCACGGGCGCGTGGACGGCCACGCTTCATCACCAGGTTCTTGCCCACATATGCCTCTGCGACAACAAGTTCGTCGACGTCGAGGTTGTGATTGTTCTCAGCATTGGCAATCGCAGATTGAAGACATTTGCGCACGTCGACCGCGATGCGTTTCTTGGAAAACGCAAGGTCAGTGAGCGCCTTGTCGACCTTCTTGCCACGGATCATGGCAGCGACCAGGTTCAGTTTTTGAGGCGAGGTGCGCAGCATGCGCAGCTTGGCCATTGCCTCGTTGTCCGCCACGCGGCGGGGATTTTTATCCTTGCCCATGACTTACTTCCTCTTGGCTTTCTTGTCCGCCGCGTGACCGTAGTAGGTGCGCGTAGGGGAGTATTCGCCGAACTTCTGGCCGATCATGTCTTCGGTGATCGACACGGGAACGTGTTTTTTGCCATTGTAGACGCCAAACGTCAGACCCACAAATTGGGGCAGAATTGTCGAGCGGCGCGACCAGATCTTGATGACTTCGTTGCGGCCGGAGTCGCGGGCAGCTTCGGCTTTCTTAAGCACATAAGCATCCACGAATGGGCCTTTCCAAACAGAGCGAGACATGGATTACCGCCCTTTCTTCTTGGCGTGCCGCGAGCGGATGATCAGCTTGCTGGACGCTTTGTTCTTGTTGCGGGTGCGGGCACCCTTTGTGGGCTTACCCCAAGGTGTCACTGGGTGACGACCACCGGAGGTCCGACCTTCACCACCACCGTGAGGGTGGTCGATTGGGTTCATAACCACACCACGGACGGACGGGCGGACGCCTTTGTGACGCATACGACCGGCTTTACCGAAGTTTTGGTTGGAGTTGTCGGGGTTCGATACAGCGCCAACAGTGGCCATGCACTCCTGACGGACAAGACGCAACTCGCCAGAGGAGAGACGGATCTGGGCGTAGCCGCCGTCGCGCCCCACAAACTGAGCGTACGTGCCTGCAGCACGGGCGATTTGACCGCCTTTGCCTGGCTTGAGCTCGATGTTGTGCACGATTGTGCCGATGGGCATGCCAGAGAAAGGCATTGCATTGCCGGGTTTGATATCGGCGCGCTCTGCGGCGATCACTTTATCCCCAACGCCCAGACGTTGGGGGGCCAGGATATAGGCCTGCTCGCCATCGTCATATTGGATCAACGCAATGAACGCAGTCCTGTTGGGGTCATATTCGATACGAGCCACAATGCCCGAAACATCGAATTTGTTGCGTTTGAAATCAACGATCCGGTAGAGGCGTTTCGCTCCACCACCGCGGCGACGCGATGTGATCCGTCCGGTATTGTTCCGACCGCCCGACTTGGTCAAACCCTCCGTGAGGTGCTTGACGGGACGTCCTTTCCAAAGCTCCGAACGGTCGATCAGCACCAGCCCGCGCTGGCCCGGCGTCGTCGGCTTGTACGACTTGAGTGCCATGCTTTCTGTCTTCCGTTTAGCTTGCAACCAGAGTCGGTCGCTATGTCAGTGCCTTTCGGCTCTTTAGGCCCCCGTGGGTGCCCGGGTGATATGTTCTTTCGAACAAACGCATAGCCCCGGACGAATCCGGGGCTTCTGCAGATGAGGTCGTGTAGTGCGTTGATCAGGTCCGGTCAAGCCAATGATGTGGGATTTTGACTATCTCTACTCGCATCACCGGAGGCTAACACGTGCTCTGTACATCAAAATGCCCCGCCAATCTGTTGGCGGGGCAAATCACATAATGCGTATTGAAGCGGAGTCAGCTCTCCAGAGCGATATCCACCGCGCTTTCACGACCATCACGGCCTTCGCGCAGCTCATACGTGACTTTTTGATTGTCCGCCAAACCAGTCAGACCAGACCGCTCAACAGCTGAAATGTGAACAAAGACGTCCTTGCCGCCGCCATCGGGCGCGATAAAGCCGAAGCCTTTGGTGGTATTGAACCATTTTACGGTGCCTGAGGCCATCCGTTTTCTCCTATGAAGTCCTGTCCGCGACATGCGACAGGTTGGCGGCGTTAGGTCTAGATCGAAGGTGCCTGCCGGGATCGGAGAAACTGGGTCGTCTGTCAGTAACGTGCAAAGGCCATATGGGGCGCAACAGCAGATTGGTCAATGAAATTGGATGCAATAGGGCTCATTTACCCAACTCTATGCCCATCGAGAGGGTATATTCGCCTTTCTCGCACTGCGGCAGCCTCACCATGTATGCGATTTCGCGGCGCAGTCTTCCGCGCAGAAAAATGAAGTTCGCGCAACTGCTGATGATTGATGTCTTGTGAGGATACATACTGCATGCGTTTCGACTTGATGTCGCGATAGCTCACAGTTTTCAATTCGTTCAGTGATTAACAAAAACCTCAGCAAGCTGCAGCACACGAGCATGTTCTAAAAGACGTCACGCACTGCAAGTTATCGCGCTTGTTTTTTTGCCCACCTAGCACTTCAATTTGGCAAAGAAGAGACGTGTATCGTCTTGTCGCGCAAGATTACCCAAAGCTCGCATTCGACGGTCCAACGATTGATCGTAACCAAGCCAAGTGCATTTGGCAGTCTCAGAAACTGCCTTCTCCGCCAGGGCTATAAACCGCGAGAAGCTAAGCTTGTTGCCGCTTTCTGAGCGCGCTTTTGCCCGATCGCCGTTCTCAAGGCATTCATCCCACAACGTCTTGTATTGTTCAGACCGCAATTGCTGTGCACACAACAGAGCAACCCTTTTTCCGGGTTCAATTCTTATCGGGGTCCCGTCAGAAAGCTGTATTGTCGATGTTGAACCGGCGACCACGGTAAACATGTAAACACCCTCACCGGTTTTCTGCGGAAATGCTTTGCTGTGCAAACTGCTTACCTGCAAAAAATCGTACCAGCCGATGCGACCTTCAGGGAAAACCACGCTCGGCCTGTTTTGTGTGCTGGAACTACATGAAGCGATGGATAAAATTAGCAAGATCGCCAAGCACATAATCTTATTCGACGAATGCAACATGGTTTGCCCATTTGAAAAACGAAAACGCGCGGCGCCTTCATAGCGCCACGCGTCGTAGTATTTCAAAAAACTAAATCGCCAGTCCAGGGCCTTAGAGACCGGTCGACACGTCGATTGTGTTGCCCTCTTCGAGCGTCACATAGGCTTTTTTGACATCTTTACGCTTACCGAGCATGCCGCGGAAGCGTTTGACTTTGCCTTTGGTGATCGTCGTGTTCACCGCCTTGACCTTCACGCCAAAGAGCGCCTCAACGGCTTCTTTGATTTGCGGTTTGGCTGCGTCAATGGCCACTTCGAAAACCACTGCGCCATTCTCAGACACCATTGTGGATTTCTCGGTGATGATCGGCTTGCGGATCACGTCGTAATGTTCTGGTTTCGCGCTCATTTCAGACGAGCCTCCAGTGCTTCGACACCTGCTTTGGTGAGCACGAGCGTGTCACGCTTGAGGATGTCGTATACGTTTGCGCCCATGGATGGCAGCACGTCGAGACCGTCAATGTTGGCCGCCGCTTTGGCAAAACCTGCATTGATTTCCGCCCCGTCGATCACCAGCGCGCGCTTCCAGCCGAGGTCTTTGACCTGTTTGGCCAGAGCTGCCGTTTTGCCTTCCGAGGCGGCTTCGTCGATGACGACGAGTTCACCTGCTTTGGCTTTTGCGGACAATGCGTGCATCAGGCCGAGTTTACGCACCTTCTTGGGAAGGTCGTGGCCGTGGCTTCGTGGGGTTGGGCCTTTGTAGATACCACCCTTGCGGAAGATCGGCGCATTGCGGTCACCGTGGCGTGCGCCACCAGTGCCTTTTTGGCGATAGATCTTTTTGGTCGAGTAGCTGGTTTCGGACCGGGTCTTGACCTTGTGTGTACCAGCTTGCGCTTTGTTGCGCTGCCAGCGGACCACGCGGTGCAGAATGTCCGCGCGTGGCTCAAGGCCAAAGAGCGCTTCGTCCAGGTCCACGGACCCGGCGGATCCGCCGTCGAGTTTGATCACGTCGATCTTCATGCCTCACCCCCTTCTGCGGCAGTTTCTTCCGCAGGAGCTTCAGTGGCTTCGCTTGTTGCAGCTTTGAGACCGGCTGGGAACGGGACATTCTCAGGTAGCGTCTTCTTAACTGCGTCTTTGATGGTGACCCAACCGCCCTTGGCGCCGGGCACGGCACCTTTGATCATGATCAAGCCACGATCAACGTCGGTGCGCACCACTTCGAGGTTCTGTGTCGTCACGCGGGCCGCGCCCATGTGACCGGCCATCTTCTTACCTTTGAAAACCTTGCCGGGATCCTGACACTGACCGGTGGAGCCGTGCGAACGGTGGGAGATGGACACACCGTGGGAGGCCCGCAAACCGCCGAAGTTGTGACGCTTCATCGCACCCGCGAAGCCTTTACCGATGGATGTGCCGGAGACGTCGACTTTTTGACCTTCGACAAAGTGCTCAGCGGAAAGCTCTGCGCCTACGTCGATCAGATTGTCTTCGGACACGCGGAACTCCGCCAGCTTCCGCTTCGGCGCCACGTTGGCTGCCGCGAAATGGCCGCGCATCGCTTTGGACACTCGCTTGATTTTAGGCGAACCCGCACCAAGTTGGACAGCCGTGTAGCCATGTGTGTCGGATGTACGCTGTGCGACAACCTGAAGGTCATCGAGCAGAAGTACGGTGACTGGGATCTGCTTGCCGTCTTCCATGAAGAGGCGAGTCATCCCGATTTTCTTTGCAATAACACCAGAGCGCATCAGAGACTCCTTAGCTTTGCAATTTGATTTCGACGTCCACACCAGCGGCGAGGTCGAGCTTCATGAGCGCGTCCACGGTCTGGGGGGTCGGATCAACGATGTCGAGAAGACGTTTGTGCGTCCGGATTTCGAACTGATCGCGAGATTTCTTGTTCACGTGTGGGCCACGCAGAACTGTATATTTCTCGATCTTGTTCGGAAGCGGAATAGGCCCGCGGACCGATGCACCAGTGCGCTTGGCAGTATTGACGATTTCCTGTGTGGATGTGTCCAGCACACGATAGTCAAACGCCTTCAACCGGATACGGATGTTTTGGCTTTGCATAGTCTTGCCCTTATTCAGGCGTTATGAACCGAGAGGAGGAGCCCGGACCACCCGAACCCCTCGTCAGCTTTGTTTTTGAGGGTCCACGATTGCAGAACAGTCGGGGACGCCCAGGGTCTCTCATATCCCCAGAGTAACTAGGGCTTTAGCTCTCAGTGCTTTGCGCAGCAAATGCGCTCGCCGTCCACCGATAACTTCGCGGGAGCGAAGTTACTCGATGATTTTGGAGACGACGCCGGAGCCGACGGTGCGGCCGCCTTCGCGGATGGCGAAGCGAAGGCTTTCTTCCATCGCGATCGGCGCGATCAGCTCAACCTCGAACTTCAGGTTGTCGCCTGGCATCACCATCTCTGTGCCTTCAGGCAAGTTCACTGTGCCCGTAACGTCCGTCGTACGGAAGTAAAACTGCGGACGGTAGTTCGCGAAGAACGGCGTGTGACGGCCACCTTCGTCCTTGGTCAGGATGTAGGCTTCTGCTTCGAACTTGGTGTGCGGCTTCACGGAACCCGGCTTACACAGAACCTGGCCGCGCTCCACACCATCACGGTCCACACCACGCAACAACGCGCCAATGTTGTCACCAGCTTCGCCACGATCCAGCAGCTTGCGGAACATTTCAACGCCTGTGCAGGTCGTCTTCTGGCTGTCGCGGATGCCCACGATTTCGATCTCGTCACCCACGTTGATCACACCGCGCTCAACACGGCCAGTCACAACGGTACCGCGGCCAGA
>JAKVBH010000030.1 GCA_022447495.1 Marinovum sp. | reverse complement strand
GTGACAATCTCTTCCGGCTTTGGGCGCTTGTTGGCCATGGTCTTCCTCCGTTTTCCTAAACATAGCGGAGGACCACTTCAGTGGGGGAAGACCACCTTGTATTGCGGCGAACGTGGCTCTTTTTGTCGGCGTTTACAACTCTGACGGCGGCGCTGGCGGTGAAATCATCGATTTTGACGGTTCCACAACAACGCAATCACGCTGAACCGCTCAGAGCGCTCACGAATGTGCCGCCAATTCCGACGTTGTTGTCTAGCAAGGTGATGGGGTCCGCTTTGGACAACTTGTTGTTATTGGCGTCCGACATGATGTCAAATTCCAAGACCTGTCTGCAGTTTCGAAGTCGGCATACCTCAACGGCTTCTTTAGATGCGTCGATACCAACAGCATCAATCCCGTGCCGTTCAAACCAAAGAAGATGACGCCCCGCTTCGCACCCTATGTCGCGTGCATGGCCAGATACGCTCGACAGGGCCGGGACTTCGTGAGGCCAAGGATCGATTTGAAAGTAACGTTCTGCATGATCCTCTGCCCACCAGCCGTCATCGCGATGAATACGATAGGGCTGATCGCCAATGCTCTTTTGGTAGTCGAGAAGCGCAATGCCAATGATGTCCATGTAAATTCTGTCCTTTAATCGTTCGTTTTTGAGGCAGGTTTCCGGGTAATCTGGACAACTGGTGTTTTACCAATCAAACCTGTCTCATTATTCGTCTTTGTATTATGCGCTGTCTCAAAATGAAGAACACCATTTTGAGGACAATCCCATGCCAAGACGATCCATCCTGACCGAGCGCCAGCGTTTGGCGCTTTTCGACCTACCGACTGACGACGCGTCGATGATGCGTCATTACATCCTTGCCGATGATGACATTGAGCATATCAGTGAACGCAGGCGACCGGCGAACCGGATTGGCTTTGCCGAGCAGCTCTGTGCGTTGCGATACCTTTCTTTTCAATCACGAATTACAATTTCTACAGGATATTGCCTTCCAACAAAACAACCATGAATTACGGATACCCAAGCTTACAAGGAAAATTATCCCCCAAGTTCAAGCGGGACAGAAGCCCCGAATTCTGTTAGCGCAGGAATTCGCCCCTATCCGTAAATGAGCCCATGTAAGCCATTTTGACAACGCACTTATCCAGTCCACTGGAGATCGACCTTGGGAGATCGACAAGGACTTGGCAGGCGCAGGAGCGAGACCCCACACTTCGAGTGATAAGCCTTTGGGTAAGTGCGTATTTGGTGATTTTATGGACTTAGGAGATCCGCGCGAGGCGCGCGGATCGCTTGCGTACAAACGCCGGAACCGGATCGAGATCATGTTCGGCAGGCTCAAGGATTGGCGGCGTGTGGCAACCCGATACGACAGGTGCCCGAAGGTCTTCCTGTCAGCCATCGCCCTCGCCGCACTCGTCATCTACTGGCTATGAGTCCTGACCCTAGCGCACACCGCATGGCCTCGTTAGGTCGGGTTCAACGGACGCTCACAAAACACCACACAACTCACCAAAACCACATTCGTGTACGGCACCGTCTCCCCCGTCCGGACCACGGCCCCAGCGTCCGTACTCAACGCCTTCAACGCCTCGTGAGTGATTTGGTCGGCCTCTAGGCGCTCTACGGACTGTTCCAGCACCTGCGCACTCGCCTCTTCAGCAACCGCGGCGCGCTCCACGCACATCTCGGTTAGCACGATGTCCAGCACGTCCCAGAAACTCAGCGCGCCCACCCGCACGGCACGGTCGATGCAGGGCACGCCGGGGATACGGGGAGGCCTGCGTCTCCGATGACCAGCATTTGGCGATGCCCGAGCGTGGCCACCACGCGGGAGAGCTCGGCGTTGAGAATGCCAGACTTCTTCATCCGATCAACCCGCCGCCTTTGCGCGCGATCATCAGACCACAGCAAACCAGGACCACCGCCGTCGGGATCGCCTCAGGCAGGGGAGTATGCGCCACGTAGTAGTAGATCGCCACACCCACGATCATGACAAGCGAGATGATGGCCATCGCGGCCCATGTGACGTATCTCATCGCAATCCTGCCCAATGTGCATGCACCTTAGCTGAGCAAATGCAGCCCGTATAGCTCAAGACGCTAGGGGTCGATAGGCGTCAGAGACGCTCTTGGATTGGCCTATGTATGACCAACCTTCTGCGGTCGTGCTATGACATGCAGCTTGAGGCTGAGAGCATTGCGTCCCAAAGTGAGGAAAACCGCAGCGGTCATGGTCGAACGACCGCAAACTTGCTCAGGTGACACATGACCCAGAGTCCAAAAATTGTGATCCTGACCGGCGCGAGAATTTCCGAAGAGAGCGGCCTAGGCACCTTTTGGGATGAAGGCGGCCTATGGGCTCTGCATAGCATCGAAGACATCGCAACGTCGGAGGCCTTTGTGCGCAACCCCGAGCTGGTCCATGACTTCTACAATATCAAGCGCGCCCAGGCCGCAGTCGCAGAGCCCAACGCCGCACATGTTGCTGTGGCCGAGTTGGAGAACAAGTATTCCACCGACGTCGTGATCATCACGCAAAACGTGGACAATCTGGATGCACGCGCAGGCGCAAAAAACGTGTTGCATATGCATGGGAAATTGGCCCGTGACACTCTGTCATGCCTGCGGCCACCGATGGACCGCGCCCTTGGTGATGCCTGTGGCTGACACCTGCGCCCATTGCGGTGAAAACGCGACCCGGCCCGACGTTGTTTGGATTGGCGAGTACCCTTATCACTTGGAAGAGATTGCAAACCGCATCGAAACAGTGGAAATATTCGCGGCCATTGGCAGCAGTGGCCAGGTCCATCCGGCGGCAAACTTTGTTCAAGAAGCCGCCGCCTGAGGAGCGCGAACCATCGAGATGTCGCTCGAGCGGACAGCCGTTTCAGATGTGTTCGAGGACGTTCGCCTCGGCCCTGCGACCCAGATCGTACCAAACTGGGCCGCAGAGATTTTAGGATAATTGCAACGATTTAACTGTTGTCATCATCGTGCTTGTGTCCGTTGCCATGGCCATGGGCGCCCATGCGCTCGTTGTCCACTGGTATCTCAAGCTCCATGTCGCCTGCCTTCTCAAAGGTCAATGTGACGGAAATCGTGGACCCTTGCTCCAAGCTATCGGTCAACCCCATGAACATCACGTGATCCCCACCCCGTGCCAGCGTATGCATACCACCGGCTGGAATAACAAAACCATTTTCGACTTCCGTCATCTGCATCACGCCATCGCCGAGATCTCTATGTGTATGAAGCTCCACACGATTTGCGACGTCAGAGGACACCGAAACCAGCCGATCATCGGCATCGGAGTGGTTCATGATTTGCATGAAAGCGGCACCGACGGGCGCGTTGGGGCGTGACGAGCGGGCATAGGCGTCTTTGATCATAAGGCTTTCGGCTAAAGCGGGAACCGCGAAAAATGCGACTGTGGTCGCAAGTAGGGTTGTTTTGAGCATCATACTCTCCTTTAAAACTCTGATTTTGCGTTTGAAATCAAGTCAGAAAAGGAGGCCCCCGCACCAGATAACCAAAGAGGCTGTTGCCTGAGACAACCGAGTGTGCCGCACTCAAAAAACCACGCGTCACATAGCTCTCGTGTCGCTCCTCTGCTGAGCTATCCCCTTGTAAAGCTATGAAAAAAAGCGCGCAGTCGGGACAGATATGCGCGCCTTGTGTGGGGTTGCCTCGGACATCAAGGTGGATGACGCTGGTGTGATGCCCGGTACAGAGAATTGTTTCAGTCACCGGCGCAGTGGCGCCGCGGGCCATAGCCATTGTTTCAGCCGTGACCAGCAGGGCGAACGCCATCACAAGCGCCGTCAGACGTGAGAAAACCCATGACATACCAATGGTTTGGCGCGACCACACGGCAAAGGCAAGGGACAAAAGCGCGCGCCGCCGCCATAACGCGGATTTCACAGGTCGGTGACGGGGGCTCCAATGACGCAGTACGGAGGGGCATATGTCATTCAACACGAACGGAGACAAACATGCTGACACGCCGCGCCACACTTCAACTTTTTGCAACTGCCCCAGTGGCTTACGCCATTGCGACCCCGGCTTTTGCCGCCACCGATCCGGTCTACCAAGAGGGCGGGATCGCGGTGGATGGCTCCGACGTGGTGGCCTACTTTACCGAGGGCAAACCAGTTGCCGGAACCGCCGCCCATACGGTCGATTGGAACGGGGCCACATGGCAGTTTTCTTCGGCAGAGGACGCAGAGGCTTTCCAAGCGAATCCAGAGGCTTACGCCCCTCAATACGGCGGCTACTGCGCCTGGGCTGCGGCCGAAGGATATATCGCGGGCACCCGCCGCGATGCGTGGACAATCCACGAGGGCAAACTCTACCTGAACTTCAACAAACGCATCCGCCGTCGCTGGGAACGCGACATCCCCGGCAACGTCACAAGGGGCGACGCCAACTGGCCCGCAATTCTCGCCTGATCCTAAGCTATCTGCACAGTTCGACCCCTCAATCGTGCAGATAACTCTGAGACCCACCGTGTCCCCGCGCGGTGGGTTTCTTTTCTGTTAAGACACCATCGGCATGGTGCGCCCCATGGGTATCGCCGATTTTCGCATCTTCAGCTTGACCGAGTTCCGCCGCAACGCGGGACCGCTCAGCGATTGGGTGGACACCACCGGCGGCAGGCTGTGGCTGGCCCGGCGCGGCAAGCTGCGCGCAGCGGTGGTGCCCATGTCCCAAGTGGACATCCTCGAGGAATTCGAAACCCGCCCCCTGCGCGAAAAACGCGCCCGTATGGAACGCGAATACGCCGCCTGGAAACGGGTGAAACAGATGGGCGGCGGCGATGATTTCGACTGGGCGCGTGCGGGGGAAGAGCGGTTTGCAAATTTCGAAGAGACCGCCAAACGCGAAGCCCGCGAGGCCGAATACCTGCGCCGCCAAGCGCATCGGCTACAGTTGATCGCGGAATACGACGAGCTGCTCGGCCCCGAAGACAATCCCCTCCCCCCAGAAGAGGTCGAACGCCGCTTCGCCTTAGAGCGGCTCCGCGCGCAGCAATTCAAGGACGACTAAGTCGCATGTCCGAGGAGCGCAAAACCGGTACCCACTTTTGCGCGACATGCGTTTAACGCTCGCGGCTCAGCAAGTCGCGGATGTCCTCAGGGGACAGCGGAAAGAGTGTATTGGCAGACATGTTGGTAAGATGGGGAAGGCGACGCCCCGTGTTCAGGGGAAATCCTGTCCGTCTTTCTCAGTCCGTGTTCTGATGCGCTCCCCGTCCCGGACTTGAGCCGGGACCTCTTCATATCCCTTGAGACAAGAGGCCCCGGATCACGTCCGGGGCGCGAGTTACTTAAATCTCAGGGGAAATCGCTTGAGTGGATCACGGGCCTGGGGTTCCATCCGGCCCGCAAAGCGGCAAACGGTCCAGTGGACAGTTTGAGGTGCGAACGGGCGAGGGTGATCCACGGTTCACGCAGTGACAAACGATCCAGTGGATCGTTTGAGTGGATCACGGGCGGAGCCCAAAGGCGCTCGCCACAGCGCTAAACGCCCGCAGCGTCAGGGACAACGCAGACCCGCGGGGCGGCGCTTCCACACCAGTTCTAGAAACCTTTATCCTTGCCAAGTCCGTTGTCGCGAATTTCTGCGAGGTTTGGTCAGACAAAGCGCCGCCCCATGGGGGCGGGTCGGCGCTGGCCCGGGCACCTACGGTGCTATTCCGGGCATTACTAAGGCGGGACTCGAACTCCTCGCCTAGCCAAGTGCTTTTCGGTTGTTCATCAACTCCGCCAACAGGCTCGGAGTGCGCACTGACAAAACGAATGACGCCGAAAAACAAGACAGGCTGATTGCGCTTATCCATTTATGCGTTTCGGTTGGAGCTGCTTGGCTGAAAGGAAAGAGTTCCCACCACAATACCAACAACCCCATCAGAGATGCCAGATACAGGTAGAAAAGAATAGACTGCGCAGTGAGCACTTCCTTCTCAAGCATAAAAACCTGTTCCTCAATTCTCTCTTTCTTGCCATCTCCATCATCAAAAGAACCAGATGCCCGAAAAGGTGAAGAAACCAAAGCTGATACAGCCAACGACATTGCTATCAAAATTGAGCATATTGACGACAAAACACCTGAAAACTCGGCAACCTTAACTGGATCGGAATAGCCAGATACGCCCGAGACAACGGCGGAAAGCGAGCAGAAGAAAAACCAAATTATCGGTTTAGAGCTTGACATCTAGACCCCAAGCGATCCGTCTTGTAAACAGTCCAAACGAAATTGCGAAAGTTCCATAACAGCGTGACTGTATGAAAATGTATTCGCGTGCTTGTTAATTTTCACTTGTTTGGTTCGTTGCAACTGATCAGCCCTAATCTTGCTATTGTCTTCTAGCACAATCAAAAAATCGTCTGCAGAACCAGCGGTCAGAATTTCTTCACCAACCTCTGTGAGCCATTGATCTTTTTGCACTTCATCGCGCCGGAAGCGGTTTCTCTTTAAGACCACGCGCCCGAGCATCTCTGCTCGACGTTGCGTCTCTTCCGCATCCACTTTCTCACCAAACAGTTTCTTCAAAACACGCAGACCTGCAGGTTGTCTCGGTGCAAGCTTCAGTTTTTCAAAGTAATTATTTAGAGCGAATTCAACTTTCTTCACCCCAGTACTGTTGACTCTCTCGATTTCCATCTGGTTCGGAACGTCAGCCACTTGCATTCGAACATCCTGCGACAAGACCTCACTCTTGGCCGCGATGTCTAACACATTAGCCGCAAATGTTCCATCTTTGTTCCCGAGACCGCAAGTGTATAGATGGTTCCCATCAATCATGATGATGGATTGCTCCTTGAGGAAATTTTTATTTTCGGGATGTTCGAATGCTTCGATGGCTCTTGAAGCGTCAGTACTGTCTAGGTTTATCGCGCCTGTCGCGCCAGCTTCGTAGTCGAAAACGCGAAGTACAGATCCGCCACTGTGGATACTTTCGAAACTCATAAAAACTCTACTGGAGAGCATGTCCAATGCTACCACGCGGTCGTGAACTCTAGGCAACTTCGAAAAGCTCTCCGACAAGACAGTTTCTAAATTTGAGTTAAACCCCTCATTGAAATAAGCTCGCTTCAAACTAAGCGTTTTGTTTCTCTTGGACAAAAATGATCTCCGACTATTTCACAATACTTTGAAACTCCCGCCACTCCCCTTTACTCATTCCCGAGTTTTCCTGAGTGACCTTTTCACCATTCAGCATCCGCTTAATGCAATCAAGGGCTGTGGCCGACAAAGTCGCTCCACCCAGGCGGTAATCCTCGAAGGCTTGGTAGGCGAAGGGGACCCAGTCGCGGACCATCTCACAGATGGCATCGGCATAGACGCGGATCTCATATTGGGCGTGGGCATCGGCGCGGAGGCGGAGGAAGTGGAGCAGGTTGTGCAGATCCACTTTCCAGTACCATTGGGTGTAGATGTTCGCGGGCAGGTTCATGCGGGCGAGTTCGCGGGCGAGGCCTTGTTGGGCCTCGCCCTCCGAATTGGTCGTGCTGATCATCTCTTCGTAGTGGTCATAGGCGCGCATGGCGTCGTCGCGGAGGAAGCGCAGGACGCGGTCGGCCTCTTCTCCCTCCAGCGCGGCACCGCGGCCTTGGTTGTTGACCTCAGACTGCGCGGCGAGGTGATCGGGGGCGGGAATGTAGAATTCGCGGTCCAGGATCGAGTAGCGCGCGGAGTATTCGTTCACATTGGCGGTGCGGTGGCGGATCCATTGGCGGGCGACAAAGACGGGCAGTTTGACGTGGAGCTTGAGCTCGCACATTTCAAACGGTGTGGAGTGCCAGTGGCGCATGAGGTAGCGGATGAGGCCTTCGTCATTGCTGACGGATTTGGTGCCTTTGCCGTAGGAGACGCGGGCGGCCTGGCAGATGGCGCTGTCGTCGCCCATGTAGTCGATGACGCGGACGAATCCGTGGTCGAGGACCGGGGTGGCTTGGTAGAGGCGCTCTTCCATGGCGGGCACGGTGGCGCGTCGGGTGGAGAAGGTCGTTTCGCGTTGCGCGTCTATTTCGGCTAGTTGCTCGGGCGATAGGGGCATCCGCGTGTCTCTTTGGTTGTGGGCGTTATGTGAGTCGGTGCCCCACTATATCTTGTGTGCGCCGTAGAGACAGTCAGAACATAGAGGCCATGCCCCGGGTTATTTGGATTTCTTGGCCTCGTCCTTTTTGATTTCGCCCACGATGGTGTCGATGGTGCCCACGGCAGAGGCGAGCGCGTCGGCGTGTTTGAGGCCAGTGTCGTACCACGAGCGGTCGGCCTTGAACTTGTCAGCAGCGATTTTGGCATGGCGCATGAGATCTTCGACCGCCTTGATATCGCCCACCATTTTCTTGCGCGCCTCGCCTTGTTGTTTGAGCGCGTCTTTGGCGGCTTTGATCTGAGTGCCGATGACTTTGATGCGTTCTTTGTGGATGTTTTCCTTTTTGGCGATGGCGGCCATGGATTTGGCCTCGCGTTCGAGGTCTTTGATTTGGGCCGCGCTTTTGATCATGGTGGCGGAGATCTGTTGCTTGCGTTTCTCAAGCGTTTCGACCTGGGTTTTGAGGCTTGAGGCCGTGCCGGCGATGTCTTCGAGCGCTTTGTCGATGCGTTTGTTAACGATGTCGATGTCTTGGTAGATGCGCTCGGAGACTTTGCGTGCGGCCACGAGGGAGGCCACGATGGCACCTGCGGTGACGGCAAGAGGCAAGATCAGGCTGGCCCCTGCAGCGGCCGCGGCCGCTGCTGCTGTGGCACCTTTGCCCACGCCCAAGATGCCGGCGCCCAGCGTGATGCCGCTAAAATAGTCCTTCATCGACGTGGCTTTGGCGCGGGGGATTTTGCTTGCTTTTAGGTCTTCATCGGCCAGTTCCACCACCACGTCATAGATCGCTGGCTCCAGCTCCTTGTCAAAGAACTCGGTCCATTTCTTGCGCAGCCGCTCTTGGGTGTCTTTTTGCACCTTTTTGGGGTCCTTGCGGTCGCCAATCTCTTTGGCGGCCAGGGCCCAGATCTTATCATTTTCGCTGTTGCGGGACTTCTCCTTTTGGACAACAGCCTTTTTGTAGGTGCTGGCAAATTTGGAGAGGATGCGTTTGGCACTGGGCGATTTGGGATCAAGCCCGGCGAGCGGGAGATCAAACGATTGCTCGGTGCGCAGAGGGAAAGCCTCAAGCGGCGGCGTTGCCGGGAACGTGTAGCTGCGGATGAGCGTGGCTTTTTTGCCGGAGACTTTGACATCAATCATAGCGAGAGACCCAATGAGATTTGGTGTGCAAATACCCAAACCGTGCCAATCGCCCTCCGCTGCGTCAAGGTCAGCAATGTCTGACTTCACTCGCGAGAAACAACGCTCACGACAATCTCAAGGAGGCGTCTCATCCTTCAATGTCGAAGACCAGTGCCACGCCCGGACAGGTGTCGACACAAAACCCGAGACAGTCTGGTGAGGTAAAAGCCCAGAAGAGATACAAGCGCGGCTGAGAAAAGCTGTTGTGATATGTGCCACCACGTGAATGTGTTTTCATTTACCGGAACCCAAAGCCCCCCGGGGCCAGGCAGGTTCACCATCAAAAAGTGTCTGCCCTCTTCAATCTTGGCGTCCACGGCTCTACCGCCAACGAGTTCAGCGATGTTGAACGAAAAGACAATCGAGAGGAAAAAACAGAGCGGGACACCAACGGCGAAAATGAGCTCAGGAAACCAAGGGCCATCTTTGGAAGACCATTTATCGCTCCTGACATCGTCCCAAATCGTCGCAGCTATTGCGACGATGCCCATTCCAATTTTGTATATGTCGGTCCTCGTATGAAGCAATGTACCCCTCTGTCCTCTGGATGCTGTTTGTGCAGCGTCTGAGCGTCGTATGGTGATGGGGAAAAGCCTTCGCCCTTCGGCGACGTGTTCCTCTATACATAGAGTTATCAAACCAATCCGCAAAAGATAGGACGCCCGCGATCTTGCCGCCCTCGACGCAACTTGGGACTTGCACCGCTTCGCAAATGCGCCACCTTGCCAGACAGCACACCAGATAGGGGAGGCTAGCATGGGCACACGGTATTTGCACACGATGGTTCGAGTGAAAAATCTTGAGGCATCGATGGCGTTTTATGCGCTGCTTGGGCTCAAGGAGACGCGTCGCAATGACAGTGAAGGCGGACGGTTTTCGCTCATCTTTATGGCTGCTGAAGGCCAGGAAGAATGCCCGGTGGAGTTGACCTACAATTGGGATGGCGATGACGGGTTGCCATCGGACAGTCGCCATTTTGGTCATCTCGCCTATGCGGTCGATAATATTTATCAGATGTGCCAGCATCTTATGGACAATGGTGTGACCATAAATCGCCCGCCGCGCGACGGGCGCATGGCCTTTGTGCGCAGCCCCGACAATATCTCGATTGAGCTTCTCCAAGCGGGCGACGCGTTGGAGCCTGCGGAGCCCTGGACGTCGATGGAAAACATCGGTCACTGGTAGGGTCATGCTGCGCGGGGCGGTCCTCACGGCAGGCCTTTTGGGCTTTGGGACGATGTCCCAGGCCGCCTGTCGTCTCGCGCTTTTGTTGGCCGTGGATGTGTCGTCCTCGGTGGATGATGCCGAATACGCGCTGCAGCGTGATGGTTTGGCGGCGGCGCTTCGCCATGAGGATGTGGTCCATGCGATGCTCAATGGACCCGGCCCAGTGGCATTCGCGATTTACGAATGGTCGGGTCGCCGGCAGCAGCGGGTCATGGTCGATTGGACGATGATCCACGAAGCCTCGGACATCGAAGCCGTCGCCGCGACCGTCCAAGCCGCGCCGCGGTCTTACAACGAATTTCCCACAGCCATGGGCTATGCCATGGGGTTTGGCCATACAATGATAACCCGAGCGCCAGTTTGCAGGCGTCGGGTGATCGATGTGTCCGGCGATGGGATCACCAATGACGGGTTTGGGCCGGAGCTTGCCTACAAACACTTTGCCTTCGACAACATCGTCGTGAATGGCTTGGCCATCAAAGGCGAGGAGCGGGAAGTTTTGGACTATTACGAGACCAAAGTTGCGCATGGGCCTTTGTCATTTGTTGAGGTTGCACAGAGCTTTGAGGATTTCGAGCGCGTGATGGTGCGCAAGTTGTTTCGCGAGCTTAGTGAGGTGGTGGTCGGCCACCAGGCTCTCCCGCAGCAGAGCTTTTGGGCCTTGCGATAACTCAGGTTTCCACGCTGCGCAGCTTTGCTAGCGTCATGCCCTTTGGCGTCACGTCCGCTTTGCAAATCGGGTGGCATTGGGCCTTGGTTGCAACACGAGGCGTGCCAAACCTTGGACGTGACGCGCGCTTTACCTGGTGCCCTGCAAGGTGTTGAACGGCGGACTAGGCAAGCAGACCTTGGACCGGGGCAACCGCAGGCCAAAGGTCGCGGAAGGCTTGCTCAATCCGATAGTGCAGCGGCCCGGCTCCAACATCAAGGCCATCGCGCCAGACAACAAAACTCTTGCGGCGTAGCAAGTCGGCACGCGGATGGTCGGCGTCAAAAGGCGCGGGCACACGTTTGAGTTCGGGCGCGTCAATGCGCGGTTTGAGGTTGGACATCGCGCCCTGGATCTCGGCCCCTTCTGGGGCGCCTATGCCTTCGCGCCACGCTGCAAGGTGGGCCCCTTCGAACCGCATCCAGCCCATGCCAGCCGTGGCATAGTCGGGTGAAATGCCAAAAAAGAAACCAGGCGCGTGCCCCTCTCCGGCCCAGAGCATGTGCAAATAGGTGTGATAGGGGGTTTTGTCCGTTGAGAACCGCACATCGCGATGGGGTCGAAAGAGTTTGGTCTTGACCGGCGCGGCGCATAGCGTTTCCAGCGCAGGCTGGATCGCGTCGAGCAGCAATTCAGCCGGGCGTTTCAGCCGTTCCTGGTACCGTTTTTTGTTCTCGTCAAACCAAAGCTTGGAGTTGTTTGCGCGCAAGGCGCGCAGAAACGCCCGTGCATCTGGAATCAAAGCATCAAAAGCATCTGACATCCTAGGCTTCCCTTTTGATGCGTCAATTCATCATGACACCCACAGCGTCAATGCGAATTGACGCCGCAGGTATGAAAAGAAAGCGATTTTTCCGCTTTGCCCAGGGCAACGGCCAAAGTACACCGCAGCTATGACCCAAACCACCGCTCTCCATCAAAGCCACAGCGCGCATCTGCGTGACATTTTCCGCATCGGCGTGCCGTTGATCGGCGGACATTTGGCACAGTTTGCGATCGGTTTGACCGACACGATCATGATCGGGTGGTACGGGGTTGAAGAGCTTGCGGCGCTCGTTTTGGGCAGCTCGATGTTCTTTTTGATATTCTTGGTGGGATCGGGCTTTGCTTGGGCCGTCATGCCCCTTGTCGCGGCCGCACATGATGCCCAGACCATCCGCCGCGTCACCCGTATGGGGCTGTGGTTGTCGACGCTCTTTGGTGTGTTGTGCATCCCTATTATGTGGTTCGCCTCCCCCCTTTTGCAGATGATGGGCCAAGAGACCGCTTTGGCCGACGATGCCCAGATCTACTTGCGGATTTTGGGGCCCGCGGTTCTCCCCGCTCTTGGAGTTATGGTCCTCAAAAGTTATCTTGCCGCATTGGAACGCACCGCTGTGATCTTCTGGATCACGATTTTGGCGGCCGCTGTGAACGCGGGCATGAACTATGCATTGATCTTTGGGAATTGGGGCGCACCAGAGTTGGGGATTGTGGGCGCGGCTTGGGCCAGTGTCTCTGTCCAAATTGTGTCTTTGATCGGTGTGGTGGTCTATGCGCGTCTCATCTTGCCCGAACACGGGCTTTTTGCGCGGCTGTGGCGTCCGGATTTTGACGTCATGGGACAGGTGGCGCGCCTCGGCGTGCCCATTGGCCTCACAAACCTCTCAGAAGCGGGCCTCTTTGCAGCCTCGGCCATTTTGATGGGCTGGATTGGCACGGTGCCCTTGGCCGCCCATGGCATCGTTCTGCAATGCGCGACGGCATCGTTCATGGTGCATCTGGGGCTGTCAAATGCGGCCACGATCCGCGCGGGTCAGGCCTTCGGCCGCAATGACCGTGAACACTTGCGCCGGGGGGCGGTCATGATCATTGCAGCATCGCTCACCGTGGGGATTCTGACCATCTGTGTATTTTTGGGGCTCCCCGAACCATTGATCTCGTTATTCTTGGCCGAAGATGAACCCAACCGACAAGCGATCCTGTTTCTCGGCACCGGGCTCTTGGCCATGGCCGCGCTTTTCCAATTGACGGATGGCGCGCAAGTGTTGGCGCTTGGGCTGCTACGCGGCATCCAAGACACGACCCTCCCAATGGTGATGGCCGCGATCAGCTATTGGCCCATCGGCTTGGGTTCTGCGCTACTCCTCGGGTTTACCTTGGACTTTGGCCACTTAGGTGTCTGGGCCGGTCTTGTCTTGGGTTTGGGATGCGCTGCGGTCTCTATGATGATCCGCTTCTGGCGGCGGGTATGATCACCCCCTAACGAATTGACCCTGTCCAAGACCGCACAATTTGCGTGCTGCGCGCGCGCCTTCCGCAGGTCGGCGGACCTGCTCATCGAGATCAAGCGCAGCCAGCTCCTTTTGATCGTGTGAAAGCAGGTCAGCCCTTTGTCAGGCGGTCCGCTTTTTTGCGCACCAGCACAGATCGCAAGTCGTGCATTGCCAAAAGAAGCGCGTCGGTCACATCGTCCAACTGCTCCGGCGTCGCTTTTGATTGCACCCATTGTGTCGTGGTGTTGAGGTAGTCTACCGCACGGTGGATGTCATCGATGTCACGACGCGCCAGGAGTTCCCCACGTTCTTTCATCCACGTAGCAATCTCAGCCAGATCTTCCTCAGAGAGCGTGCGGTCGCCCTGCGGCTTTACCTCGCCGTTGCGGATGTTGATCTGGGCAATGGGATCCATCTCAATCCGGCGTTGGCGATTCTCCGTGTCCACTCGAAAACACAGCGCGCCGTTATCGCGCACCCGAAAATAGTACTTTGGAAGCGCACTGCTCATCCTCGCGCCCTCTCTTTTTGTGTAGCGTCACGACAAGCGGTCGCAAAACGCCTTGATCCGCGCACAAGCCTCAGCCAGTGCCTCTTCTGATGTCGCGTAACTAACACGGAAATAAGGCGATAGTCCAAATGCCGCCCCAAAGACGACCGCAACGCCGGTCTCTTCCAGAAGCGCTGTGGCAAAGTCTTCATCGTTAGCGATGACCACACCCGACGGCGCCGTCTTGCCCATCAATCCCGCGATTGACGGATAGACGTAAAACGCGCCGTCCGGGACCGGGCATTCGATCCCGTCAATGGCGTTCAATGCCGCGACGACCAGATCGCGGCGGCGTTGAAACAGGGCGCGATTGTCGGCCAAGAAGTCCTGTGTGCCGCTCAAGGCTTCCAATGAGGCCCATTGCGAGATCGCACATGGGTTCGACGTGGACTGGCTTTGGACCTTTCGCATCGCATCAATTAGGTGTTTTGGCCCGCCGGCATAACCGATCCGCCATCCCGTCATCGCATAGGATTTGGACACACCATTGACCGTCAGCGTGCGGTCATAGAGCCCGGGTTCCACCTCGGCGGGACTGCAAAACTCAAAGTCACCGTAGATGAGGTGCTCGTACATGTCATCGCTCATCACCCAGACATGGGGATGGCGCATCAACACATCTGTAAGCGCTTTGAGCTCATCCCACGCATAACCTGCGCCAGTCGGGTTCGAGGGCGAATTAAAAATGAGCCACTTCGTCGCGGGCGTGATCGCGGCTTCCAATGCCTCCGGGGTCAACTTGAAAGCCGCCTCAAGCCCAGCTTCGAGGATCACGGGGGTTCCGCCGCACAGCCGCACCATATCGGGATAGGACGTCCAATAAGGTGCAGGCACGATGACTTCATCGCCCGGGTTCAACGTCGCCATCAGCGCATTATAGAGGACCTGTTTGCCACCCGATGAGACCGAAACTTGGGTCGGATCATAGGATAACTGATTGTCACGGCGAAATTTTTCAGAGATCGCGACTTTGAGCTCTGGGATGCCATCAGGGGCTGTGTATTTCACACGACCTTCTTCAATGGCTGCGATCCCCGCCGCGCGGATGTGCGCGGGCGTGTTAAAATCCGGCTCACCAGCACCAAGCGAAATGATGTCGCGCCCCGCCGCGCGCAATTCGGCTGCCTTTGTTGTCACCGCGATGGTCAAAGAGGGTTGCACCGCATTTAAGGTGTCAGAAAGAAAGGGCATCGGCTCGATCCGTGATTTGCATTCAGACAGCGCTCTTCTAGGATGAGTGTGGCAGGCAATCAACGCAAAGGACGCCCCGCGATGCACGCAGATGATTGGTATAGCCCCGACGCCGCCACTTTTGGCGACCGTTTGGCCGCAGCGCGCGAAGCGCAAGGCATGAGCCAAGGCCAAATGGCCAAACGGTTGGGCGTGCGTGTGACAACTTTGCGCAAATGGGAAGAGGACCGTTCCGAGCCCCGCGCCAATCGGCTGTCTATGATGGCGGGGCTTTTGAATGTCTCGCTGATGTGGCTGATTAATGGCGAAGGCGAAGGACTTGAAGCGCCAGAGGCCCAAACGGAATTGACACCGGGCATGGTCGGTCTTTTGTTGGAGATCCGTGAGATGCGGGCCGAAATGCGCGCAGGCGCCGATCGTTTGGCACGGCTCGAGAAACGTCTACGCACCGCGTTGAAAGACGTGACGTGATGACCCAGGAAGCGCGCGACACAAAACTGCGCCGATTGCGTATGCGCTCCATGCGGCGCGGTATCAAAGAGATGGACATCATCCTCATCCGCTTTTGCGATATGGAACTCGACGGCATGGACGATGCGACGCTGGCGGCCTACGACACCATGCTCAGCGAGAACGACCAAGACCTGTATCAATGGGTCTCGGGTCAAGCGGCACCGCCCAAACACCTCAGCGCCCTCATCACGACCATCCGTGAAACGGCGCTCAAAAGTCCCTTTGGGCAAAGCCACAAATAGCTGCGCGAAAAAGACGTCGGCATTTAACGATCTATTCTCTTTTATGCGTCACAACACGAGGTGAAGAACATTCGGAGCCTTGTTTTATGTCTATGCATTCCCCGATGTCCAAAGCGCAAAACGATGCGTTTATGGGCTCTTACTTGGAGGCGCTGGCGCTGGTGGAGCGGCTGCACCGTTTGCTGCTCGATGTGATCAAAGATGAGTTTGAGCGCGTGGGCGTGCTCGAAATCAACGCCGTGCAAGCGCTGTTGTTATTTAATATTGGTGATCATGAGGTGACGGCCGGTGAATTGAAAACCCGCGGCTACTATCAAGGGTCGAATGTGAGCTACAATCTCAAAAAACTCGTAGAGATGGGCTACATGCACCACCAACGGTGTGAAATTGACCGCCGTTCGGTTCGCGTGCGCCTGACTGAGAAGGGACGCAACATCCGCGATGTTGTGACCGAGCTGTTCTCCCGTCATGCGGACGGGCTTCAAGAACGCGGGGTCCTGGGTCCAGATGGAATTACTGATATAACCCACTCACTGCGCCGCGTTGAACGCTATTGGGCAGATCAGATCCGTTACATTTACTGAGAATTCAGCAACACGACAAACCGTCTCTGTTTCGAATCCCGCCCGCCCGTGCAGTGCACCGGCGGGTTTTTATTTTGACCGATCAAGGTCCCTAGCAATGCGCGCAACGCATCACGAAAATTGCGTACGCTGCCCTGTGCCGCACCCCGACAGAGTGTTTCCAGTTTATTGAAAACTGGCCTAGGCTTGCCCCAGCAACCACAAGGAGATGCACATGCAAGGTTTGGCCGTCGTGATGCTTGCCGCAGGGATCGGCATACCGGTGCTTGCAGCTTTGAACGCCGCATTGGGTCAACACATAAATGCGCCGATGGCTGCTGGGTGTATCTTGTTTTGTGTCGCACTAATTGTGGCGTCCACAGTTACGACACTCACCGGACAAGTGTCTGCTTTGGGAAAGTTGACCACGGCGCCTAAACACCTCTTTTTGGCTGGCGCATTGGTGGCCTTTTATGTGTTATCCATCACTGCAGTCGCACCAAAGATAGGAATAGGGAACGCAGTTTTTTTTGTGTTGCTCGGTCAATTAATTTCAGCGGCAGCCATTGACCACTTTGGCCTTTTCGGCGCGAATCATTCTCCCATCAGCGCCACCCGCGCAGGTGGCATTGTCGCAATGGCATTCGGCGTTTGGCTCACGCAATTGGCATAAAAAGGAAGTAATAGCCCTGCAAAAGCCAAATCGCTGCGAAGACGATTGATTTGGACGCTTGAATCAGTCTTTTTTAGACTTTGTAGAAAAAAGAGTGACGCGCATGACCGACGCGCAATTTCAAAAATTTCTCGATGGCATTTCAGAGTGCTTCATCACGAACGCCTTTGAGACTTGGAAATCGCACGTCATTCTGCCGTTTTCCTTGATCACGCAAAACGGTCTTGTGGACATTCAGACAGAAGACCACCTCCATCGCAACTTTGATAAATACGTGGTTGCGATGGAGATGATGGGGATCGACAAGATCTATCGCGCGGCGCTCTCCCTGCAAGATTGCCAAGACGGCACCTGGATCGGCACCTATCAGACGCATCTACTTGCTCAAGGCGTCCTTGCCACCGAGCCCTACACAGCTTCGGCATTGCTCACGATCGTGGACGATACCGTGAAAGCGCACTCCATTTTGAACGCCCGGAGCTATCACGAATGGACGCGAAAACACCCTGGCGAAGACTAAGTCGCGCGTCATCACTGCGACCAGACGCCGACCAAGGCATCACTAGGTGAGGCAAATACACGATCGGATCAATCATGGTGGTTCTCCTCACGCTCAGAGGCCCGAGGCGTTTGCGGTGAACGATGCCAATGTTCAGGCGCCGACCAGCGTTTCTTGCTTTGCGGCTCCAACGGCTCGATCAACGTTGCGCGCAGCAATGTATCTGAAATTATACTCAACATAATGAACTCCTGTGGCATTGGCTGTACGCCCACGAATATTGACCATTGACCTTTTTTAAGCCAGGCAGGATGATTTTTCATATGTAAGCTGGACTTTAACATGATAGATTGGCGTATTTTCCCACCTCTGCCTGCACTCAGGGCATTTGCGGCCTACGCATCCACGGGGTCCGTGCAGCGCGCGGGCAATGCGCTTAACGTGAGCCATGCCGCCATAAGCCAACACATCCGCAATCTCGAAGCGCATTTGGGCGTGACGCTTCTCGACCGCACCGGCCGCCAAGCCGTTTTGACGAGTGACGGCATCCACCTCGCCAAATCCTTGAACGACGGATTTGAAACCATGGCGAGCGCCATTCAAGCGCTCACGGACAGCGAAGCCAATCGCCCCCTACACATTTCGACAACGCCAAGTTTTGCGTCCGGATGGCTGATGCCTCGTTTGGATCGGTTTCGACAAATGGCGCCGGACATCGACTTGATGATTGATCCTAATCCTGAGCTGCGCGACCCAAGCCCGGGTGGCATTGATGTGGCGTTGCGGTATGGCGTTGGACCTTGGCCGGGGCTTGAGCATGAACTCTTGATCCGCACAGGTGTCGCGGTCGTTGGAGCCCCAGATTTGGTTGCGGGACACGCGCACTCAGAGCTCAATACCCTAAGCACGCTCCCGTGGTTACAGGAAATCGGGACGACTGAAGCCACCACCTGGCTACAGCAATCCGAGGTCACGGGACGACACCAAGGAGCGCGCCTCGTCCTGCCTGGTGCGCTGATGCTACATGCGCTGAGAACGGGCCAAGGCCTCGGTGTTGTCGCAAAAGTCTGGGTCGCCGACGATCTCGTCAGTGGACGGTTGGTGCTCCTGCACGAAGCTCGGACAGAAGCGGGGTACCATATCGTCACACGGCCAGGTGTGCCTCGCGCCGCGCTCAAGAGCTTCATCACTTGGCTTCGCCGAGAACGCGCAGGCGACGCGAAACTGGCGAAAGAGGGCGGACTGCCTGCAATGCCGTAATGTTCATAGCACGCAGGCCATGACAAAGGCCCTCGTCCGGCATCTGGACCGACCCAGTCGGTGCATGATAGGTTGATCGAATAGAAGGCTCAGGAAGCCCGGCAGAGCAGAGCACCGGCCCATGACGGCACTCACAGAGTTTCAACGATTGGAAGCGACAGGCCTATGGCGTGCGTCTCCAGACGATCAACGACGCGAGGTTATCGTGTCGCTGGGCGATGCGACGTTGGTCCTCAAGGACTCCCAAGATCGCGCGCTCACCCATTGGTCCTTGGCCGCTGTGGATCGCCTAAATCCGGGCAAGCTCCCGGCGATCTATCACCCAGATGGCGACCCGACCGAGCAACTGGAATTATCCTCCGACGCTGACGTGATGATCGACGCCATCGAGAAGCTGCGCCGCGCCGTGGCCAAGTCTCGCCCTCGCCAAGGCCGTTTGCGGTGGTTACTGTCGGCAAGCATTCTGGCCGGTGCGGCTGCGCTCGCAGTATTTTGGCTGCCTGATGCGCTACGCGAGCATACTCTTACCGTGATCCCTGACGTCAAACGTGACGCGATCGGTTTGGCCATTTTGGATGAGATGACCTTGGTGTCCGGCCCACCCTGCCGCGCCAGCACCTCTGCACCGGTATTGCGCATGTTGGCACGCCGGGTTTTGGGGGCGGCGCGCGCGGGTGACTTGATCGTCTTGCGCAGTAGCCAAGCTCAAACCGCCCATTTGCCCGGCGGCTTGATCTTGATGTCGCGCGAAATTTTAGAAGACACGCCCGATCCAGAGATTGCGGCGGCGTTTGTCCTGGCGGAAGACTTGCGCGCGCGCACCAACGATCCACTCAACCAAGTTCTCGAACATGCGGGATTTTGGGCCACCGGACAGCTCTTGACGACGGGCCAACTCCCGCAAGATGCGTTGGCAGCCTATGCGTCTCACGTGATGACCGCTCCGCCCCAAGACTTGCCGCTCGAGGTCGTGGCAAACGGGTTCGAAGCCGCCAAGTTGCACACGCGACCCTATGCGCTTGAGCTCGACATCACTGGAGAAAGCGTCGTGGCCCTGATCGAAGCAGACCGCCTGACCAATCAAGAGGTTCCGGCGGTTCTCTCAGACAACGACTGGCTGCGGTTGCAAACGATTTGCCAAGGCTAGGCCGGCCCGCTCACTGACGCAATTTTGTCGCGTAGCCGAGACCTTGCACACGTGCCTGACCCGCGTTCAGCGCGCTCTGGGTGTCATAAGGCCCCGCTAGAACATAGCGGTAGGCTTTTCCGTTACGCGTGATCTCGCCTATTTTCACCGAGAGACCAGCACTGCGGAAACGGTTCACAACTTTATATGCTTGGTCGGCGTGGAAAGGTCCAGTTTGTACGTACCGATGGCTCGCGGGCTGCGTCGCAGGTGCACGCGGCGTCACGGCTGATGCGCGCTGCGTTTGGGTGGGCTGGATCGCAGCGGGTTGGCGTTTTGCGGTTTGACGCGCTGATATGCGCCCTTCCGCCTCCGCCTGCTGACGCGGCGAGGTGTAGGGGTAACGAAGATCTGGGAAGCGCGCGGTGACGTTCTCACCCGAAAGCTTGTCGATCAAGACACGCGGAACCGTGTTGGACCATGTCAGAAGCATCACGCGACGCCCGTCCACAGTTTGGTATCCGCGACGTGGGTTGATGCGACCGTCTTCAAACGCAGGTTTGTAGCCTTCGGGCACGTCATAGCTGATGCCTCGGCGCTCTTCATAGGCGGTGCGCGGTGCGATGATTGTTTGGCCATTCACAGATGTCGCACCAGAGGTGCCGGCAGAAATCTCTGCCCCGCGATTGCGGATCGTGCGCGTATTGCCATTGGGCAGACGGACCGTTTTACGCGTGGGCTTTAGGGTGACGATAGGTTGCGTTTGCGGGCCACAGCGAACACCAGGGCCACGCTGAATGTACTGGTTCGAAATAGCCGATGCGCCCTGGCAATCGCCTGTTTGAACACGCCGCACTGGGGCCGGTTGGACCGGTGCCACCTCAATGCGGCGTGGTCGGGTCGCAGGCTGTGCTTGCGCAGTCGGTGTACGGGTCGTGGTTTGCTGCGGACGACGCACGGTTGGCACAGAGCGGCGCTGGTTTTGCGTTGTCGCTTGCGTGCGCGGCGCGGACGGTGTGACCGCGCGGGCCGCGGGTTGCGTGGCCGTCGTTGTGTTCGAAGCTCGAGCAGTGGTGGTCGCTGGGGGCGCTGGAGCGGAGGGTGTTGCCGTCGTGGTTGCCGGTTCCGGTGTTTGGACACGGGGCGCGGCGGGGGCAGGCCCGGGTGCTGCGGCGGTTTCAGTGGACGTGGCTGGTTCCTCAGTGCTTTCTACTGGCGTGATCTGAACCACGTTTGGATTGACCGCAGGCGTTGCCGTGGCAGTTTGCGCTGCGGCGCCAGACAATGACGGCGTGAAACCACAGATCACTTGGCGGTTGCGCGCGACGCGGGGCACCCATTGCGTTGCACCGTCTACTCCCGCACGGACATAGACGCATCCACGGCTATCGACATATTGGCGAGCCGTGTAGGAGGCGGGCGGGAACTCGGCAGGCACGGCACGATCGGCATCGATTTGGGCCAAGGCTACGGGCGCGGTCCACAAAAGACCCGCCACCGCCAAACTCAACGGCACACAAAATTTAAGCATCACAAGCTACCCCCACAAGGAATTAGCTGGAGGATGCACGATACCTAGGGGTTGAGCAAGACAATTAGGGCCTATTTTGTGCCGAACATCCGGTCCCCGGCGTCGCCCAATCCAGGCACGATGTAGCCCTTCTCATTGAGATGACTGTCGAGTGCACCGGTTACAATGGGCACGTCGGGATGCGCTTCCTTCATGCGCGCCACACCTTCTGGCGCCGCCAAAAGGCAGAGGAACCGGATATTGGTCGCGCCTTGCGCTTTGATCAGGTCAATCGCAGCGGCGGATGAATTGCCCGTGGCAAGCATCGGATCGACCGCAATGACCAAACGTTGGGAGAGGTTTTCAGGCAATTTGCAGTAATATTGAACCGGCTGCAGCGTCTCTTCGTCTCGGTAAAGGCCAACGAAGCCCACGCGCGCAGACGGGATCAACTCCAACACCCCATCCAAAAGGCCGTTGCCTGCGCGCAAAATAGACACAAGTGCTAGTTTCTTACCCGCCAATACCGGGGCTTCCATCTGGGTCAAAGGCGTGTCGATCACTTTTGTCGTCGTGGTCAAAGGGCGCGTCACCTCATAGGCCAAGAGCTGGCTGATCTCGCGCAGGAGCTGGCGAAACACAGCGGTCGATGTCGACGCCTCGCGCATGAGCGTGAGTTTGTGTTGAACCAGGGGATGGGTAACGACGGTTAGGTGGGTGTTGGGATCGGTCATTCGGATTTGAGCCTTTTGGAAATTATGTCGCGGGTCTCGTCGGTGCAGAATGCGCCGTCAAGGGCGGTTTGATTGACGCTTGCGAAAACATCTTCGTCCCACCCAAACGTGCGTTCCAACGTTTCGTACTCGCGCGTCATGGTGGTATGGAAGAAGGGCGGGTCGTCTGTGGATATGGTCACTGGAACCCCAGCTTTGCGCAGTTTTTCAACGGGATGATCGGACATCCGGGGGAAAACGTTGAGCGTAATGTTCGAAATGGGACAAACCTCGAGGGTAATTTTTTCCTCTGCCAGCCGTTCGACAAGGGCCGGGTCTTCGATGGAGCGCACGCCATGGCCGATGCGTTCAACACGCAGATCATTGAGCGCCGCAGACACTTCGGAGGGGCCTCGCCATTCGCCCGCATGTGTGGTCAGGCGTAACCCCGCTTCGCGCGCCATATCGAAACTGTAGGCAAAGTCGCCCTGCTCTCCCATGTCTTCGGCACCGCCCATGCCGAAGCCCACCAACCAATCCGACGCCGTCTCAGCAGCGCATAGAGCCGATTGTTTGGCCCGCTCTGGCCCAAAATGGCGGATGCAAGTCACGATGCCGCGGAGCGTGATGCCCTGAGATTCGGCGCGATCCGCTGCCTCTTGCATGGCCCCCAAATACTCACGCCACGCCGGAACATCAGCCTCGCACGTCAGATCGGGAGAGAGGAACGTCTCGGCATAGACCACCCCATGTGCCGCGCATTGTTCGAGGACAGCCGTGGTCAAACGCGCGAAATCCTCTGGGGTTTTGAGTACGGAACACGCGGCTTCATAGACACTCAGGAAATGCGTGAAGTCCCGAAAGTTATAGCTGCCGTCGGCATTAAAAATCTTTGATATATCAATATTCTTTTCACGAGACATACTGTGGATAAATGCGGGCGGAGCGGCCCCTTCGAGGTGCAAATGCAGCTCCACTTTGGGCAGAGATGTCAGGCTCATAGGATTGATCTCCCTGGTCCGGAGGCAGGAATGCCAAGATGGGCTGCCACCGTTGCGGCAACGTCGGCAAAGGCAATGTGGCCCGCTGCGCGGGGTTCAGGGCCCACCATCAAAACAGGAACACGTTCACGGGTATGATCGGTGCCAACCCATGTGGGGTCGTTGCCATGATCGGCCGTGATGCACAAAAGGTCGCCATCGTGCAGTTTCGGCAGCAACGCGGCGAGGCTTTGGTCGAACCAAGCGAGGTGATCGGCGTAACCTTGCGCGTCCCGGCGGTGCCCATAGAGGCTGTCAAACTCGACAAAATTGGCAAAGCAAAGTCCGCCCTCAGGCAAATTGTCCACAGCTCGCAGAAGCGCGTCAAAAAGGCGAATATCTTCGCCCTTCTCCGTTTTATCAATGCCTTGGCCCGCGAGAATGTCGTGGATTTTTCCAATGCCGAGAACATGGCGTCCCGCGTCTTGGGCCCAATTAGGCAAAATTGCCCCAGGCGGGCTGAGCGCATAGTCACGACGGTTGACAGTGCGTTTGAACGCGCCTGGTTGTCCAACAAAAGGGCGTGCAATGACCCGGCCTACGCGCATGTCATGCAATCTTGGCGCGACAGTTTCACACACGCTCAAAAGTCTTTGTAATCCAAAATGTTCTTCGTGTGCCGCGATCTGAAACACGCTGTCGGCGGAAGTATAGCAAATGGGCCATCCCGTGCGCAGATGCTCTTGGCCAAGTGCGGTCAAGATCTCGGTCCCGGATGCATGGCAATTGCCCAGGATGCCGTCCGTACCAGCCGCTTCTGCAACCGCTTGGCTGATGTCTTTGGGAAATGCAGGATTGACTTTAGGGAAATAGTGCCATTCCCAAGGCACGGGCAAACCGGCCAGCTCCCAATGGCCCGACGGCGTGTCCTTGCCGCGCGAGACTTCTGTTGCTGCGGCCCAAACCGCCTTTGGCTCTTTGGTCCAACCTGGCAAGGCGAGCCCCGACGCCAAGCGGCATGCCTCTCCCAGCCCCAAGGCATCCAATGTTGGAAGGTAAATACCTGTTTTGTCGACAATATGAGCCAGCGTATTCGCCCCGGTGTCCGGCACCCCATCATTAAAGAAAGCGTCCGCATCTGGCGCGCCGCCGATGCCAACGGAATCCATGACAACAAGAAACGCCCGCGCCATCAGTCCACTGCTCCATGGATTAAAGGTGGGGATGTGTCGCCTTGAGCGCCCGCACCCACGTCCGAGAGCGAGATCGCCGCTTTGACGGCCCTAACCGCTGCCTCGGCTTGGACTTCGCGGGCTGCATGAACCCGGACGAGCGGATCGCCTTTCGTGACTGACGTACCCAGTCGCACAACGTCGCTCAGGCCGACAGCGGGGTTGATTACATCGTTTTCAATCATGCGACCGCCACCAAGATGAACGACACTTATCCCCAAAGCTTCACCGTCTATCCTGCTGACAATACCTGATTTAGGCGCGGGCACCTCTCGGATGATGGGCGCTTCAGGCAAGTAGCGTTGCCAGTTTTCCACAAACCCAAGCGGTCCGCCTTGCGCCACGATCATGCCGCCGAACACCTCTGCCGCTTTGCCAGACGAAATCGCCCCAGCGATGCGCCCCACGCCTTCCTCTGCATCTTTTGCTAAGCCACCTTGCGCGAGGAGTGCGCCCCCCAAAGCACAAGTCAATTTGTGCAATGCATCTCGGACGCTGCCGCAGAGCACCGACATGACATGATCGACCTCAAGCGCATTGCCCAACGCGGGTGCGAGGGGTTGCGACATGTCAGTGAGGAGCGCAGCCGTGGGACAACCGGCGGCGTTGGCCACGTCAACAAGCGACCGGGCCAAAGCGTGGGCATCATCAGTTGTCTTCATGAATGCCCCGGACCCAACCTTGACATCAAGGACAAGACCATCGAGGCCCGCAGCCAGCTTTTTCGATAGAATTGAAGCGGTAATGAGGTCCAAGCTTTCGACGGTCGCAGTAACGTCGCGCACCGCGTAAAGCCTGCGGTCGGCAGGTGCGATGGTTTCTGAAGCCGCGACGATGGCGCATCCGTTTGCGCCCACGATCTCAGCAAATCGTTCTTCACTGACCTCTGTGCTGACGCCAGGAATTGCGTCGAGTTTGTCGAGTGTCCCGCCGGTGTGCCCTAAACCGCGACCGGAAATCATCGGCACAAAAGCCCCACAAGCCGCAAGCGCGGGTGCCAGCACCAGAGAGACGCAATCTCCAACACCACCCGTGGAGTGCTTATCAAGGACCGGACCATCTACATCCCAGTGCAACAGGTCACCGGAATCGCGCATGGCTTCGGTCAACGCAACACGACCCGACATGCCAAGACCGCCTTTGCAAATCGCCATGGCAAACGCTCCAGCTTGGGCGTCACTGACGCTTTGATCGGCCAAGCCTTGGGCAAACCAAGCCAAGTCCTCGCCCGCAACCTCCTGACCTTGGCGAAGCTGTGCCAGGATTGCGCGGGCATCACTCACGATGAGGCGCTCTGGCCATGTGCCCGGCATCAAATGCTCCTGGCAGAAGGTCACCCACGGTGACGGTCTCTTCGATCCCATCCACAGTGGCCATTGTCACAGGAACATGCCCTTTCGCAAATTCTGCGATTTTCTGCCGACACCCGCCGCAAGGAGGCACCGGGCTTGGCGAACCAGCCACGACATAAACGGCGGCGATCTCCGTCTCACCCGCAGCCACCATCGCCGCGATAGCGCCTGCTTCGGCACAGGTGCCCTCTGGGTAAGCCACGTTTTCGACGTTGCAGCCAACAAACCGCGTTCCAGCCGTCGTTTCAATCACAGCCCCCACTTGAAAGTTCGAATAGGGGGCGTGGGCGTTTCTGCGAACGCTAAGCGCTTCATCGCGCATGGCACTCTCCTTTGGTTTGCACCCATGTTGAGCAAGGCCGCCCCTATACGCAAGAGGCGCTGCGCGGTCTTTTGCACCGCGACGTTTTCGAGCGTTGTAGACCTAAAAATTATAGTTTAAGGCTAAACTATTGCTGCGGGAGGGCCAAATGAGCGACATTGCCAAGAATGCATTGCGGGACGAAGCGCTGCGCTATCACGAAGAACCGCGCCCCGGAAAACTCGAGGTGCGGGCGACTAAACCATTGGCAAATGGTCGAGATTTGGCGCGTGCCTATAGCCCCGGCGTCGCAGAAGCCTGTTTGGAAATCAAAAAGACGCCTTCGGATGTGGCGCGGTACACCTCACGCGGCAATTTGGTTGCGGTAGTCTCCAATGGCTCCGCCGTTCTGGGTCTTGGCAATATCGGCGCACTCGCGTCGAAACCGGTGATGGAGGGCAAGGCCGTTCTCTTCAAGAAATTCGCCGGTATCGATTGTTTTGACATCGAACTCGACGAAGCAGACCCAGAGAAGCTCGCTAACATCGTGTGTGCTTTGGAACCCACGTTTGGCGCCATCAACCTTGAAGACATCAAGGCGCCCGATTGCTTTATCGTGGAAAAGATATGTCGCGAACGGATGAATATCCCGGTCTTTCACGACGACCAACATGGCACTGCCATTGTTGTGGGTGCCGCCGCCACCAATGCATTGCACGTGGCCGGCAAACGGTTTGAAGACATCAAAATCGTGTCCACTGGCGGCGGCGCCGCTGGGATTGCCTGTCTCAACATGTTGCTCAAACTCGGTGTGAAGCGCGAGAATGTGTGGCTGTGCGATATCAAAGGCCTTGTCTATGATGGGCGCACCGAGGAGATGACGCCGCAGAAAGCCGAATATGCGCAAGGCACGACGCCCGCTACATTGGCGGACGTCATTGATGACGCCGATCTATTTTTAGGGCTCTCTGGTCCTGGCGTCCTCACCCAAGACATGGTTGCCAAAATGGCTGCGCGCCCGATCATTTTCGCGCTGGCCAATCCGACGCCTGAGATCATGCCTGAGCTGGCGCGGAACGTCACGCCAGACGCCATTATTGCGACAGGCCGCAGCGACTTTCCAAATCAAGTCAACAATGTACTGTGCTTTCCTTTCATTTTCCGGGGGGCGCTCGACGTTGGTGCTACCGAGATCAACGATGCAATGAAAATCGCTTGCATTGAGGGCATTGCCGAATTGGCGCGCCAAACCACGTCGGCTGAAGCAGCCGCCGCTTACCAGGGCGAGCAACTCACTTTTGGCCGGGATTATCTCATCCCAAAACCGTTCGATCCAAGATTGTCTGCTGTCGTTTCCCGAGCCGTTGCAGAAGCCGCGATGAAAACAGGGGTCGCGACGCGTCCGCTGGCCGATTTGGATGCCTATGCGGAAACATTGAAGCAATCGGTGTTTAAGTCCGCGCTCTTGATGCGTCCGGTGTTCGAGGCGGCTGCCACCGCGTCGCGACGCATTGTTTTTGCCGAAGGCGAGGACGATCGTGTGTTGCGCGCCGCACAAGCCATCTTGGAAGAAACCACTGAAAAACCGATACTGATCGGGCGACCGGATGTTATCGAAACCCGCGCGGAGCGTGCTGGCCTCAAGGTTATACCTGGACGCGATTTTGAAATTGTGAACCCAAACGATGATCCGCGATACCGCGACTATTGGAGCACCTATCATGGATTGATGGCCCGCCGCGGCGTCACCCCTGACCTCGCGCGGGCGATCTTGCGCACAAACACCACTGCCATCGGTGCCGTCATGGTCAAACGCGGCGATGCGGATAGCTTGATTTGTGGCACCTTCGGCCAGTACCGCTGGCATCTCAATTATATTGAACAGGTTCTGGGTGACCAAGATCATCATCCGCACGGCGCATTGAGCCTCATGATCCTCGAAGATGGGCCCCTCTTTGTCGCCGATACGCACATCCACTCCGAACCCACGCCGGAGCAAATCGCGGAAACCATCAAAGGCGCGGCACGCCATGTAAAACGCTTTGGCTTGGAGCCCAATATTGCGCTCTGCGCACAATCGTCTTTTGGCAGCACCGATTGCGATACGGGCGTACGACTACGCACGGCAATGGAGATCTTGGATGCGCAACATGTCGATTTTCGATATGAGGGTGAGATGAACATCGACGCGGCATTGGACCCTGCTTTGCGCGAAAAGCTAATGCCCGGTGGTCCTATGACGGGTGCGGCAAACGTGCTTGTCTTTGGTCACGGCGATGCCGCCTCCGGCGTGCGCAACATCCTCAAGATGAAGGCAGGCGGCTTAGAGGTCGGCCCTCTTTTGATGGGCATGGGCAACCGCGCACAAATCGTCACTCCTGGTGTTACGACCCGAGGTCTTCTGAACATGGCCGCGATTGCCGGCACACCGGTGGCGCACTACGGATAGCGCGACTGTGTTCGAGGCTTGGCTGGTCTAAAATCTGAATGTGGCGTGTTGCTGATCAACGTGATGACCACTTGGGCACGCATCTCTGCCAGTCGGCACACTAAACCCGAAAAGAACCGGGAAACATTAGGCATTTTTTAGCAAGTGTACGTCACATTCCGTAATTTCTGGGGTGCGGGCCATGCGACACGTCTTTTTCGGTTTATTACTTTTAATGAGTATGCTGGCAGGGCCAATTTTGGCCTTGGCACACGCGCCCGCCCCCAGTCAAAACAATCCAATTTTAGTGATCGCCCCTGATGCAGCAGATGTCATTGCTGCGGCAGGTGGCCAGGTTATCGGCCCAACAACAGCGCCGCTCGCTGCGCTTGCGACCGGGGACGCTGGTTTTGCAGATCGCTTGAATGCGTCCTCGGCTTGGTTGGTTACAGACGGTCAGTGGGTCGCTGAATTGTGTGGGGTAACTTCATGATTAAGAAAGAAAATGCATCAAAAGACGAACGTGCGGTGTTGGCGATGGTTTTGGGTATGGTCCCAATTGTCGGTGCGCTCGCGTATGTGTTCAACGCCAACATCCTCGCTACGATGGGCATATCATTTGGATTTGCCGCGACAAGTTTTGGGGCAGCACGATCATCGGCCGCGCTGCTCAAACCGCTGCTTGGCGTCGCCCTGATTGGTCAGTGTATTGCTTTGACCGCGTCTTTGTCTGGGCAAGCATGGCAAATCGATAGTCACATGGTGTTTTTCGCAGCCTTGGCCGTGCTGGTCTTGCTGCGAGACATCCCGACAATCTTGATGGCTACGGTCGTGATCGCTGTGCACCATCTCAGTTTGGCCGTTTTGCTGCCAAGCGTCGTATATCCCAGCGCGGCACTGGTTGAAAACCTAGGCCGTACCGCGTTTCATGCCGTTGCCATTCTGGTCGAAGCTGGATTTCTATGTGTTGCCATTGCTCGACAAAACCAACTTGTCTCTGCCGTCGAATATCAAATGTCAGAGAATGGCAAGATCGCCGCAACAGAGCGTAAAAAAGCCGCACAGCGAGAGGCGCGCCACGCCGAACGGCAGGCAGCCACAGAACACCTGTCCGCAGGGCTACAATCTCTCGCAAATGGCGACCTCACAACTCGTGTGGTCGCAGAGGATTCGAGCGAATTGGCGTCGCTTCAAAACAACTTCAATGCGTCGCTCGAACAATTGCAAAGCATACTCCAAGGCGTTGCCATCACCTCACAGGGAATTGCACTTGGCACGGGCGATCTCTCAAACGCCGCGCAAGAACTCGCCCGGCGCAATGAAATGCAGGCTGCTTCCTTGGCAGAAACATCGTTAAGCGTTGCGCAAATCAAAGGCTCAGTGACCGATACAGCACAAAGCGCAGACCGCGCAAATGACCTTGTTCAGAAAACGCAGCAACTGGCTGAAAATGGGAAAAACATTGTCGCCGATACCGTCTCCGCAATGGAAGAAATTCGAGAAGGCTCCGATGCGATTTCGCAAATTCTATCGGCAATCGACGACATCGCGTTTCAAACAAACTTGTTGGCGCTAAATGCTGGCGTAGAGGCCGCGCGAGCAGGCTCGGCAGGAAGCGGATTTGCCATCGTCGCCTCTGAAGTCCGCGCACTGGCTCAGCGCTCGAGTGATGCCGCCCAAGAGATCGCCTCATTGATCGAAAACAGCCAAGGCAAAGTCAAATCAGGCGTCGAACTCGCCCAAAAGGCAAACCTCGCACTCTCCGAAATTACCGAACAGGTCATATATGTCAGCGATGCGGTCAGCGAGATCAACTCGAACACCAAATCTCAAGCCATCAACATCAATGAGATCAATTCGGCCATGGCTTCGCTTGACAACCTCACCCAACAAAACGCTGCGATGGCGGAGGAGACGTCAGCAGCTTCAGTGCAGCTCAAATCAGACGCCGCCGAATTGGAAGACACCACATCATCGTTGAAGTTCGCAGAAATGGAAGCGCCTTTTCATCAGATGGCCAAGGCTTCTTAGCAAAGAGAGATGTAGACGATCACAGTCCAAAGTGGTCGCACGTGATAAAAAGTGCGGCCGCCTTGGTTTCTTTGGCGTCCACAGGCGGAGAAGTTACGTTCCGAATTGTCCAGGCAAGAAAATATGCCGTTCTCATTCGAAGAAAATCGGGTTTAATGTCTTCGACGACTTAACTTTAATGAACGAGCAATATGGAACTTTCGGACATTGTCGACTTGTATCGTCATCCAATTGGTGACGAGGCGTTCGGAATAACGGCCAGCCGGTTGTTGGATGAGAACGGCGTTTTGGTCTTGCACGGCTTCATACGAGAAGGCGCACTTGACGCTCTGTGCCACGAAGCGGCTGCAAGCGAGGGCCAAGGCTACTTTTGCGCAAAAAGCCACTCTGTCTATCTGACACCCTTCGACCCAAACTACGACGAAAGCCATCCCGCCAACCGTAAAGTGAACTCGTCAAAGGGGTGCATTTGTGACGATGTGGTTGGCCAAAACTCGCCGTTGCGTGTTCTGTACAACGACCAAAAATTTCAGACCTTTGTTAAACGCACAACGGGCCAAACGGAGCTCCACGCCTATGCGGACCCGCTGTCCTCGATCAATATCCATTATGCCACACGAGATCAGGAACTCGGTTGGCACTTTGACAATTCCTCTTTCGCCATAACTCTGTTGCTTCAAAAGCCCGATAGCGGCAGCCGATTTGAATATATCAAGGACCTACGAGATGCGGACGCAGGCGATATGAACTATGCTGGTGTCCAAGCTCTACTTGACGGGGAGGTCGCGCCGGATGTTCTGAAAATGGACCCCGGCACGCTGGTCCTCTTTCGAGGTCGCAACTCCATTCACCGTGTCTCTCCAAACGAGAGCGACACAACGCGCATGCTTGCGGTTTTGGCATATAATTCAGAGCCAGGTATTTCGCTCTCCGAGAACGCCCGAATGACATTTTATGGTCGTCTGGACTGATCCTTTTGGACCACGCCCAGCGGATCAGCCGAATTCTTTAGCCAGGACGTCGAGGCCTTTCCTGATGCCATCAGCAGCAGACACAAGGTTCTGCCCGCCCTGCGCGATGGAGGAGACGCTCGACGCAAGCCCAAGGCTCCCGATCCAAATGGCCCACTTTGCCCAAACTGGATCTTTATGACGCAGAGCATCCACCGCCTTTTGGCTGTCATCCCGGAATTTTTCCGCTGGCTTCAACTTAGCGTCATAAGCCTCAAGATCTTTTATCAACTGATCCGTAGCTTTACGCGTCTTTTCCATGGCGGCGAACAAGCCATCAATTTTGGCGCTCTTGTACTTACGGTCGGTGACCATTTTGCCGAGCTTTTTGTCGATCTGCGCGTCAAGTTTGCTCTGCTGATCAAGCAGTTTGTTCAGCTCTTTACCCAGCTTGGCACACTCAAGATCGATGTTTTTGAGCTTCGCCTTATACGTCTCAAGATGTTTGTCGACCCGGTTGAAACCCGACATTTCGATCATCAGGAAGTCGGCCACAAATTCCTTACCGATCTCTTTGGCTTTGACCTTGGCTTTGGATTGTTTGGTGTATGAGGAAACCAGTTCTTTGAGCGCTTTTTCCAGTTGGTTGTGGACCTTTTCAATATCGGATGTGATTTTGACGATGGCACGCCCGACCGACATCACGCTTTGGGCAATGCCATAGACGCTGGCCGCAATTGAAACGCCACCAGTCACAGCACCGGCAGCAAGAGATGCACTGCTGGCGATGGCAGACGCCCCTCCCAAAACGATGGCGCAGCCAACTTTCATGCGATATTTGCGCCGATCTTTGTTGGCCTGTTGCCACTTTTTGAAGTGCGCGTTGGTGACGCTTTCGATGGACTTTTGATATTTTGCAAAAATCTTATCGATGTCTGCGTCCATCTCTTTGATTTCTTTGGGCGTGAGCGGAAGGATAGTGGCTAAATCGTCCGCCGCCTGAACCCTCAAAGAGACTTCTGCGACCAGTTTTTTGTATTCTATAGTCGCATCGTCATATAGCTTAGCTACAAAACGTGCGTCGGTATCAAGCTCTTTCGCCGCGCTCTTATCCACTTCACAGGTCGCGACAAACATCATGGACCGCGGCTTGATCACCTTGGGTTTGACTGCCTTTGCGACTTCGTTTTTCACATCGGCTTTGATGATTGTAAGTATTTCTTTCCCCATCGGTGTCGCAACGCTCCCTAGCTATGGCCATGATAACCAATTCAACGTGCACTCAACGGTATTCTGTCACTAATAAACCAAAATTTATGAGTACACCGCAAGGGGCCTCCACTTCAAATCAGACCTTTGGGTCGACATAACTGCTAACGCAGCAACCATTGAGCATATGCGACACTCAAATGCGCCAAGATGTCAGGGGCTTATCGATCGATATCAAACATCGCGTCTTGTATCAAACCAACTAGCTTGCCGAGAGCAACCGGCACGACTTCCAGATCCACTTGAAGTTCCCTCACGAGACACCGATTTAAATATGATTTTCAATGGGTTGTGTGATGTTCTTTTTACCTGACGCCTGCACGCAATGACGCAAATCCAGCAGGATTAGGACGGCTGGACCACCCTTCAAACCAGTCAAAATATGCAATCTGCTGCAGGCGTACAGGTCAGGCAGAACGGTATGCGGTCAACATCTTCCATGACGTCATGCGAGCAAGGCGTGACGGCGCAAGGTTGATCAAGTTCATCCTAACTTTTCGTGGCAACCAAGCCAGTATGCCGGGCGGCATGGGGTAGCACATAGGGTATCCCTGCCGGGGGCGGCATGCCCACTTTCACATCACATCCATAGGCTTGGCTGAGGTTCGCATCCGTGAGGACCACGCTTGGTGGCCCGGCTTGAAGAATGCGCCCATTGGCCATAAGGATGATCTGATCCGCGAACATCGCGGTGAGGTTTAGATCATGCATTACAGCAATCACACCACCACCATCGCGCGCAAACTGCTCGGCCAATGACATGATCTGCAATTGATGGGCGATGTCGAGGCTTGAGACAGGCTCATCAAGGAACAGCCAGCGCGGCCCATCTTCTCCTACTGCATGTGGTATTTGAGCCAGAACGCGCGCGAGTTGCACCCGTTGTTGCTCGCCGCCCGAGAGTTCCTGGTAAAAGCGATCAGCATAATGCGCGAGGCCAACCCGCGCCAGAGATTGTAATGCAAGGCACCCATCTTGGGCGTCAGCACCAGTCATCAACCCGATCCGGACCACTTCAATCACAGTGAAGGGGAAAGCCAACACAGACGTTTGTGGCAAAACACCGCGTATGGTCGCCAACTCCCAAGGCTTCAAGTAGGCCAAGTCGTTGTTATTGATCGTGATGTGTCCGTCATAGCGGACATCTCCTGTAAGGGCTTTGAGCGTAGTTGTCTTGCCCGAGCCATTTGGTCCGACGATGCATGTGAACTCACCCGGCGCCGCGGTGATGGAGACATCGTGCAAAATTTGGGACGCGCCAAGCGTCACCATAAGGTTCTTGGCTAATAGCATACTTTAGAACCCCACTGCGCCGCGGTTTCGCAGTAAAATCCACAGAAACACTGGCGATCCAAGAAACGCTGTCACAATGCCAATTGGCATCTCGGCCGGGGCGATGATGACGCGGCTGATCATGTCGGCGATCAAAAGGATCGATGCACCAAGCAATGCCGAATTCAACAATAGCGCGCGGTGATCTGGCCCAGTGGCCAAGCGCAGCAAGTGCGGCACCACAATACCGATAAATCCAATCCCACCCGTGGCGGCAACTGCGGCGCCAGTGGCCGCGGCCACAGTCAGAATGGCCGTGTTTTTCATGCGCTGAACTCGAATACCGATGTGTGCTGCCGTGGCTTCACCCAGTGCTAAGCCATTAAGGCCGCGCCCCAATGTCATTGCAACGCCCAACGCCAGCAAGATGAATGGGACCGTTACAGTGACTTTTGTCCAGCTTGCACCTGCCAATGACCCCAATCCCCAAAGTGTGAGCTCTCGCAGTTGGCGATCGTCCGCGGCATAGGCCAGAAGTCCACCAACCGCCCCGGCCAATGCACCAAGGGCGATACCTGCGAGCAGCATCGTTGCGACAGACGTTTGCCCCCCGCGCGTGGACACGGCATAGAGCAGGATCGTTGTCCCCCACCCACCGACAAATGCCGCAAAGGGGACCAAATACATGCCCGTGGCTTCGGCCAACCAAACGGGCAAAAGCCCACCCAAAACGATGGCCAGGATGGCGCCCAAACCTGCGCCCGCACTGACCCCAACGATCCCGGGATCCGCAAGCGGGTTTCGAAAAAGCCCCTGCATCACAGCGCCCGACACCGCGAGCGCTGCGCCGACAACAATCCCCATAAAGAGGCGGGGGAGACGAATGTCGAAGAGAACAATCGACGCCATCTGTTCAGGCGCTTCGCCGCGGAGCAATGCGGCTGCCATGTCCCACGGCGTGATCCCCGTCGCGCCCACTGTAAGGCTCGCCAGGGACACACAAATCAGCAATATGCACAAATAGACATGCATTTTGAGCGCAAACTGAAGCCGGTCTTTTGGACGCCCCAAGTCTGCCAAATGAACCACTGCATCCGAGGCCATTATGATGCCGGGTCGTAGAGTGCTTCAGAGAGTTTTTCTACTGCGTCCGGTGTGCGAGGTCCAAACCCCAGGAGCAGTTGCGGGTTCATCCGAATTACGGATTTGGATTGAGCCGCAGGCGTGGTCATAATGGAGGGCATATTGAAGAGCCCTTCGTTGTCGATCCCGTGGTCCCCACCTCGGTCCATCATCAAGATGACATCTGGCGCGGCGACTGCCACGGCTTCGTCGGCCAATTGCTTCCACCCCTCGACGTCGCCAATTGCGTTCACGCCACCTGCCATGGCAATAATCCCGTCAGCTGAGGTGCCTGCCCCACCTGCGGTGATCTTCCCACCCCGCGTGGACAACACAAATAGCACGCGCTTCCTGTTTTGCGGTTGCGCATCAGCCGCAGCAATAGCATCCGCAAGGCGCGCAGCCACATCGTCAGCCAGAGCTTGCGCGTCACCCTCGACACCCAATGCGCGACCAACGATCAGGATTTGTTCCACGATGCCACTGGCTGTTGGTTCATTGGGGACTTCCACATATTCCACTGAGGCATCTTTTAGGATGTCGAGTGTTTCCCGCGGGCCCGCACCTTCCTCAGCAATAATGAGGTCTGGTGCCACAGACAGGACACCTTCGGGTGCAAGGGCACGGATATAGCCCACGTCTTTGACCTCCAAAACATCCGGCGGATAGGTAGAGGATGTGTCCCGCCCAACAAGACGGTGTTGCTGGTTTAGGGCATAGACAGTCTCTGTAACCGAAATCCCGAGAGACATGATTTTACTATCGGTCGTCTCGGCGGAAACGGTCTTCACCGGCAAAAGCCCCAAGCACATGGCGAACAGGCACAAAAGCGATTTTCTTTGGCGCGCAAACATCATCGGATTAGGCCTCCACCGCTGCACTGGGCAGGCTATCTAAAATGGCTTTCCAAGCCGGCCGGCTGTCGAGCCCTTCTTTTCCGATCCCAAAAATCTGCAAGATGAGACCGCCTTGGTCATCGAATGCCTCGAGAGAATACGCAGCACCGCGCTGGGTCGGTTTTTCAACGGCCCAAACCTCGGCGATTTTGTCGAGGCGGAGGTGCAGGTTGAAGCCAGGGTCCATTACATTTTGCCAAGGCCCCATCGCCTTGAGCGAATGGATAGGCCCGGAATGGATTTGAATGCAGCCGCGGTTGCCGACAAAAATCATGGCATCCACGCTTTGCTCTCGTATTTTGTGCAGGGCCGCATCAACGGCTTCGGGTGCGAGGGCGCGAACCCAGTGTGCATCTGCCAATCGATACGCACCGAGCCGGTTCATCTTCAGTTTAGAGCACAGCCGCATGAACTGATGCGTATCGGTCATGCGTGCCCATTCCTTTAAAAGAATGTCGCGCTTTTCTGGCACAACCTTTGGCGCTTCGATTGGAGCGCGCGGAGACACGTCCAGCTCATCGGATTGATCGGGCAATGCGAGTTGCGCTTTAAGCAGGTTCCACGCGTCGACATTGCTCGAGGGGCGCAGGTGAATTTTGTGCACAGCATCACCGGCGGCATCAAAAACCTGAATAGAGCGCGCCATGCCGTGGTCCGTTTCCTTTTCCACCATCATGCCATGAACCCAGTGGGACGGAAAAATCCGCAGATCAATATTCTCATTGAGCACCATCGAGGCATGTTGACCGGAATGATAATTCTCGTAGACCCCAACTTTCTCATGCACGCATGCGTCCACACGCGTCAAAGCCATTACCTCGCCCAAGGTTTGCGCAGCACCAATCACCTCATCAGGATGCGCCGTGATACGCGTTGCACCTTGTCCGGTGCGCGCAGCCGTTAATCGGCCTTCAGTGATTCCCAGTTTGTCAGCGAGATCTCGTTCACGCAGGTTTGGCCATTCAACTTGCGCGTCTCGGATCGCCGAAGCTGTTATTATGTCTGTCAATTTTCTGGTCCCATTGCGGAATAACGTCGACTTACCAACCCATCACTTGCACCAGAAAGGTTCGTCTTTGGCACGGATGGGTTCTTGCGGGTTTATTGTTGACATTTTTACTAAGGTTAAATCGGGCAATCAAGCAACTTCGACGATTTGCAGGAACACATCGCGAAATCCGCCCCAGACGCGTCAGGCAAGTCTCAACGCCCTGCGAAGCGATCGGCGCCATTTCAGACGCAACACAACAACTAACGCAACAACTGCGGCCAGGTGAGGTACTGGGCGGACTATGCGGCCCGTCCAGTGCATGCGAGATGCAAACCCTGACGGTATCTGCATCAGCCCACAATAAAACACATCCACCGACTATCAGCGCCTTCCAGAAAAGGCCGATTATCACGTACCGATAGCGGTACTCCGCCCGTACTCCGCGACATCAAGTCTTGGGCGGAGGATTGCCCGAAGCGCGGATACCTGATAACGACCCATCCGAACTAGCCAGTGCGTTGCGCCCAGCCAGACACAGCCAAAAAATTGGGATTTATCTGGAAGGCGACGGAATGAAACTCCGCTCTTTAGCCATTGCAGTGGTGCTTGGTGCTCAAAGCGTCGGCGCACAAGAAAGCGGCCTTGGCGCCCATTTAGACATCGAACTCAACGCAACAAACCCCCAGGATAGCGGGTGTTTGCTTAGTTTTGTCGTGCAGAACGGACATGCCCATAATATCGACAGCGCTGTGTTTGAGGCCGTGCTCTTCGATGCGCAGGGCCAAGTCAATCAACTCACCCTCTTTGATTTTGGTGCCCTCCCCCAGGCCAGGCCCCGGGTTAGGCAATTCGTGGTGCCAGGACTGCAATGCAACGATCTGTCTCGCCTCATTTTTAACGGCGCATCGACCTGCGAAGGTGACGGTGTAAATGTCGCGATGTGTAGCGAAGACCTGACCTTGCGGTCCCGAGTCGCGACGGAGATCCAGGGATGATTGAAGCGGTGCAGAGCATTGTGGTCGAAGCCGCGATCCTTGGCGGTCCCGTTGTCATGATCTTGATGGCTCTCTCGGTGATGACACTGGCGGTGGTCCTCTACAAACTTTGGCAGTTTCAAGCCTCAGGTGTTGGACGCCATAAGAAACTGGCAGACGCAGTCCAGGCCTGGGACAATGGCGAAACCCGTGCGGCCCACTCCGCTTTGGATGCGTCAAAAAGCTATTTGGCTGATGTCGCGCGCTTAGGCATGACGACGGCATCCAACAAAGACCGTCTTGAAGCAGAAGCCGAAACGCGGTTTGCAAAGCTCGAACGTGGCTTTCGCCTGCTCGATATTGTGGCCCAACTTGCGCCGCTCTTGGGATTGTTCGGCACTGTGTTGGGCATGATTGCAGCGTTCCAAGCTTTGCAAGAGGCCGGAGATCAAGTGGACCCATCGATCCTAGCAGGCGGCATTTGGGTGGCCTTGCTGACGACCGCCGCAGGTCTTGTCGTGGCCATGCCTACCGCTGCCATTCTAAGCTGGTTGGAAGCACGAATTGACAGTGAACGCGTATTGGCGAGCAAGATGATCACGACGATCCTTTGTCCAAGCGGGCGTGGGGCACCGGTGCAAAACTCATCGCGTGAGGAGCTGCCACATGCGGCGCCTATCCCGGCGTAAACGCCTGTCAATGACGTCTCTGATCGACGTAATCTTTTTGCTTTTGCTGTTCTTTATGCTGACCTCGACGTTCACAAAATTTGCCGAGGTAGACCTCACCTCAGGTGGCAGCGGTGCTTCTGTGGCATCGGGCCCCGCACCGGTCTTTTTACAATTGAGCCAAGACGAAGTACGGATCAACGGCAGTGTTGTGGACATCAGAGCGCTTGAAGACGCGCTGACCCAACTTGGAGATCCAGACAAAACAACGGTGCTTGTCGCACTTGATGACGCCGTAACAGCCCAACGTTTGACCGATCTTTTGGTCAGCCTGAAGTCTATCACGGGGCTTTCAGTTACAGTGCTAGGGGCAGCTTGATGAAGAAAGGTCGAAACAAGTCCAACCGCGAACCAACCATCGCGCTGATCAACATTGTGTTCCTGATGCTTGTCTTCTTTATGGTTGCTGGGACCTTAGCAGCACCAATCGCCAACGACGTTTCTCTTGTAACAACACAAGACCTGGAAGGACGCGCGCCTCCAGATACACTTGTCGTGCATGCAGACGGTCGCCTCTCCTACCGCGGCGAAGATATTGAAAATCCAGCTACGTTCTGGTCCGACCAACCCGAGGGCGTCGCGCGTATCGTCCCAGACCGAAATCTGCCAGCAAACAAGCTTGTGGCCATCGCGCGAGATCTGCGCATTGCGGGCGCGGCGAAAGTCGTCGTTGTCACAGAGCGAGGCTTGCCATGATCTCGATATCACGCCTTATGGCGATTGTTTCTTTGGCCAGTGCTTTGACCCTGCACGGTGTTTTGGCTTGGGGCCTCTACGAACCGCATGTCGTATTAATCGAGGATCAGACGGGGTCATCCAATGTGCGTCTAGGCTCCGGTTTCCAAGACTTGGTCACAGGCAAGCTTGACGCGCTTGAAGTCACCGACACGCCCGATGCACCCCCAGAGCCTGACAAGGCCGAGGTCCCCGACGTCGAGGTCGCCGAACAGCCAGAGCCGGTACCAACAGAGCAAGCCACGGAGGTGACTGAAGTGGAGCAGGCCACGCCGTCAGAAGCTGAAAAAACACAGCCTTTGGAAGTCGCGCCGGCCAAACCAACTGAAGTAGCCCAAACGACACCTGCTGAAGAAGCGCTGCGTCCAAGCATTCCAACACAGTCGCAGTCCGCAGAGTTAGTTCCGAGCCGGGAAAAGACTGTGTCCCTTGTGCCGCAATCCGCTCTGTCACCCCTTGCTGTTGTCGCGGCCGTTCCCGAAACCGTTCAACCTGAGCAACCGGTGAGGTTAGCAGCCTTGCCGTCGGCAAGTATCCCGGACGTCAAAGCTCAGCCTGCACAAACGGCCGAACCCTTGAAGCCCTTGGCTCAAAGCCCAAAACCTCCGGCACCTGTTGCACTGGCGGCACCGAAGCCCAAAGTGCTGGCGGCGGTTCCGCAACCAGACGCTGCGGAACCCATCGAGCGCGTCGAGAACGTATCGCCAGCACCGAAGGTCTCCAAACGACCCAAAACACGCACCCGCGAGGTTGCAAAGACACAATCCAAACCAAAATCCGCCCCTGCCAAACCCAAAAAGAAAGCGGAACCCAAACGGAAGAAGAAGCAGGTCGCAAGCAAAGGTAATTCCAAGTCCAATTCGGTCACCGGAGCAACAACAGGTCGAAAAGAAGCGACGGCAAAGAAATCCGGAACCGCCAAGGGAAGCGGAAGCACCGCGGGCAATGCTGCAGCATCGAACTATCCCGGCAAGCTCATGGCGTGCATGAAACGCAAAGTGAACCGCGTCAGCGGTAAAGGCACCGCAACGGTGCGGTTTTCTGTAGATGGCGCTGGAAACATCGGCGGTGCCTCAATTGCGCGTAGTTCTGGTTCAGCGCGTTTTGACCGCGAGGCCGCGCGCGCTGTGGCACGGGCACGTAAGTGTGCAAAACCACCAGTCGGCGCACAGCGCATCTTTAGCATTCGCGTGAAGGGTAAGTAGGGGTCTAAAGGTCATGTCGGAGCGATGACATTTGAGACAGGCAGAGCGCTCTCGTCATGTTCGACCATAGTCAAACGCAGCCCATTTCGCTACGTTCAGGCGTTACCGAAAGTGACCCAGCGGGCAGTGATGACGTACATTCGGTTCCCTTTATGGCTCGGGAATATCGATGATCTGCGACATGACCGTGGTATCGGCGTAAACTACAAGTTTGTTCGACTATGATGGAAGAGGATTGACCCCGGATTTGCATTTGAAATCTGCGGGACGCGATCTCAGGCGATGCAATCTTGAAATGGAGGTGGCCCCAGGTCGAGGTGTTCGTGAAGATCAACGGCGACCGGCACTAACTATGGCGGGCAGTTGGACACGAAGGCAAATCGTTAAAGAGCTTTGTCATGAAGACGTGTGGTGGGAAAACTTCATTGAAATTCCTCAATAAATCACTGGGTCGGTATGGCCGGCCGGAAACGATCTGAAGCAAACTACGCTTTTTACGGCGTCGTCTTGGAGGAAACCGGCAACGCAGGTCGCCAGAAAATCGGACGCGAGCATAACAATCGAGTCGAGAGCCCTCAAATGCCATTTCGAAGACAAGAACAAGCGGCGCAGAGCTTGCTGCTATTAGTATGAACGCTCCGCGAAATAGGGACCCTGACATTGTCCCAGCTGAGACCGTTTTGATTGGGTCCCTCAGCACTCCGGCTTGTACAAATAACCAATCAGAGTTGCTGAATGCGTTCAAAGATGGTCGCTGCTAAATTTTCAAATTGAATATCGTCATCATAGTAATCTAGCAAATCCCCATTTGGTCCGATCAGATAGATATAACTGGTGTGATTAATCAGATAAAATTCACTGTTCTCGATGTCGTCTGCGCGTTCATATATCGCGCGAAACCCAGATGCCAGTTTCCGAGTTTGCGTCGTGTGCCCAACCAACCCAACCAAATTGTCATGAAATGCATCGACATATTGTCGGACAACATCTGGTGTGTCGCGTTCCGGGTCGACTGTCACAAATATAGGCAGCGGGTCAAAGTTCCTTTCTTGTAGCAAGTCAAGCGCGCTTACCATGTTGGAAAGGCCCAGAGGACAAATGTCCGGACAAAATGTATATCCAAAAAACACCAGCCTGAAGTGGCCGGAAAATTCGCCCCAAGTGACTTCTTGACCAGTGCTGGACGTCATCGGGATCGCCGACAAGTCGGGCAGGTCTACATTCAAGGTGTTCTGACCTATTTGCCATGTGCCGGCTTGAGATTGTGGATCAGAAAACTGCCGACCGAGGAAATAACCCGATCCCGCCATAGCAAGGACAATTACCAGCGCGGGTATCACATTCATTGGCTTTGCCAACATACGATTCATCCCCGCCCATCTGAAGGATTGTGTTGCAAAAGCGCGAGATTGTTTGTGGCTCCCTTGACCAGACGAAATCCAATGTTTGCGGGCGGAAAACCAATCGAACATCCACCTGTGGGGACCTTTCGGATAAGCTCTGATTGATAGGTCATATGCTGCCCGGCCAACACCCGCGCCCCGCCACAATCACGTGTGCGCTCAGGCTTTGTAGAAGAAGCTCTTCTCCAACAGGTTTCGGTCCATTCCCAGACGTTGCCTGACAGATCGGCAATGCCATTGGCGGCTTCTCCATGGTGTCCAATCGGTTGAGTTCTGCGTTCTGATCGCTTGCCGTAGTTGATATAGTCGGCGGCCCAAGCCATGCGTGGATCGTCAAACAGCTTTTCGCTTTTGTCCTGCAAAATATCGCCTGCGAAGGCGCGCCACTCACTTTCCAGAGGCAAGCGATAAGTGTCGCCGGTCACCTGCGACACCCACGAAATATATTGCTGTACATCTAGCCAGCTGACCCCGGATACGGGATGATCGATCCGGGTAAAGTGCCAACGTTTGGGCGTATGCGAACATGCTCCGGCATCGACACATTCTTGCCACTGACCGTAGGTGACCTCATATTTGGCCACTTCGATTTCAGCATCGGCACCATAGGGGAATTTTATCATTTTGGGCAATGAGATACCTTCTGCAGACACGTCCGCCGAAGAACCACTGCTCATATCTGTATTTTGATGAGTCTCTCCATCTTTCAAGCCCAACCAAAACGCTATAGCGGAAACGACGACGGACGCGCCTATGAGTGCTGACAATTTCACCATTTACTCCTCAATTTTTGGTTTGGTTGGGCTAAGTTAAGTTTAGGTCAGACCGGGATTGGGCCAGGTGCAGAGATCTGCGACATCAGATCATCATCCCATTCTCCTTCGACCACCACATGGGAGGCAGCGCCAAGTTCCACCGCTTCCACAAGTTGGTGGTTGAGATACACGTAGACCCCGGGTTGGCGGAAAGTGTAGAGCGCGGCGCCGGCCGATCCGCCCCGGATGAACCAGGTTTCCAACCCAGTTTCTGGCGCGTCACCAAAAGATCCACTTTGCCAGACATAATCGCCGTGACCACCTATCAGGTGAGGGCGGGAATCCCGATTGCATTGATTATGTACGAAGAGGGCCGTGCGCCCCACTTTGGATTTCAGCGCATTATCGCCGGTCAAGGCACCGACCTTGCCGTTGAATACGACATGGGTCGGGATCAATTTGCGCGCGAGATCCATTGAATCAGAGAAGTCCTCGCCCACAGTGTCATATGTAATCCAGTCACCATTTTCGTCGCTAGGAATGTAGAAATCCTGTTCGCCGACGTAGAAGACATCGTCATAGCGCAATGCGTTGCCTTTTCCATCTGAAAGACCTTCGCGCGGAAGAACCATGCAGGCGCCGTTCATGCCGTGAATGACGTGGTATGGGATCATCGAGCCTTCAGGGGCGCAGTGATAGGTGAAGACGCCCGGCTTGACGGCCTTCCAGCGCAGCTTGACCTGTTCGCCAGGGAAGACATGAGTCAGGCCCGCGCCGCCCAGCGCCCCGGTTGAGGCGTGAAAGTCGATGTTGTGCTCCATCGCGTTTTCGGCAGGGTTGATCAGCGTAAGCTCCACGTAGTCGCCTTCGTGGCACACGATCAGCGGGCCTGGTACAGATCCGTCAAAGGTCAGCGCCCAGATCTCCGCGCCCGTGTCATCCACCTCCCAAAGCAGTTCTTTGATGGTCATTGTGACCTCAACCACTTTCGGGCCGCCAGTTGCGACCTGCTCGTGCTCCGGAACGCCGGGTGGTGCGACCAGTTTTTGCTTCACTCGCGGCAGAGTGGCAATTTCTGCTTCACTCAGACTTGGTCCACCCGTGCGTGCTGCAGCGGTCGCCTCATTGGCTCCCGCAGTGTAGGCGGCTGCTTGCGTTCCTGCCATGGCAAAGGCGCTGAAGGCAGCTGTGCTGGAAGCAAGCGTCGTTGCCTTAAGAAAATCGCGCCGATCCAGGCCCTCTTTGCTCTCTTCGGTCATGTCTCTCTCCTGTATTAGGTTGCTGGACTTAAAATATATATAATATATATGTTTAAGGACCAAAAATGAAAAGAAGAATCCAAGACGATGGAAGACTCTGAAAATATTGGAATAATTTTCCAACAACGGTGCGTGCCCAGCGAAAGATATACGCCGAATAGCGATATTTGCCGGTCTGAAACGTCGTGATTCGCAAACCAAAGGATCCATCAATGAACCGATTGACAGCAAAAATTTCGCTTGCCGTTCTGTACATGTGCACGCCCCTGCCCGGACCTGCTGCGGAAGAGGTAGAACTCAATATATCAGACCCCTGGGTACGCGCAGTGCCCGGAGGCGCCAAGGCAACTGCCGGGTACGCGACAATTGAGAATACCGCGATCAGAGCCAATGCGCTTGTCTCTGTAGAAGCAGATTTTCCTCGAGTGATGATCCACAACGTCAAACGGGAAGATGGTGTCGCCACCATGTTCCATGTGCCGGAGGTCGCGATTGAAGCTGGCGGCATAACAAAGCTCAAGCCCGGAGGGTTGCACATCATGTTCATGGGACTCGATGGAACCGGAATATCTGCCGGGGAAACCATTGAAGCTATCCTAGTCTTTCGCAACGGCGAAGAAATCCCGGTCAGATTTCCGGTACGCGCCACCCAGTAATTTTCTGCCGCGCCTAGATGGCGCGGCCCCCCATCCAAAATTGGCTACCTGTTCGAGAAAGGAAAACTGATGCCTGTAGCAATCAATCGACGTTCATTTATCGCGGGCGGATCGGCAACGGCGCTGTTCGCACCACATTTGCTGAGAGCAGAAACGACGGACATTCCGATCGTTGAAATGCTCAACCGACATCCGGAAAACCCAAAGCTGCGCAGCGTCTTCACACCTCGCCTTTTAACAGTAGATGCAGGTCAATCCGTGCTGTTTCAAGCAACGGACAATGGGCACAATAGTGCTTCTGTCAAAGGGATGATCCCCAAAGGCGCAGAAGCTTGGAAAGGCAAGATCGGCAAAGATATTGAGGTGACATTCAGCGTGCCCGGTTTCTACGGCTATGTTTGTACCCCCCATGTCAGTCAGGGCATGGTTGGCATGATTGCCGTCCGAGGTGACGGGATGCTGGATAATCTCAACGCGGCCCAGTCCGTCAAACATCGAGGCAAAGCAAAAGGTATTTTTTCCGAAATTTGGGAAGAAGCCGAAGCCAAGGGTTTGCTTAGCTAGATCCCGTACGCCCAAGATCTTTGTGCGGGCATTTTGAACTGTCGGCCCGATCAGGGGACTGAGAAATTGCCCGCATTCCCTCAAAAAAAATTCCTGGAAACAACAAGATGAATATCCAAGACCTCTCATTGGCAATGGCCATCATGGTTTCAACGGCCCTTTCGCCTATTGCAGCGGCCGCACACGCCTCACTGGCGGAAAAAGAGGCCAAACAAAACACCAACTACATTGCGGTGATGCGCATAACTCATGGCTGCGCAGGTGAAGCAACCAATCGGGTAACAATCACAATTCCTGAAGGTGTCATTAATGCCAAGCCCATGCCAAAAGCCGGTTGGACGCTCGAAACCGTGCGCCAACCATATGCCAAGACCTACGAATACCACGGCCCCAAATCAGAAGGGGTTGTGTCTATCTCATGGTCTGGCCATCTGGAGGATGGCCATTTTGATGAATTTGTGTTCCGAGCTCGGGTGACTGATGCTTTTCCAGTCGGTGAAACGGTTTATTTCCCGACAATGCAAACCTGCGTCAATGGGGAGAATGCCTGGGTGGAAGTACCCCAAGAGGGACAGACCCGCGGCGATTTAAAATCTCCGGCACCGGGGGTTACCATTGTCACAGGCGGCAATGAGCACCACTAAAATGGGGTGAATAAAACGGCTGCCCACGTATACGCGTGGGCGGCCATCTCCAAGAGATGACTTCAATCGTGCGGACGGTCAAAATTATTTGAACGGTATATCGTGAACGAAATATGGAACCGCATATACCACCTCGGTGAGCCCCACTGTCCACGACATTGCGTCGTATGGTGCATCCGAAAAAGAGCAAAGCGCGCCTTGTCCCTGCGGAACGCACATCGGGCCGACGAGCATAGCACGACATGCTCATCGCCGAAGGTTTATCGCCCGCCACACAGCACCGATTTGTCACTGCAATTCGCTAAAACGGGGAGGCTCATGTTTAGCGGGCATCTCGGCCTGGCTGTCTACCACAAACTACATAAGCGACCTGCTGAAGGAAGGCAGTAAGATCGCTGTGGTCTAGGGTGCGACCGCCGCCGCGCAACTGCTGGGCTAAGACGGCTTCCGCGCTGGGATGGCACAGTTCGGGTGCCTGTACATTCCGGACCACGCCATACGCCATCGCTCTGATCAAAGCTGCCAGGGCAGGAACACATCACACAGGGTCAATTTTACCCTTGCTGAAACGCTATCAGCACAGGTTTTCTGGCGTTTTTAACGGGGTGTCCTCAGCATAAAAAATCCGCTGTGCATCTCCATCAAGGTCTTCATACTGGCGCGATTTAACTGTCCAAAAGAAAACTCCAAGCGACGCGATTGCAAGCGTTATGGAAAGCGGGATCAAGTAGATGATGATAGACATTTATGCCTCCTTAGGCGCAGCGCGTTCAATAGAACGAGGATGGATGACGACGACATAAGTAGGGCCGCGATCATCGGACTGAGATACCCTACCAATGCGAGAGGCACGGTCAGTAGATTATAGAGGGTTGAAAACCAGAGGTTCTGATGGATCAACCGACGCGCCTGACGCGCAGTTTTCATAGCCGACACAACCAGCATAAGATCAGGTTTCAAAAGGACGAAATCGGCGGAAGACTGAGCTATTTGAGTAGCTTCAGAAAATGACATGGAAACCGTCGCTGCGCTCAATGCGCCAGCATCGTTTATGCCATCGCCCAGCATCAATACAGTTTGTCCATCTTTTGTTGCGCCCTTCAATGTATCCAACTTGGCGACTGGTGATTGTTCAGCAAGCCAGTCCACAATACCGTGGGTGTTGGCAAATTTTGCGACACGCGCTTTTGAATCCCCTGAAATCAGGGTTAACTTTTGAGTTGGAACAAACGAGATCAGATGGTCCAGTCCCGTCTTTGCACCCTCGTCCACCGTAAACGAAATTGCTGGGCCCTCGACGTCTCGAAACCACAGCGGGCTCAGGGACGCGTCATCGGGGGAAAGACCAACAAAATCAGCGGATCCAAGCCGCGCCCCGTCACATGATTGCACCCCCTGCCCGGGAAATTCGACTGCATCTATAGTGGCCGAAGAAAGCGAGGAATGGATAGCGGCACTGGCCAGGGGATGAGAACTGACCGAAGCGAGGGCGGCAACCTTTTTCAATTGAAGCGCCGATAGCTCCTGCGGGAACTTTAAAATCGGGAGCGACAGAGTTCCGGTTTTGTCAGTATAGACGTGGTCAATTTGGCCCAGATGCTCCAACGCCTCCCCAGATTTCACCATTATACCATCTCGCAACAGCAAATTGACTGCGCGGGATGCGACAGCAGGTGTCGCCAACCCGGCTGCGCATGGGCAAGTGACAACCAACACCGCCACTGCAATCATCAACGCGTCACCAAAGCTTGCGTCAAGTAAGAGGAACCAAACCAAAAAACCCATGAGCCCACCGATAAAAACCAGTGGCACATAACTTTTGGAAAACCGATCCGCCATTAATTGGGCCCGGCCCTTTTTTGCGATGACATCCTCAATCAACTGGCTCATCTGGCCGAGTTGGGCTGCCTCCCCCACATGTGTGACCAGCAGTGTCGCTGTGCCGGAGGCCATTATCGATCCGGCGATGATGGTATCGCCTTTCACAGCCCCACGTGGATCCGACTCGCCGCTTATGGCGCTTTCATCCAGCCACACGGGGCCGCTTTCTAGGACGCCATCAGCAGGAATGGGCATGCCTGTCGCCAACAGCACTCGGTCCCCCGGTGACAGGTCCTCTGCCGGAATAGATTGTATTGTCCCATCTGGGTCGATCCGCTGCGCTTTGACGGCCAAAAGGGCGCGCAGATTGCCTGCTGCATCTCCAGATTTGCGCCGCAAAGCCCGATCCAGCACGCGGCCAATCAACAGGAGAAAGATCAGCGATACGACTGCATCAAAATAAACGTGATCCGCGCCGCGCAGAGTTTCAACGACGCTCGCCCCGAATGTCACGAGGATCGCCAAAGCAATGGGCGTATCCATCGTCATATGCCGCGACGAAAGTGCCTTAAGAGCCGGGCCGTAAAAAACCGCACCCGAGAAAATAACAACCGGGAGCGTTAAAAAGCCAGACGCCCAATGCATGTACTGCATTGTGCCGGGCCCCATATCTGTCACCGCGCCAGCCCAGACAGAAATGGAAAACGCCATAATGTTCATTATCGCAAATCCGGCGAGCGCGAGCTGTGGTAGTAGCGACGGTTCGTCTTGAACGTCAGGTGTTGCCTCAAAGACATGGGCACCATAGCCGATAGATTCGATTTCACGCACCAGAGTGTCTTGGGTCTGGTGCCTCGGATCCCAAGACAAGCGCAAGCGCCGCGTGGTTGCATTGCCGCGCACAAATCGCACCCCGTGAAGAGCCCGCAACCTGTCTTCAATTTTGAAGATGCAACTCGCACAGTTCACACCGTCGAGGGCCAGAGTTCGTTTTTCAACAGCTTCCATCATTTCGCTGCACCCGTTGTATCCACCGACAGGGGCTGGTTCCGATAGGCCTCAACAGCCACCGCGATATGGAGGGATTTGAAGCCAATATAGCTCAGCAATAGACCGACGAGCAGTGGTACTATCCAGCGACGTGTTCGGCGTTCATGATCAATCACCTTGGTCATCGGACCCTGCCCATTGCACATAAAGCGTCAGCATCCTGATTTCTGCCGCATTCAGCCGTTCGGACCAAGCGGGCATGATCCCTGCGCGACCGTTGTTAAGCGTCGCAAGGATAGCCTTCCGGTCACCACCATAAATCCACTCGGAGTCGATCAGACTGGGCGCTCCGAATGCATAGCCTCCGGCCCCTCCATCATTGTGACAGCCAGAACAGTTTTCGGCGAAAATTTCAGCTCCTCGGTCCGCGGCGGACAGGTCATGTTCCTGCCCTGAAATGCTCAGCACATATTCGACAACATCCGTGATTTCAGGTTTGAGAAGTATCTCATCGCGCCCAAATGCTGGCATTTCGGCATACCGCGTGTCTTCATGGTTTGAGTTGATACCAACCTGCAGTGTGTATTCAATTTCATCCAGTTCCCCAGACCAAAGCCAGTGATCATCTGTCAGATTGGGAAAGTTGGCCTGGCCTTTTAAATCGCGACCATGACACGCAGAGCAATTGTCCCGGTACAATGCGCCGATCACAGGTTCAAACTTTTCCCGAATACCGGGTTTGGATGCCAGTTCCTCCAAGTCAGGGGTGACAAAGACCGCGAAGGCCTGATCACGCAAAGACCGTCCGTCTTTTACTGCGGCGGCGACTGCCGCGCGTGACGAGTAACCGGTCATCCCCGAAGTGTAGGATACAACATAGGGCCATGCCGGATATAGCACCCATTGGGTTGCCGCAATGAGGATGGCGAGTTTGAGCGCCAGGCGAAATCCCCATGGGACAGGGGTATCTAGCTCTTCAATTCCGTCCCACTCATGGCCCGTCGTTGGGGTGTTCGTGTATTTGTCCAATCTACCTTTCATGATTGGATACCCTCATCTCCCAAAGGGCTCTTTGAGGCTGCGTCATACATCGGCTTACGGCTGGGCCAGTAGGTCCAGCCAAGTGCAATCAAAAATACGGTCAGAAGATAGAGAGCACCCCAGGTCTTGGAAAAGACCAATACCATATCGTGGGAAATCATCGGGCAATGTCCTCCAGCACCAAATCATCCAAATTGGCAAGTGTACCAAGGACTTGCAGGTACGCGACCAGAGCATCCATCTCGGTTAGTCGTTGCGGATCACCGTCAAAATCGCGAACGTTGACGTTGGTTCCATAGGCATCAACCAGGCTATCTTCGTATTCGGCCTCTTTGTCGGCCTGCCAGATTGCATGGCGCTCTGCATATTCGATTTGAATATCGGTATAGGGTACGCCTGCGCGACGCAACGCACGCAAGGCCCCGGCCAGATGGGTGGTTCCTAAGCGCGTGTTTGCCAGAAATGCATATCCAGGCATGACCGATCCAGGAACCACGCCACGCGGATTTTCCAGATGTGCGACCTGCCAGACATCGGTGTATTTACCCCCGATCCGGGCAAGATCCGGCCCCGTACGCTTTGACCCCCACTGATGTGGGTGACCATACATGCTCTCGGCGGCGAGGCTAAAATGACCGTAGCGATCCACGTCAGACCGCAGTGTTCGGATCATCTGGCTATGGCAGGCATAGCATCCTTCACGCACGTAGATATCGCGCCCCGCCAGTTCCAGCGGTGTATAGGGGCGCATGCCCTCAACCTCTTCGATTGTGTTTTCGATCGTGAAAAGCGGCGCTATTTCAAAAAGCCCGCCCAGCGAGGCAACAATCAGGATCATCGTCGCAAATGCGACGCCGTGACGTTCGAGTTTTTGATGCTTTGCACTCATTGCCTTTACTCCGCCGGTAGGCTCAAGGGCCCGTTTCGCGGTGGGACTGGTTGCACCAAGGCAGGACCATTGACGGTTTTGTAGATGTTGAAGGCCCCGATGCAGCCACCTATCAGAAAAAGAAGGCCGCCGATGGCACGAGCAAAATAATAGGGGCGCATCGCGTCCACTGTGTCTATGAAAGCAAAGACAAATGCACCGGTTTCATCATAAGTCTGCCACATCAGAGACTGTGTGATGCCACTGTTCCACATCGCGCCGACGTAGATCAGGCTTCCGCTTAGAGCGAGCCAGAAGTGCCAAGCCTCGAGGCGCAGGGAATAGGTGCTTCCGCGTCGCCAAATCCAAGGCACCATCTTGTACATTGCTCCGAATGTCATGAAGGCCACCCAGCCAAGCGCCCCGGCATGGACATGGCCAACGGTCCAATCGGTGTAATGGCTCAGCGTGTTCACCGGACGGATCGCCATGAACGAACCCTCAAACGTGGTGAGCCCATAAAACAGAACGGCAACCATCATGAAGCGCACGGCGGGGTCGGTCCGGACTTTGTCCCAAGCGCCATTGAGCGTGAGTATGCCGTTTAAGACGCTGCCCCAACTCGGCACCAGCAGGATGATGGACATCGACATGCCAAGATACTGAACCCAGTCCGGTAGAGCCGTGTAGTGCAAGTGATGAGATCCGGCCCAGAGATAGAGAAACGTGATCCCCCAAAAGCCGAGAATAGACAATCTGTAGGAGAAAATTGGGCGGCCAACGGATTTGGGCATGAAGTAGTACATAATACCCAAAAAACCGGCGGTCAGCAGAAAGCCTACCGCGTTGTGCCCATACCACCATTGGGTCATGGCATCCTGCACGCCGGCAAATAACGGATAACTTTTGGGTTCAGAGATCGAAATAGGTACAGCCAGATTGTTGACCGTATGCAGCATCGCGATCACGATGATGAAAGAGAGATAATACCAGTTGGAGACATAAATGTGTGGCTCAGCTCGCCGGGCCAAAGTGGCGAGATAGAGCCATAGGTACCCAACCCAGGCAACCAGAAGGATTAGGTCGGCATACCATTCCGGTTCCGCGTATTCTTTGGATTGGGTGATACCAAATGGATATCCGGTGATCGCCAGAACACAAAACAGATTGTAGCCAACAAGGACGACCCACGGCACATGCTCTGCCGCTAAGCGCGCACGCGAGGTCCGCTGTACAACATATAGTGACGTCGCGATCAACGCATTGCCTGCGAACCCAAAAATCACAGCTGTTGTATGGACCGGCCTGATCCGCCCGAAATTCGAAAAATAGGTATCGCCGTTCAGCTCAGGAATGGCCAATTGCCAAGCTAGAATGTCACCTACGGTGAAACCGATCACGCCCCAGACAAATGTCGCCATAATCCCCCATTTGCTGATCTCATCGTTGTAGGCAAATGGGATGCTCCGGGGGGGATCCGTCAAGCGGCCAATCAGCCAGACAAGCCCCCAGCCGACCACCGCCGCAATCAGACAGCCGTGCATCACGTATGCAACGTCATGCCCCCATCCAACGATCGCGATGCCGAGTATAAAAACAGGGACCATGGCCAGGATACAGGGCCAAATATCTGCGCGACTATCCATTGGAATTTTCCTCCCGATTCAGCCGCAAGAATTCCACCTTGAAACGAACAGGCGTATTGCAAGTCACGAAGTGCGGCTCCGCCGGATAAATTGTTGCGGGGGTTTCGTTGGACACGACTTCTGGGGAATGCCCTTCGCGTGTGTAAATCAAAGCACCTTCCAAGACGACAAGGCGGCCCCATGTTCCGGGCTTGGTGCGATGGGTCGCGGTCAACGCGCTTGGCACAGTAAGATGAGTGAAAATGGGCGATTCAGAGTATTTTTTCACGTTTTCGGGGATTTCATACGTCATTGGGCACCTCGAATAGGTCGCAATAGGCGTGCCAGGTTGCATATCCCAGCCAAGGAAAGACCAGAACAATCCCGAGCAACCCTGTCATGATGCTAACCAGGGCCATCCCCGTGAGCACCGCCCCCCAGAGCACAGCCAAAGTAAAGTTATGGGTCACGGCGTTGAAACTCAGCGCCATGGCAGAGAAAGCATCGATCGGTCGATCCACCAGCATCGGAATGGAAAAAGCTGAAATCGCAAAAGTGAAAGCAGCAAAAAGACCACCCACGCCAGAGCCGACCAAAAGTAGAAGTAGGCCCTGGGGAGTTGTGAACATCTGGATCAACAATCCAGAAAAACCGGGAAAAGGTTGCAGCCCGTAAAACACGGCAAAGAGCAAGGTCGCCGCTCTAATCCAAATCAGGGCCACTATCATCAATATGGCTCCTACTAGGACGACCTGCCCTGAGGTCCCAACAGATGTGGTGCCGCGTCGCACAACACCGTACAATCCAACGGCAGCGACCGGACCTACGAGCATTCCTCCGGCCAAAAGAGGTATAAGCGACCAGGTTAGGTTAAAATACCAAACCGTCATGAGTATCGCCCAGGACATGAAAAATAGACCTGCGCCATAAAGGACTGAAATAAATCTGTTTTCATTTAAGCTGCGCCAGCCCAGATCCAGCCAACGCGAAATAAGTATGATCGCCGGTTCAGGTGCAAGTCTGGCTTTTCTGACACTGATGTCGCGAGATATTGAAGGTGCCTGGCTCATCTGGACTATCACCTTATCCAAACAACAGTGGCGGCCCGCCGGGACGCGATCGAGACGCGTGGATGCCCATGGCCATGCTGCGCCCGATGCGACTTGCCAACGCAAAAAAGCTCTCTGCCAAGTCCGCATCGAGACAGTCCATGAGTGTCTCGTGAAATAATCCCAGCCAGATCGGGAAGTGCTCTGGTTGGATCGCGTCGTTGGCGATGTGAATGCGCATCGGGTTACCTTGATATTCACGGTCGATCATCATCGCGTTGCGCCAGAACGAAGCAATTTTTGCTTCATGTTCCGCCCACTCGGAGTCCCCGGTGCCAACAGCCTCCATGAACAGCGGGCCGATAACTGGATGTTGCCGCACACGAGCATAAAACAGCACAACAACCTGATCTATGTCGGCCGGGGCTATTGGAAGTCTGGGATGCGGTTGTTTAGCCATGGTTTCCTCATAAGATATATTTTATATATACCTTTAAGTCTTCGCTGTTCAAACGGTTTAAATGCCGCAGGTGCATCGGCGATAGCGAACCGGCGACAATGCTGGATAAAAATATTTATATTTCAGTTGCTTAAAGGGATTTCAGGGTAGTTGAAAATTGGGCAAAATGCAAGGCAAAGACCATGTCGATGATGAAAACATCTGCCTAGTCTAAGACATTCGTGACAACCACAAGGTGACCTTATCATCCGAAATAGCGCCATCGACTGCGACGATATTACTAGATGCTTCAAAAAGTTCCTGAATCCCGAACCGCTGAACAAGGAACGCCGCCCGTACTGCTAAATGGGTTTGGGAACCCATAGAACATAGTTAGCGTCTTATTCCTGATCGTCGTCCTTCGGCTTGGCAGGTAACGCAGCCATTTACACACCGGGGAACAGTCGTGCTTCACTGTGACCGATGTGATGTTGCCGTTGTCGTCGGCGTCTCAGTTGAAAACGCCCACAAAAAGGGCCAAAGTAATCACAGCACAAATTTACTTGGGAAATATCGGTTTAGGGGATTCCAGTGCAGAGCAGATTAGTCGGATTACTTGGCGTTGTCATAGCGCTTGTGCTCGCTTCATGCAGCCCATCAACACCAGTTCGCCAAAACTCTACAGTTGAACGCTTTAACTTCTCTCAAAACCCTACCGAAATGCGACAACAATTGGCAGGGCGTACTGCAAAATTCGATGGCCCAGGCCACGGCACACAGATCGAATATTTTCATCCAAACGGCAGAGCCTATCTTTGGTATCCAGGCAATACAGCCGCGGTACCAAGCGAATGGAAGGTTGAGGCGGGCGCTACCTCCAATGCTAGTGCCGTCATATGCTTTCGATATCCCAATCGGTCTTACAACCCAATTACACAGCAATTCGGCGGTCGGTGGGAGTGCAGACCAAGCACAGTATTTGGGGTGGGTATGACTGCCCTGATCCAAGGCGATGAATTCAATCTAAGCTCTGGGCGCATTCCACGTTCGATGCCTCGGGGCGCTGTGCTGAGCACTCCCCAACTTGTAAATCTAATTGGAAGACCGATTAAAGGTGAGTTTCTGTATGGCGAATGATCGACCCGCTTTAAGCGCGTCAACTTGCCCCCACTTACAGTGCACTGAGAGGCCTGCCGCACCGCGGGCTTTCCATTTGGAAATGCGGAAATCGCACGGCCTAAACATCGTCACTGATCCCTAAATTCCTCATTTGCCCGAAGCACTGGCAGATTTTCTGGAGCGTCGATGGCCGAACCCTCAAGCCATTCTTGTGCCACCCCCCAAACGTCCTGGGGCGCGACCAGTGATCGGCCCGAAAGCTTGTCGGAAATGCCCCTCTGCAAAATATCAAAGTCCGGTGCTTCAATACCGTACTTGCGCAGCCAAATCAGAATGCTCTTGACCACATCAAGGCTCGACGCCTCGTTGCGGCCTATTAAGACCTGCTCGAGCTGGCCGTGCAGATCCTC
>JAKVBH010000003.1:63206-137164 GCA_022447495.1 Marinovum sp. | reverse complement strand
GTGTTCTACAAGATCGAGAAGGAGATAAGGGGCCAGTCAGCTGAGACCCGCCGCGCGGTGCGACAGGAAAAGACCGCGCCGCTGATGGCTGACTTTGAAGACTGGCTGAGAACCGTTCGTGCGCGGATCTCCAGAAAGTCCCGACTGGGCGAGAAGCTCAGCTACATTGCCAAGCACATGGAGGGGCTAAAACTCTTCCTTGACGACGGGACCGTCGAGATGGACAGCATTACAGTCGAGCGCGCCATCCGGCCCATTGCCCTGAACAGGAAAAATGCGCTCTTTGCGGGTCATGACGAGGGTGGCCGCACCTGGGGCCGCATCGCCTCGTTGATCGAGACCTGCAAATTGAACGGCGTCGAACCCTACGCCTACCTCAAGGCAAAACTGCAAGCCATTGCGCAAGGCAACCCAGCAAGCAGGATCGACAAGCTCATGCCATGGAACTTCAAGCCAGAAAATGCCGGGCACTCATGACGCTTACGAAGATGTCTTGTTGCGCAACAGCGCAAAGCACCGACGCAGGCATTGCCAGTCTCATTTTGGGAGCCACATCGAGAACTTACTTTTAAAGCACCACGTATTGACAAGACAGGTATGGGTAGAACATCACGGAGACCCCGCGGTCGATCATCTGCGCTTCATACCAGCGTCAAGGAAGGGTGGGTCTTTCGGTCGTTGGCAATTCCGTTCGTCTTTTGTCTGCCATGAACGGTCTTTGCGACATCCGGGGCGCTCATCGCCCGCATAAGGGCACTGTAGTTCATGCCGATCCTCATCTCGGAGCCAACTGGTAAACCGGACTCGACTGTGTCGATCACGATGTGGTCGCTGGTTGCACCGATAAACGCCATTCCCGATGGAAACGTAAGACCGCTGGCGTCGGTGTCCTGCTGACCGACAGCAAGGATAGTTCGGGCTCGGCGATCATCGTTGCGAACCAATTTGAGCACCCGAAGCTCCGAACCAATTGACCTTGTCGGCAGCAGGCTTGGTTTGCGGCTTGTTTCGATCACCTCGGCAAAAAGGGCAAAGGCATCCGTATGAAGACCAGCGATTGGATGCCCTGTGACGGGGTCGGTGCCCAGAAGGATCGCCTCACCCAGACGCAGGTTGTTGACACGCCCGGTAGACCCTTCGCCAAGAACCCATTGCAAATTGGCTGAGCCACCCCCTGACACATGAACGACAACGGGTCCGCAGTCTCCTTCCACTTGATCGGCCAGTCGCGCGAGCATGGCCATGTCACCAGCCGTCGGTGCCAGGTCGCTCAAGCAGGCAAAGTTTGCAGCAATACCTTTGAGGGCGACACCGGCTGTTGCGATGACCCGAGCAGCGAAGGGTTTCAAATTCTCTGGCAAAATGCCTTCACGCATATCTCCCATTTCGACCATCAGGATGACTTTGTGCGAGGTGCCCTGTTTTTTTGCGGCTGCGCCAAGCTTCAGGATCGTGTCCATCTCTGTGTTATAGCTTGCGTCACAGTGCTCGACGACGTCTTCCATCTCGTTCAGCAACGGGGCGCGGATCATCGATATCGGGCACGCGATCCCTGCGGTCCGCATCCGAACGACATTCTTGATGCGTGCATCAGCCAGACCCGCAACACCGCCATCCACCATGGCACCTGCTATGTCGGGATGTCCGCACACTGCCTTGGTCACACCGGTGACCGAAAGCCCATGGGTGCCAAGACGACGGACGAGATATCGCGCGTTTGCTTGGATCTTACCCAGATCAATCTCTACACGCGGCGTGGTCATTCTGCGGCTACGAGAGGCACGGGCTGCAGCTGCGGAAAGGCAGACAAAACCATATCGGCCAAGTGCACCTCCGGCCGGCTAAGCGCATCCGTCACTGGAACACCGAGAGTGCGCGAAAGGCTACCGATTGCTTGAGCGACCTCTGCGTCCGTCATCGCCTCGTGATTGAGTGTAATCCCAATCACCCGTGTGTCAGAAAAAGCTTCAATAAGGGCAATTTCGTTTTTTGGTTCTGGCATCGGCATGGTGGGAAAGTCGCAACGATGCGCTCGCTTTGGCGCATGCTGAAGAATGACGGCCTGCGGCTGGCTGCCACGCAGAATAAACGCCGACGTGCAAAAGGCCGGGTGGCTGAGCGCCCCCTGTCCTTCGATCAGGACGACATCTGGTTCGTCGCCGCAGGACGCTGCGACAATCACGCGCTCAAGTTCCCCGCAGCAAAACTGCGGAGGTACGGCATCCATCGCGATCCCGTGTTTTGCGCCCTGCATGAGCCCAGTCTGTCCGGTGCCAACAAGGATTGTATTGATCCCACGCGCGTTCAATGCGTCGGTGAGAATGATCGCTGTCGTCCGCTTGCCAATTGCACAATCGGTTCCCAGGACAGCGATGCGGATGGCTTTCACCTCCGACACGCTTCCGTCAAACAGGCGCATATCCTTGCTTGGTCGTGGTTTACGGATATCGCGGATCGTCACGTTGGCCGCGTCGGCAGCGCTTTTGATCTCGGCATCATCACCGAGATATTCGTGCAGGCCGCTGACGATGTTCATGCCAAGCGCGATAGCATCCAGCACGACCCCACGGTCTGTAGGTGACATTTTACCCGTCGAGGGAGCCATCCCATAGATCAAAGTGTCAGGGATATTAACTTCAAGCGAAATTGTGGCTTCGAGGTCTTCAACGACCGGGATACCATTAGGCACATTATCCAGAACCTCCCCGCTGTCGCGCCCTTCAAGTTCGCTGTCTATGACCGCAAGAACGCGGTAGGCTTGACTATGCCGGACAAGCCCGTTTGCGGTCTTGCCATCGATCTGCCCGAAGGTCCGCTCACAGTATACAACTGCTGTGGGCACTCCTTTTGTCAGAGCTTTCTGGGTGCGAGATCGAAGGCGCGCGGATACGTCAGGTGGGGCTTGTGAACCCATTGTTGACAGCCTTGCCACTGAATTTTCTGCATGATCCGATTCCATGATTTTTCCTTTTCCACGAGGGTTTACCTTTGTCCGATCGCAGAGAGAGTTGGGGCGGGTGAGCCGCGTTTCAATTTGGATTGCCAGGCTATTTGTTCTGAACGCAACGCCCCCGCGATCGCTGAAAATTTCTGTGGCACTCCCAACGGTTTCCAGATCTGTCTAAATGCGCATTGTCAGGGAGCTCGATCGCTTGGCAGCCGTCGTCAGACGCTGTAAATCCGCGATTGCACCTCCAACCTGGGCCATAGCTCGCATCGTTAAAATGAGCGTTCTCTGGAACGACAACGGCCTCGCAGGTGTCATCGTGTTCGAAGTAACCCCGCTGACATGTCCATGGTTGCCCGTACCTAGCTTCATTCAGAAAGGCATTCTCCGGGATCGCGATCGCAACACAAGTGTCACCTTCGACCTCATAGCCGCGATCACACAGCCATGCCGGCCCATAGCCTCGGTATGCCAGGTAAGCATTTGGCGGCAGATCAATCTCCAGGCAAATATCATCAACCTTCATGTAGCCACGAAGGCAGCTCCACCCCTCTCCCGATGGGTCAAGATAGCCACCGTCGGGCACGGTTACCTCAAGACATGTCGCGTCATTGACCTCGTGAAAGCCGTGCAGACACTCCCAGCCCTTGCCATAATTCCGGTTGGTGGCATAGGCGCTCTCCGGAACGATCAGGACAAGGCAGGCGTTGCCCTCACGCCGGTACCCACGATTGCACTCCCATCCGTTGCCATAGATTTGGGGCCGCGCATTTGCGGGTATCATGGAAGACTGAGATTGGGCATTGTGCGGCGATCCGATCACGAAAAAAAGCGTGAGGAAGGCGAGCGCAAGGGCTGGATTGAAAGATAAAGGTAGTGCAGCAAGCACGCCTAAGACGCGCTTATATGAAACCTGAGACGGTTTGACGCCATTACGATGCATCAAGGTTAAGACCTTCGATGCATGCCTGCGCCAAATCGCGGTTCGGGCCATTTGATCCCGGCATCGTCGTCCAGCCTGTTTCCATGACAGCGTCGCGCCGCTTGAATGACGATGCCTCGCGGATCGTAGCCAGCTTTGCAATGCGGTCATTGTCAGTGCGGGACATATCAAGACAGAGAGGCACAAGCGCCGCGATCACTTCCTCCTGCGCCATAGAGCTGGCCATCCTCTCGGCGTTGTTTCCAGTCATCCATCCTCCCCAGGAAAATCCAACGACGCCGACAAACGCCGCGCCAAGGAGCGCGCCGTAGATTCCGGGTTTCAGCCATTCGGGTGTAGTCATGTTGTATCCTCCTGCGGAAAAAGCGCCGCTTCGCTTTCATTAATGGTTGCAGAGAGTGCCCGATCATATGCGATGGCATGTTCGAGCTCCTCTTTTGTGATTATTTTCATCATCGTTTGTCCCGCTTCTCTCCCGCGTCCCCGGACAATCAGGTATGTCGCGGTCCGCCGGTAAGCCTCAAAGCTGAGGCCTTGCATAAGCTCTTCCTGGACCAGAATTTCATAGCTTCCGGGCGGAAGTTCTTGCTGGCTGTCGCCAATCATGAAGTCGTGTGAAAACGTCGTCGTTGATCTGGTCGAACGTGTGAGCATCCCGGGTCTCCATTGAATAGAAAGCTGGGCTTTGCGCCGCCGCTACTGTGGCAAGCGCCCAGTGGAATGCCTCGTCGAAACAAGGCAGTTGCTTGCACACTATGCGAACCTTGGGAATACGATGCTGATCGAAGTTAGCACCGGCCGGGTTCTTTGCTGTCACTATTGGCCGAAAAGCCCATTCACGGCGTCAACCACCAGCGCGCAACTCTTCGCTTCAGTTTTGCACCGAAAGGAACCCCATGTCCGCATCAGATGTTCTTCACCCAGATGGCACCGACTATGATGCCTTCCTCTTTGCGGAAGTTGGCGAGGACCGAACCGGTGCAGCCGTAACAGTCTTATCAGCGTTCGCGCGCCTTGACCTTGAGCCATGGACGGAGGCGCGTGAACTTGCACGTCTGTCTCGGGAAGACGCACAAGTTCGACTGACAACGCATTTTGCATCGATTACTGACATTCCGGCGCTGCCGTTGACAAGCGACAGCAGAGCGGCAAGGCTAGTGCCATTACTGCCGAAGCGCGCGCCGCTTCGCGTTTCGAAGTCGCTGGAAGCAAACGCCAACAATCCGCCGATAATTTCGATCTCTTGGACAATGGCGGCCTTCATTGGAGTCTTGGTTCTAACGTGGTTCTTCTATCTGGCTCAGTCGGGCTAACCTGCATCAGTGCGGATACGCAGAGAAGCAGGATAGGTGGCCGAGTCCACCGAAAGTCATGGTGGCGTTTTCCGAGTAGCTCAGAGGCGCGGGAAATATGTAGTCCCTCAAAAGAACTGCATGCATTTTGCGCCTCTTGTTTCTCGGGCTGTCCAGGAAGGGACATTCCCATGAATAAAGAAGACCAAACCGCGGAAAACCAGACCGTGAAACACATGGCCTCTGTCAAGGCTGCCTGGGACGATGCACCCGAAGGTCCAAAGAAAGCTACCGCTCTAAAGCACTATCAAGCGGCCGAGAAGGCGCATGAAGCCGAAAACGACGAAGAGGCACACAGCGAGCTCAAACTAGCAAGCCGCGCATTGTTGTGATGTCGGCAAATCTTTGAAAAGATTGGAGGGCCGCCGAAAGCCATACTAAGGGCGGCCTTTTTTTAGAGCAGCAAAGGCCGTGACTGATCTAGATAGGCCGGATCAAAGCCCGCCAATGCGACCAAGCCATCGTAGTCATCGAAGGTTACTTGCCCGCCCTGAAACGTGACGAGCCCGCTCTCACGGAGTTTGCGAAGGACGCGGTTGACGTGAATGGCGCTTAACCCCAAGGCATCAGCCAGATGATACTGTGTGAGCGGACATGGATAGCCTTGCCTGCTTCCCATACCCACGAGTGACAGTCTCACACCAAGCTCTAACAGGAAGTGCGCCATGCGCGCGTCCGCATCGCGCCGCCCCAGCCCCACAAGATGCTCGACAACCATCGCTTCGTCGCGTGACACGGCCCAGAGAATGGCCGTGGCCAGCCGGGGTGTCTCTGCGAAGGCGTGCAGAAGATCGCTTACCAGGACTTCTGCGGCTTCGATATCGACGATCGGCTCAATACCATGATCGGATGTGTGCAAAAGAACGCTGCGCAGCCCCAGAAAATCCCCCGGTATCTGGAAATCAACGATCTGGCGCGATCCGTCAGGCTGTATCTTGTAAGATACGACCCAACCCGCCGCCAAGATGTAAGCAGCCTGTTCGGATTGCCCCTGATGAACCAAGTCCCGACCTGCAGAGAACGATTTCCTCCGCTGATGCAAGCGCTCAAGAACGGCCAGCTCAGTCTCCGACAATGCAACGAACGCGGAGAGCTTTTGGGTGAGTGGACTGGCTTGGATGTTCATTATCGCTCCCTCCCGAACCGGTGCTTAATCCCGGAATAAATCGGCGCTTAGACAGCTTTTGATCAGTATGATAGGCCAAACCTAGTGTGTAAGCATACAGGGAACCCCCTCTATTTTGGTCTGATGTGAGGTGCGATTATTGCGCGAGGCTAGCGATGCGGCTGGCGTGATATGAGGGTTTTGCGATGGGCAAAAGTCGGGTTGGGCGCGGTTCCAAATATCCAGGTGAATTTAAACGTGCCCGTAAGTGGTTTTGATTGGGACGCCCGCTCTGGCAATTTCGTTGTCTCCATACCAGAAGCGATTTCGGATCCCTGCGATTTGAGCGTGCGCCAGATCCAGTGGCTGCGCACGCAAAATCTGATTTATAAAAGAAGGCGCGGAGCCATGACGATTTCCAGCGTTCCGATTAAAGGTGTCCAAGTGACAGATGCCTAGCTCTTCGCGGCAATTGCCCGTTTACTTTGAAGCGGGGCTTGCCTCGCGTATGCTACGGCTGCCCACTTTTGTTCAGCAGTCGAAAACACGGCGTTGAGAGGTCGAACTTGCCATCCCCAAATCGGCCTGCCTCGTCATCTCGCATCGCAATGGCGAAGAACCTAAAAAAATCAATGCGGCTAAGCGGCTTTGGCTCAAGCCAATGCGGCAGATGCCCCAGTTCACGATCGCGCCAAATCCGCTTACACGTACTCTAAGGCCGTCAGCATCTCTTTGATTTCCGTCTGCCCCGGCTTTCTCGGCTGCTGAGATCAAACGCCGACTGGTTCGCCGGTCTCGGATCCCGTCTTCGGTACAGGGCGCCAAGATCTTTTCAGCTTCAAGATATTCAACCTCGGCCGCCGCCTCGCGCCTGCGCGTAGGTGGTTTAAGGATGGTTTCCGGATGGTTTGGGGTCCACCGTGAAACCTGTACCGGGTTAAGGCTGGACGGGGTTCACATTGCCCCCCGTCTCAATGTCGGTCACGACTGTGGGTTCGAGCGCGGCCACGCGCCCCAGAACGATGCGGTAAATGACCGTATAGCCGGTCTTGAAGTGCCGCCGCCCCGTCTCGATAAAGATACCGTCTTGCAGGAACTCGATGATGGTGCGCGTCACCGTGCTCTCGCTGACCTCTGTGTGGCGCTGGATCGTCCCCTTGGAACACCCAATGCCCGAGCTGCCATCGCCCGCCTTGTCGGCGAGGAACATGTTGGTCTACTTGCGCAAAGCGCTGCCAAAGCGGCGCTCGGCGCCTTCGTTTGTGATGCGCCAGCTCATTGGCCCACTTCACCGCTCAGAGGCCACGGAAAGGCCGACTGAGCGTTTGCGGTAGGGCATTGGCCCGTGCTAAATTCCTCCTAAATCCGACAGGCTTTTTCTATTTGGCCCCGGTTCACAGTTGCCGCTGTGACAGGCCTTTTCCGTTTTGAATCGGCGAATTTGGCTTTGAAAATTTCGCTTTTTGTTCACTTTTTGTCAGGGAGTGTTTTTCACCATTAAGTCATTGTTTTCGTTTGCGCTTCTTCTGGATTGCAAATCCGATCAGGTAGGGTAGATTCGCGGCTGCAGATTTGTATGAGGTTGCGCTGAAATGACTCTGGCCCCACGTTTTCGCTTTGTTAATGTTATGTGCTTGGGACCAAAATACCTAAGCCGCTATAAAACAGATGTTTTATATGCACTGTAACTCCCTCTCAGAGAGTCTCGCTAGGTTCGCATCCTAGGTCGCGACCACTGACTTGCCCGTTCAATGCTTGCCGCAGATCACGATCCACGGACATATTGAGAAGGACACGGCCTTTCCCATGGCAAAGAAACTGCCCAGCCCCTGCGTGGATGTGTGCAAATACAAGCGCGAAGGACATTGCATCGCATGTTCGATGACGAAAACGCAGAAGTCTATGTTCAAGACGCTCAAAAAGGACAAGCACCGGGAGGCGTTTGTCGATTTACTCATGGCTCAGCAAGAGCAGATGGGCAAGTACAACGCTTGGCCCCAAATGTATGAAAAGCGGTGCGTCAAAGTCAGCACACCGCTTCCCAAAAGCGTCTTAGCCAAGATGGGCAGATAGCAGCCAGGCGAACTTTTCATGTGTCTGACCACGCTCAATGCATAGGTCTTGAGTCAGAAGATCACCATGCGCTTCGGCAATGGCTGCTGCACCGGCCAGGGTCGCCGCAACGGTGCGCTGCGCGTCGGCCAATGTTGAAATCATGGTTTTGTCGTCGGCATGCCCGTCATGCTCGGCCACTTTGGAAGCTGCAACCATCTCGCTGAGCTTGCCGTTGGCGTGACCGCCCAACGCTTTGATACGCTCCGCCAATTCGTCTTGGGCTTCGAAGTGGTCTTCGTAAATCTTTTGGAACATCTCATGCAGCGGACCAAAGGCCATACCAGTCACGTTCCAATGGAAGTTTTGCGCCAGCATCGTGGTTACCACGGTTTCGGCAACACTTTGGTTCAGTGCTTGGCAGATTTCGGCGCGTGCGTCGATGGACACGGATGCGGCTGTTTGGGTCATTTTTTCGTCCATTTCATTATCGCTCGTCTTATTACTGGCTGGCTACGTAGCTGGCTGGCTGGCTACGAAGACATTTAAGCACATTTTCTGGCGAAGCAAGGGCTTTTTAGAATATTTCTAACTTAGAGATTTTGTCAGGTTTTTCATAAGCATATGGACAAATCTTCGTTTATCCTTCGCGATACGGCGATGGGTCAGGAAGGTGTAGCTATCCAAGTCATTGACAATCAACGCTTCGATGGCCTGAGCCAGCCAAAGTTCATCGAAACTCATCTGCGTCGACCCGGGCCGATACCACACAGGCTCACGTTCTAATGCTTGGCGCAAAACGCGAATTAAAATGCGCGCAGCCGCGTCCTCTCCGGCATTTGGATCCACGACAGCACAGGCGGCGTGGAGGTCCAGATGCGCCGCAGCACGGCAGAACGTGGCATGAAACCTTAGTCGATTGATTAGGCCGCGCATCTCATCGGACACGTTCGGCGCACGCGGAGGTGCATCCATCACGGGGAGAGAGAGAACTGCGCCCATCTCGGCCTTCCATTTCGATTCTGTGGTTGGGACAAAGGTCACCACAATCCCGAGTAAAATAGTGGGACTGAGGAACTTTTCCAAGTCCTTTGTCGCAATCTTAGACGCATTGCCGCGGCGTATGTGGGAACCTTTGGCCTCGACTCTGTCTCTCTAACCTCGCATGACGAGCACATCGCCCAACCGGGGCGTGAACTGCGGCGGCTCTGGCACGGCCCAAATCAGCGGCGCTTTGGGGCGATAGGCAACCTCGCCTTCAAGATCTGTGAGCAACACAATTAACGAGGGGTCCAAGCCTTGTGCCTCTTCGAGAACGCAATCAAAATCCGTCCCGCCTCCCCGGCGCAATGTCAGACTTTGGAGGCTGTTCGCACGATCGAGGTTAGAGCGGTGATGTACCTCGGTATCAAACCCAAGGAGATGTGCCTCAGCGCCCGATTTACGCACAGCGGACAGCGCTTCTGCTGCGAAAAGGGCTAAAGTGGCTTCCGGGATCGAACTCGAGGTGTCCAGCCCCACGACCAAGCGCAAACGGCGATCGCCCCCGCGCCAACCGGGTTCGAAAACAGGACGCGGCCCGCTTTGCTGCACTGCGAACGCGTCGCGTGCGAGCCACGACCTGCTGGGGCGTTGGAAGCTGACGTGCCGATGCGTGAACAAAGCCTGTCGCAGCTTGCGCCGCAGATGTACCTCCCACGGCACCCCCGCCAGCGGGAGATCGGCAAATTGCGCCAAAACTGCGCCGATGCCACCACCGGCCCGTTGCCCCACCGCCAATGCTTGCGTCATGCGACCAGCCCAAATGTCTTGCTGGCTCTCCTCGGGCGCAGCCGCGCCGATATCATCTTCAAAGCCACGTGCCTTGGCGTAAGACTGCGCCGCACCAGACGCGCCCTGCCCCCCCGAGCCCAAACGTCCAATCAAAGCGAGATAGAACTGATCGCAATCCCAGGCGCTCAGTACAGTCTTGGGGCGCTCTTCCAGCGGGAGCAAAGCGACAATTTCACTGGCACGCACCGCTGGACGCGGCAGAGCGTGCCCCGCTTGCAATAGCGCTTCGTTGATCAATCCATCAGCCGCAAGCGCGTAGAGGTCGGGCTGGAACCCCTGCCCCATGCGTTGGGCCATCTGCGCTTTGCGCGGCGCATGGCGCAGCGCAACGTGACAGACGTGATGCGCCAAGAGGCCTGTTTGCTCGGAGATCGGCAGCAAGGGGAACTCCGGCCCGTAGTAGATCGTGTCGCCTTCTGTGCGCGTGGGTCCCCTGTCATCGCGATGCTGACACCACAGCGCAAGAGCCGCGATAGCTGGGTCAACTTCGGGCATCCGAGCCAGCGGCATCAGACCTCGGCACGTATGGACCGTTGGAAAACTCACACAGGGCGCCTCACAAAGCACCGGTTTCCGCCCGCGTCGCGGCATAGTCGGCATATGCGGTGGACAAGCGAAACACCTCTTCGAGACCTTGATCAAGCGCTTTGCGGATCAAAAGCTCAAACCCAAAGGCCCGCAGCTCGCCCAGCGGCAATGTCGGCGCAGGCACGTCAGCGATATCCGCCATGCATTCAATCGTGTCAGGCAAGCTCTCAGCCGTCGCCCCGGTCACCAAAGCGTAGATCAGCCCCACCAGACCATTCAGCGTTTTGGGATAGGCATCGGAGCGTTTGCTGCGCGGCAGAGACAGCAACTCATCCACTGCAACCAACGCTTCAATCTCTTCGGCCACCTGGCCGAACTCGGCAGCGGGGGCTGCGCCCACGGTCCCGGCAATCATCGCCATGCGCAGGCTTTTGTCCGAAACGCTGAGCATGATCTGGCTGACCCGCTCCCACGCGCGGGGCGTACAGGCGATGGTCTCCCCCCGGCGCAGCGTGGTTTCGGTCGTGTCTAAGAGATCCGGTCGGGCGCGCAGAAACGCGCTCACTGCCGGGGCGATGCTGGCCTGCACGGCATAATGCTCCAACCAATCCTTGGCGTCAGCCACCACTTGGAGGTGGATCAATCTATCTGAAAGTGCAGTGCCCATTTCATAAGCCACGGCGCCGTCATCCACCGTATTGCCCGCCGCGATAATCATCACGGATTTGGGCAACACATGCTGGCCCACCCGGCGTTCTTGCAAGAGGCCATACACGGTTGGCTGCAAATGCGGGGCGGCGGCGGTGAGTTCATCCAAGAAAAGAATAGAAGGCGATCCCGTATCATCTGGCAAATCCTCTGGGCGGTACCACACCGTTTTGCGCGTCTCGTGATCGTAATAGGGCAAGCCCCGCAGGTCCTGGGGCTCGATTGTGGTGAGCCGCAAATCAAAGAGTCGTGCCCCGATATCTTCGGCCAATGTGGCAACGATCTGGCTCTTGCCAATGCCAGGGCGACCATGGAGCATCCAAGACGATATCAGCCCTCCGCTGTCTTGTGCCGCCCACCCAGCGTGCAGGACTTCTAACGCTCGGCCAGCGCCCATGGCATGTGTATTGACACTCATGCCAGCCGCTCTTGCCCCCTGGGCCGTGCCAATGCAGCGGCGAGACGCGCATGCGCCGAGACGCCGCGGGTCTCAAAAGTGACAGCGCGCATGTAATTTCCCTCACGATGATTGGCTCGCAGCAGATCTTCGGCGGTGAAATCCGCATCAAAGAGACCGTTGCAGATGATTTGCCGCTCTTGGTCATCAAGCGCCACAAGACGCCGCCTGCCGCTGTCGGCTTGAACGGAAGCAACCGTCAAGGCGGGCACCCGGGCGAGGTCGGATTGCTCGACCACCAAATGCAGCGCACCGGCCTCTTGTCCACGATGGCCCGCGATTTGGGTCAGCACCCGACGACCTCGGAACATCAGGGTATCAAGGCTGCGTTCAGCATCTTCTTGGGTGGTGACAGTCGCGCGCTTACCCCGAGGGATGCGTAGCAATCGCATCTCAACAATGCCGATCATAATGAGCATCGGCAGCGGGGCTTGACTGATTGGCAGGGCCATATCGGGCCAGACCAACATCGCGACCACAAACGGAATGAGCGCGGCGAGGTAGCGCAAAAAGGCATTTTCAAAGATAACACGCGCAACACAGCACCAGGTGATCCCACGCCGTGGCAGAAGTGGGATACGCCCCATTACCTTGCGCGGCGCCGTAGAAAAGCCAAAAGCGTTGGGGTTCCAAACCGTATCTGGTGTCAGGACAAAGAGGGTCATGGCGCAAGCAGCGGCATAAAAATCGGCGTTGACGCGGCCAGCGACCAAGCCAAGGCAACGCTCTTGCCCAAAGCTGCTGCGCCCGGCCCTCGGCGTACCATCACCCAGCGCCCCATGCTGCCGAATACGGCGAAAAACAGAACCAACACAGGCAGGACGGTGAAGCTGATCCCGAAGTCCGTGGGCGCGAGTGACATGGCGCCAGCAAATGCGATGAGAAGCGCAATGCGGGCCAGAGCGCGCTGCCAAAGTGGCGCGCCTGCCATAAGCAAAGTATCAGCGACCATGGCCGGGGCCGATGCGAGGATCAACGCAAAAAACACCGGCGCACGGACGCCGGTGGGCAAGAACGCCGCGCTATAGTTGTCAAGGACCAGCGCAAAAACCAATGCATAGGCGAGGTAGGAAACGCTGCCCAGCGCATCCAGCCGGGTCATCCGGACGCCCGCCCACCACAGAGTGCCGATTTGCACCACGCCCCACACCGCCAAAATTACAGCGATCGTGCCAAAAGCAGCGGCGCCTGCCAGCGGTTGGATTGGCACAAGCGCAGTCGAGACCGCAGGCAAAATTGGCGTGAAAATCGCCAGCCAAAACACCCGCCCTGAAATGACGATGCAAGACTGTCTTTGCTTAGGCAAAACACGGCTCAGTGGCCAGGCCAACACAGCCAAAGCCATGATCAGCAAGCCGCTGATCCACCCGGTCAGGTCCAGCGCGGCACGTTGGTTTAAGCCCACCGCTTCTCCCAACCAGTCGGTAATTTCCTGCAACGCGCTTGCCTCATAAAGCACACCCACATGCCCGACCATGGGCGCGGCAAAAGCACGCCGAGAGATGTCGCCAGAAACGGCTGTTTCGCCCTCGCTTGCCGACGCGTCGATCAGGTTGAGCGCATCAAGCGCGGCGGTGCGCAGATGCCCTTCAAATGCGCCAGAGACCATCAAAAGTCGCTTGGGATGGGTGTCCGAAACCGCGGGCGAATACATAGATATGGCCGCGACCGCCGCCACATCGTCGCGCAAGGCGGCGGCTCGGATCACCACGTCGGTGGCCATGGAATGCCCGACCAGCACGACAGCGTCGGAGGTGTCAGAACGGGCGCGCATGGCGTTGGCAATAATGTTGGTTGTGGCCACCAGTTGCGCCGTGGTGCCTTCAACCCGCGTGATATCGCGCGACATCCGTGCCCGGCTGCGCCCATGACCGGGAAAATCAAAGCTTGCGACGACAAACCCGCGATCTGCAAGGCTTACCGAGATCTGCGACATCATCTGACGTGACCCGCCAAAGCCATGCGCCACAACAGCCAAAGGCGCGGGTGCCCGGGCACCTGGAAGCCCATAAAGCGTGACAGGTGTTTCACCAACCCAAAGCTCTTGTGTGTCGATATGCGACGCGCTGCTCTCTAACCGCCAGAGCGAAGCCCCGATGATCACCCCTAAAACAATCGCCAATGCCCATGGCCAAATGACAACACCATACCGGGTCCGATAGGCGCGCAAGACAAAGCCAGATTGGGTCGCATCACTCATGGTGGTGCACATAGGTCCCGCGCTCTCGCTGGCCAGCACGCACTCCGCGATGAAATCAGTCCTGCCCGCGCAACAAGGTGAGACTTATGGGTTGCGCCGGGGAAAAATATCTATGGGTGCCTTTCGCTTTAAACGGGATTTTGTGTAATATCTACACAAGGTCCACGCGCCACAACACGTAAGATGAGACCATGACAGAGGCACCACAGTTCAACATCGCTTTTGTCGGCCAAGCCGGCAGGATTCAGTACGAGGCCTTGATCCTTGTCGCATCTCTTAGCGCGTCGATTCGTGGGGCGCGGGGGCGTATTTTGTGCATGGAGCCGCAACCTGGCCCGCTTTGGTTCCGCGATCCTCGCATAAATAACGCACCGCTGCGCGCGATGCTCGAAGAACTTGGCGTGGACTTCGTCCCTTTTGAGAGCAAGCACTTCGGCCAGAGTTATCCCAACGGCAACAAGATTGAAGGCCTCGCAGCGTTGCCCGAGGGCGAGCCATTTTTGTTTTTGGACACGGACACGCTCATTTTGGATGATCTGCGCCAAGTACCGTTTGATTTTGAGCGCCCCTCTGCCTCGCTCCGGAGAGAGAACACGTGGCCAAAGATTGAACTTTATGGCCCAGGCTACACAGCGATTTGGAAATCGCTCTACGATAAGTTTGGCATCGATTTCGAAAGCTCGATTGATCAAGATCAGCCCGACGAGTTTTGGCGGCGCTACCTCTACTTTAATGCGGGTTTCTTCTACGGGACCTGTCCAGTTGAATTTGGCCGTCGATTTACCGAGATTGCCGTAGGCATCCGCGATGACAGGCCAGACGAATTGGAGTGCCAAACTCTCGATCCCTGGCTCGACCAAGTGGCGCTGCCGCTGGTCATTCATAGCCTGGGCGGCGGGCGGGATACCTTGGCCCATGGCTACATGGATGGCTCGCACCATTGCCATTATCGGACCTTAAGCTTGTTGTATGCGCGTGAGGACCAACGTGTCATAGATGTGTTGGAAGACGTGATCGCGCCCAATCGCATCAAAAAGCTGCTCAAGGAATACGAACCAGCGTTGCGTATGATCTACCAAGGCCGGGGCGCCAAGGCGCGTGCGCTTTTTGACCAAAATGATCTGCCCCGGAAGGAACAGGCCATTCGCAATCGACTCAAACGCGAAGGCTTTTGGATGCGCTGACATCTGAGTGGGAACATGATTGGGGACAACGCGTCTTTGAGCGATTAGGATTGCCCCGGATTGAGAGTGTTTGTTCCACACTGGATCGCATTTCGCGGACATATGTTCGCCTGCGCATCGCATCGCCCTCTCGTCTTGGCCCGCAACCTCGGATAACGTCGCGCAAAATTTGACGACGAGGACACCTCCCATGACAGACGGCCCCACCTACGGCTTTGATACACTACAAATTCACGCGGGCGCCCGCCCCGATCCGGCAACAGGCGCGCGTCAAACACCCATCTATCAATCCACCGCATATGTCTTTCGCGATGCGGAACACGCCGCGGCACTCTTTAATCTCCAAGAGGTGGGCTACATCTACTCGCGTCTGACCAATCCCACGATTGCCGTCCTGCAAGAGCGTGTGGCAACATTGGAAGGCGGCGCCGGTGCGGTGGCCTGCTCCTCGGGTCACGCGGCCCAGATCATGGCGCTTTTCCCCCTGATGACCCCAAGCAAAAACGTCGTCGTTTCTACCCGGCTCTATGGCGGCACAGTCACGCAGTTCAGTCAGACGATCAAACGCTTTGGCTGGGAAGCGAAGTTTGTCGATTTTGACGATCTAGACGCGGTCAAAGCTGCCGTCGACGATGACACACGCGCGGTCTTCTGCGAAAGTATCGCCAACCCCGGCGGCTACATCACTGACCTGCGCACCATAGCCGATGTGGCTGATGCCGCGGGCTTGCCACTCATCGTGGACAACACGTCTGCCACGCCCTACCTCTGCCGCCCGATTGAGCACGGCGCGACATTGGTGGTGCATTCGCTTACCAAATACCTCACTGGAAACGGCACCGTGACAGGCGGCGTTGTTGTCGACAGCGGCACCTTTGATTGGTCCGCCTCCGACAAGTTCCCCTCGCTCTCAGCACCAGAGCCCGCCTACCACGGGTTGCGCTTCCACGAGACGTTTGGCGCGCTTGCCTTCACCTTCCACGGCATCGCCATCGGCCTGCGTGACTTGGGTATGACACTGAACCCCCAAGCCGCGCATTACACGCTGATGGGTATTGAGACGCTCTCGCTGCGCATGGAGCGCCACGTGGAGAACGCCGAAAAGATCGCCGCGTGGCTCGAAGGCCACAAAGCGGTAGATTACGTGACCTATGCCGGCCTCAAATCTTCGCCCTACTTTGATCGCAAGAAGACCGTTTGTCCCCGTGGCGCGGGCGCGCTCTTTACGGTGGCACTCAAGGGCGGCTACGACGCCTGTGTGAAATTTGTGGACCACCTGGAGATCTTCTCCCACGTGGCCAATCTTGGCGACACCCGCAGCTTGGTGATCCACTCTGCCTCGACCACGCACCGCCAGCTCACACCTGAACAGCAAGAAGCTGCGGGCGCCGCGCCCAACGTTGTGCGGTTGTCTATCGGCACAGAAGATGCGGACGATCTGATACGAGATCTGGATCAGGCCCTGTCGGCTGCAGGCTAATTGCCCAACGCGTAGGTGATGGTCACTTGGGCGGTGATATCCAATTCGCCGCCCGCCACTGGCATCGCCGGGCTCGACGCCATGCGGGCGTCGGCCATCATCATGGGCCGCGGCGCGCCTCCGCCCCCTTCGATGATCGTTAGGATCGGTCCCAACGTCTCCCCCGCAGCATCTGCATAGAGCTCTGCCTTGCGCCGCGCTTCAGCCACTGCGGCGCGGCGTGCCTTATCTTGTACGGGTTTGGGATCAGCCAGAGTAAACTGGATCGAGCCTATCCGATTGGCCCCAGCTTCGAGAATTTTCTGCAGCGCTTCCCCCAGTTGGGTCATATCCCGTAGGCGTAATATAATGTCATTGGTGGCTACAAACCCGCGAATCTCTGGACCGGCACCGGACACGCTGGAGCGGTTGCTCCACAGGGGATCAAGTCTAAGAGCACTTGTTTGTACATCCTCAGGCGCCACACCAAGCTCAACCACTGCACCAAAAACAGCGCGGATTTGCTCCGAAACACCATCCATTGCCTTTTGCGCAACACGGTCTTCCGCTGTCACGCCAAGCGAGACAATCGCCATATCCGGCACCGCTCGGGTCGTTCCAACCCCTGTCACCACTAGCTGTGGCGGCCCGTCTTGGGCAGAAACCGTCTGAGCCCACACCAGCAGGCAAAACGCCATTACAGTTCCAAGTCGCATTCGGCTCTCCTCGCAAAAAACAATACGGCGGAAGAATGGTGTGATGCCGCCAATTAAACAAGCGGCTGCTTTTTTCTCGCCAAGGCCATGCTATAAGTCAGTCTCAACACTGGCCCAAGGTGCCGCAGGTCTGCGGCAGGGCAATCGACGAGTACACGGCACCCTATGACACCCGATTATGCGCTAGTCCTGTCCTATAGTGGGATCGCCCTGTTGCAACGGGCACTTGCCGCCGGTGGTCCGGCGCGTGGGTGGTATCTGTTGGGGCATGCTCCGTTGGATCATGCCGACCTGGCCTCTGCGCTGACCGAGTTGCGTGGACCGACAGTGCAGTCGGTTGATGAAGACGGTCCCGAGGTGAAACTCGTCCTGCCCAATGAGCAGATCAAATACGTCACCACCTCGCTCAACGGCGATGACGCTGCCGCCGAGGCTGAGGCAGCCCTGGATGGCGCGACGCCCTACGATGTGACGGAACTCGTCTATGACTGGCGCGCAGTTGACGGAGTTTTGCAAATCGCGGCCGTAGCGCGGGAGACTTTGCAGGAAGCCGAGGGCTTTGCGCTCGACAACAACTTTCTGCCACTGTGCTACGTGGCGCAGCCTCCGGACGACACGTTTGACGGTGAGCCCTTCTTTGGACCAACCGGTGCGGCCCTGACCCGCCTTGCTCCGGGTGTGACCGTGCGCGGTGATGACACGGCCATCGCTGTTTTGGACGGTGTACCACCAGCACCCAAGGTCGAAAGCGTGCCCGAATCCGAGCCTGAGCCCAACGCGACCCGCGCTCCAGCCGCGCCGCCCCCAGAATTAGTAACTCCTGTTGAGGCCACCGCTTCAGACGAGGATGTGGCGCCAACGCTCAGCGCTCCGGTTGAGGACCCTGCGGCCACGCGCCCCGTCACAGCCGACGCTCCTCCGATCTCGCAAGTGACTTTTGCAAGCCTCAGAGCCGAACGCGCGTCTGTGTCCTCTACGGTCACAGCACCTTCTGTTCCTGACCCGCAGGCTCAGGGCGTCACGCCGAAACTCAATGCGCCAAGCGCACCAGAAACACACCCTGGGCCGCGGATCAAAGACGCGCCAGCAGGGGTTGCAGACACACTCAAAACGCAAGCCGCGGAAAGTCTCACAGCAGCGGTGCCTGAGGCGGCGCCCCAGCAATCTGCGTCAGATTCAATTCCAGTTGAGACAAATAAAGCACCAGAGGACGTGGGTGATCGCGATAATCAACGTCTCACCGGTGTATTGGCGCGCGCGCAGCTTGGTCTTGGCAAAGGCGTGGGGTTTGTCTCGCGTCGACGCGGCTCCGCCAAACCGTCACAAAGCCCTGCGGTCACACCTGCGCAATCACGCGCGGCAACGGCAGACGGCACAACGCGGCAAGCCCTGACACGCAACGTGAAGATGGACGAAGCTGAACGGCTGACCACATTTGGCGCGCGACGGTCCCAGTCGCAGGCCCGCATTGGCGGCAAACCGCGTTTCTTGGGCTTGATGCTTACGGCGGCCTTGATGCTCATTCTCTTGGGTGTAGCCGCATGGGCGTCAATTTTTGTCGATGATGGCTTGGCGCGCTTTTTTCCGGATCGATCCGATCAGGCGTTGACAGAAACAGCGGCCGCGGAAGACCCTTCAATGCCCGACGTATCAAACACGGCGGCACTGCAGTCACCGCAATTGACCTTGCCTCTCTCGGACGAGACCGCTTCGACCGATGACACCGGCGAGATTATCGCCTCCCTGTCTCCCGGGATTGCCATCCCAGAGGGTGCGCCTCTGACGGAGCCCTCCCCACTCACAGTGGTGCCCGTGATCGTCTCAGAGCCCATGACACCCGAACAAGCCCAAACGCGTTATGCAGCCACCGGCATCTGGCAAAAAGCGCCGACGCCACCCGCAGAATTGCGCCAGAGCATTCTGGATGACCTCTACATCACGTCAATCGATCGGACTGTGCAGCAACGGGATGCCGTCGCACTGCCTGCAGCATTGAGCTTTGACACCGACGCCTTACCGCAACCGGTGGGCCTTCCTCCGCGGCCAGGCGAGACTTTCGTCTTTGATGAACATGACCTCATTGTGCCGACACCCGAGGGCGTGGTGACGCCAGACGGGTATCGTTTGGTCCTCGGCCGTCCAGACGTCTTGCCCCGGTATCGGACACCTTTGACCGCACCCGAGCAACCCACAGACAACGAAATCGTTAACGCGCCATTCGTCGTGGACCCAAGCCTGGCCAACAAACGTGCGCGCGTGCGTCCCGAGGGTTTAATCGAGAATGCCGAACGCGCCCGCTTAGGAGGCGTTAGCCGCGAGGAGCTTGCCGAGTTGCGTCCCCGGTTGAGACCGCAAAACTTGGTGGTCACGGCGTCTACGACAGAGGAGGACCAAGCGGACGCCGACACAACAAAGGGTGTCCAGCTCCAAGTGGCGGCGGTCGCCCTGCCGTCACCACGCACACGCCCTGGGAACATGGCGCAAATCGTGCGCCGCGCTGCACCACAGGTCGAAGAGACACAAACCGGCTCCGCCGTGGCCTCAGTTGCACCGCGCACTGTGAGTCCTGCGGCCCCCTCGCCCACAACAGTGGCGCGCGCAGCCACACAGAACAACGCAATCAACCTGCGTCGCGTAAACCTCATTGGGGTTTATGGGAAACCGTCCGACCGCCGGGCGCTGGTGCGCCTTTCGAATGGTCGGTTTAAGAAGGTCCGTGTGGGCGACCGAATTGATGGCGGTCGTATCCTGGCCATCTCAGATACTCAGCTGCGTTACCAAAAAGGTGGTCGCAACCTAACGCTGGCAATCCCACAAGGGTAAGCGCGCCGAGCGCATGCCCGGCGCTTCTACAATTTCCTATTCTGCGGCAATCTCACCGTTGGCGATCTGTTCAGCTTCGATGCTCTCGAAGAGCGCTTTGAAGTTGCCCTCTCCAAATCCATCGTCGCCTTTGCGCTGGATGAACTCAAAGAAGATCGGGCCAATCACGGTCTTGGAGAATATCTGCAGCAAGATCTTGGTCTCACTGCCATCCACGACACCTTCGCCGTCAATCAAAATGCCGTGCTTTTGCATGCGATCCAACGGCTCGTCATGACCTGTCACCCGATTATGGCTTTGCGCATAATATGACGCGGGTGGCGCGGGCATGAAGCGCAACCCGTTGTCTGAGATCGAATCTGTGGCGTCATAGATATCACGCGCACCCACGGCGATGTGTTGAATGCCCTCTCCATTGTACTTCTTCAGGTAGCTCACGATTTGCCCCGTCTCGCCGCGATCTTCGTTGATTGGAATGCGGATGCGCCCACAAGGCGAGGTCAGCGCACGGGACAGAAGCCCGGTGTATTTGCCCTCAATGTCAAAGAACCGAATTTCGCGAAAGTTGAACAGATCACCGTAAAAATTAAACCACACATCCATGTTGCCCTTGAAGACATTGTGGGTAAGGTGATCGAGGTAGTAGAAGCCCACGCCGCTCGGCTTGGAGAGCGTGATCCAGTCAAAGTCCTCGTTATAGGGCGAAGTATCCCAGTACTGGTCCGTGAAATAGATGAGGCTGCCACCAATACCTTTGATGGCATACCAAGCAAGCGTTTTGTCGTCGGCCTCATAGGGTTCGGCCCCTTGGGCGATCGCATGTTCGTAGGCGTGTTTGGCGTCGCGGACACGCCATCCCATGGACGGCGCACAGGGGCCATGCTCTTCGACAAACCGCGCGGCAAAGCTGCCGGGTTCATCGTTTAGGATGTAGGTGATATCGCCCTGCTGCCAAAGTTCGACCTGCTTGGTCTTGTGGTTGGCGACATGGGCGTAGCCCATCTTGCGAAAGACATCACGCAGTTGATTTGAGTTGGGGCTGGCAAACTCGACGAACTCAAAACCATCTGTGCCGGCAGGGTTGTCTGCTGTGATTTTGGCACGAGGTGCATCATGTGGGAAGGGTCCCATGGCTCTCTCCTTGGCTATTTCTGCAATCATACCGCGTCAGATGCGCCTGTTTTGCGCAAACTACACCTATCACGACACTATTTCCGCACAAAATATGCACTTATGTTAAGATTTGTGCGGAGACTTGGCAAATGACCGATTCGATTGATACCCGCCTTCTGGAGTTGCTGCAAAAAGACGCCACACTCACGTCGCAGGAGCTTGGCGATGCATTGGGGTTGAGCCAGAGCCAAGCCGGGCGCCGACGACAACGGCTTGAGAGCGACGGTCTTATCCGCACCTATGCCGCCAAACTGGACCCAAAACGACTTGGGCTCACGGTGCAGGCCTTTGTTCAAGTACAACTGGGCCAACATGGTGAGAGCAGTTCAAAAGCTTTTGCGCGGTTGGTGAGCCTTAGGCCCGAAATCGTCTCGGCCTTTACGCTCACAGGCGAGGCCGACTACCTATTGCGGATCTATTGCGCCGATCTGGCGGCACTCAATACGTTAATCCACGAAGTACTTTTGGTGGAGCCCTGCGTCGCCCGCGTGACCAGCCAGATCGTGATGGATCAAATCAAACAAGATGCGCCGCTGCCCCTCTAAGGGCCAGCTCTGAGGAACGATTTATGGACACCCTTCTTTTCCAGGCTTCTGTTTTTCTGGCCGCTGCTGTGATCGCTGTCCCGATTGCCGCGCGATTGGGGTTGGGTTCCGTTCTAGGATACCTGGCTGCGGGCATTTTGATCGGACCTGTGTTTGGGTTGGTAGGTGGTTACCAAGCGGTTGAGCTACAACACTTTGCCGAGTTTGGCGTGGTGATGATGCTCTTTCTTATCGGGCTGGAATTGGAGCCCCGCGCACTTTGGGACATGCGCCACCGTCTGATCGGCTTGGGCGGACTACAGATTGGAGTGACCACCGGGTTGGTCATGGCCGGAGGGATGTCGCTTGGGCTGGAATGGCGCGTGGCCTTGGCCGTGGGATTGATCTTCGCGCTCTCCTCCACCGCGATTGTCCTACAAACGCTCTCTGAGAAGGGCCTGATGCAGACACCTGGCGGGCGCTCCACCTTCTCGGTCCTGCTCACCCAAGACATTTCCGTCATCCCAATGCTGGCTTTTGTGCCTCTCTTGGCCGTCTTACCAGATGTGACGCTGAGCAATGATGGCTCTATTCAACGAGTCTCGGACGCCGCACATGACACCGGCCATCATGCGATGTCGCTGGTTGAGGGTTTGCCGGGTTGGGGCGTCACACTGGTCACTTTGGGCGCGGTGGCGTCGATCATCATTGTGGGGGTCTTTGCAACGCGACCTGTCTTTCGCTTCATCCACGCTGCGCGCCTGCGCGAGATGTATACCGCGCTGGCGCTATTGATCGTGGTTGGCATCGCGTTTGTGATGGGACTTGTGGGCCTCTCGCCCGCGCTCGGCGCCTTCCTTGCAGGTGTCGTATTGGCGAACTCAGAGTTTCGCCATGAACTTGAGAGCGATATCGAGCCTTTCAAAGGGCTTCTACTTGGGCTGTTTTTCATCACGGTGGGCGCTGGCATCAACTTTGGCCTCTTCTTTGACGCGCCTCTCACCATCTTGGGTCTGACCCTGGCGCTCATCCTGACGAAAGGTGTGGTGCTTTTTGGTCTTTCGCTTCTCTTTCAATTGCGCGGCCGCAACCGCTGGCTCTTCACGCTAGGGCTGGCGCAAGCGGGGGAGTTTGGCTTTGTGCTCATTTCCTTCTCAACCCAACAACGCGTCCTGAGCGATGCCTTGGCGAATACGCTTTTGCTGGTGGTTGCGCTCTCGATGTTGATCACGCCGCTGCTGTTCATCCTGTACGACGTGTTGGCGCGCAAAATCGAAGACCTAGTCGATGCGCCGGACCACGATGAGATTGATGAGCAAGGCACAGTCATCATCGTCGGGATTGGCCGATTTGGTCACATCGTCAATCGATTGGTGCGCTCGGCTGGGCACAACACCGTGGTTATTGATCATGACCTCCAAATGATTGAGACCATGAGACGTTTTGGGTTCAAAGGGTTCTTTGGCGATCCCACCCGGCCGGAAATGCTCCGTGCGGCGGGGCTTGCCACGGCCCAAGTGATGGTTGTGGCACTTGATGAGCACGTCTCGGCCACAAAACTTGTTAGCTATGTCCGCCGGGAACGGCCCGACATCCATATCGTGGCACGCGCCAAGGACCGCACTCATGTCTTTGAACTCTACCAAGCAGGCGCCAACGACATTGTCCGCGAATTGTTCGACAGTTCACTGCGCGCCGGGCGCTATGTTTTAGAGAATGTAGGGCTAAGCGAATATGAGGCCGCAGAAGCCGAGCGAACCTTCTATCACCACGACCGCTACGCAGTGCAAGAATTGGCAAAGGTTTGGGAGCCGGGTGTCAAAGGCAGCGACAACCCTGCCTATATCGACCGCGTCAAAGCTTTGGAGAAGGAGCTTGAGGCCTCGCTTCTGGCCAACCTCGAAGCGCGCAATACAGACGCGGTATAAAATACCGCCGCAACCTCTGCTGCGACGGTCAAATCTATCGGTCCGGTGATTTAGGCTGCGCGCGACAGCAACATGTCGTCGACCTGCTTGGCTGCGGCCACTTCGTCTCCGCCAGACACGGCTGCGACTTCACGGGTCAGGCGCTCAAGCGCAGCTTCGTAGAGCTGACGCTCTGAGTAGCTTTGTTCGCGCTGTTCGTCATTGCGGTGCAGGTCGCGCACGACCTCCGCAATCGCGATCAAATCGCCGGAGTTGATCTTTTGCTCGTATTCCTGGGCCCGCCGGGACCACATGGCACGCTTGACCTTGGCTTTGCCTTTGAGCGTATCGAGCGCCTTGGAGATCACATCCGGGCTTGATAGCGAGCGCATCCCAATGTCGGTGGCTTTGTGCGTTGGCACACGCAGAGTCATTTTGTCTTTCTCAAACGAGATGACAAACAGCTCGAGCGTGATCCCGGCAATCTCTTGTTTTTCGATCGAAACGATCTGGCCCACCCCATGGGCGGGATAAACAACATATTCGTTTGGCCGGAACTCGGGCTTTTTTGCTTTTGACATGTGTGTCCTTCCGTTTGGCGCCCGACCATCTCACATGATAAAAAAAACAATTCCCTGGCGACGATTAAACGCCTCCGGGAGGATGTCAGTGTGTGATAGGTCTACGCGCGCAAGGCTATTTTGATCAGCTAGGCTCTTTATGGTTAAACATCCATAGCAGAAATTAAGCGGCTTTGCCAGCGAGCCCAGTCACAGGCGTCACAAAGCGTCCTTTTCTCAATGCACTAGCTGATTTTTGGCTAAGGTTGCGCGTTGGCAGAGGCTGCGAATCGCTTAGCCACCCTCACCTGGTGCATCAATAAAGTACTTTTCAAGTTTGCCCTCTTCGCCATCACGCTCTTCGGCCTCAGGCAAAGGATCTTTTCTTGTGATGATCACCGGCCAGACGTCTGCGTATTTGCGATTGAACTCAACCCATTCCTCCATCCCAGGCTCAGTGTCAGGACGGATGGCATCTGCAGGGCACTCTGGCTCACAAACACCGCAATCAATGCACTCATCGGGATGAATCACCAGCGTGTTCTCACCCTCGTAAAAGCAATCCACCGGACACACTTCGACACAGTCCGTGTATTTGCAAGCGATGCAATTGTCGGTGACGACGTATGTCATGGATGGCTGTCTTTCTTGTTGGCTTATCCACGAGGTAACGCGCTCCCGCGCCTCATTCAAGCCCGCGGGCTCGAAGCTTATCTAACTCACGCCGATTTGCTTTTGTCGGGCGCCCACCCCCCTCAAATCGCGGAACATTTACGCTTTCTCTCGGCGACGGTGCAGGGGACATGTCCTCATAGAGTGCCTGTGCTTCGGGGGCTGGGCCACGCCGTGTGCCAAGCGCCCGTATTTTGACGATGCGCACGCGTTCACCGGCGGTAAAGGTCAGAACATCCCCGATTATCACACCGTGGGCGGCTTTGGACGTACGATCACCGTTGATCCGTACGCCCGCTTCGCCGACCACCTTGGCCGCCAGCGTGCGCGTCTTAAAGAAACGCGCGTGCCACAGCCACTTATCCAGACGCAGCTTGTCAGCGATGTCGCTCACTTGCCCTTAAGCGCAGCCAAAGCGGCAAACGGGTTATCTGGGTCGATTTTATCAGATTTCTTTGGCTTCGCTTCATATTGCCGTGGGCCTTTAGTGTCGCCGCGTTGCGGTTTGCCGCCTTTGCCGCGTTTGCCCTGCCCTTTGCCACCGCGACCTTCATTTTGACCTTGCGCACCCTTGCCGCGGCCTTTGTTGCCACCGGCACGGCTGGCCTCTTGGCCAGGCGCACCGCGCCGCTCATTGCGTTGGCCCCGAGGACGGCCCCAGCGGAAGGTATAGAACACCTCTAATTCTGGTTTTGTCTCGGCATTGGTCGCCGCTTCTTGAGGTCGAGCAGCCGCATCGGTCGTGTCGGCCTCCTCGATCGCTCCGTCCACTGGTTCAGGTGATGCATCCGCAACCACCTCTTCGGGGGCGGGCGCCTCGGTATCAGGTGCCGCGCCAGTCGCCTCCTCAGAAGGCGTTTCAGTGACCACCGCACGTATCTTTTCGCGTTCGCCTTTCTCCGCTTGATAGCCAAGGCCCTGCATCAACTCGGCAAATTGCTCAAGTGTCATACCGGTGATCGACAGCATGTCGGCGGTCGCTTCAAAGCCAGAGCGCGTGTCTTGGCCACGGACCATATCGGCCAGACGCTCGAGCATGTCGATGCGGATCGACCGCAGCCCCGCGGCGCGATAGCCCGCCATGGTATCGGCGCCCAGCTCAATGCCAGGCACGGTTGGCACAGTGACCAAACCAGGAGGCGGCGCTTCCGGGAAGACGTCCACACCACGTGACAGAGACCAAAGCACCAAGCGCAGACGCGTCGGCGCGGGCTTGAGGAGCGCAGGCATAAATATCGTAAACTGACCAAAGCGCACGCCGTGCTTGCGCAGAAGGCCACGTGCATCTTGATCCAGCGCCTTAACGTCGTCAGCCACATCCGCACGCGGCAAGATGCCAAAGCCTTCGACCAGTTGGAATGCGAAGCCGCGGGCCAGACCAGTCAGACCCTCGTCTTTTTGCATCGTGCTCAGCGGCTCGAAGAGCGCCGCAATCTTGCGATCCATAAAGTGTGTCAGGCGGCGTTTGACCTTTTCGGCCACATCGACGCCCGCGTCCTCATCGACAAAGACTTTGATCTCAGGGCGCATCGCATCATCGGATGGCGCCAAACGCCCCACGGCTTCCGCCCCCCACATCAGCCCGCCTTGATCGGTGAAGTCGATCTCGGTGTCGGGCGCATTATAGAGCTTGTCCGCGCGCAAATGAAAATGCGGTGCCAGAGCTTGCAGCGCGGCTTGTTTGATTGTTTTGGCTTCCTGACCGCTTGCGTCTTTGTCAGAGCGGAACCTGAAACCTTCGAGCCGACCGACGAATTCTCCTTCGACGGTCACCTCACCTTTGTCATTCACTTCGGCCAAAAGGGCCTCCTTTTGCTTGAGCCGCCGCATCAGCACCGAGGTGCGGCGGTCCACGAATCGCTGGGTCAGACGGTCATGTAACGCATCCGACAGGCGATCTTCTACAGCGCGAGTCTCTCCACGCCAATGGGGTGCATCAGCCACCCACGCCTCACGTTGCGCCACGTAGGTCCACGTTCGGATAAACGCGAGACGTTTCGACAACGTGTCAATGTCGCCATCGGTCCGGTCAATGCGTCGAATTTGCCGGGCAAGCCAATCATCAGGGACCGCATCATTTTCGTGCAAAAAGCCAAAGAGTTGGGCCAAGAGATTGGCGTGCTCTGCTCCAGAAATGCCGCGAAAATCCGGGATTCGGCAGACATCCCAAAGCAGTTTGACAGACGCAGGGTTTGAAGCGCGGGCAAAGACCTCGTCATCTTGGGCCAAGGCTTTGAGGGCGCGCAGGTCGTCGGCCTCCCGGGCGCGGAGGAGTAGCTCGTCCTCCGAGGGCAGTTCCAAAGACCCGATCAATCGATCCACAGTGCCGAACTCGAGCTTGGCGTTGCGCCATTGAACTTTAGAGAGCGGCGTAAAGCGGTGGTCACATATGGCCCGCGCAACCTCCTCTTGCAGCGGGCGCGCTTCACCGGTGACCCCAAAGGTGCCATCACGCATACCCCGCCCGGCGCGCCCGGCAATTTGGCCAAGCTCATTGGGTTGCAGGGGCCGCATCCGCCGTCCATCGAATTTGGTGAGCGAGGAAAAGGCCACGTGATGGATATCGAGATTAAGCCCCATGCCAATCGCGTCGGTGGCCACCAGATAATCCACCTCGCCATTTTGATAGAGGTCCACCTGAGCGTTGCGTGTGCGCGGGCTGAGCGCGCCCATCACAACAGCGGCACCTCCTTTGGTCCTGCGGATAAGCTCGGCAATTGCGTACACGTTCTCAACAGAAAAGCCGACAATGGCGGTTCGCGGCTGTAACCTGCTGATTTTCTTGGACCCTGAGTAGGTCAGCGTGCTCATTCGCTCGCGCGCGATGAAGTCTGCACCGGGCACCAGGGCCGCGATGGGGCCGCGCATTGTATGCGCACCGAGGAACAAAGTCTCATGGGTTCCGCGCATTCGCAGGAGCCTGTCTGTGAAGACATGCCCACGTTCTGGATCGGCGCAAAGTTGGATTTCATCAATAGCAACAAAGTCCGCCCCCATGCCTTCAGGCATGGCTTCGACAGTACAGACCCAGTATTGGGTGCGCGGCGGTACGATGCGCTCTTCACCCGTGACCAAAGCAACCACCGACGGTCCACGCATCTCAACAATACGGTCGTAGACCTCCCGCGCGAGAAGCCGCAAAGGCAAGCCAATGATGCCGGTGCGATGGCCCAGCATACGTTCGATTGCATAGGTGGTTTTGCCTGTGTTGGTCGGACCAAGCACCGCGACGGTGCGTCCCTGCATTGCCCTACTCCTTTGGGACAATTGTTCGTGTTACAAGGCGCTTGCTACAAAGCCTGACCAAAGGCGGCTAAGCGGGTGCGCTCGTGACCTTTCTGCGCTTCTTCGTCATTGGGATGCAAGTCCAAGACCATGCCGTAGGCGGCGTGCGCACGTTTGGAATTGCCTAGCGCTTCCCATACGGTCGCAACACCGCGCAATGCGCCAAAGTTGTTGGGGTTCAACTCCAGGGCCCGTTCCAAATCTGCCATCGCAGGGCCGATCCGTTCGCTGCGAAAATAGGCGATGGCGCGCGCGTGGTATCCTTCGGCAAAATCTGGCGCATGGTCGGTAAGCGCGGTGAGATGCTCTATCGCTTTGGGCCAATCGTTCACGTCAATCGCGTCGCGTCCACGTTTCAGCAAAAAATCCATCGCTGCTGAGCCAGAACGAGACCAAAGCGTGGTGAGTTCAGTTTCGATTCGCCCGGCTTCCATCGGTTCCGCCCCCTTCAATGCCTCCAAAAGCGCCGCTTCTTCGGCCCCCAGAGGTAAGGAAAACAACCATGTGACCCAAAGTGCCGCCACGCTATGTTTGAAAGTTGAGATAGGCTTCATCATAACCATGAGCGTAGCGCTTGAATGTAAAAATGCTAGATGCGCAAAATTAAAGGAATGAGAGACAGATGAGCGATATCGTGGATGGTGCGGTCAATGCACTCAATGAAAAAATGGGCGGCGCAGGATTTGACGGTGGCGTGGCCAAATTTGTAATTACCGACGCCGGTTCCGTGGTCATTGACGGCAACGGCGCACGCGCGGGCGATGATGACGCGGATGTGACGCTGTCGGCGGATGTTGAGACCTTTGAAGCGGTCATGGCCGGTGATCTGAACCCCACTGCGGCGTTCATGTCTGGCAAACTCACNGTTGACGGTGACATGGGTCTCGCGATGCAACTGGGCAGCGTNCTGGGCTAATGGCGGACACGGCGCCCTATTTCGAAAACATGGCTCAGGCGCCCAAAGGCGGCGCCTGCCATTGGATCGAGGTGGATGACGGCGTGCGTGTGCGCGTGGGTCATTGGCCGCTTGAGGGTGCCCGCGGAAGCGTTCTGATCTTTCCTGGTCGAACGGAATACGTTGAAAAGTACGGACCCACGGCGCAGGCGTGCCATGGGCTCAACCTCGCCGCAGCCGCCATTGATTGGCGTGGCCAAGGTATTGCGGACCGTCTCCACAATGATCCCCGCGCCGGTCATGTCGGCGACTTCGATGACTACCAACGCGATGTCCGCGCCTATTTGGAACACGTCCGCTCACTGGGTATGCCAGAGCCGTATTACATGTTGGCCCATTCCATGGGTGGCTGCATTGGGCTGCGCGCGCTTTACAAGGGGCTTCCTGTGGATGCCGTGGCGTTCACAGCGCCCATGTGGGGCATTGGCCTGCACCCCGTTCTACGCCCCACGGCTTGGGTTGTGGGATGGACATCTCAGCAATTGGGCCTGGCCCATCTCTACGCTCCCTCCACTGGGCCGGAGAGCTACGTGGCCAGCGCGCCTTATGAGGACAACACCCTCACCACCGATCCCACAATGTTTACCTTCATGAAGGATCAGGTGACCGAACGGCCAGACCTGCAACTTGGCGGACCCAGCATCCACTGGCTGCGTGAAGCTTTGGTGGAATGCAATACCCTCGCCCGGATGCCCTCGCCGGATCTGTCGTGCCTGACGTTCCTGGGACGCCAGGAACGCATTGTGCACCCCAGACGCATCCTAGATCGCATGGCCGCATGGCCCAATGGCACCTTGCAGATGATCGAAAATGCAGAGCATGAAGTGCTTATGGAGCGGCCTGCTGTGCGCGCTCTTATCTTTGAGCAACTGGCCGATCACTTTCAGCCAGCTGAGCCAAACGCACAAAAGCTGACCTCATAGTCCTAGATTTCGTGCACCAGCTTTGCGTCGGCAGTGGCACCGGCACGCATCCAGCCATGCTCTGAAGCGATCATGAACCCTGTAACCCCATAATCCTTTGCGCGCTCTTTAGCTTGAGCGCCGTTTGCGACAAACGTCATGTAATGCGCGCCGGCCGCGCGGCAGGCCTCTCCCACGGACGCAAAAGCGCGGGCCAAATCGTCGGAGGCCTGATCTCTGTGGCCGTATCCCACAGAGAGATCTGCGGGCCCTAGGAAAAGGCCATCGATACCATCAACCGCGGCGATTTCATGGGCGGCATCGACTCCGGCAGGTTCTTCGATCTGAGCCAGCACGATCGTTTCTGCACTTGCGTCCAAAAGATCGGGCATCCCGCGTGTGGCGTAATCCGCCCAGCGTGTGGAGCCCGCATAACCGCGCCCGTGCAGACCAAAACGCGCCGAACGCGCCAGATCACGGGCTTTCTCAACTGTGTCGATATGGGGCGCGATGATCCCCGCGGCACCATAGTCCAACGCCTGAAGGACCTCGCGAGGAGAAGCATCCCCAGGTCGGATCAACACCGGAAAATCCAACGCACGCGCCACAGCTAAGCAGGCATCCAGTGAGGCACGATCAAAGGGGGCGTGTTCTGCATCCAGACAAACGCAATCCAGATCGGACTGCGCCAGGACTTCGATCACTTGGTACGCGGGTGTTTTAACAAAGGTGCCGGCAATGGGCGCTCCCGATAGAATTTTGACGCGAAAGTCTTTGATTGACATAGGTGCCCTCCAATTTGATTTGCCCATGGCTCGCATGGGACACACCAAATGCCAAGGTGTTAGGCTCAGGACGCATTAACTTGCCAAACCAGTATCGCAGATTTTGCCCCTAGCCGGAATCATGGCCCCTGGAATAATGTTTTATTTCAAAGCCATTGGAAGGTGGCAGGGACAAAATCCAAAAGACCCGAAGGGCGTCCGGAAATGCACGATCTCAGCGGCGTGACCCAAACCTCTAATGGCACGCGTTTTGGGCGCTCTTGTGAACAGATCAATGCATCCAGACCCTAGCGTTTCCGTCGACCGCCTTTTGCTTTGGAGAGGAACTCGGGCGGGCGTTTAGCGACCCAGGCCGTAAACTTGGCCAGGCGGGGATGGGTAAGCAATGCCTCAGGCGTGTTATAAACTCGCGCCAATTCCGCCTCGGTGAGCGTGGCATGGATCTCTTTGTGACAGATGTGATGCAGCAAAACCGTCGGCCCGCCTTTTCCCCCTTTTAGCTTAGGGATCAAATGGTGCAGCGATTGCGGCACGTCTGGCGGAATGACGCGTCCACAAAGGGGACAGATCGGAAGCGGCTCTTGTGTGTTTTTCTCCATCGGTGCAGATATTCTCCATCGGTGCAGATAAATGGGGCGCACACCGGGTTTTCAAGAGGGGCGCGAACGGGGGACGAGTAAATGGAATTTGATCTGGCGAGCCAGCCCGAAATCGTGCAGCAGGCCGTGGGCTATGCCCTGCAAGGCTGGGACCTGGCCAAAAGTTGGCTTCTTAGCCCCGCCGCTTGGTCACAGTTTGGCTTGTTGTTGGTGGCTTGGATTGCCGCCGTCTTGCTCAACCGCCGCCTTCAACCGTTCTTGCAACGAATCCTGACGCCGGAAGAAGGCAACCTCGGCTACCTGGCCCAAGCGCGCCTGTTCATTCGTCAATTTCTACCCCTGCTTTTGCCGCTTTTGGCTTTTGCCTTCACCGGCATCGGTGAAACGGTTGTGCGCTCTGTGTTTGAAAGCGGCGCGGTCATTGCCTTTGGCAAACGGATATTCCTCTTCATAGCCGTGCGTGCGCTAGTACGCGACATCATCACCGATGCGTTCCTGAAACTCCTTGGCAAATTTATCATGGTGCCAGTGGCCGCGCTCTATGCGGTGGGGCTTCTGGAGATTGTGTCGGAGCGACTCGAAGACACGGTGGTGCCGCTCGGCAACCTCTCCTTTGACCTGCTGGATGTGATCCGTTTTGCCGTGGTGGGCGGCGTGATCTTTTGGCTGGGCCGCTGGTCCAATGACCAATCCTCAAGCCTGATCAAAAAACAAGACGACATGCGCCCCGCCACCCGGCAATTGGCGGAAAAGGCCGCAGAAATCGCCATCTTTGGCGTCGCTTTCTTGGTCTTCATGAACATCATGGGCATTCCGCTGACGTCACTTGCTGTACTCACTGGTGCGATTGGTGTGGGTCTTGGTTTTGGCCTCCAGAAGATCGCGTCGAACTTCATCTCAGGCATCATCCTGCTTCTCGAAGGCCAAGCCACAGTCGGCGACTATGTCGAATTGGATGGGGGCGAAGCAGGCACCATCGTGCGCCTGACCGCGCGCGCGATCATCCTAGAGACCTTTGACGGCAAATGGATTGTCGTTCCAAACGAGGATTTCATCGTCACGCGCGTGGTTAACTTCTCTGATCAAGGCTCGGCCAACCGCTATGAAGCCCCCTTCTCGGTAAGCTATGACACCGACATCAACTGCGTGCCCGACATCATCGAAGCCGCCGTGGCAAAGCACCCCAAAGTGCTCGACGCCCCCTTTCCGCCCGATTGTGAGCTGCGTAGCTTTGGCGATAACGGTATCGACTTTGCGGTGGAGTTCTGGGTCAACGGGCTTGATGACGGCCCAAACAAGTTCACCTCCGATGTGCTCTTCCTCATTTGGAATGCGCTCAAAGAGCACCAGATCGAAATCCCCTATCCACAACGCGTGGTCGAAGTCAAAGGACCCCTGCAATTACGCACGCGGTAACAGCCCTTGTGATTGGCGGCGGCCCTGCGGGGCTCATGGCCGCAAACGTGCTCTCTGCGCGCGGCCATGCTGTTCTGGTGGCCGAACAAAAGCCCTCGTTGGCGCGCAAGTTTTTGATGGCGGGCAAGACGGGACTCAACCTCACCAAGCGCCAAGACTTTGACGCCTTCCTTCGCGCCTATTCCGAAGGCCAAGAGCAACTGCGGCCCATGCTTGACGCCTTTGGGCCCGAGGGTGTGGAACGCTGGGCCGAAGCTCTGGGTCAGGAAATGTATGTGGGCTCCACAAACCGCGTCTTCCCGCGCGCCTGGAAGGCCTCGCCCCTACTACGCGCTTGGTTGGCACGGCTGTCGGCACAAGGCGTGAGCCTGCGCACCCGCTGGCGGTGGACGGGATGGCAAAACGGCAAAGCCATGTTCGACAACCCCGATGGTTCGCAAGGCGTAGTCGCCCAAACAACAGTATTGGCTTGCGGCGGCGGGTCCTGGTCGCGCTTGGGGTCCGATGGGCTTTGGACCCAAACGCCCGAACTTGATGGGCATTGTGCAGCATTCCAACCTTCGAATATCGGGCTCAAAGTCGCCTGGTCAGAACACATGACCGAGCACTTCGGCAAAGCCATAAAAGCCATACGCTGGACGACGTCCGACGGAGCCCAATCGCGCGGCGAAGCGATCCTGTCGGTCCAAGGATTGGAAGGTGGCGGGATTTATCCATTGATTCCACATCTAAGGAAGGGCCAAGCGCTCAATATGGACCTTGCACCTGACCTCAATGTCGAGAAGCTCTCGGCGCGACTGCCCAAAGAGCCTAAGGGCGGGCTCAGCCGCATCTTGCGCAATACTTTGCGCTGGCCGCCGGAAAAGATCGCGCTGTTTCACGAATGTACAAAAGGCATGGCCAATTCCCTCGATGTTCCCGGTCTCGCAGAGACCATCAAAGCCCTGCCCCTGCGCCACCAAGGACCGCGTCCCTTGGATGAGGCGATATCGACAGCAGGCGGGTTACGCTTCGACGCGCTAACGCCGGAGCTTGCCCTGCGCGACCGCCCGGATGTCTTTGCCTGTGGCGAGATGCTCGACTGGGACGCGCCCACGGGAGGGTATTTGTTGACCGCCTGTCTAGCGACCGGTCGTTGGGCCGGGCAGCACGCGGCAGCGCGCCTTGAACTGAACAGCTGATATGACGATGGAACGCTTGAGTTTGATCGTGCTCGGCATTGCTTCGGGCTTGATCGCGACGGCTTTGGCGGCTCTGCACGATGAGTTTTATCGCGCGCTTGGCATTGGCACAGGCGCATTGGCCATCGCTCAAGGTTCTTGGGCTATTGGTTTTGCAGCGCTCCTTTGGGGCCAGCACAAAGTGCCAGCTCTGAATGCGATCAACCTTCAGATCGGTGCGCTGGCCACCGCTCTCGCTGCCGCCGGCTTGGCGTTCGCTGACGAAGGAAGTGCCGCATTTGTGGCGGGCGCAATGGCACTATGTGGCGTGGGCAGCGCTGCGCTGATCGGAGCGAGCATGGCACGAGGCCTGCTGCGTCCAGTGGTGATTGGCCTCTGCTTGGGTGTCGTGTTGAGCGGGTGGCCGCTGGCCTGGGCCATCGAAGTCTCGCACTGGCGCGACGTGTTATGGGGCGTGTCTGCCTTATCACTCTGCGCGGGTCTCCTCTTGTTGCGCGCGCGGCGAGAACCTGTGCCCAATCACTCGTCCGATTGGCCAAGTTTAAGTCTCCTAAGCCTCGTAGCCATCGCCGGTTTCTTGGGTTTCCGTGGCTCTTGGGCAGGCCCCTATTTGCGCGATATCTTTGGCTTGGAGCCGTCTGAAGTGGGTGTCCTGCTCAGCGCGATGTCCCTTGCCTTTGGAACAACTGTTTGGCTTGGTGCGAAATCCGCGAAACCTCTCTCGCCCCGGACTGAACTCGGAATGGCTTGGGTCATGGGCGTACTCTTGGCAGGTCTAGGCAGTCTCACCTACAGTTCTATACCACTTATGATGGCCTGTCTCTGTGCCTTCTGCGCTCCTGCAGGACTATTGCTGGGGATGCAGCCTCACCGCCAGATCAACATCGCGTCAATTGCAATAACTTGCCTGTTTTTCGGAGCAGTCCAGGTTGGGCTTGGCCTCGTTTACAACGTTGCCTTCACGCGCACCGGGTTGGGAACAAGCTTTGAATACGTCTTCTGGCTGGCCGCTCTGGCCCTGGTGTTTGGAGCGACGGCAATCACGTTTCGTGTCCGTAACAGCTAGAGCCATCGTATGCTCGGGATCATCGCAGGACCAGCGGCATGGCCTGCCACTGACGCAGGGCACCAATCACCGCTTCGGGTTGCTCCATCGGTGCCAAATGCCCAGCCCCATCGATCACTTGCAGTTGGGAATATGGGATGAGCTCAGCCATAGACATGTGCCGTTTGACCGTATAACGCAGGTTGCCCGCACCACAGAGTACAAGTGCCGGGCAGCGCACACGGCGCAGCGTCGATTGCTGATCCCGCCGCCGCATCAGGCATCGCATTTGGCGCATATAAGCATCGGCTCCAAGGTGGTCGAGCATGTCGAGACCGAGCGCCAAAACATCTGATTGATGCGGCACAGGCGCGATGCCCGAACTGCGCATGTCAGACTCGTGGGTCACGAGCAGTTGGCCGGTTTTAGCTTTGATGATACGTGCTTCGCGATCCCCCGCCTCTGCGGGCGTATCAGCGTGGGGAGAGGTGTCCATCAACGCCAAACGCGTGACGCGGTCGGGCGCACGGCGGACAATCTCTAGGGCGACCATCCCCCCAAGCCCGGCCCCGCAAAGCGCAAACTTGGGTGGCGATGATGTCACAATCTCAGAGGCAATTTCCTCGATCCGGTCGCCCAAATGTACCGGTGCCACGGTCACGGAACGCTCCATTGCGAGGCCCGCTGTAACAGGCGCCCAAAACCGCGCATCCGCCGCTTCGGGCGGCAACAAAATCACTGGCTCTTGCGCCACGGTTATGCCCATCCTTGATGAGGTGGCTGCCCTGCCATGCCTCAGTTTTTTCCCTTTGCGTGGAGTCTACCAAACCCAGTTCGCGAGAAAACCCGCAAATGAGACCCCGGATCAAAACCCACCGCGAAAAATCGGGCGCGGCAGGTTTTAGATCAGTTTGTCTGGATTTGGTCCCAGAACACACCCAGGTGGCGTGAGACAATCTCATTGTAGCGGTCGCTGTCGCGCAGCGCCCGTAAACCCGCATTGATACGGTAGAGATGCGTCGTGCCGCGCCAATGGGTTTTAGAGATCACCACATGCAGGCCTTCCGCCGAAAGCGGTGTCTCGAGTGGGACGACTTGGCCACGCAGGCCCATATCATCAAGGGTTTGCGCCCCGGTGAATACATTCAGCGCCACGGCGTCCACCTGGCCTTGCATCAAGAGGTCAAAGCAATCGCGTGGCGTCTCCGGCTGGACCAACCGCACCAAACCAGTGGAGAGCCAATCCCGCCCTGCACGGTCAAGATCGTGGGTAAAGTAGCCCGCCGGACGGCAAAGCGTTTTGCCCACGACGTCCGCGTCCGACACATATTGCATGCCGCCATTGGCCGGTACGAAAAGCATGATCAATACATCCACCAGCGGGTCCGAGAAATGGAAGCTTGTACAGCGGAAATTGCCTGGATCCTTGGCACAGTCAGGCCTGTACCATGGGAAACCCATGTCTGCCTTAATCTCAGTGAGGATCGGCGAAAGGTGCTGGGACCAGTCATTTTCCCAAGCAATAGCATAAGGCACAGGCTCCGGCGTCATCTCCATCGCAGCGTTGATGAGTTCAGTGACCATCCCCTGGCCGGGCCAAGCCGTATCGGTGAACGGCGCAAAGTTAGAGCCTGTGACCAGCTTGAGCTCGGCATCCACTTGTTGCAGTGGTGTTGCGTCAAACTTGGGTTCTTGCCCGGGGGCACACGGAATCATCAGCCGTGTCCCGACCGCAATCGCAAAGTTGCCCGTGAGCTTGTTTTGGTTGGCATAGTAGATGAGCGTCCACTTTTCAGGATCACCGTAGGCTTCTGCGGCCAAGCCAAGGATCGTGTCCCCGGCTTGAACGATCCGCTCGCCTCCACAATTTGCCGCCGCCGTGGTCGCCAATCCGACCGTGGCAAGCAGCGAAATGACGAACCGACGCAACATTAGAAGCTCGCCCAAATTTGCGACATGTGCTGGTTGATGACTTGCTGATACGTCCCGGACGCTTTGATCTCAGACAAACCGTTGTTGATGGTTTCAAGCATGTATTGTGCTTGTGGGTGCGTTTTGTGCACCACAACGTGCAAACCCTCAATCGATAGAGGTCGCGTTTGAACGATCTCGATCCGATCCGCCAGACCCAGATCGGCGATCGCTTGACGGCCAGTGAATTCGTTGAGCGCCACGGCGTCCACTTTGCCTTCGGCCAACATCTCAAAGCAATCGCCAACGGTTGTAGGGCGCTCCAGGTTGATGAGGTTGTCGGCCAGCCAACGGCGACCGTTTTTATCAAGATCGTGGGTGAAATAGCCAGCAGGGCGGCAAAGCGTCTTGCCCAGCATGTCGCTGTCGGTGTTGAACTGAATCGGGTTCGATTTGTTAGTGAAGAGCAAGATCAACATCTCGAACATCGGTTCGGAGAAGTAGAAATTTTCACAGCGATATTGCGATGGGTCCGCCTGGCAATCGGGCTGCAGCCACGGGAAGCCCAGGTCCAAGAGCGCGTTGGAGAGCATGGGTTCAAGGTGCGCAGACCAGTCATTGACCCAGTGGATTGCAAAACCTTCGGACGGTGCCGCCTTTTCCATCGCCTTATGGACGACTTCGGTCACCAGGCCACCGTTAAGAATGTTGCGATCGGTGAACGGCGCATAATCGTCGGCAGTGAGAAGGTTGATCTTGCTGCGCGTGGCCGCTGTGCCAGGCGCAATTTGCAATGGGCGCACGGTTTTTGCGGTGGTCACCGCCGACCCGCCAGCCAAATCTTTGGGCAAGCCGTTGATGCAGGGTACACTCAACCGCATCCCCACGCGGATCGAGTTCGGAGTGCTGCCGATTGTGTCCAGATTGCTGTTGTGAATCGTCGACCACTTACCCGCGTTTTTGTAGAGGTTGTCGGCAATCAATGAGAGGCTGTCGCCCCGTTGCACGGTGTAGACACCACCGCATGTCTCTTGCGCCTCAGCTGCGCCAGACATACCAAACCAAACAGACGCGGCCACAGCAGCCGCAATAGATGCAGTTTTCAAAGCCATAATATCCCCCAGATGTAGCCCAAAGGTCCACAATTTGAGGATGCGCGTCAACGCTCGACTACGTGAATACGCAAGCCGTTGGCGGCCCAATATTTTTCGCTATACCGCTCAAACCCTAAGCAAAATTGGCTTAGTTATCCACAGAATCACAGCGCCGCTCAGCACCAGAAAATGGTGGAAAATCAGCGTATCGCTCGGCACGTCTTTCCGCGACCTCTGGCTCGCGGCCGGGTTTAACCAACGTGCCACGCGGCGCGACGTAACTGTCGATCCGCCGGATCGGTCGCCCTGGCCGCCACGAGAGATTGAAAGCGGAGAGCTTGGGAAAGAACCACGCCTCAGCAAACGGAAGGTGATCGTACAGCCACCACGCCATGTCCCGCCAATCGCGCCCGGCCTCGTAGTGATCAACAAACCAAGGGATCACGATTGAGGCTCCGGCCACCGGCCTGTCAGGCAAGTCCCAAATATGGCACTCCAACGGGTAGTCGTTACGGGCGCAATTGAGCTTATGCGCATTGCCATAGGCGTTCAGTGCCGACGACCGATACCCCGAGCGCACCGTCACACGTCCAAACGTCTCTTCGAGAGGATCAAGAAGCGCTTCACAAAACGCCCGGCCCCGCGAGATGACCAGATCTGGATGATCAGGCACATTGGGAATACGGTGAATGGTGCCGATCTCTGAATAGAGAAAATCTCTCATAAAGAAATATTTAGACAGGCGAACACGCCCAAGGGTCTCGAGCGACCACATTGACCTAGGCGTCTTCATTTGACCCGAATTTACGTTTCAAAACGCTCCCTCTAAGCATCTCCATACCCGTTCCAACGAAACGCTCCGTCCTGCCTCAGCGGCGAAAACGGGTTGTGCGCGATCTCCCAGATATGGCCTTCTGGATCACAGAAATAGCCGTGATAGCCGCCCCAAAACACCTCAGCCGCAGGTTTGAGGATACGCGCGCCAGCGGCTTCAGCCCGCGCCATGAGGTCATCAACTGCAGGTCGGTCTCGCAAGTTATGGCCAATGGTCATTGCCCCATGCCCCAATGCCTCCATCGGCAACCCAATGTCCTCGGCCAACTTGTCTAAAGGATAGAGGCCCAAGGTTTGCCCAATAAGATCAAACGCTACCACACCATCTTGCGTTTCGACACGCTTCCAGCGTAGCGCCTCGTAGAACCCAGCGCAGAGCGCCACGTCGCGACAGCCCAGGGTGATCAGCGATATGCGATGCTCCATCAAAAAAGGCTCCCTTGGTCTGATGCTTTCGGCGTTGTCTTGACCGTTGTCTTCGCACCATTTCGTGCGCCCGAACCTAAGCGCAGTGCGCCATCGGCAAACTCGATCTCAAGGCCTTGCGCTTGAGTGGCGCGTGCCTTGGAGGTCACAAGTGAGCCCGAACCATCACGCACAACGGCGTAGCCACGCGCCAGAGTTTCTTTGTAGCCCAAAGTCTCACGCAACCTGTCAGCGGTCTCAATGCGGTCACGCAAATCGCGCATTTGTCGCCCTGCGGCATCACTCAAATGCTTGGTCAATTGATCCAAGTCGCGGCGCAGTCGGGCGACCTCTTGGGCCAAAAGCCTTGGAGATATCCGCAGTACATTGAGCGCCTGTCGCTTGGTCGCAATAGCACGCGCCAGCGCGGGAGCTAAGCGCGCATCCAAACGTTCCAGCGTTTGACCTTCTTGGCCAACACGCTGTCTTAATGTACTGATTTGGACCTGACCCGCTTGCTTCTCCAATGCGATCCGCCGTTCGGCGACGCCGGCTTGTAAGGCAAGAGGCAGTTTGTCCGCCGCACGATCCAAACGCTGCCGAGGGGTCTCTAACAGAACATCCGCCCGTGGCATTGCCCGTGCCAAATCACGCAAGCGTTCACCGCGACGCGCCAAGGTCTGCGTCAATGCCGTGGTCAGCCGCCCGCCCTGCCCGTCGACCCAAGCCACCAAGTCCAATCGCACAGGCACAGCCATCTCCGCGGCTGCCGTCGGTGTCGGCGCCCGTTGGTCAGAGACAAAATCGATGAGCGTGGTGTCAGTCTCATGCCCCACCGCTGAGATGAGGGGGATATGAGAGCCAGCCGCCGCACGGGCGACCACCTCTTCGTTGAAGCCCCACAAGTCTTCGATTGAGCCACCGCCCCGAGCCACAATGAGCAAATCTGGCCGTGGCAAGGCCCCGCCGGGCGTCAATGCATTGAACCCTTCAATGGCCCGCGCGACCTCTGGCGCACATGCTGCGCCCTGCACAGCCACGGGCCAAATGAGCACCTTGCGCGGGAAACGATCCCGCAGACGGTGCAAGATGTCTCGTATCACCGCGCCCTGCAGCGAGGTCACAACGCCAATGACCTCAGGTAAAAACGGAAGCTTTTGCTTGCGGCCATCATCGAACAAGCCCTCAGCGGCCAGCACTTTTTTGCGCTTCTCCAGCATCGCCATGAGCGCGCCTTCGCCCGCGACGCGCACTTTTAAGGCATTGAGAGAAAATTTGGATTGAAACCCACTGGCCGTCATTTTGCCTTCGGCGATGACCTCCATGCCCTCCTCGGGAACGACATCAAGCCCAGCGATCTGGCCTTTCCAGGTCATGGCAGACAGCACGTTTCGCTCGTCTTTGAGGTCAAAATAAAGATGCCCAGAGCGCGCCCGCACAACGCGGCCCACTTCGCCGCGCACGCGCACGTAGCCCAATTCGCCTTCAATAAGCCTCCGCACCGCGCCTGCGATCTCGGCTACGGAAAACTCTGGCACATTGCGGCCCGGGATATCTTCGTCGATTAAATCAGACATACAGCCTCGCTTGCTCTCTCCCCATCCGCAGCCTAAACGGTCGCCAAGACAAGCGGAAGGCCTCTCCGTCGATGCACCTTCCTCTTACCCCCAAAACTGAGGGGGCCAGCGCGCAGGCAAAGGAACGTGCCCATGAACATCTTGATCCTCGGCAGCGGTGGACGCGAACACGCTTTGGCTTGGGCCGCGCATCAAAACCCCAAATGCGACAAACTCATCGCGGCACCGGGCAATGCAGGAATGGCATCCATCGCCACATTGTCCACGCTCGATACAAATGACCGCGGCGCAGTTGTCACCTTTTGTGAGGAAGAAGCGATCGACCTTGTAATCATCGGCCCTGAAGCGCCCTTGGCCTCAGGTGTCGCGGATCGTCTGCGCGAAGCTGGCATAGCAGTGTTTGGTCCGTCGCGGGCTGCGGCGGAACTTGAGGCATCCAAGCGCTTTACCAAAGAAATCTGTGATGCCGCAGGCGCGCCAACCGCAGCCTATGCCCACTTCACCGATCCCGCCTCTGCCAAGGCTTATGTGGCAGAACAGGGTGCGCCAATTGTCATTAAAGCGGATGGTCTCGCAGCGGGCAAAGGCGTGATCGTTGCAATGGAAGACGCGGACGCCTTTGCCGCGTTGGACGACATGTTCAGCGGTGCCTTTGGTGAGGCCGGAGCCGAAGTCGTGATCGAAGAGTTCATGACCGGAGAAGAGGCCAGCTTCTTCGTGCTCTGTGACGGAGAGGTCGCATTGCCCATTGGCACGGCTCAAGACCATAAGCGCATCGGCGAAGGCGACACGGGCCCCAACACCGGCGGCATGGGCGCCTATTCCCCTGCCCCTGTGCTCACCGAGGCGCTTCAAGCGCAGGTCATGGATCAGATCATCCGCCCAACACTGTCGGAAATGGCCAAGCGCGGCACACCGTATCAGGGGGTCCTCTATGCTGGGTTGATGATCGAAAATGGACAGGCGCGGCTGGTGGAATACAACGTGCGCTTCGGCGATCCTGAATGCCAAGTGCTTATGATGCGCCTGGGAGCACAAGCGCTAGATGCGATCCAAGCCGCAGCCGAAGGACGTTTGAACGAGGCGCAAATCCATTGGGCGGATGATCATGCGTTGACGGTGGTGATGGCCGCAGATGGCTATCCTGGAAGCTACGCCAGAGGATCGGTGATCAAGGGTCTCGACGCACTTCTAGACGACAGTTTCCACAAAGTCTTCCACGCGGGCACCAAAGAGATTGACGGAGCAATCACGGCCAATGGCGGGCGCGTGTTGAACGTCACAGCCCGCGGCGAATCGCTTAAGGAGGCCCGTGACCGTGCCTACGCCATGGTCGACGACATCGAATGGACCGAAAGCGTGCACCGCCGTGACATCGGTTGGCGCGCGCTCGATTAATCTGTGACGTCGCGAAAAGACACGCCCGCCACAATCACAACACGATGTAATACCACAAGAGATGACATCTCATGACCAATACATTTTGGAACCACGGATGGGACCTCGCCACGGCGCCCTTTCAGTCGGGCCGCTTGACGGCCTCAGGTGGTGTGCCACGGCGCTTTAGAAAGGTTTGACGACAACGACCCAGAGAACCGCAATCGCACCGATCACCGAAGTCTCGTTAAACACCCGCAGCCACCGCTCGGAACGCTCGAAAACGCCTTTTTGTGCCGCTCGGACCATCCGACCCGTCCAGAGATAGTGCACCAAAAGTGCCGCCACGAGGCCAAGCTTGAGCCAGGCCCAGCCCGGGAAACCGTGCCACCAAGCCAGCCAAAGACCAGTAAAAACCGCAATCATCGAAAGCCCCGCAGAAAAGCGGTAAAGCCGATAGGTCAGGTCACCCAACGGCCCATTCTCGCCCAAACGGTCATATTCGCGGCGCCAATAAATCAACGCGCGTGGCACGGCAAAGATCGAGGTCATCCATCCCATAACGCACAGAATGTGGATGATCTTGACCCATTCCATGGCGATCACATGCCCAGAGCTTCTTTGTACATCTCCAACACAGCCTCTTCTTCGGCGATATCGTCAGGTTCGCGTTTGCGAAGGGCGATCACCTTTCGCATCACCCGGGTGTCATAGCCGCGCGCCTTGGCTTCGGCCATGACCTCCTTCTGCTGATCCGCGAGGTCTTTTTTCTCCTGCTCAAGCCGCTCAAAGCGCTCGATAAACTGACGCAACTCGTCAGCGGTCACGCGGTAGCTGTCTGGTTTGGCATCTTGTAGATCGGTGATGTCCATGCTCGGGCTCCTCAAGGCTGGGGCTGTTCGATACCTCAGCCCTCTCCGCCCCTCAAGAGGGATTGCGAGACCGCGCCTCATCGGGTAGCTCAGCCAAAACACCCAAGGATTGAGCAATGGACTACCTGATCTGGGGGGGCGCGGCGCTGTCTCTTCTAGGGCTCCTCGGCCTTATCTGGTGCATCGCAACCGTGGCGCGGGCCAAGCGTGCAAGCTTACCTGACGAAGAGCTACGCGCCGTGCTTCAGCGCGTGATGCCACGCAACCTGGCGGCGCTTTTTCTGTCAGTCATCGGATTGATGATGGTGATTTTAGGCATCTTCATGGGGGGTTAGCCCGCACGGTCATACGAACGCAGACCAACCCAGGCCGGATTTGATCAAGGTATCCAGGCCTACATCCGTCTCAAAAATATCTGAGAACCGATCTGAGAATTCGGCCAAATCGCGTTCTAGTTTTATCAATCCGCGCGCTTGGGCCAAGTGCATTGGGCCACCGGTCAAGCGGTCATATCCCATGGCTGTGCACGCTAGGATATCGATGTCCCCCGCACGCGCGACCGCGCCAGAACGCAATAGTTGCATTCCTGTGCTTGCCATGCCGGCAACAAGCACATCTGCACACCGCGCCACGTCAAACCCTGGCCGTGCTGAGACCGAACCCTTCGCGCGAGGCCATTGGATACCCAATCCGCGCGCCGTTTTATCAATGATGTCAGGAGCAATGCCTTCCGCGCGCAGAATGTCATTGAGTTTGAACTGCTGCTTGCGCAGGGCGTGGTAGCTTGGGGTCACCTCATAACTGGCCACTACGACACGTCCCAAGCGCCGAATTGTCGCCATGAGCGTCGCCACGTCTTCGGGCAAACTTTCTGCCGACCAAAGCACCTCGGCCAAATCGCTCTCAAAATCCAGCGAGAGCCCAAGAAGCGGGCTGTCGTCCACCAAGTCAAACAACCTGGTTGTCACAAGACAAGCATAGGGCAACGCATGCGCGCCCGTACTCGCCAAAAGCTTGGCCTCATCCGGGCCGCACCCAATCACCACCTCGCATCCAGCAACAACAGCAGCGTCTTGCGCTTGCACAAAGCGGTCAAGGCGATGGCCGCGGTCTTGTTTGCTGATGCGCCGAGCCGCAACCGCGGAGTCGAGCGCTGTTTGGATGGCCGCACCCACCGTATCTTGTGCCTCTTGATGCGGTGCCAAATGGGCCACGGCCAAGCCCACTCCTAACCCCGCCATTGCCAATGCCACGGCTGCGGCGCCGTCGCCTGCGATCCCCAACTGTAGCACCCGGCGCGCTTTTCCCACTGGGGGCTTCGCAGCGGCGCGTTCCGCGAAGAAAAGATGCTGGAGCGCGCGAGCCTCCTTCGATGCATCCAATGCGTCAAAGGCAGCGGTTTCAAAATCCATCCCTGCTTCAGGTGGAAGCAAAAAAGCGGCTTCAACAGCGCGTACGATCTCGCGTTTTGCGGGCAGTGGGTCGTCTTTCACAGCGCGTTTGTAGCGCGAGATGTTGTTCTGAAACGCCACCGCATCCGCGAGGCCGTCATGGACCTGTAAACTGCGCCGCGGCGCCAAACCTTGTTCCAGATGGTCCCGCGCCATAGCCTCGGCGGCTTGCACTACGTTTTGCCCGACGACGCGGTCGATATAGGCGGTGGCCAACGGCTGGGTGACGGTGATCGGTTGCCCAGAGAGCATCAGCCGAAGTGCGTTGTCCGCGCCCGCCAATCGAGGAGCACGCTGCGTACCACCTGCACCTGGAATGAGGCCCAGCGCCACTTCTGGAAAAGCAAGCCGGGTTGATGGCAAGGCGACGCGCCAGTGGCACGCCAACGCGACTTCAAAACCGCCGCCAAACACACTGCCATGCAATGCTGCTACGACCAGTTTTCCACATGCCTCAATTTTTGAGCACAGATCGGAAAGTCCAGGTGTTCCCAACGGCTTGCCGAACTCTTCGATTGCCGCGCCCACCGGAAAGCTACGCCCTGCGCCACTCAGCACAACCGCGCGGACACTCGGTGCAGCAGCGACAGCATCGAAGGCCGTCCACAAGCTCCGACGCACGGGACGCGACAGGGCATTCACCGGCGGGCAGTCGATAATGACATGGGCCACCGGTTCTGTAAGCTCAACGCGGACGCCCTCGTATTCCATGTGTTCTCCCTGACCAGCGATGTTTGGACTATGGCGATGTCAGTTTCCTTGGGCAAGTCGATCAAATCCGCGCGGACTTCGGCGGTGCATCAGTTGTGCCCGGCCAAGGCCAAAGGTATGTCATTGTCCCATCTGCAATCCGCGCTCCAAGGACCTTTAGCTATGACATACCGCCGGATCACCCCAGACTATTCGGTCTCCGCCCAGATCATGCCAGCGGATATTGAGGCACTAAAAGAGGCAGGGTTCAAAACGATTCTGTGCAATCGCCCGGACAATGAGACAAATGTTGACCATTGTTCAAAGGCGGTTCAGGACGCTGTCGAAGCCGCAGGACTAAAGTTTGAAGCGTTGCCATTCAATCAGATGACATTGACCGAAGAAACCGTGGCGGAGCAGCGTCGAATCATCACATCTGCAGAAGCGCCAGTGCTGGCCTATTGCGCCTCTGGTACGCGATGTTCGACGATTTGGGCGTTGGGCGAGGCGCAATTTGGGGAGATGTCTGCGCCAGACATTCTTAAATCAGCGGCAGATGCAGGGTACGATCTTCGCGGCGTGGGCCCTATCCTGGACCGCCTCTGCAGCGCGCGTTGACCCTTTTGCAATCTCAAGCACCCTTGATCGCAAATCACTAAATTCACATGGGTCAGTTCAAAGACGGTAGATCTGGTAAGGCCGGGAGATCAGGCAAATCCGGCAAATCTTCAGCGCCATCCTCGCCAAAATCCAGAGGTGGCAGATCTGGAAGATCCAACTCATCTCCCACAGGTTCCGCTGGCAAGTCAGGCATGGCCGGAATATCTGGAATGTCTATTGCAGGGATATCTGACGCGCCCATTGATTCGCTCAGCCCAGCCAGATTCGCGGAAGACGACATTGGCGGTGACGCAGACCGAGCCGCGGCTTCGAAGGCTTGCACTTGGCCTTCTTCAACGACGATAGCATCGCTCTTTGACTTGCCACCGAGTTTGATGGCACGCATACCGTCAGCCTTGCCCAATTGGCCACGCGCCACGAATTGTCCGTCTGACGCGCATAGTGTGACCTCTTGCAGGGCTTTGGGCGACAGTTGGACGGTGTCTCCAACCTTGAGCGCCGTCGCGCGGGCCAGAGGCATGGTGACCCGTGCAAGGGTGGCGTCGAGTTCGGCCGGGACCAAAGACATGGACTCTGAGAATTCGCCAGGGCAATCATCTCCATCCTCCCCATTGGAAGAAGGGACCGTGAAGCTCTCCGGTAGGCACAGGGTCACTTTTCCACGTCGCATGCCAGCGGCGACATCAAGGTCAAAACTCAACAGGTGAAAATCATATCCATCAAGCGCCAATGACAAGGCTCGAACATTTTCCACCATAGCACCAAAGCGATAGCCGATGATCCACCGCGATGAGTTTGACATCTCGGCGGTCACTTCGCCGCCCAACATCATGTCGAGGCGTTGCATTACATCATCAATCAAAGGCGCGAAAAGTGCGGCGTCGGTGTCGGTATACGGTCGCTCCTGCGGCGCGCGCTCGGTCACGCGGCCTATGGTTTGTACCTCGGTGACCGACGTCAGAACATCGCGGTCCACACTAAGTCCTCCCACACACCCGTCCGGCCCATCAAGCAATAGCGTTATGCATTCATCAGAGAGATGATTGTGAAGATCCTCTAACCCAATGAGTTCATGGCGTACCCCGGTCACAGTCAGCGGCAATTCCCACAAATCTCCGGCGGAGCGTGCCACAGCCAAACGCAACGCGCGCGCAGGCGAAAGGCCTTCGGCCTCTCGGACCCGGTGACCTGCAGACGCTTTGCGCCTCAAAGCGTTGCTGTGTGCTGCCTCGCCCATCGTGTTTTGCTGACACCCCTGCGCCATAGACTTCGCATTGGTTATGCGGGGATTTGGTTACCAATCACTTTATGGGATCGAATTGCGTTAAGCGGTTTGCCCATCTTTTGGCAGGCGGACTCGGAAATGGGCACCGCTATCGCTTGCAATGAAGCGAATATCGCCACCGAGTCTCATCATGATTTGTCGACAGATCGACAAACCGAGCCCTGCCCCCCCGGCGCGTTGTGTATTCATGCGCGCAAATTTTTCGAAGATGAGATCGCGCGCCTCTGGTGCGATACCCGTGCCGTTGTCATAAAAATCGAGCGTTACCGTGTCTTCTTCCGCCTGAACGGCGACCGTGAGTTCTGGCACGCGCGCATCGCAATATTTGCGGGCGTTGGAGATCAGGTTGATGAAAACCTGCGCCAAGCGATCAAAATCCGTAGAAAGCTCCACAGCTTCGGAATTCGCATCACGGCGTACTTTGATCCGATGGCCATCTTCGCCCGAGGCGGCCGTGATCACGGCTTGCTCCAACGCTTCGTTGAGCATGCCCCGCCGGATATTGAGATTGACCTGACCGTTTTCCAGCACTGTGAGATCCAGCAGATCATCGAGCAATCGTGTCAAACGGATGGATTCGTCGTGAATGATAGAGGCATAGCGCGCGGTGTCGTGAGGTTCCAAATCACCGCCATCGCGCAGGATTTCTGCGAAGGCCCGGATCGAAGTCATTGGTGTACGCAGCTCGTGGCTAATTTGGCTCAGGAAAGCGTCTTTTTGTACGCTGAGCTTGGTGAGTTTGGAGTTCGCGGTGCGCAATTCAGCGGCGGTTTTTTCCAACTCGCGCGATTGCATCGCCAGACGGTCGGAATATTCGATGATCTGAGCAGTCTCATCGGCCACAGCCATCAACTCTTGGACTGAGATAGATGAGCCGCCGACAATCTGTGAGACCATCGCATGGGCCGTCGCCGCACCCACAGATCCAGATAATTCACGTTCCAATTTGCCCACAAATTCTGGGGTCGGCACGGGGAGATCGCCAGGACGGCCCGGACGCCCGGTTTGCTCTCTGACCTCGTTGTGAAAGAGGCTGAGCGCCTGTTTCGGCCCCAAGATGCGTTGCGCCATGATCATCAGGTCTTCGCTCTGAGCGGATGCCGCAGTCCAAGCTCGAGGACCAGCGGAGTGATCGAACACGTTGACGAACTGAGCGCCTTGGAGTCGTTCGATTGGGGTTGGAAAAGTCATCAATGAGCCAACCACAAAGGCCAGCGTGTTTAGCGAAATCGACCAAACGACGGCGTGCACCAATGGATCAAGGCCTGTGATCCCAAAGAGCGCCTGCGGGCGGAGTGCTTGGATGCCGAAAGGGCCCTCCAACAGGACTTGGGACGAGAACACAACGTCAGGTCCAAAGCTTGGGAGGAAAAACGAATACCCCCAAATAACGAAGCCCAAAGACAGCCCCGCCAAAGCTCCGATCCGGGTCGCCGCGCGCCAAAACAGGCCACCGATAAGAACAGGGAGCACTTGGGCAATGCCTACAAATGAGACCAAGCCAATGGCGGCCAGAGCCGTCCCCCCGCCCGAGAGCGAGTAGTAGAGATAGCCGAGCATCACCACCGCCGCCACAGAGAAGCGCCGTGCGAAGAGCACAACATCGCGCACATCGCCAGATACACTGGCACCGGAACCGCTGATCATGCGCAGATAAATCGGCATCACGATATGGTTCGACACCATGGTGGCCAATGCCAAAGACGCCACAACCACCATGGAGGTCGCTGACGAAAAACCCCCCAAAAAAGCTAAGATCGCCAATCCGTCTTGCCCCGCAGCCAGTGGTAGCGTGAGCACAAATAGGTCAGGGTTTGACTCAGCCGGCAGCCGATCCAAGCCCACCACCGCAATCGGAAGCACGAAAAGTGAGATCAATATCAGGTAACCAGGGAAAGCCCAGGACGCCGTCCTCAGGTGGCGTTCGTCAGAGTTTTCCACCACCAGAACTTGGAACATTCGAGGTAGACAAAGGAAGGCAGCAGCCGACAAAAAGATCAGCGCGCTCCATCGACCGGGTCGGACATCCCAATGCGCAATCGGCGAGGAATCGATGCGCGCCAAGATGTCATCCACCCCATCAGACAGGCCCCAAACAACAAACCCCCCAACGGCCAAAAGCGCGATGAGCTTAACCACTGCTTCAATGGCAATGGCGATGATCACACCATGATGGCGTTCATTGACGTCTAGATTGCGGGTGCCAAAGATGATCGTGAAGAAGGCCAGTCCGAAGGCCACCCAAAAGGCCGATGCGCCGAAGCCGCTGCGCTCTTGGCTAAGTGCAAAGGCATCGAAAGAGAGCGTCACCGATTGCAATTGCAATGCAATATACGGTGTTGTGCCCACCACAGCCAAGATCGTCACACCAATCGCAAGACCATTGGATTTACCGAACCGAGCAGAGATCAAATCGGCGATGGAGGTTATGCGCTGCATCCGACCGATCCGCACAAGTTTACGCAAAAGCCACCACCACCCGATGATCACAAGCGTCGGGCCAACGTAGATCGTCATGAATTCCAGACCGGAGCGTGCGGCATAGCCAACGGCGCCATAAAACGTCCAAGCCGTGCAATAAATCGACAAAGAGAGCGTGTAGATAAGAGGCGATCTTGCCCAGCGTAGCTTTCCACGACGGGCCGCTTGTTCGGTCAGCGCCGCGACGGCGAAGAGCAGCAGCGCATAGGCCAAACACACAACAACGAGAAGATTGAACGTGTTCAAATGTCCGTCTCTCGCTCTTGCAACGACGTCGCCAAATTGGCTGGGCCCTCTTTTTCATCCCGCGCCATAGCGCGGGCCAAGAAAAACGACACAACACTCAAGCCAGCCAACACTGCAAATACAAAAAGCGCGACCATAGAGGTGCGCGCAGCCGGGACGTCTAGGGTGGCATTTGTGGAGGTCTGCAGCAGTAATGGCACCAACATCAAAGCCAACCCCAATGTCGGAAGAATGCGTGCCGCGTCCGCCCTCCGGCGGCGGCGGTAGGTCTGGCGTTGCAAAAACCGAGGGTTGGGCAAGCTCATTGCGGTGCCAATGCGCGCACCGCCTCCAAAATCTCAGCGTTGGAGAAGGGTTTTGTCATAAACTTGGACGCGCCGGCCGCTTCCGCTTCTGCGCGGTCGCGGGAATGGCCACGGGCGGTGAGCATGATCACTGGTAATTTTTGCCACCGCGAGTCTGCACGCAGATCGCGCAAGATTTCCATGCCGGAGCGCCCCGGCAGCATGACATCGAGAATCAAGACATCCGGCGCGCGATGAGCGACAGTTTCCAGGGCATCATTGCCCTTGGAGTGCGTGAATACGTTCCATCCATCCCGGGATAGAAAAAAACTCACCGCTTCACTGATATTGGGTTCATCCTCAATGACGAGAACGCGTTTCCCCATGTGTCCTCCCTTCGGCGTGGCGTGACGCTCTTCTGCCGATCAGATTCACTATCCGGATTCTGAAGCACTCTGTCAAAGCCAGTAAACGCCGCAGGCTTAGACTAAAGCGACTGGCCAAACGTCGGCTCCATCAGAGGTTGTGGGAGCAGCCCGAATGAGGGCTGTGGCCTCTAATCGAGGAGGGGCGTCAAAGCCCACGGGGCCCGACGGCGCGGCGGCGGCGAAACAGTCGAACTCAAGGTCGCGACGCCCCACTTGGGACACGCGGCGGCGCAAAGGCTGGCCAGGTGACGACAACACTGCGAACACGGGCCACAACATGGTTGCCGGTCCGCCTTGAGGAAGGCTGAAGGAGTTGATCGGCTTACGGTAATACACGGTGCCGGACGCATCGGTGAGGACCAAGCCTAAGGCCTCCTGCCCCGAACAATGGGTTAAGCGGTGCAACACGGTGTCCAAAGGCACGTCGGCACGGGCCGAAATGGCATCGGGTTCGGGACCAAGGTCGCACAAAAACGCCTCCAGATCCTTCAAAGGCAGGCGGCGCGCATCGCGGGCATAGCGTTTGAGGTAGCGCAGCAGAAAATCCCGTGCCGTTTGGGACGACATGCCCTGAGCTGTGGACACCACAGCTTCCGGCGCCTCACCCTCCTCAATGCTTGCAATACGATGACCCTGAGAGGCCATGAAGCGCTCGACTTCGTCATGCGGCGTAAGCGGGCCTGTGTCAGCTTCCGCTTCTAGGTAACGGACCAATTCAGTGGAACTCTCCGACAGGCGCGCCGCCTCTTCATTGATATTGCGGTGGAAACGGGCGAGCCATTCCGGCGAGATATCACGATCCTCCACGAGAATGGTGGCGGTTGAGCGAATAGCCGTGGCCGTGGAGAGGACTTCGTGCAAAGCCGAGGCCAATTGGGGATCATGCGTCAATCGTTCAGTCAACGCAGCCACCGTATGCTCAAGCTTGGCCAATTGCTGTGCCTGGGCCACCGTCAGGGCCGCCCAACCGGGAAATCGCCCCGCGAATTCAACAGTGCGATCGGTCTCTGCCGGAGGCGTCTTGGCCGTGGGCATGATCGCGACGACGTCGAGATCCTGTGCCGCAGCGCGGAGGTCCGACACAAGCTGCGCTTCGGCACCTTCAGCCAAAACAGCAGGTTCGACATCGAGAAGTCGGGCAATCTCCACCAGTAGTTTACCGCCGATTCTGCGGCGATTGTGTTCAATGAGATTGAGATAGGACGCAGAAATACCGGCATCTGAGGCCAGTGTGCCTTGCTTTATACCCAGTGTGACACGGCGTTCTCGAATACGTGTCCCGGTCAGTTGATCCCGTGCCAAAGTCAATTCCTCCAGCTTTTCTCCGAGCTTGCTGCAGCGCAGAGATAATATTTTGACAAATGCTACACCAGCACAGTCCAAATATTTACAGAAAACTATAATGCGGGGTGGCGTTTGTTGAAAGCTCTTCGAACACGGGGATACTGACCCGGCACCATTGCGTGCAGCGCATACCGGGTATGTCGCTTGGGATGCGACCCACAAATCCTTGGGAGGAAATCTATGACAAAATCGACGTTCACACGGCGTGGCGCACTAAAAACCAGTGCAATTGCCGGCGCTGGTGTTGCAATGCCGACGATCTTTACTGGTTCGTCTGCTGCCGCGTTCACAAACGAGCCAGCCGGTTCTTCCGTGACTCTCGGCTTCAACGTGCCACAAACTGGCCCCTACGCTGACGAGGGTGCAGACGAATTGCGCGCTTATGAGCTTGCTGTTGAACACCTCAACGGTGGCGGCGACGGCGGCATGATGAATACTTTCTCGTCCAAAGCCCTGCAAGGCAACGGCATCTTGGGCAAAAAGGTTGAGTACGTTACAGGCGACACGCAAACCAAATCCGACGCCGCGCGTGCTTCTGCGAAATCCATGATCGAAAAAGACGGCGCTGTGATGATCACAGGCGGCTCGTCCTCCGGTGTTGCTGTGGCCGTGCAGGCGCTATGCCAAGAGGCTGGCGTTATCTTCATGGCGGGTCTGACCCACTCCAACGACACCACCGGTAAGGACAAGAAGGCCAACGGTTTCCGTCACTTCTTCAACTCCTACATGTCCGGTGCGGCGCTTGCGCCTATCTTGGGTGCCAACTACGGGACCGACCGTAAGGCGTACCACCTGACAGCCGACTATAACTGGGGCTACACAACCGAGGAAGCGGTTCGGACCTCCACTGAAGCTATGGGCTGGGAAACCGTTGCAGCTGTGAAAACACCGCTGACACAGACAGACTTCTCCTCTTACGTAGCTCCCGTTCTGCAGTCCGGCGCCGACGTTCTGGTTCTGAACCACTACGGCGGGAATATGGTGAACTCGCTGACCTCTGCGGTTCAGTTCGGCCTGCGTGAGAAAGAAGCCAATGGCAAGAATTTTGAGATCGTTGTTCCGCTCTACTCGCGCCTGATGGCCCGTGGTGCGGGTGCCAACGTGAAAGGCATCTTCGGTTCCACAAACTGGCACTGGTCGCTGCCTGACGAAGGCACACAAGCCTTTGTCCGTTCCTTCGGCACCAAGTACGGCTTCCCTCCCAGCCAGGCGGCTCACACCTGCTACGTGCAGGCGCTGCTCTATGCGGATGCCGTGGAACGCGCCGGTTCGTTCAACCCATGTGCAGTTGGAGAGGCCCTTGAAGGCTTCGAATTCGACGGTATGGGCAACGGCAAGACGCTCTACCGCGCCGAAGACCACCAGTGCTTCAAGGACGTGCTCGTCGTGAAGGGTAAAGAGAACCCAACCTCCGAATTCGACCTTCTGGAAATTGTGGAAATCACACCAGTGAGCCAAGTCACATATGACGCCTCCATCTTTGGTGGCGAGCTCGGCGCGTGCAACCCAGGCGCATAAGCCCATACACCTCGGGGCGGGCCAAAAGGCCCGTCCAACCACCTGTCTGACACCCGCTCATCAAAAACGGCCAGGGGCCAGATCAATCACCCATCGGAGGTTGGGGGACCATGGAAACCTTTATCTTGCAGACCTTGAACGGGCTCGACAAAGGGTCGGCCTATGCGCTGATCGCGCTCGGGCTGACGCTCATTTTCGGAACCTTGGGTGTGGTCAATTTTGCCCACGGCGCACTCTTTATGATTGGTGCATTCTGTGCGGTGACACTGAGCCGCATCCTCACCTTGAGTTACATAGTCGTGGACGAGTCAAAGACAGACTTCCTCGGCAACCCGCTCAAGGTAGACGTTCCCTATGTATTTGACATATTTGGGCAATCCACGGGCGAAGCCATCATCGACTGGGCCGTTCCACTTGCCATCATCTTCTCTATCCCCATCATGATCGCCATTGGCTGGATCATGGAACGCGGGTTGATCAAACACTTCTACAAACGCCCTCATGCCGACCAGATTCTCGTGACCTTCGGCTTGGCGATCGTTCTGCAAGAGATCATCAAGTACTACTACGGAGCGAACCCGATCCCGACGCCGGCACCAGAGGCCTTTTCTGGGTCGTTCGATTTCGGCGCTCTGATCGGCTTTGATGCCAACACGATTATCTACCCCTACTGGCGCATCGTGTACTTTATCTTTGCCGCCGTCATTATCGGCGCCGTGTTTGCCTTCCTGCAATTCACCACCTTCGGCATGGTAGTCCGCGCGGGTATGGCCGATCGTGAAACGGTGGGGATGTTGGGCATCAACATCGACCGACGCTTTACCATCATGTTTGGCCTTGCCGCCGCCGTTGCGGGTCTGGCCGGTGTGATGTACACGCCAATCGTGTCTCCCAACTACCACATGGGCATGGACTTCTTGGTTCTCAGCTTTGTAGTTGTGGTTGTGGGCGGCATGGGCTCCCTCCCCGGCGCCGTACTTGCGGGTTTCTTGCTCGGCATTTTGGAGAGCTTTGCTTCCATGCGCGAGGTTCTCGAGCTGGTGCCCGGCATCAACCAAATCATCATTTATCTGGTTGCCATTGTGATCCTTCTGACGCGTCCGCGCGGTCTGATGGGACGCAAAGGCGTGATGGAGGATTAATCGGATGTTCGGTCTCGATCGCAAAGACACACGCCTTCTCATCTTGGTTGCCATCCTCACGATGGCAGCTCCCTTCCTCCTCAACCCCTTCCCCGAAGGCTCGGCTATGGCGCAATTCAATGCGGGTTACCCCGACTTGATGCAGCGTTTCGTGATCTTTGGCATCTTCGCCATTGGCTTCAACATCCTGTTTGGCCTCACAGGTTATCTCTCGTTCGGCCACGCAGCCTTCCTCGGAGTGGGATCCTATGCGGCCATCTGGATGATGAAGCTTCTGACCATGAACGTGATACCTGCGATCTTCATGGGCGTAATCTTTGGCGGCCTATTCGCGGTCATCGTGGGCTACATCTCCCTACGCCGCTCGGGAATCTACTTCTCGATCCTGACGTTGGCCTTTGCCCAGATGTCGTTTGCCCTGGCTTACTCAGTGCTCACCCCCATCACTGGCGGCGAAACTGGCCTTCAACCAAAGACCAATGACCCGCGCATCCTAGACGGCACGCTTGCCGATGGCGCGACACCCAAAGCCAATATTTTTGGCCTAGAGATGTCCTCCTCTTTCGAGCTGCCCTTGGGCAGCTGGCTCTTTACCTTCAACACCGGATACTATCTGGCGGCGTTTGTTATGCTCGCGAGTTTCTATGTGGCCATCCGCATCTTCCGCTCGCCCTTTGGCATGATGCTGCGCGCCGTGAAGTCGAACCAACAGCGCATGACCTACACGGGTCTCAATCCACGGCCCTACACTTTGGCGGCCTTTGTGATCTCAGGCATGTATGCCGGTCTCGCAGGTGGTCTGATGGTGGCCATGGACACCCAAGTGGGCCCGGAGCGTATGTTCTGGACTGCATCGGGTGAGGTTGTTTTGATGACTATCCTTGGGGGCGTTGGTACATTAATTGGCCCAGTGCTGGGCGCCGGTGCGATCAAGTACATGGAAAACATCATCTCCAAGATCAACTCCGACATCCTGCACACCTGGTTTGCCTTCCTGCCCGATGGGCTCGAAGACCTAGTTGTGACGCTGATCTACCCCTTCATCGGCAAGGGCTGGCACCTCACGCTGGGCATTATCTTCATGCTCGTGGTGATCTTTCTGCCTGGTGGTCTGGTCGAAGGTGGCCAACGCATTGCCAAGCTCTTCTCCCGCAAAAAGGCCGACGACAACACGTCCGACGTCGCCAAAGCCCCCGCAGAATAAGGAGCGTTCAAGATGGGAATTCTTGAAGTCAAAGACGTCGGCAAACGTTTCGGTGGCCTACAAGCGCTCTCCGATGTAAACCTCTCGGTCAAAGAGAATACTTGCCACGCGATCATTGGCCCCAACGGAGCCGGGAAATCCACCCTGCTCAACTGCCTCATCGGCAAGCTGATCCCGGACAGTGGATCGGTGATGTTCGATGGGCAATCTGTTTTGGGCAGAGCGCCACACGAGATCAACCAAATGGGCATCAGCCGTGTGTTCCAAACACCTGAGATCTTTGGTGATCTGTCGGTGATGGAAAACATGATGATCCCCATCTTTGCAAAGCGCGACGGCAACTTTGAGCTCAATGCCATCGGTTCGGTCTTTGGAAACAAAGACGTGGTCGAAGCGGCAGAAGCGATGCTCGAAGAGATGAACATGGCCGACAAGCGTCACATGCACGCAGCCGCCATGTCCCGTGGTGACAAACGCCGCCTTGAGATCGGTATGTGCCTTAGCCAACAACCCCGCTTGTTACTCCTTGACGAGCCCACAGCGGGTATGGCGCGGGCCGACACAAACAACACAATCGACCTGCTCCGTGAGATCAAGGAAGAGCGTGACATCACCATCGCTATCATCGAACACGATATGCACGTCGTCTTCTCCTTGGCGGATCGGATCACCGTGTTGGCCCAAGGCACGCCACTTGTTGAAGACGAGCCAGAGAAAATCAAAGGCAACCCTAAGGTACGTGAAGCGTATCTGGGTGAATCTGCCTAAACGGGGCGGCGGGGTTCGCCCCGCCCTACCGCATCCGTAGGGTGGTATCTATGCCGCCGACCCTGAGAAAGGACATCAGATGAACGTCAAACCTGACTTCTCCAAAGGCGTAAACCACGCCCAAACCGCCCCCGCCTTCCTCTCTGTGTGGGACATGCATTCATACTACGGCGAGAGCTACATCGTGCAGGGCATCTCCTTCAACGTACACGAGGGGGAAATCCTTGCTCTTCTCGGCCGCAACGGTGCAGGCAAAACCTCGACCCTGCGCTCCATCGCGCGTCTTGGAGATCCCGAAGTACGCCACGGCGAAATCTGGCTCGACCACCAACCACTACACAACATGGCCTCCCATGAAGCGTCTGCGGCGGGGCTTGGGCTCGTTCCAGAAGATAGACGGATCATCCCTGGCCTGACCGTTGAAGAGAACATTGACCTGGCACAGATTGCCCCACCCATGGGCTGGAGCAAAGACCGCCTTTATGACCTCTTCCCGCGCCTGGGTGAGCGCCGCAAGCAAGAGGGTGTAACCCTCTCCGGCGGTGAGCAACAGATGCTTTCCATCGCTCGCGCCTTGGCGCGTGACATTAAAGTCCTGCTACTCGACGAGCCCTACGAAGGCCTCGCGCCGGTGATCGTGGACGAAATTGAAAAAACGCTGATGCACATCAAAGAACAGGGCATGACCACCGTGATCGTGGAACAGAACGCGGTGCGCGCGCTGGAACTCGCAGATCGCGCGGTCATACTCGACACCGGCGGCATCGTCTTTGACGGCACGGCCGCCGAAGTGCTCGACAACAAAGAGCTACGCGAAGAATACCTCGCGATCTAGCTCTCTCACCCTCCTCGCAAGACGCGATGCATGATGTCTGACGTCGCCCATTAGGGTGGCGTCAACTTTTTTGTGATACCCGATTCGAAGTGGGGGCTCTGGAAACTCTGGAGCCAAAAATGATTGTATATGGCCCGGCGCTGACATTGGCGCCACAGACCACGGGACACCCATTGGGCTTGCCACAGGGGGATAGCTCGAAACCGACAACACAGCGCATATCTGACGCTGCGCAAGGCGCACGGTCCAATGCCTCTGATCAGCAGCAATCCAAATCCACAGAGCAAGAACAACGCCGCGATCGGAGCTCGTCTTCAAAAGACGCCCCAGCAGCACCGCCTACAATCTTGCAGCTGAAAATCAATGAAATGCTGCGCGAACAAGCCGAAGCGATCGCGGACAACATCCCCCACGACGTCGACAAAAGAGGCGATCCTTTGAGCCCAAAGACCCAGAGATCGGCGCAGATCACACCGAACGCAGACCAACCTGATGACGCCTCCGACGTCGGCTCCGTCGATGAACTTATACGCGCCCAGCCTAAAGATGCCGCATCGGAAGCGCCCGAGGCGCAAATCACGGAAGCCTTGGACGGCGAAATTCTGGGCCCTGTGGACACAGCACCTGCGCCGGAGGCCCAGGACACGCGCGCCTGACCAGAGTTCACTGGGCACTATGCTTGCGCGTGCCGCGCAGATCAAAAGTTCGGTTTTGAGCGGACTTACCTTGCCTCTCATGCTCAATTTTCCTGCATCGCCCCTTTTCCTTGCCATGCCTGAGGGCCTATAAGCTCTGCCAAACAGCCGGGCGCGGCTACCGTAAGGTAAAGGGACCGACAAAAATGACAGACAATCCCCATGAAGCAGATGTGGCCTTCATCGAAGCCTTGGCCGCTCTATTGCGCAGCAACGACCTAACGGAGCTTGAGGTCAAACGCGAATATGGCGAAGACGATAGCCTCAATGTCCGCGTGAGCCGCCTCGCCCCTCAGGCTCCACAAGTCGCGGCCTTGGCCCCTGCCGCCGCGGCTGTCGCCCAAGCCGCAGCCCCTGCACCCGACGCAGCTGTCCTGGCACCCGCATCCGCTGAGGACGATCCAGCCAGCCACCCCGGTGCGGTCACCTCACCGATGGTTGGCACAATCTACATGCAGGCAGAACCTGGCGCGCCATCTTTTGTCTCGGTGGGCGACACGGTCTCTGAGGGCCAAACGCTGCTAATCGTCGAAGCGATGAAAACCATGAACCACATCCCCGCCCCACGCGCGGGAAAGGTCTCTCGTATCCTTGTTGAAAACGGTGCGCCGGTCGAGTTCGGCTCGCCGCTCGTCATCCTCGAATAAACGGGGGCACCCATGTTTGACAAAATCCTCATCGCCAACCGTGGCGAGATTGCGCTTCGCGTTATCCGTGCCTGTCGCGAGATTGGCATCGCCTCGGTCGCGGTGCATTCAACAGCAGACGCTGATGCAATGCACGTGCGCATGGCGGACGAGAGCATCTGTATCGGCCCCCCTCCGTCGCCAAAAAGCTATCTCAATATGCCTGCGCTTATCGCCGCATGCGAGGTCACCGGCGCGCAGGCAATCCATCCCGGCTATGGCTTTCTCTCAGAAAATGCAAATTTTGTGCAAGCGGTTGAGGACCATGGGATCACCTTTATCGGCCCCACAGCCGAACACATCCGTATCATGGGCGACAAAATTACCGCCAAAGAGACGATGATTGATCTCGGCGTGCCCTGCGTGCCCGGCTCAGACGGCGGTGTCCCAGACCTTGCTGCGGCGCAAAAGCTCGGAGCTGAGATGGGATACCCCGTCATCATCAAAGCCACCGCAGGCGGCGGCGGGCGCGGTATGAAAGTCGCGCAGACTGCTGATGACATGGAAAGCGCGTTCATGACCGCGCGGGCCGAGGGCAAAGCTGCCTTTGGTAACGACGAAGTCTATATCGAGAAGTACCTGCAAAAACCGCGCCACATCGAAATCCAAGTTTTTGGAGATGGCAAAGGCAGTGCAGTGCATTTGGGCGAGCGCGATTGTTCGCTTCAGCGCCGGCACCAAAAGGTCTTTGAAGAGGCTCCAGGCCCCAGCATCACGCCCGAAGAACGCGCGGCCATTGGTAAGGTATGCGCCGACGCCGTGGCGCGCATCAATTACATCGGCGCGGGCACCATTGAGTTCCTCTATGAAGAGGGTGAGTTCTACTTCATCGAAATGAACACCCGCCTTCAGGTGGAGCACCCCGTCACCGAGGCGATATTTGGTGTCGATCTCGTACGCGAACAAATCCGTGTTGCCGCTGGTTTGCCCATGTCTTTTGCTCAAGATGATCTTGAGATCAATGGACACGCCATTGAGGTGCGCATCAACGCAGAAACCTTCCCAGGCTTCTCCCCGCGCCCAGGCAAGATAACGGCCTATCACGCCCCTGGTGGGTTGGGCGTGCGCATGGACAGCGCGCTCTACCAAGGCTATTCGATCCCGCCCCATTATGACAGTTTGATCGCCAAGCTCATCGTGCATGGCCGCGACCGACCAGAAGCGATTGCGCGACTCAACCGTGCGCTGGGTGAATTGATCGTGGACGGCATCGAAACCACGGTGCCGCTGTTTCATGAACTGCTCACAGAACAGGACATTCACGCAGGATCGTACAATATTCACTGGCTTGAACGCTGGTTAGAGCTGCGGGGCCAAACGGACGCATGACAAGCTCCGTTGCGCCCGGCACGATAGACTCATGACGGCCTGGGACGAAACGCAGAACAAAATCACACCTGATTTGGTGTTGCATGCCTATCGTTCGGGCATATTCCCAATGGCCGAGCATCGCGATGATGAAAGCCTGTTTTGGGTCGATCCACGCAAGCGCGGGATCCTTCCGTTGGACGGGTTTCACATGTCGCGGTCGCTGGCTAAGCGCATCCGAAGCTACCCGCACGCCGTGACGATTGATTGCGACTTTTACGGTGTGATGGACGGATGCGCGGACCGACCGGACACATGGATCAATCACGAAATTCGCGATCTCTTTGGTGCGTTGTTCGCCAGTGGGCACGCGCACTCCATTGAGCTTTGGTCCGGGCACAAACTCGTAGGCGGTGTTTATGGACTATGCTTGGGCGCGGCGTTCTTTGGAGAGAGTATGTTTTCTCGAAGTAAAGATGCCTCCAAGATCGCCCTAGCCTACCTCGTGGAGCGGCTGCGCCAAGGCGGCTTCACTCTCTTTGACACACAGTTCATCACGCCACACCTCGCGAGTTTAGGCGGCGTAGAAATCACACGCGCCGCATACCATCAAGCCTTACAAGCGGCTCTGGAATTGGATGCAGACTTTGCAGCGCCGCCGCTCATCGACGCTCATGAATTGCTACAGCGTAGAACCCAAACGTCGTAACGGGGATGGTCCATCGCGTTGAGCGCGGGGCTCGATGCGATCATCCATCCTGAAAATACCATGTCACCGGTTTCTTGGACCTGGAGCCAAGCATAGGCTTCGCCTTGTTGATTGTCAGGCGGATAACGACATTCGCCCAAACTTACCACCAGCCGGCCCATGCGCGCTTGTCCGCCATTGAGAAGCGTAAAGTCGACAACCTCACCGGAGACTTTGTCGAGCGCGCGTAGCAGAGCGCCTGGCGCGCGGTCCGTGGCCGTTTGCGCAAAGGCGGTGCCTGCGAGAGCCAAACAGCACGCACACACAAAACGCATCATGACTCGTCACCAGCCGCAAAACGCAACAATAATTGTATCAGCGAAACCGCCCCTTGCGTGTCGATAATCTCGTCGCCGGATTCGTAAAAGAACGGCGAGCCTCCCGGCAAAATCTCAACAAAGTTGCCGCCCAAGAGACCCTCGGATGAAATGACCGCCGCGCTGTCGTCGGGAATTTCGATGCCGTCAATAAAACTGATCTGGGTCTCGGCGCGATACGTCTCAGGATTAAGACGCACTTCACTCACAGTGCCCACTTTGACACCCGCTAGGCGGACATCGGTGCCAACTTGGACACCTTCGAGTGACCGGAAGGAAGCTGACAGGCCGTATCGCCCAGTGCTATGGCTGAGCCCTGTTGCCTGTCCTGCATAGATGACAAAGGCCACTGCCGCGGCCAAAACCACGCCACCAATCACAACTTCTGTTGCGTTCTCAGACATTCTTGTCCCCCTGCCCCAGCCCCAGTTTCTATTCTGGACTCCAGGCCTCGTAATCGCTTCGCGGTTCTGGGTCGACTCGGCGCAGGGACCCTTTCGGCGCATAGGCCAATGCGGTACCCGTCACGTTTTCTTGATGCGGTTTCTCCCAAGACTTGTGCACCAAGGGCCGCTCGGTTGGCGGTTCATCGTATGTATGGTGCAGCCAACCGTGCCAGTCGGCGCCAACGCGGCTGGCTTCAGCCTCGCCGTTGAACATCACCCAGCGCCGTTTGCCGTCACGAGATTGGTAAAACGCATTCCCAGCGGCGTCCTCGCCGACCTTTTGGCCGTTGTGCCAAGTATAAAGTTGCGTGCCCAATGTGGAGCCATGCCACCATGTAACAGCCCGCAGAAGCGTCTTCAGAAGTCCCATTCGAACTCTCCCGTTCAGGTTCTTCGTGTATGGGCCAGGTCGTCACAAAGGTCTAGAGCAACCCAGCACAGAAGGCTTGCAGCGCACGGTTAAGGCGCGATCGCTGTGATCTCTATCTCAACGCGGTATTTCGGATCAATTAAACCGCATTCAATCATTGTGGCCGCAGGCGGATTGGCGCCAAAAGTTTCGGCCAAGATGGGCCAGCAGGGCGCGAATTCATTGCGGTCAGGAAGGTAATAGACGACGCGTACGACTTGATCCCAACTGCTGCCTGATTTGGCGAGCGCGTCGCCGATGATCGATAAGGCAGAGCGGCACTGCTCGACGACAGTATCGCCTTGGCCCACAGTACCCGCGATATGGACAAAGCCACCCGCGACGACGGCGCGGCAGTAACCTACTTTGGCTTCGAACTCGCCACCTGATGAAATGCGTTTAATGGACAATTCAGTCTCCAAACCTGATGCGCGCCGCTAGTCTTTGAGCGGGTGCGTAGATGAACAATTCTTCGCCAACGGGTGTGCGATCATACCACGATCCTGGGCTCGCAAGCGCCTTTTGCAACTCTATTCCCAACTCCTGGGGCCAATATTTGCCCCAAAGCAACAAAGCCCGGCGTGTGCCGTCACGAACATCGCCTTCAGGAGTAGGACGCCAGTTTCCACCATACCGGTACCTCCAGCCAAGATCATTGCCCCTGGCACGAACAGGTGGATCAAATGTCGCCCCGCCCTTTAGACGCACAACGCACAATGGCGTAGCTGCAATCCCAAGGCTCTGCTCCAGGCCCATGCCACATTCTGCTTTGCAACACCTCATCTACTTCAACGAGGTCCTGGAAAAACCGTTCCGCGTAACCAGGATCGTCACGGTCACGGCGGGCGTCAAATGACCCCCAGATACAGACACCCAAACCAATCAGCGCCAAAGTTAAGAGCAGTTTTGCGAGATCCTCCAGGTATTCTTTCAGGCCTACGAACATTTAACCAGCCGAAGCAGGCTCCTGTTTCGCGTCAGCATGGATCATGAGAGGTTGTGCATCCGTCGTGACCGCTTCCTCGTTCACGACAACCTCGTCCACCGTATCCATGCCAGGCAGATCGAACATCGTGTCGAGTAGGATATCTTCGAGGATGGACCGCAAACCACGCGCACCGGTTTTCCGCTCGATCGCGCGTTTGGCGATGGCCGAAAGTGCTTCGTCGGTGAAGGTAAGCTTAGTCGTCTCAAGCTCGAACAAACGCTGGTATTGCTTGATTAATGCGTTCTTGGGCTGCGTGAGGATAGTAACAAGCGCATCTTCATCGAGGTCTTCGAGCGTCGCCAAGACAGGCAGACGGCCCACGAATTCCGGGATCAGACCGAATCTCAACAGATCTTCCGGTTCTAGATCGGTGAAAATCTCTCCAACGCCACGCTCGTCGTCGTCACGCACATCAGCGCCAAAGCCCATCGCTGAACCTTTGCCGCGTTGCGCAATGATCCGATCAAGGCCTGCAAAGGCGCCGCCGCATATGAAGAGTATGTTAGTTGTATCCACTTGCAGAAATTCCTGCTGCGGATGTTTGCGCCCACCCTGCGGAGGAACAGATGCGACCGTACCTTCCATCAGCTTGAGCAATGCTTGCTGAACGCCCTCACCGGATACGTCCCGTGTGATCGACGGGTTCTCGGACTTGCGCGTGATCTTGTCGACTTCGTCAATGTAGACAATGCCACGTTGCGCGCGCTCAACATTATATTCGCTGGCTTGGAGGAGCTTGAGAATGATGTTCTCAACATCCTCTCCTACATAGCCCGCTTCCGTCAGAGTCGTGGCGTCCGCCATCGTGAACGGCACATCAAGAATACGCGCAAGTGTCTGGGCCAAAAGCGTTTTACCACACCCCGTTGGACCGATCAGCAGGATGTTCGACTTTTGCAGTTCGATATCACCGGACTTGCCAGAGTGATTGAGGCGTTTGTAGTGATTGTGGACAGCCACAGACAGCACGCGCTTAGCGACGGCTTGACCGATCACATAGTCATCGAGAACACCGCAAATCTCTTTGGGTGTCGGCACGCCGTCCGAAGACTTCAGGCCAGCGCCTTTGGTCTCTTCACGGATGATGTCCATGCACAACTCAACGCATTCGTCGCAAATGAACACGGTCGGACCCGCAATCAGCTTGCGCACCTCGTGCTGGCTTTTGCCACAAAAGCTGCAGTAAAGGGTGTTTTTGCTGTCGCTGCCGGAATTCGAAGCCATCACAAACCTTTCAGGGACTTATCGGTGACCACCCCACGACGCCCCTCGGCCGTGGGGTCTTTGTGGCAGCTTAGGCGAGCCTGCCAAGCACCACAATGTCAAAATGACTTTGATCGAAAGGACGGTTAATCCGTCGCATCTTCGTCAGTTTTAGCCCGGTTTTCAACGATCTCGTCAATAAGGCCCCACTCTTTCGCGTCTTCAGGTGACATAAAGTTATCGCGTTCCAGCGCGGCTTCTACGTCTTTGAGGGTTTGACCTGTGTGCTTGACGTAAATCTCGTTCAGGCGCGTTTTAAGTTTCAGCGTCTCCTCAGCGTGGATCATAATGTCGGTTGCCTGACCTTGATATCCGCCGGAGGGCTGGTGGACCATAATGCGACTGTTTGGCAAAGATGCGCGCATGCCCGCTTCACCTGCGGTGAGCAAAAGAGACCCCATCGAGGCGGCCTGACCGATCACAAGCGTGGCAATCTTGGGTTTAATGTACTGCATCGTGTCATAAATCGACAACCCGCTGGTCACAACGCCGCCGGGCGAATTGATATACATCGAGATGTCTTTGGAGGGATTTTCCGCCTCCAGATGAAGGAGTTGCGCCACAACAAGGCTCGCCATGCCATCGTGGACGGGCCCGTTGAGGAAGATAATCCGCTCTTTCAAAAGCCGCGAAAAAATGTCGTAGGCTCGCTCACCTCTGGAGGTCTGTTCGACCACCATGGGCACGAGTGTATTCATGTAAGTTTCGTAGGGGTCGCGCATTTTTGCCTGCCTCGCTGTCATGGATTGGTCTTAGACCAAGATAAGTTAACGGAGTTTTAGTGCTGGCCCAAGGTGGCTGCAAGAGCACGCGCTACCGAGAGTGTAATCTTACATGGGGGCGCAGAATTCAGCGTCCAGTCTTGATATAAAAGTAAGTAATTACTTACGGTAAGTCATGACTTACGCAGGAAGCCTGTCGGGCACGTTCATCGCGCTTGCTGAACCCACCCGAAGAGACATTTTGGAGCACCTCAGGGACACCCCGCAAACAGTCGGTGCCCTGGCGCAAAAGATGCCCATCTCTCGCCCCGCGGTGTCTCAACACCTCAAAGTGCTCAGCGATGCGGGTCTTGTGACCGCAACAGCCCAAGGCACGCGGCGCATTTACGCGCTCCGCCCTGAACCGTTGAACACGCTGCGCGCCTATCTCGATGGGCTTTGGAGCGATGCCCTGACCGCGTTTGAAGCCGCGGCCCTAGCCGAAGCCCAGAAGGATCAATCCAAATGACCCAAACGCACCTGATGGCTGTTGAAAAAACAATCACCGTCCCGCTTCCCGCAACACGCGCCTTTCAATTGTTCCTTGAAAACATGGACATGTGGTGGCCCAAAGAAACACACAGCGTCTCAATCCGCCAAGACAGAATCGCGAAATCCGTTTCTTTGGACCTCCGCCTAAATGGCACCATCACCGAGACAGGCCCAGACGGCGACACCTATTTTTGGGGACATCTGAGCCGCTTTGACCCGCCGCACCACGCCGAAATCGCGTGGTACCCAGGTCGCGATGCGGCCCATGCAACGACGGTCTCGCTGAGCTTCACAGACACCGACGCAGGGTGCACATTGCACCTCGTACACTCGGGGTTCGAAGTGAATGGCGAAGAAGCCGAGGACCAACGCCTCAGCTATCTCACGGGATGGGGTGCTGACTGGTCTGGTCCAAGCCGCAGAAAACGCCGCACCGGCTTGATCCGAACCGCGCGCGGGTTACCTCGCACAGCATGACCCAGTTCGATCCATCTCGCACAGAATCTCTCTCTCGCATGACAGCCTTTTTACCAAAGGCATCAAAGACTTATGCAGGCGGGCGAAACTATGACAATGGCCCTGGTCTGCATACCAAGTCAGTCTCGGTTCTATCGCCCTACATCCGCCATCGATTGATCACAGAAGAAGACGTTCTCACCGCAGTGCTTGGGCGCCACACGCTCTCATCGGCGGAGAAATACGTCCAGGAGGTCTTTTGGCGAACCTATTGGAAAGGCTGGCTGCAGCTGCGCCCAAGCGTGTGGGAAATGTACCGCGCGGGCCTCAAAGCGCGCCTCGACGATGTGGCAACCCAAGGGGGCCTGCGTCGCGATTGGGAAGCCGCCTGCAAAGGCGAAACGGGCATCGACGCCTTTGATCATTGGGCGCGCGAATTGGTCGACACAGGCTACCTGCACAACCACGCGCGCATGTGGTTTGCCTCGATTTGGATCTTTACGCTTCGACTGCCTTGGGAGTTGGGCGCGGACTTTTTCATGCGCCATTTGCTCGATGGCGATCCCGCCTCGAACACGCTGTCATGGCGCTGGGTCGGTGGTCTACAGACCAAGGGCAAGACCTATCTTGCCCGACCCGAAAACATCGCCAAGTACACCGAAGGTCGGTTTAATCCCAAAGGCTTAGCGGGCTTTGCCGCACCGTTGGATGGTCCGGATCATCCACCTCGCACCGCGCCACCTGAGCCCGCAATCTGGGATACAAAGCGTCCTTCGGCGCTTTTGCTCACCAGCGAAGACCTCAGCCCGAGCTTCTTGTTCGACCAAGGTTTGAGCCCCCTTACCACGGCCACGTGGCACGACGCAGAGCACGTCTCGCCTCTCGCCCCAGCGCCGCATCTGGGCGCCTTCAAACAAGGCACACTCGACGATGTTACTTCGCGATGGGGGGATCGCCTCGGCCCTGTGACTGCCTGCGCCGATGCAAGTGAGATCGCAGCTTGGGCCGCCCAAACCAACGCAGGGCAGATCGTCTCGCCCTTTGCGCCAACGGGGCCGACTGCGACCATGTTTGCCGAACTCAAGCCGCTCCTTGCCGCGCAAAACCAAGAGCTGGTGACGCCGCTGCGTCGATACGATGCGCTGTGCTGGCCCCATGCGACCCACGGTTTCTTCAAGTTCAAAGAGAAAATCCCCAAACTCATTGGCCAGCTCAAAGGCCTCCAAGTAGCGTGATTTCGCCAATCTTACGGCACCGAACCCGCAACAGGCAACGGGGCCTATCTGCACAGTTTGACCCCTGAACTGTGCAGATAGCTCCCATACCCCACGCGCAAGCGAACGCTCTGATCACAAGAACTTCGTGTGTTTCTGCTGGCTCAGGCACTTTCAGTTTGACTGCAAAATGAATGTATCACTTTGCGGCTTCGACCGGAGCGAGAGGCAGCACACACGGCATCCAATACAAACCGAACACGCCGAAAATATCCGGGGGGCGTCTGACGGACGGGGGACGTCCTTTGGGCGCCTTGGGTTCAAGCCCGATGGGCGACGCCTCCAATCACGCGTCGGCCCAAGGATCCGCATCAAAGGGCCAAAGCGGTATTGATCGCCTGGTGTAGGTCAACGTCTCAAAATTGCAATTGAGCCGCCCTGGCGTGGCGCAGAAAATGATTTCCGAGGCCAGCGCAGCGAAGGCTGTGTAGAAATGAAACAGCGACTTCACGGCGATCAATCGCTTGGACCTCAAATCAATCCCCAATTGCGTGAAAACCTCGGGGTGATAGACCTGAACCCGTACATCGTTGAGCACCACATCCACACGGCCCGGCAGCGCCAACCAAACGGCGGTTCCCATGGGCTCTCGCGCCGAGCCCAAGTGCTGGCTACAATTTTCTCGAACCGCTTTGACCTCTGCGGTCACATCCAAGGGCTGTCCCGAGGCCGCCTCCAACTTACCCCCAATACGTAGGCTGAGCGTCGTGCCCTCCCCTGCATCGCGCGCAATCGCCACCGCGCCGGGATCAAAGATCATACCCACCGCCACATCGCGGTCTCCGCGTTCGAGAATGGCGTCGAGTACATAGGTTGAATCCCCGGGTGCCCCGTCCCCGGAATTGTCGGACATGTCCGCCAGCACAACGCGCCCAGACCGCCCCGCCGCGCGTGCCAGGCATTCTGACAATCCCGGATAGGTGCGCGTCACCGCATGACGCAGGTCAAAGAATGCGCGGCCCAGCCGCTCTGCTGTTGCTTCAGCCGAAAGCGGGTCACCGTCGGAGATCACAAGCATCCGCGCACCCACATCGGCCACATCCCCCATGGGAACCCATGACCAAGCGAGATTGAGAGAATTCCCTCTGCCTGCTCTTCGGCGAGCAGCCGCGCCACGAAATCCGCCATGGCGCCCTCTTTGGTCAGACAGAGCGAAATCATCCGGCAGTCAAAAAGCGCCATATGGGGCGCCGCTTCGCCCAGATGCGCACGCCGGATGATGTCCCAAAGCTCAGCGGCGCGCGGAATGGCGTCGTCATGGGGGTATTCTTTGAACGTAATCACAGCGTCAGCGGCAGTGATGAGCCGATCGGTCAGATGGCAATGAAGATCGAGGGAAACGCCTATCTTGGCGTCAGGACACCGTGCGCGGATCGCGGCAGTAAGGTCGCCTTCGCAATCCTCACATCCCTCGGCCACCATCGCGCCATGCAACGACAAGAGCACCACATCCGCGCCCCCCGCCGCGTCGATATCTGCCAAAATCGTATTTTTGAAACTTCGGTAGGTCGTCGCCGTGGTCAGCCCTGCGGGCTCGGCTATGGCCGTGAGGCTTTCTACGATATCCCAGCCCAGCGCTTCTGCTTCGGCGCGCCAAAGGTGCAGGCTCTCGGTCATCAGATTGGCGGGCGCTTGGGTGGCCGTCCCATAATGCAGGCAATAGGCTTCATACCCCGATCGCGCAGTGGGCAGAGGCGAGAATGTATTGGTCTCCGTCGAGAGACAGGCAAGAAAGAGCTTGGTCATTGGCGCAAGTGTAACGCGAACCGCACCCCAAGCCCAATGTAGATTGAACCGACCACCCCACCTTGCCACCGAATGACACCGGCATTGGTGCCCAGAATGTTCCCCAAACCACCAGCAACGCGGGCAAAATCAAGCGTGCTCAGAAAACCTGCAGCGGCAAAGATCACACCCATAAGGGCCAATTGCAGCATCCCTTGCCCGGCGGCTGGGATCATAAAACTAGGGTGTAGAGGCGAGGAAAGACAACGCAGCCTTGGGGTTGAGCACCTGCACCAAAATCGCCGACCGATAGGATCGGCGCACAAAAATGGGCAACCGACCTTGGCGCAAATCTGCTGGCACCCGATCAAACAGAGCGCGCAGTCCAAAGTAAATCAAATAGGCTGCGCCGATGTCTTTGATCAAAGCAGACAAAACAGAAGTCGCCGCGACGATGGCCAACAAACCAACCACCGCGAAGGCACTTGCTCCACGTCCCCAACGGTGATCCCCGCACCCGTGGCCAACCGCATGCGCGTCCCTGACGTGGTCGCACGCGCCGCCGTCAACAAGGTCGGCTGCCCTGGGATGAACACAAAGCCCAAAACAATCAAAACGTATATGACCAGAACCGACGCCTCAATCATGACGGCCCACCTTCCTCTTGCTCAAAATACTCCGGGGATTCGGCGCAGCGGATGGGGCGGAGCCACCGAAATTTTTACCCTAAATTGCATAAACTTAGCTTAAGTCACGCCCAGTCTTGCAAACGTGCGACGTAACGGGCGAGCGTGTCGATCTCCAAATTGACCGGATCGCCCGCAGCCGCATCACCCCAAGTCGTCACAGCCTTAGTATGAGGGATAAAGTTGATGCCAAACACATCGCCTTCGACCTCGTTCACGGTCAAAGACGTCCCATTGAGCGCAACCGATCCTTTGGGTGGAATGAACTTCGCCAAATCCCCAGGCGCGCGCAGCTGCACTCGTGTGCTGTCCCCTTCGTCGTGCATGCCGACAATTTCTGCAACACCATCCACGTGCCCCGACACGATATGACCACCAAGCTCGTCACCGACCTTCAACGCCCGTTCCAGGTTGATCCGATGCCCCTGTCGCCAACGCGTGCCGATGTTGGTCTTCGACAAAGTCTCCGCCGAGACCTGCATGTCAAACCAATCATCCCCCAAGGCCACAACCGTCAAACAGACCCCATCACAGGCAATCGATGCGCCCATATCGATACCGCTTGTGTCATAACCCGTGGCAATCCGCGCCCGCAGGTCCCCCTCTTGAACCATCTCTTTGATCACACCCACGTCGGTAATGATGCCTGTAAACATGCTATTCCCCTCGTGTATGGCCACAATCCCGGCATAATATCGCCGCAGCAGCCCGATAAGACATTTGAAAGACCATATGAGGTATTCACGCCCAATGAGCAACGCCACCGGAGACACCCGGGTCTTTCTGTTTCTACAGGGACCACATGGGCCGTTCTTCCACCGTCTGGGCCGCATGCTGCGGATGACGGGGGCCGAGGTGTGGCGCGTGGGCTTCAATGCCGGCGACCGCGCCTTCTGGTTCCATCCTCAAAGCTACCTGCCCTACACAGGGACGCTGGAAGATTGGCCAAACTATCTTGACCGGCTCATCGCTGAAAAATCCGTCACGGACATTGTGCTTTATGGCGACACAAGGCCCATCCACGCGCGCGCCGTGGAACTGGCCCGTGATCGTGGCATGCGTATCCATGTCTTCGAAGAAGGCTACATGCGTCCCTACTGGGTGACCTACGAGCGCGACGGCTCCAATGGCCATTCGCGGCTCATGGAGATGTCGATCGAAGATATGCAAAAAGCGCTCGCGCGGTGTGACACCGAAGCGCCCCTGCCCCCAGCCCATTGGGGTGACACGCGCCAACATGTCTTCTACGGCGCACTCTACCATTGGTTTGTGATGTTCCGAAACGGCGACTACCGCCACTTCCGCGCCCATCGCGAATTGCCGGTCACGCGGGAATTTCAACTCTACCTGCAACGGCTTCTATTGATGCCCTTCCATGGATTGGAGCGTTGGCTGGCCACGAACCACATTCGCCTGGGCGGCTTCCCCTATCACCTGTGTCTGCTCCAACTGGAACACGACGCCTCCTTCCAACAGCATTCAGCCTTCAACCGCATGGCCGACTTCCTGGAAGTCGTGGTCAAAGGCTTTGCCGAAGGCGCGCCGGGGCACCACCACCTCGTCTTCAAGGCTCACCCGCTTGAAAACGGCCGGACGAATATTCGACGCGAACTCAAACGCTTGGTCATCAAGTACAAGGTCAAAGGCCGGGTCCACTACGTTCGCGGGGGCAAACTTGCACAGCTTCTGAACGACGCGCGCACCGCAGTCACCGTGAACTCCACCGCCGGCCAACAGGTGCTGTGGCGTGGCATCCCGATCAAAACCTTTGGCCGTGCGGTCTATGCAAAGCCCGAGTTTGTCTCGCCCCAGCCCCTGCCCGAGTTCTTTGCGCAACCGGCTCGCCCCGACAATAAAGCCTACAAGGATTACCGCCGCTTCCTACTGGAGACGAGCCAAATCCCCGGCGGCTTCTACTCTGCCCGCGGTCGCCGCACTCTGCTGCGCCATGTCGTAGACCTGATGCTCATCGGCGAAGACCCTTACGACGCACTTACCGCAGGCACCGCCGCCCCGCGCCAGCAACTCCGCGCGGTCCAGTAAAGAAATTGGTCAATCCAATAGTTCGTCTTCTGTTGGAACAGTTTAGTCAATTCGAAGCCTCTGTTTCTTCTGGCCCTAAGTATCCCGGGGGTTTGGCGGCTGGCCCCCAATGCCAACGCCAGACTTAAATCGACACTGCCCGCAAAAGACGCTCGCGCTCAACATTCGCCTTCACGTCATCCAAGATCACGGACCCACGTGAGAGCGCCGTGAAGCGGTCCGCAAGATCGAAGGCGAAGTCGAAATACTGCTCCACCAGCACGATGGCGATCTCACCCTCTTCTCGCAGTTGGGAAATCACCGCTCCAATTTGTTTGATGATGTTGGGCTGAATGCCCTCGGTGGGCTCATCGAGAAGCAGCACGCGCGGCTTGGTGATCAGCGCGCGTGCAATCGCCAGCTGTTGTTGTTGCCCCCCAGAGAGGTCCCCGCCGCGCCGGCCGCGCATCTCTTTCAGCACAGGAAAGAGGTCGTAGATCTTGTCTGGAATGCTGTGCTGGTCCTTGGGCAGACAGGCGAAACCGGCTTCGAGGTTCTCTTCCACCGTCATGAGCGGAAAGACCTCGCGGCCTTGTGGCACATAGGCAATGCCCGCGCGCGCGGCTTGGAAGGCGGTGGGGTGTTTGAGGTCTTGGCCGTCCACCGAGACCGACCCGCCGCTATAAGGATGCCGCCCGGCGATGGCTTTCAGAAGCGAGGTTTTGCCCACGCCGTTGGTGCCCATCACAGCCGTGACTTCGCCGGCTTTTGCCAAAATATCAAGGCCATAGAGGATCTGGCTTTGCCCGTAGTGCAACGTGAGGTCTTTGACGTTCAACATGTCTTAGCGCCCCAGATAAACATCAATGACCTCTTGGTTTTGCGTCACGTGGTCGAGCGAGCCTTCGGCCAAAACCGAGCCCTCATGGAGTACGGTGACCTTGCACTCCAGACGGCGCACAAACTCCATGTCGTGTTCGATCACCACCACGGCGCGGGTCTTGGCGGCGCGTTTGAGCAGGTCGGTCGTGTGCTCCCGCTCGGCGGGTGTCATGCCCGCGGCGGGTTCATCGACCAGCAGAAGACGTGGGTCTTGGGCCAGGAGCATCCCGATCTCAAGCCATTGCTTTTGCCCGTGTGACAGCGCCCCGGAGCGGCGCGGCAATGCGTCAAGCAGGCCGATCTCTTCGGCGATTTCTTCGATCCGCGCGGCGCCATCGGCCGATTTGCGATAGAAGAGTACGTCGAAGGGCCCACGCTTGTTTTTCAGCGCCATGGCGAGGTTTTCACGCACAGTTTGATTTTCAAACACCGTTGGCTTTTGAAATTTGCGCCCGATCCCGGCACGGGCGATTTGGCTTTCGTTCATGGACAGAAGAGATTGCGACAGCTCTCCCCAAACCACGCGCCCCACATCGGGCTTGGTCTTGCCGGTCACAATGTCCATAAACGTTGTCTTGCCTGCACCATTGGGGCCGATGACGGCGCGCAACTCTGCCTCGCCGATCTCGATGGAGAGGTTGTTGATGGCCTTGAACCCGTCAAAGCTCACCGAGACGCCAGATACTTCTAGAAGCGCGCTCATCATGGCCTCCGGACCAGCTTGTCAAAGAAACCGCCGATACCTTGCGGGAAGAAGAGCGTGACGATCACGAAGGACATGCCCAGCAGCGCCACCCACCAATCGGTCCATTGGATCGTATAAAATCCCAGTGGGACGTCAGGCGCGCCGCCGCCGGTGAACCAACTCGACAGAAGTGAGACAAACGCGGCACCAATCACCGCGCCATAGAGCCGCCCGCGCCCGCCGATGGCCACCCAAACGGCGAGGTAGATAGAGGCAATGGGCGCGACTTCGGCGGGATTGATGATGCCAGCTTGTGGGTAATATAGCGCGCCCGCGATGCCTGCGACAATGGCGGTGACGATAAAGACAAAAAGCTTGTAGCTCTCTACGTGGTAGCCCAAAAAGCGCACCCGGGCCTCATCATCGCGGATTGCGCG
>JAKVBH010000003.1:0-63193 GCA_022447495.1 Marinovum sp. | reverse complement strand
AAACGATCCAGGCGAACAGGATGTAGCCCAGCCCCAGCGCCACGGCCGAAACCAAGAGGAAAATCACCGAGACGACGGATTGCGGCACCGCTTCAAAGCCGGGAATGTTCTGCAACCCTGAAAGGCCGTTGTTGCCGCGCAACCCGCTGTCGTTTTGGAAGAGATAGAGCGAGAGTGCGAGCGTCATGGCTTGGGTCAGGATCGAGAGATAAACGCCTGTGACCCTGCTCCGGAAGGCGAGCCAGCCAAAGACAAGCGCAAGCAATCCGGGGACGAGCACGACCATGACGAGTTGCAAGAAGAGGCTGTCAGAAAAGGCCCAAAGCGCGGGAAATTCAGAGGACCCCACCACACCAAATATCTGCACGCCTATGGCGTTGATCACCTCTTGCTCGGTGGGCGGTAGGGGCGCTTCGGCCAATGAGGCCGCCACGATCCCTTCGGTCCGGGCATACATAAGCCACATACCGATGGCATAGCCGCCAATGCCAAAAAAGGCGAAATGGCCCAGGCTCAGGATGCCGCAATAGCCCCAGACCACATCCATTGCGATGGCCACAAGGCAGAGACAGAGCGTTTTGCCAAGGATTTTCACGAAGCTCGTGGAGATCATGCCCACGCCAAAAGCCTCAGAGAGCAGGGTGACGCCAATGGTGAAGGCTGCCAGCGCGAGGAGGAACCACAGGACCGAAGGGTTTTGCGCGATAAAGCTGGTTGCGCCGCGCGCCGTGTCGCCGTGGGAAGGGGGCGCTGCCCCCACCGCGCTATCGCGCTTCCCCCCGGGATATTTTCGGCCAGAAGAAGTCATTGTCAGTCTCCCGCCGCGCGGCCTTTGAGGGCGACGATGCCCTTGGGCCGGAATTGGATGAAGAGGATGATAAAGAGGATCATGTAGGTTTGTGCCGCCAGGGTGTTGGACGGGTTTAACCATTCGATCCCTTTTTGCAGGAAGCCGATGAGCGAAGCCCCCGCAAGTGTGCCCCAGACATTGCCGACCCCGCCGACCACCACGGTCATAAAGCTCTGAACGATGTAATCGGCACCCATCTCGGACGTCACCTTGGCATAGAGTCCGATGGCCACGCCTGCGATGCCCGCGATGCCGGAGCCAAGCCCGAAAGTGAGCATGTTGATGCGGTCGGGATTGATGCCCATCGATGCGGCCATGCCCGGGTTCTGGGTCACAGCGCGAACCTCAAGGCCCAGCCGCGTGCGGTTCAACACAAAGAGGATGAGCGCAAGGAAGATCAGCGCGAGGATGAAGATCGCGATGCGGATATAGCTGATGGCGACCACATCGTTGATCACCAAAGTCCCATCGAGCCAGGCCGGAGAGGTCAGCGGTCGGGCCTGAGTGCCAAAGATATTCTTGGCAAGTTGTTGCAGGGCAATGGAAATACCGAACGTCGCAAGCAATGTTTCCAGCGGGCGGTGGTAAAGCCAGCGGATCACCAAACGCTCCATCGCCACGCCCGCACCAAAGGTGATGGCAAAGGCCAGAGGCAACGCGATGAGGATCGAGAGCGTGTAATCTGGCACAAAGAGCTGGACCACATAACCTGTGTACGCGCCCATCATGATGAACTCGCCATGGGCCATGTTGATCACGCCCATCACACCAAAGGTGATGGCCAAGCCAATGGCCGCGAGAAAGTAGATGGACGCGAGCGATAGCGCGTCCAGGCTGAGGTCAATGAACTGGTTGAACCCCACCCGTGCCTCAATCGCCTCCAGGGCATCTTTAGCAGCGTCGGTCACAGCCGAATTTGGCTCTTCGTACACAACCACAAGGGCAAACTCGGATCCATGCCTTGATATATCGGCAGAATCGAAAACGGGGACAAACTCTGGGACGAGACCGTTCTCTGCCAGTTTATCGTACGCCTCTCGCCGAGCTTCGTCTGTGTTCAATTGCCCAACAGGAATGCCAGCCACGGCACCGTCTAGAATATTTGCTGCAAGTCGTTCTCGCACGTCTAGAGGCGTGGTGTCTGGCTGCAGAAGCCCCGCCGCGAGCAATAAGGGTTTTGCGGTATCAATTGGGTAGTCGTTCGCAAATGGACGGTAATCCTTTGCAATATTTGCATCATCGGGAGCATCTTTGAGGAGGACAGTGCGTGTGATCAAAATTTGGTTGAGCACCGCACGGGTCTCGATGCTAATACTCTCAGAGAGCGTGTTGATCGCATCGACGCGCGCCTCCGGTGTTTCGCCGAAACGGGCGGTCAGTATTTGCGCCAGTTGTTCTTTGCGGGTCTTTAGCGCGAGGTCTGGCTCGCCGTCGATAGAAGCCGCCAAAGGCGCGATTTGATCGGCTGCGGGGGAACGCGCAATCGCGTCGACTGCGGCCTGACGGCGGGCAATTTCAGGGCTCAAGAGCTGGAATTGAACCAAAACTTCGCTGACCGCGCGACGCACACCGCCGTTGGGGCGCACGGCCTTCACGCCGTCGACATCGCCGGCCTCATCGCCTGTATCGAGGTCAAAGAGAGCGCCGTCAGCAGCGCGGAAGAAAAGCCCGTCAGCTGCGCGGCGCACCACCTCGCGCGCGGCCCAAGCCTCCAGGAAATCAATGGCCTGCGGCAAGCCGGACGCGGCCAGATCGTCGAGAAGCGGCCCAACCTTTTTGCGGCTGGGCTTGGCCACTTGATCGGCATGGGTCTGGAGGATGTCCTGCAAGGTCTGGGCTGCAATCGCGCCGGGCATCAGCCCGAAGATCACAACCAGCGCAAGGAGAAGAGAACGCAGCATCGATGGTCCGCACATGTCTAAGGGAAGGAGAACATGGTCAAAAAAGGGACGCAGGCGAGCCCGCGCCCCTGTCTGTCCTACACAGTCAGATCAGTAGTTGGATTTGATCTGAACGCATGTGTCCGTGTCGGTATTGTACATACCGCAGCCGAGGTCCTTCCAATCGGACTTGAGTACCGCGGATTCTGGCAAGTAGTCGGTCCAGGCATCGCCAGGCACCTCCGAAGTTTGGGAGATGATGTCGAACTGTCCGTCTGCTGTGATCTCACCGATCAGAACGGGCTTGGCAAGGTGGTGGTTTGGCAACATGACCGCAGTGCCCCCGGTAAGGTTAGGGAACTCTTGACCATACATAGCGGTGCGGACAGCGTCGACGTCTGTTGTGCCCGCTGCGGTGGCGGCGTTTAACCACATGTTGAACCCGATATAGTGGGCTTCCATTGGGTCGTTGGTCACGCGGTCGTCGCCCATTTTGGCTTTCCAGGCTTTGATCCAAGCCTCGTTGGCTTCGCCCTCTGCAGATTGAAAGTAGTTCCACGCCGCCAGGTGACCCACGAGGTTTGTGGTGTCGAGACCGGAGAGCTCTTCTTCACCCACGGAAAAGGCCACAACGGGTATATCATCCGCAGAGACGCCAGCCGCGGCGAGCTCTTTGTAAAAGCCGATGTTTGCATCGCCATTGATGGTGGAAATCACACCAACCTGTTTGCCGTCTGCGCCAAGTCCCACAACATCAGCCACGATTGTCGCCCAGTCAGAGTGACCGAAAGGCGTGTAGTTCACAAAGATGTCCTCTTCCGCGATCCCTTTGGAAATCAGGTAGGATTCCAGGATGTTGTTGGTGGTACGCGGGTAGACATAGTCGGTGCCAAGCAGCGCAAACTTCTCAACCCCAAGCTCTTCCAGGTAGTAGTCTGTCGCTGGGATCGCCTGTTGGTTGGGCGCCGCACCAGTGTAGAAAACGTTTTTGGAACTTTCTTCACCTTCGTACTGCACCGGGTAGAAGAGCAGGCCATTAAGCTCTTCGATCACGGGCAGAACGGATTTACGGGACACGGACGTCCAATTTCCGAAGATTACATCGACCTCGTGCACGGTGAGCAGCTCACGGGCTTTTTCCGCGAAGAGCGGCCAGTCGGACGCAGGGTCCACGACAACTGGTTCGATGTCACAGCCCAGAACACCGCCCTTGGCGTTTTGCTCTTCGATGAGCAGTTCCATCGTGTCTTTGAGCGTGGTTTCAGAGATGGCCATCGTGCCCGAGAGCGAGTGCAAGATGCCAACTTTAACCGGGCAATCCGCCAAAGCGGCAGTGCCTGTCATCAAAAGTGCCGCAGCAGAGAGACCCGCAAGAGATTTAAGGGTGGTCATGTCATTTCCCCCAATTAGGGCGAGGCTTGGGCGCGTTGATCAAAGAGGAGATTTGACCGTCCAACGCACCAACCAGCCGCGCATGCTTTCATTTTGTCGCCGCACCCGCACTGCAAGCCCAGACGGGATCACCGCTGAATGCGACACAGTTGGTTGTCTCATCATTGGATGCGACGTGGCGGACATTCATCGGCTGGGGCCAATGCGCCTAGGGACGCGCCATTTTGAATGCCAGGGCTCGCCACGATTGCTGCCTTTTTGGGCGTCGAAACCGGCATCAGCTTAAAAATTACACAGCCAGAGGTCGAATTTGAGCCCGTTATGCACATCGAATCTTAATGCACCGTCATTTGGCAGCCTTTCAAAGGACCGCTCTTCAGGTTTTTCGCACAGCAATAAAACGCCTATGTCAGCACGATCACCGCGTCCCTTGAGCAACAGTTGGAAGGATGGGAAATTGTCCACAACGCGGAAGACTAGATTTTTACTCAAGATTCCGATAGGTTGATATGCAAAGTTGAGGTGCGCCCGCCGAATGCGAGCACAAAAGCACCCGGTGTATGAGGCAGAAAATAGGTCGAGGAGACCGCGCAGTGAACTCCAAACCCTCCCGTTGGGCCCGGTCGGTGGTCTTGTTGATGGCTGTGTCCATCGTTTCATCCTGTGGATTGCCTCGCCTTGGCCCAACAAAACGTGAAATCTTTGCCGGATCGGTCCAGCGCGAAGGCGACGCCTTTATTGTATCAGTAAATGAGCGTGTGACGGCGGCAACCGCCGTGGTCCCTGCATTGGGTTTCACCGAAGACTTTAAAAACGCGGGGCTCCTTGGCTCCGATACAATCCGCCCAGGAGACACGCTTGGCCTCCGGATTTGGGAAAACGTTGACGATCCCCTCCTTGGCAGCGCCACCAGTGCAGCGACGATCCTCGAAGAGGTCCAAGTCGACGGCAATGGATTTATCTTTGTCCCCTATGCAGGACGCGTGCGTGCGGCGGGCAACTCACCCGAGGCCGTGCGCCGCATCATCACCGAACGCCTCGAAGTACAAACGCCTGATCCCCAAGTCGAAGTGCGCCGCGCTGCGGGCGACGGCTCCACCGTCAGCCTCGTTGGCGCCATCGGCGGCCAAGGTGTCTACGCCATTGAACGCCCGACTCGGACACTGTCGGCCATGTTGGCCCGCGCCGGTGGCCTGACCATCAAGCCCGAGATTGCCCAGATCACCATCCTTCGCGGTGAAAACCGGGGCAAGATCTGGTTCGAAGACCTCTATGAGAACCCAAAGTTCGACATCGCTCTGCGCGGCGGTGACCGGATTTTGGTCGAAGAGGACAGCCGCGCCTTCACGGTGCTTGGATACGCAGGTACCCAAGCGCGCGTGCCTTTCGAGACACAAACACTCTCCGCGGTTGAAGCTCTGGCTCAAGTGGGCGGCCTCAGCACAACAGAAGCCGACCCAACGGGCGTATTTATCCTACGCAATGAAGCAGAGGCAATCTCTGAGTCTGTGCTTGGCCGCGAGGACCTCTCCGGTCCGCAGCGCATGGTCTATGTGCTCGATCTCACCCGCCCCAACGGCCTCTTCCTGGCGCGTGACTTCACCATCCGCGATGACGACCTGCTCTACGTAACAGAAGCGCCATTCTCGCAATGGAACAAGATCATCGCAGCCGCCACAGGTTCGCTCGGTACCGTGGGCACAGTCACAGGCGCCATCGATGCGCTTCAAGGCGTCGGCGGTGGTGGCGCCGCCGCAGGCGGCGGATGACGCCTCAGCCACAGATATACGAAGACAACGCCGGGGCAGAAATGCGCCGGCGTCTTTATGTCTATAACGGCGGATTTCTTTGGAAAGACAAAACTATACGGCGCATTCTCAACTTAGCGGGTTATGATGTTTCTATAGGCTTGCCGTCCGAAGGTGATCTTGTCGGCGTCTGGGGCAACTCGCCCACAGCACACCGTGGCAAAGCGGTCTCTGAAGCGCGCGGTGCAGGTCTTGTACGGGTCGAAGATTGCTTTTTGCGCTCCGTCCATCCAGGCCGGGCGGGCACCCCGCCCTTGGGGCTGATGATCGATCACGGCGGCGTTCATTTTGATGCCAACACGATGAGTGATCTTGAGACACGTCTCATCAGCGAAGCGCTTGACGATGCTGCGATCCTCACGCGAGCCGAAGATGCCATTGAGCGGATTAAAGACGTACATCTGAGCAAATACAACGCCTTTGATCCCGACCTTGATGCACCTGCGCCGGGGTATGTTTTGGTGATTGATCAAACCAAGGACGATGCCTCTGTGACCTCTTCGGGCGGCAATCGCGCGGCATTTCAAGAGATGCTTGTCTTTGCCCAAGAAGAGCACCCCGGCGCGCGCGTGCTTGTAAAAACCCACCCAGAGACTGAGCGTGGCTTCCGCGCGGGCTATTTCACCGAAGCCGATGAAACTGAACGGGTCTCGCTCTACACAGCTCCAATCTCGCCCTGGCGGCTCTTTGAAGGGGCAGTTGGGGTCTACACATATTCGTCACAAATGGGATTTGAGGCGATTTTCGCGGGCCACAAACCGCGGGTGTTTGGACAGCCGTTCTATGCGGGATGGGGGCTGACCTGCGACGAACGACCAGTGCCCAGGCGACAGCGCAAGCTCACTCGGAGCCAGCTATTTGCTGCCGTGATGATCCTGGCCCCAACCTGGTACGACCCCTATCGCGATCAATTATGTGAACTAGAACAGGTACTTGACACACTCGAAGCCCAAACTCGCGCGTGGAGAGAGGATCGCCATGGTTGGACGGCCTCCGGAATGCGCATGTGGAAACGCAACCCGCTCCAGAAAGTCTTTGGCCAGGTCACGCCCGTTCAGTTTGAAGAGGAGCCACATCCACCGCGTCGCCACATGATCTGGGCCTCCAAGGGTGCCGCAGATGTCCGCGTCGAAGATGGCTTTCTGCGCTCGTTTGGGCTCGGGGCAACGTTGATCCCACCTCTCTCGCTCGTGCTGGACGACCTGGGCATCTATTATGACCCGAGACATGAAAGCCGATTGGAACGCCTGCTCAACGCTGCGGACGATTTACGCCCCGACCAAGTGCTTCGCGCGCGTCATTTGCGACGGTCGATCCTCAAAAATGGCTTGTCCAAATACAATCTCAAAGGGGCTTTACCCACAGTTCGTGAAGGCCACCTTGTCCTTGTCGCAGGCCAAGTGGAGGATGACGCCTCGATATCCACAGGCACCACGGAGGTCTCAAGCAACCTGGGTTTATTGAAAGCCGCCCGCGCTGAGCGCCCTGATGCAGTGATCCTTTACAAGCCCCACCCAGATGTCGAGGCGGGCCTGCGCAGTGGGGCCGTGCCCAATGCCCATGAGGTGGCCGATTTTGTCCTCGAGCGCGCAGATCCAGTAGCGCTATTGGGAGCCGTGCAAGAGGTTTGGACCATGACCTCGCTTTTAGGGTTCGAGGCGCTCCTGCGCGACGTGCCCGTGACCACCCTCGGCGCGCCCTTCTACGCAGGATGGGGCCTGACTGAGGATTTGGGCGAGGTGCCCGCGCGCCGACAAGCACGATTGAGTTTGAATCAGTTAGTCTATGCAGCTCTGATTGCCTATCCGCGGTACTTTGATCCCATTACCGGCATGGCATGCCCACCGGAGGTCACCGTGGACCGTCTCGCCTCTGGAAAACTACCGCGTCCAGGCTTGGGAAATCGCACTTTGGCCAAACTTCAGGGGCTTTTCGCCTCCTACGCGCACCTGTGGCGGTGAGCCTGGCCTAAACTGTTTCGAGGCATTCTTGACGCACCTCTGGGCGCCAAGGGGCCAAGCGAGTGATGCGTGGCGGGAGATCCGCGATTTTATCTTTTCTCGAAACGCTCTGAGGGTTCCCCCTTCACGATATATTGAATACGCTCGGACCAGACCCCATCTTTTTAACTGTAACATTCACTGCATGGCCCAATGAGTTCTGATCCAAACGCGTCGCAATTGACCCTTCCGCCCCTGCCCCGTCGCGCATTTTTATCCGCCGCATTTTCGGCCATTACCGTGGGCATTGCAGGTGGCGCCGCCTGGATGGGACGCCAAACCTTGGCCCAAACCGAAAGTTTCGCTTTTGCGCGCGGTACAAGCTTGGCCAATGGTGAAAAGGCGCGGTTGCGAGCGTGGCTCTTGCAGGCAGCGCAGGATCAACGCTTCATTGTCACGATTCTTGGCCACACCGGCAGTCAAGGCGATGCAGCGGCCAACCTGGCGTTGTCGGAAAAACGCGCGGCGTTGGCCGCACAGATTGCGCAAGACCTTGGCGTTCCGCTTGAGAATATCACGGCCTCAGGCATCGGTGGTGCGGCGCCATTTGACAAGGAAGACGGCCAAGGCGACCGAGCCTATCAAGCGGCGTTGGCCCGCGTTGAAGTGAGCCTCCAGAGGCGCCGATGAGCCCGACCCGTTACGCACTTGTGATCGGTTTTGTCGTCGGTTTGGCGGCTGTGGCGTTTGCGTGGTTTGTGCCCTTGCCCGTGCCCTTTTCCGGTGCAAGTTGGGTGATTGGCGCTGTAATTGCGTTTTTTGGCACCTTGACGGCCCTCGCCTGGGTCAATCCTGCTCGGCTTTGGCGGCAGGATGAAATCCTAGTCAGAGCGTTTATGGCACAACATGGGATCACGGAGCTTGGTGCAGACCGCGCGATTGACGCGATCACCGAGGCCCACGCCCGCGCGGATGACTTGCGCCGGGCCGCCCCTGTATTTCGCAAAGACCTTGCCGAAACAGTAATCCAGGCTGCGGACCGCTTGGATGCCGCCGCTCGCGAAATTTTCTACGAACCAAAACGGCTTACGAGCCTTCGTAATATCCTCACACGGTCCGAGTTGATCTCGGAAGCCACTGCGGCCCATCACACGCTTGTCGCCCGCAATGGCCGAGACGAAGCCACCGTTAACCTCTCGCGGGAGACGCTGATGGTGGCACTACATGTCCTAGAAGATGCCTTTTTGGCCAGTGACATGGCCGTGGCGCGGGGCCATCTCCAGGAGGTGCAGGTCGCTTCCTCAGTGGCCGAACAGCTTTTGCGCCCGCGCCGCCCCGCCTCCCTTTCGACGCCCATCACAGACGGAGCATCCACATGAGATCGCTTGTAATTGCCACCCTTCTTGCCACCAGCATCGGCCCAGTGTGGGCCCAAGCCCCGGGCACAGATTTGGCCGAAGTGGTCATTGATCCGGTGCGCGACTGTGCACCCGGTTGGAACCCCAATATGCCGCTGATTGCATGGGGAGCAGACGGAGTTGTTGCCTATGCAAATGGCTCCTCCCTCTCACCCAATGGCGGACTTTTGGGGAATGCAGGGCTGCCGCTCAACCTGTCGGTCGAAGACAGTTTTGAAACGCAGTTGCGGGACTACCTCTCCTGTGCGTCGCCATACCTACGCGGGACGTTGGGCATGCTCGCCTCTGCCGCGCCAGTCACGGAGTTTGACGCACGCACCGAACAAGTGATCTTCTTCAAACACTCGTTCTCTGCCGGAGACGGCATCGTCGCCGCCGATGGCATCGCCCAAATCGGCGATTTGGAGGGCAAGCGGATCGCCATTCAGGCCAACGGCCCCCATGTGGACTTTGTCGGCCGTATCTTGGCCGATGGCGGATTGAGTTTTTCGGATGTTGAGATTGTGTGGGTCGCAGACCTCACCGGCGATGGCGATACACCCTCTGCTGCCATTGCGGATGGTCGCGCCGATGCGGCCGCGGTAATCCTCCCCGATGCGCGGTTTCTCACATCCGGCGGCACGGTTGGCACGGGCGCTGAGGGGTCCATTCGGGGCTCCACGATTCTGATCTCAACCCAAGAAGCGGCCTCGGTGATCGGTGACTATATTGCGGTGCGCGCGGATTATTTTGACAGCCATCGCGACGAGATCGCAACCATGGTTAACCGCCTCTTCAAAGCCGAAGAAGAGATGCGCCAATTCATGGCCCAAGAGGGCAGCAGCGACCGCGCCGCCATGGCGGCATTGATGGCCCAAGAGTTTCTGGGCGGGTTGCCCAATGAAGAGGGCGTTTTTCTTTGGCAAGATGCGATCACCGACGGCTGGTCAGGCAACGCACGCCACTTTGCCGATGCAAATGAGGCGCGCCGGTACGATGTGCTTCTTGAAGAGGTGAACATTGCACTGCGCGGCGCGGGAAAGTTGGCCTCCCCGGCTAATCTCGCCACGGCGGATTGGGATTACACAAGCCTGACCAATGGCCTGAGCGACCTTGATGAACGTCAGATCGCAACTTTCGACCCCGAAGCGGCCGCCGCCGCCGTGCGCAAACTGCGGCGCACGGGTCAGCTTGATGCAAATACCAAGATCGACTTCCAGGTCTTTTTCGAACCCGACAGCACGTCTTTTCCAGTGGCGCTCTACGCCCAGGACTTTGAAGAGATCCTGCGCCTCGCCTCGACCTATTCGGGCGCGATCATAACGGTCGAAGGCCATTCCGATCCGCTGCACTTCTTGCGCCGCGAACAAGACGGGGCCGACAATGCGGAGCTGCGGGCGATCCGAACCTCGACTCAGAACCTCTCGCTCGACCGCGCGATTGCTGTGGTTGATGCGCTGCAATCCTATGCCAAAGGCGATGGGGTGCGCATGAACCGCGACCAGTTTACGGTGGATGGCGTGGGCATCGCCAACCCAGCGCACAATCCGCCCCGGACCGAAGCCGAATGGCGCGAAAACATGCGCGTGATCTTCCGCGTGCTAACGGTGCAAGCCGAAGCCACCACCTTCTCGCCATTGCAATAAGGAGGAGTTGGCATGGGCAAAAACAAGCGCAGTGGCGCACTTTCAACCATCCTCTTTCTAGCCATTGGTGGCGTGGTTTTATTTGGGATAGCTGAAGACATCGGCGTGGATCTTCCGCAAGTGATACCCCCCGCCAAGGTCGAGCCCGATTGGACGGCCATCGCAGCATGGCCGGGGCGCGATGCCGACGCCGTCGAGGCCACGCCCGATCCCAACCGTCGCATCACCGTCATCGTGTTGGATGACAGTGGCTCCATGGGGGGAGACATGCCTGCAGCGAAACAGGCGGTTTTCCAAGCCGTACAGGCCATGGAGGACAGCGACCGGGTGGCGGTTCTGGCACTCAATCGCGGTGTGGTTCTGCCATTCACAGATGTGGTCGATGCCCGTGATGTTGTTGGTCCGGCGCTTGACCCGGTGCGGCCCGATGGCTCCACGCCGTTGGGCGCAGCTATGGGCAATGCGCAAGAGATGCTGGCCCAAGAGGCGGCCATGGCCCGCGCTTTTGGCACCTATCGCATGATAATCACCACCGATGGCCAAGCTGACAGCGACGAAAACCTCACTCAACAAGTCGAGGGCCTTGCCGCCACAACACCAATCCAAGTGGCCACCATAGGTATCGCCATCTCCGGTGGCCATGTGTTGCGCCGGAACGATTTGGGCTCGTTTGTGGATGTGAGCAATATCGAAGGGCTGCAAGCCGCGCTCACCTCTGCAATTGCAGAGAGCCTGAGTTTTGACGCTGTGACAAGCTTTGATGGAGGCAATTGATGGGACGCCGTGTTGATCTCAATTGGGACGAATGGAGCCCCGGTCTCGACACCGACGATATGACGCTGGCCGAGGTATTGGCGACGATGCCTGCGGCCAATGCCGATGAGGTGCCGGAAATTATCAAGAAGTACGAGAACCCGGAATCGCCCGATGCCCTGCCCGGTGCGATCTCACTGGCGCGGCACGATTGTATTCACGTACTTTTGGGCCGCGGGCTACATGTCCAGGATGAGGCGTTCATCATCGGCGCCACCATGGGCGCGGCCTCGGACATCACGAACGAATTTGTCGATACATTCATCCATGTCTCGACCGAACTCTACCCCAAACACTGGCGTTTTGAGCAGGAGCACATCGCATCTTATCGCCTGGGCGTGGGCTTTGCCGTGGACAATATGGCCAACAAAGACCTCCACCTCATTCCGATGGAAGAGGAGCCCTGGCAAAGCATGACCGTGCGAGAGACGCGCAAGAATCTTGGCATTGTAAAGGAAGAGCTCCGCGCCTATTTTCGCAGGGCCGAACTCTTAGTTCCCGGCACAAGGGCAAGCCGCCGCCTCGACACCTCCTCCAAACGCGATGACGTCCAACTGACACGCAAAAGCTAAACGACCCGTCTCAGTCACAGATCCGACACGCAAAGACGGCTTGGCTGCAACTAGGCTGCATCCTGGACAGTCTCGTTCGTCTCAACCTCGTCATGATCAAATTGAGAGACATGCTCCCTTAAAAGTTCGGCCTCGTCATTGAGCATACCACTTGCTGCAGCAGTTTCTTCGATGTCCGCTGCATTGCGTTGCGCGTTGGTCTCCACGTTTTTCATCGACTGCGCCACATTGTTGAGCCCAGTAGACTGGGCTTCCGCAGCCTGCGCGATATCAGCAACATTTTCGCTCAACTGATCAATTTCACCAACGATGGTATGTAATGCAGAGCTTGTTCGCTCCACCAGTTGCACACTTGAGGCGATCTCCTGGTTGGAAGTTGTAATGAGCTCATTGATCTCCTTAGCGGCATCGGCGGTCCTCAAAGACAGCGACCGCACCTCACTGGCGACAACAGAAAAACCAGTTCCCGCCGAACCAGCGCGTGCCGCTTCGACAGCCGCATTGAGTGCCAGCAGGTTAGTTTGGAATGCGATGTCTCCAATGATGGAACTGATCTCAGAAATCTTCGACGAAATTTCTTCGACTTTGTTCACTGTCTCGACGGTATCTCCCACTACGGTATCGGCTTTCTCTGCGTTGCCGCGGACCATTTGGGCCAGTTTGTCCGCGGTTGCTGCGTTGCCGGCGGTGGCTTTCACTGAGCCGACTATATCGGTCAGTGCCATATTGGTTTCTTGCACCGCCGCCGCGGCCACTTCGGTTTGGCGCGAGATAGACAGGCTGGAGTCTGAGATTGTCTTGATGTTGAGCGTCACCGACTCCGACGATTTGACAACTTCGGAAACAAGCGTCGACAAAGATTCCATTGCATTGTTGAAATCGTCGACCATGCCTTTGTAGTCCTCACCCAAGGAGTTATCCAAGCGCGTGTTCAAACGGCCTTCCGCCAAAGCGCGTAAGGCAGCCCCAAAACTCCCAACCAAGCGATCTTTTTGAGCGCGACGCTCATCTTCGATTTGGACGTTAAGTTCCTCAATCCGCAGGGCGTTTTGTTTAAAGACGTCCGTGGCAAGGGCCATACCACCAATTTCGTCTTTACGGCTGAAATAGGGAATTTCGACGCTGTTTTTACCATCTGCCAACGCTCGCATCGTCTTCGTCAGGCGCGAGATCGCGCTTCCCGTGTCGCGACCGATATAGAACGTCAACGTGCTGCCTACGATCAACGCAACCCCCATCGCGACGGCGATAAATGTCAATGCCCACTTTTGGGTCGCTTCATTCTCAGCAATGCGCACTTGCATAAGGTCCTCTTCTATCTGAGAAAATTCAACCATAATGCTCCGGAAGGCATCAAAAAACACTTTTCCCTCTGCTGCAGCGACGATGTCCGCCATGTTGTCCATGGTCGGCGCATAGCCTATTTGAGCACGCAGTTCTTTCATTGGAACCACCACATCGGTGCGCCAGTCGGTGATCGTGTCCAGCGCTTCTTGCAAAAGAGCGACCTGTGGAGGGTTATCACTCACGTTTTTTTGCAAACCTTTGATCCGGCTTTCGAATGCTGCAACACCGGCATCAAACGGCTCTAAGAACTCACGACGTCCCGCCAAGAGATAGCCGCGCATGCCTGTCTCCATGTCGACTGCGGCCAAGAGTATGCGTTCCGCTTCGATGATGACTTTATATGTATGTTCAACCCATTTGAGGTTGTTTCGGATCGCGCCGACTTGGACATCGCCGCTGAGCAAAATGCTTTCTAGTTCGTCCCCCCGCGTCTCCAGCAAGGCGACTTCTTTGGCGGCAAAATCCGCAATCTGTTGGCGGAACTGGTCAAAGAATGCTTTACCTTCGCCCTTCGCGACTTTCTGAGCCATATCGTTCATCGTGGGTGCGTCGCCAATCTCCCGGCGCAATTCAATGCGTGGGTCGACAACTTTCGTGCGCCATTCGTCAATTTTAGCCCTGGCCTCGTCTAAACGGGCCACTTGCGCGGGGTTGTCACTGACAGTCTCGGAGAGTTCCACAACCAAGGCATCGAAACTCTCTTGACCTGCGACCAACGGCTCAAGAAATTCCTCTCTGCCCGCAAGCAAATAGCCACGCATGCCCGTTTCCATGTTCACAGCCGCCATCACAATGGAATTGGCTTTTCGAAGTACGTTATGCGTGTGATCCACCCATTTTTGTGTGGCTTGCATTTGCCAAAAGCTGAGGATCGCAATGGCGCCAATCACAAGCGCTAAGAACAACGGGAAAAAACCGGAGAGGAGAATTTTATATTTGACCGAAATGCTTTTGAACATGCCACACCTTTGATAGAATGCGGCGACAGGAACACCAAACTCTAAAGGAACTCTTTCCCCGAGCGCCTCTTCCTGTCTTGAAAACAGCAAATTTAATACAACTTGTGTCTGGCCATCGCGCTGCGTGAGCTTTTGCAAAGGCCAGTTTTAAAGGGGCCCTCTTGATGAAGGCCCCGGTAGACAATCATAATGCCGTTTCAGCGTTTCCTTTTCTTTGGCGGCATAAGGTCAGTGATTGTGCCTTCGAACATCTCTGCCGCGAAGTTCACGGTTTCTGACAATGTAGGATGCGGGTGAATGGTGTGGCCCAGGTCGACCGCGTCCGCGCCCATTTCAATTGCAAGGCAGGCTTCTGCAAGCAGATCGCCTGCATTCGTGCCAACGATACAGGCGCCAATGATGCGTTGATCGTCAGGGTTAAAGAGCAACTTGGTGACCCCTTCTGAGCGACCGTTGGAGAGCGCTTTGCCCGACGCGGCCCAGGGGAAGATGCCCTTTTCGAACTTAATGCCTTTGGCCTTGGCTTCGGTCTCGGTCACGCCCGCCCACGCAACTTCTGGGTCGGTATAAGCCACGGAGGGGATGAGGCGCGCGTCGAAGTGACGGTTTTCACCGGCAGCAACTTCGGCGGCGACTTTGCCTTCATGCACGGCTTTGTGCGCCAACATGGGTTGACCGACCACATCACCGATCGCAAAGATATGCGCTTGACCCGTGCGTTGTTGGCTGTCCACGGGGATAAAGCCGCGCTCATCCACAGCCACGCCCGCAGCTTCGGCTTGGATCAGCTTGCCATTGGGTTTGCGGCCCACGGCCACGAGGATTTTGTCGAACGTGTCGGTGCTGATCCCGCCTTTGTCGTCCTCGAAAGTCACCTTGAGCCCCTCGGCCATCGCCTCAACGGCGGTGACTTTTGTCTTGAGCTTGATGTCCTCGTAGCGCCCCTTTATGCGGGTATGCAAGGGTTTGACGATGTCTTTGTCGGCGCCTGGAATGATCTGATCCATAAGCTCAACAACCGTGATGTTCGAGCCCAGAGCATCGTAGACACAAGCCATCTCAAGACCGATGATACCGCCGCCCAGGATCAACATGCGATCCGGCACATCCTTGAGTTCAAGCGCGCCGGTGCTGTCGATGATGCGCTCATCTTCGGGGATGAAAGGCAGGTTCACAGGCTCCGATCCCGCCGCGATGATACATTGATCAAAGGACACGTTGGTCAGGTTGCCCTTGGCGTCGGTCACGGCGATCATGTTAGGGCCACTGAAGACCCCCATGCCGCGCACAACGTCGACTTTGCGCGCCTTGGACAAGCCGCCGAGTCCTCCTGTGAGTTGACCCACCACACCGTCTTTAAACGCCCTCAATTCGTCGAGGTTGATCTCAGGCTTTCCGAAGGACACACCATGGGCGCCCATCTCTTCGGCTTCGGTGATGACCTTGGCCACATGCAAGAGCGCTTTGGACGGGATGCAACCCACATTAAGGCAGACCCCGCCAAGGCTGGAGTTCTTCTCAATGAGAACGACCTTTTTGCCGAGGTCGGCCGCGCGGAACGCAGCGGTATAGCCACCTGGGCCCGAGCCCAAGACAACCACGTCTGCGTGTTTGTCACCAGGACCAGAGGCGGTGCCTGTGGCCACCACGGCGTTGGGGGCTGCCATTGCGGCGCCAGCGGCCCCAGAACTGTCAGAGGATGCCGCAGGAGATCCAGCGGCACCTGCCTTAGCAGTGGCACCTTCGAGCACCATGATGAGCGCTCCTTCAGACACCGTGTCGCCTTCGGCCACTTTGATTTCTTTGACCACGCCTGCTGCCGGGCTGGGCACTTCCATGGTGGCCTTGTCGCTTTCCAGCTCAATCAGCGGATCTTCTTCGGCCACTGTGTCGCCCACAGCCACCAATATCGACAGCACTGGCACGTCGGTGAAGTCGCCAATATCGGGAACCTTGATATCCATATCGTCTACCCCTGTCCTTACCACATCAACTTGCGCATATCGCCCAAGAGCGTCTTGAGCGTGACACAGAAGCGCGCAGCCAAGGCGCCGTCGACGGCACGGTGATCATAGCTCAGCGAGAGCGGTTGCATGAGGCGCGGCACAAACGCGTCGCCGTTCCACACCGGCGCCATTTTGGATCGAGTTAACCCGAGGATCGCCACTTCCGGCGCGTTTACGACGGGTGTGAACGAGGTCCCGCCGATCCCGCCCAACGAGGAGATCGTGAAGGTCGCGCCTTGCATGTCAGGGCCTTTAAGTTCGCCCGCGCGGGCCTTACCAGAAAGCTCCATGAGCTCCTTGGATATCTCGACGATGCCTTTGCGATCGGCGTCTTTGATCACCGGCACCACGAGGCCGTTGGGCGTGTCCGCGGCAAAGCCGATGTTGTAATAACTCTTCTTGATGAGCTTATCGCCGTCGGGGTGGATCGAGGAGTTGAACTCCCAATGCTCTTTGAGCGCCGATACCGATGCTTTGATGACAAAGCTCAGAAGCGTAACGCGGTAGCCGTTTTCTTTGGCCATCGTGTCCATCTCTTTGCGGTACATGTCGAGATCGGTGATATCCGCCTCGTCATTGTGCGTGACGTGGGGGATGTTGAGCCAAGAGCGGTGCAGCGCAGGGCCAGAGATCTTTTTGATCCGGCTCATCTCGACATCTTCGACCGGGCCGAACTTGGAGAAGTCCACGGCCGGGATCGGCGGGATGCCCATGCCTCCAAAAGCAGGCGCGCCTTTGGCGGGAGCCGCGGCAGTGGTAGAGGATTTGAGAAACGCCGTCACGTCTTCGCGCAGAATGCGGCCCTTGCGGCCCGTGCCGTTGATCCGGGCGAGGTCCACATCAAGCTGGCGCGCGAAAGCGCGGACCGAGGGGCTGGCATGGGCTTTGCCAAAACCTGCATCGGTGACCGGCGCGGGCGCTGACGGCGCAGGGACCGCAGCAGCAGAGGGGGCTGCAGCTTGCGCCGCTGCGGGGGCTGGCGCTTTGGCGGGGGCTGCGGCGTCATTGGCAGATTCACTGGCCCCTTCTGCTTCCAGCATCAATATGACGGACCCTTCGGAGACATTGTCTCCTTCGGCCACCTTAATCGCGACCACTTTGCCAGCTGCGGGTGCGGGCACTTCCATCGTGGCTTTGTCACTCTCCAACTCAATGAGCGGGTCTTCGGCGTCGATCATGTCGCCGACTTCGACGAGGATGCTGACCACGGGAACATTGTCGAAATCGCCAATGTCGGGAACTGTTACTTCAATTGCCATTTTGCTGTCTCCTGTCCCGTCACTTACACAAGGCGCGGGTTCGGCTTCGCGCCGTCGATGTCATATTTGGCCAGCGCTTTTTCCAGCGTGGCTTTTGTAATGCTGCCCTCGCGGTAGAGGTCGACCATCGCAGCCGCCGCGATGTGATTGGCGTCCACCTCAAAGAAGCGGCGCAGGTTCACGCGGCTGTCAGAGCGGCCAAAACCGTCGGTCCCAAGAACCGTGTAGCGACCAGGCACGCATGGTCTGATCTGTTCTGCAAAGCCCTTCATGTAATCGGTGGCCGCAATCACAGGGCCTTTGACGCCTTTGAATTGCTCTGCCACAAACGGCACTTTGGGCTCTTCGAGGGGGTTGAGGCGGTTCCAACGCGCCGCATCTTGGCAATTGCGGCCCAGTTCATTGAACGAGGTCGCCGACCAGATATCCGCGGTGACACCGAAATCTTCGGCCAATATGTCCGCCGCCTTCATCGCTTGTATCAGGATCGTGCCAGAGCCCATCAGGTTGACGTGCTTTTTGCCGGGCTTGTCCGCTTTTTTGAGACGGTAGAGACCGCGAATGATGTCCTCCTCGACGCCCATGGGCATGTCGGGGTGACTATAGTTCTCGTTCATGAGCGTGAGATAGAAAAACACGTCTTCGTTCTTCTCATACATCCGCTTGAGCCCGTGATGCACGATGACCGCGACTTCGTGTTGGAAGGTTGGATCGTAGCTGATGCAGTTGGGGATGGTGCCCGCGAGGATGTGGCTGTGGCCGTCTTCATGTTGCAGCCCCTCACCGTTGAGCGTGGTGCGCCCAGCGGTGCCACCCAGCATAAAGCCCCTTGCGCGGCTGTCGCCTGCGGCCCATGCCAGATCGCCGATCCGCTGGAACCCGAACATCGAGTAGTAGATGAAGAAGGGGATCATGCCCACGCCGTGGTTGGAATAGGCCGTCGCTGCCGCAATCCAATCGGCCATGGCGCCCGCTTCGTTGATGCCCTCTTGGAGCACTTGGCCAGTCTGAGATTCCTTGTAGTAGGACATCTGATCGCGGTCTTCGGGCGTGTATTGCTGTCCCATGGGGTTGTAAATGCCCACCGAACGGAAAAGGCCCTCCATCCCGAAAGTACGGCTCTCGTCTGGGACAATTGGCACCACGTTTTTGCCGATCTTCTTGTCGCGCAAGAGCGTGGTTAGTATACGCACAAAAGCCATCGTGGTGGAAATCTCACGCGCGCCCGTACCGGTGAGTTGGCCTTTGAAGGTCTCAAGCGGTGGAATTTCCAGAGCCGGATAATCCGTGGTGCGTTTGGGGAATTCTCCGCCAAGCGCTTTGCGGCGGTCTGCGAGATAGGCTTTTTGCGCGTTGTTCAGCGCCACAAACGGCGCCTTGGGCAGGTCCTCATCAGAGACTGGGATTTGGAAGCGGTCGCGCATGGCGCGCAGTTGATCCTCGCCCATCTTCTTTTGCTGGTGGGTCGTGTTCTGACCTTCACCGGCGGTGCCCATACCATAGCCCTTGACCGTCTTGACCAGCAAACAGCTCGGCTGGCCCGTGGTCTCGGTGGCCTTTTTGAAGGCAGTGTAGACTTTTTGCGGATCGTGACCACCCCGACGAAGCGCCCAGATTTGCTCATCGGTCCAATCTTTTATGAGCTCAGTGGTTTCTGGGTATTTGCCGAAGAAGTGCTCGCGGATAAAGGCACCGTCCTTGGATTTGAACGTCTGGTAGTCGCCGTCGACGGTCTCTTCCATCAACTGCCGCAGTTTGCCGGAGGTGTCTTTCTCCAAAAGCTCGTCCCATCCCTTGCCCCAAAGCAGCTTGATCACGTTCCAACCGGCCCCGCGGAAGTCACCTTCGAGCTCTTGCACAATCTTGCCGTTGCCGCGGACCGGGCCATCGAGACGCTGCAGGTTGCAGTTGATAACGAAAATCAGATTGTCGAGACCTTCACGCGCGGCGAGGTCGATTGCGCCCCTGCTCTCTGGCTCGTCCATCTCGCCATCGCCCAAGAAGCACCACACTTTGCGATCGGCCATGTCGATGTGACCGCGGTTGTGCATGTATTTCATGAACCGCGCTTGATATATCGCCATGAGCGGGCCGAGCCCCATGGAAACCGTTGGGAACTGCCAATAATCGGGCATCAGCCAGGGGTGCGGATAAGAGGACAAACCACCGCCCGCGACCTCAGAGCGGAAGTTCTCCAACTGTGCTTCGCTAATGCGGCCCTCCATAAAGGAGCGCGCATAGATGCCGGGGATCACGTGGCCTTGGAAGAAAACCAGATCGCCTCCGTGGATCGCCGATTTGGAACGCCAAAAGTGATTGAGGCCAATGTCATACATCGCCGCCGACGACGCGAAGGACGCGATGTGACCGCCGTATTCGCTGGAGACCTTGTTGCGACGCACAACTGTCGCCATCGCGTTCCAGCGGTTGATCGTGCGGATGCGCCATTCCATATCGAGATCGCCGGGAAAATCATACTGATCATCCACGGGGATTGTGTTTTGATAAGGTGTCGTTGCCGAAAACGGCAGTTGAGCACCGTTTGCTCGCGCCGTTTGCACCGCTTTGTCCAACAAGTAATGCGCCCGATCGGCACCATCGCGGGCGATGACATCTTCGATCGCATCTTGCCACTCGCGGGATTCAATCGGATCGAGGTCTTTTGGATCGGTTCCAGATGAACTGTCTTTCATGGGTCCTCTTCCCTTTAGGCTGGCGCGGCATCGGGGCGGCGCTCAAAAGTTTATCTTTAAACCAAATAAAAAAATTTGGGCCGAGCTTTGTCTTGCAGGGGTGGTAGCAGCTTCTCGATGTGCGAGTTACCCAGGGAAAAGCATAACCCGCATGCGTGCGGCGCATGGGTATAGTTTATCTTTAAACTATATTGATACTTCCATATTTTACATATTTATATCAGCGCGTTATATGAGTATTTTATCCATATCCCTTTTTCCGCGACATTTTGCCCAGGCCGGGATTGAGAGAATTTGTGGGGTCACATGCCCGATAATGCGCTGCCAGATCAGGTTTGGCTTCGTAGAGATGCCCTACGTTGTGTTCTGCTGGATATTCGGCGCCACGTTTATCAAGAATCTTCAACATCGCCGCCTTCAACGCTTTGGGGTCACACCCCTTTTTGACGATGTAGTCTTGGTGGAACACGTGACACATCAGGTGGCCATAGTAGATAATCTCAACACATTGATCCGAGAGCTCTTTGGGCAAGGTCTCGAGCCAATCACGATCATCGCGTCGCAGCGCGATATCCAGTGCCAGAATATCTTCGACCTCATTGGCGTGCACATGGCCATAACGCACAGCGGCACCTGCGGCTGCAAAGCGATGAAGCCCGGCGATTTTGGCCTCGCGCGGCGTGCACGTGACGTAATCTGCATCTTCGTATGCGAACAGCTTTGGTAACAGCGCCTGAGCTTCGTCGATCCCATCATCATGCATTTTGAGGATCAGATGATGCTCGAAGCGGTCCCGATAGCTGCGCAGGAATTTGGGCAGATGCTGTGGCCAAAGTTTCGAGAGGGTCTGCATGAATTTGTCGGTCAGGCCACGGGTCAACGGGATCTTGTTCAATCGCGCATCCACCGCCCCCTTGAGAGCAAAGAGCGCCGGCAATCTATCCGTACCAATCTTGTCGATCATCACCAAAGTGTCTTTGCCATATACCGCCGCAACATCAAAGCAATCCCGATGCACGTATTCGGCTGAAACCGGCAGCGTCTTGAAATCTTGGAGAATTCTGCGGCGTAACTCGGTGAAATCCTCAGGACGATTTGTGCCGATGTAGAATGTTTGCTCGCATGTATTGGTGGGATATGTGTCCAGTCGAACCGCAAAAACCACCAGTTTCCCGGCGCAGCCTGAGACCTCATACAAACAGCGTTTGTCATTATTGTAACGAGACGGCGTCGCCGCATCGACATCCCTAAGGATCGTTTCGTAATCGGTGTCTGATGCCCGCTGGCCCTCCGGTGTGGGTGCGTTGATATCGTAATCGCCGCTTTCAAGTCGGGTCAGGATGTCCTCCGGCGTGTCGCCGAGGTCGATCCCGAGATGATTGACCAGGTTGAGTGAGCCATCCTCCGTAATCTGCGCAAAAAGCGCGAGTTCGGTATAGGCAGGCCCGCGTTCACACAATGAGCCGCCAGAATTGTTGCACACGCCACCAAGAACCGACGCACCAATGCTGGTTGAGCCAATAACAGAATGCGGCGTCCGGCCCACACCCCTTAACAGCTTTTCAAGTTCAAAAAGTGTCGCCCCAGGCAGGCTTACGACCTGTTTGCCGCCCTGAAGGAGCTGTAAGCCTTTGATGCGAGACGAATTCATGGCCACCACGCCACGATCATAGCTACCTTTCGGGGTGGAGCCTTCGGTCAAGCCAGTGTTGGCAGCTTGCATGATCACGATCTTATCGGCAGCGACACAGGCTTGCAGAACGCGCCATTGCTCAAGGAGCGTTCCGGGTTGCACGACACACAACGCCTTTCCTTCGCCGGAGCGGAACCCCTTCCGGAAGCGTTCCGTGGCCTTGTCCCCCACAAAACAATAACGTCGGCCAACAATGCCTTTGAGTTGCAAAATAAGGTCTTCGTTGGGGGTCATGCCGCGCTCCTGGGTCTTGCCTTGGGTCTAGCCCGCGTCTTGCAAAAAATAGGTTCCCGCCAGAGGTGACGGGGACGGCGCCGCATGTAAAGTGCGCGGAACGTCGCTTTTGGCCCTCTACTAGGCTGTGGTTGTTGGTTGGAAGTGCCGGTGTTTTTGCCCTTTGTTAGGGCGTAAGCAGTGAACACAAGATCAATGCACACCCGAAATGCTTCAGATTGATAGGGCAAGGACCCGGCTCACATGGGTGAGCGAGCGACCCGATTGGTCCATCCAGGTGTTGAACGCCTCTTGGGTCTTGGTAAGCGCACCTTTGGATGTGGGGACTTTGTCGATGACGCCTTCGGCCACAAGGCGACCGACGACATCACGGCTAAGGATGAAGCTGTCTTTGCCCATGAAACGTAGCGCATATTGCCCGGTCGTCCCGCCAAGCCGCGTGCCGCGTTTCTTGAGCATATCGAGCAGGAATGCCGCATTGTCGCGCACCGATTGGATCTTGGCACCATGACGGACGATGCGTGTGTCTTGGATCAATTCATCGAACCATGCGTCGTCCATCAGGGCACAACGGCCCACGTCAAAACCGTGAAATGCCTCTTCGAAGTCAGGCCATTTCTTTTCGATCACGGACCAATTGAAGCCCGCGTTGAACACGTTTTGCGAAAAGCGGCTGAGCCAGCGGTCTTCGGAAGTGGATTTCAACGACTCTTGACGAGGCGAATTGCCGATGCGGTCTGCCAGCGCCGCCCCGTGGCGGTCTTCGGCAATGGCGTAAATCTCGTGGAAATGGCGCATCAGATAACGCCAATTTCCGACAAAGCAGCATTGAGCGCCGCTGGCAAAGGTTCCTCTCGCGCCGCGCGCGCTCCCATGTCACGAGGTGCATCATCCGGTTTAAGATAGCGCCAGCCTTGGAACGGACGTTTCTTGATTGCTTGCACCCGGGTGACACAGGGATCGAGCACGATACCACACCGGGTGATCCCGTCGCCGCCAAGAACTTCGTCAAAACGCAGGATCGGCTGGCGGCAAAGCACCAGACCTTTGAACACCCAATAGAGCGATCCACCGTTGAGTATCTCTTCGGCGCGTTTCGGCCACATGCGGGTCACGTGCCGCGGGAAACCGTCCGGTCCCTTGGCCCGCGCCTGCTGTTGCCAATGCAGCAAATCCTCTACCTGCTCGGCACCCACGCAGAGTTTGATGAGGTTCATATAGTTATCCCCAGACATGTCCTCTGAGTCGCCCCCAGTTGTCCCATCATATGGTATCATCGCCGCACTGACCTTCAAGTTCTTGTGGAAATGGCCATGTTCGGGCTATTTTACTTGTCTGCCAGCCAGGGGAATCGGACCATGACACGTTTTGTTGCACCCATCGCCGAACAGATTTGGGATATGAAGTATCGCTTCAAGGACGCCACAGGCGCGCCGATTGACGGCAGCGTCGAGGATACTTGGCGGCGGATTGCGCGCGATTTGGCGAGTGTGGAACAGGACCCCGAGCATTGGGAAGGCGTCTTCTACAACGCACTTGAGGATTTCAAATTCCTCCCTGCTGGTCGGATCACGGCGGGCTCAGGCACGGCACGGTCGGTCACGCTTTTCAACTGCTTCGTGATGGGCACGATTCCGGACACCATGGGCGGTATTTTTGATATGCTCAAAGAGGCCGCGCTCACCATGCAGCAGGGCGGTGGCATCGGATACGATTTCTCAACCATTCGCCCCAAAGGCGCCGACGTCAAAGGCGTCGCGGCAGATGCCAGTGGTCCGTTGAGCTTTATGGACGTTTGGGATTCGATGTGTCGGACGATCATGTCGGCGGGCTCTCGTCGCGGGGCCATGATGGCCACGATGCGCTGTGATCACCCGGATATACAAGACTTCATTTCTGCCAAATCTGATCCCGCCCGGTTGCGCATGTTCAACGTATCCGTGCTCGTGTCCGACGCCTTCATGGACGCGGTCAAAGACGACGGCTCATGGGATCTGACATTTGGCGGCAAGGTCTACAAAACGCTGCAGGCCCGGGACTTGTGGAACCAAATCATGCAGGCGACTTACGATTACGCCGAGCCTGGGGTGATTTTCATCGACCGCATTAATGCCGCCAACAACCTGCATTACGCAGAGGCGATTGCCGCTACGAACCCTTGCGGTGAACAGCCACTGCCACCCTATGGCGCGTGTTTGTTGGGGTCTGTGAACCTTGCACGGCTTGTGCGGACTCCGTTTGACGAAGAGACGGCCCACGTTTGTGAGCGACAACTGACGGAGATCGTGGCCACGGCAATCCGCATGATGGATAACGTGGTTGACGCGTCGCGCTTCCCTTTGGAGGCACAAGCCCAAGAGGCGCAAGCCAAGCGCCGCATCGGACTTGGCGTGACTGGCCTCGCCGATGCCTTGGCCATGGTCGGCGTGCGCTATGGCTCCGATGAGGCCGTGGCACTCACCGACACTTGGATGAAAGCCATTGCCCGAGCCGCCTACCTTGCCTCTGTCGAACTGGCCAAAGAAAAGGGAGCCTTCCCGCTCTTTGAATCCGAACCCTTCCTTGCGTCAGGTATGATGCAAGCCATGGACGCCGACATCCGCGCCGCGGTGGGCGCGCACGGGATCCGCAACGCATTGCTTACGTCAATTGCGCCAACGGGAACGATTTCGCTTTATGCGGGGAACGTTTCTTCGGGAATTGAGCCGGTGTTTGCCCATGCATACACTCGCAAGGTCCTCCAGAAAGACGGGACGCGGACCGAAGAAGAAGTGGTCGATTACGCGGTCGCCAAATGGCGTGAATTGAAGGGCGACGCCCCCCTGCCTGACTATTTCGTCTCTGCTCAAACGCTGGAACCACAGGCCCATGTGCGCATGCAGGCTGCGGCCCAGCGCTGGATCGACAGCTCGATTTCCAAGACGATCAATTGCCCCGAAGACATCAGTTTCGAGGCTTTCAAAGACGTCTACATGCAGGCCTACGACACCGGTTGCAAAGGCTGCACCACCTACCGTCCAAATTCGGTGACGGGCTCAGTTCTGACTGTGTCTGAAACCCAGGACGAGACCAACGAAACACCCATCAGTGTCGCGGCCCAAGGCGGCGAAGTCGTCTATATATCGGAGCCCCTGGATCGCCCTCAAACACTTGAGGGAAATACATATAAAGTCAAATGGCCCGACAGCGAGCACGCGCTTTACATCACGATTAACGACATCATGGTGGGCGGCAACCGACGCCCGTTTGAGGTCTTTATAAACTCCAAGAACATGGAACATTTTGCTTGGACGGTGGCGCTCACCCGGATGATCTCCGCCGTATTCCGGCGCGGCGGGGATGTGAGCTTTGTCGTCGAAGAACTCAAGGCCGTGTTCGATCCGCGCGGCGGCGCTTGGGTGAAGGGCAAGTACATCCCGTCAATCCTGGCGGCCATCGGCGGTGTCATAGAACAACACTTGGTGGCCACAGGCTTTATCGAAGGCGAAGGCATGGGGTTGAAAGAAGATCCCAAGGCCCAAGTAGTAAACCTCGACGCACCACGCGGGGTGGCTTGCCCGAACTGCGGTCAGTTCGACATGCACATGCAAGAGGGTTGCATGACCTGTGCCTCCTGCGGCTACTCAAAGTGCGGATGATCTCCCCGGACTCGGCGCTATTTTTGCGGGCATCTCACATTACCTATGCACACACTAATTGCCTTTTTTCTTCATTGCGATCTTATCACGTCGGTGGGATGTACTCACCAATAGCTTAAAATTGAACTAGGTTCACTTGCGGGTGCCACCTGCTAACCTGCGGTTTACAGAAGTTTTTCCTCTGAGCCAAACCAAACCACACAAACCCAGCTTGCCGTCTCGACGTCATGTTGACCAATGACGGCGCCATCGGCAGATCGACGCTATGTCGATGAAGTCCAGAAAGCTCCCCTGCCATTGAGACTTCGGTTGAAGTGAATCAGGTCTGGTTTTAAGAACTCCGGACTGAATTTTACTACAGCTAAAATTTTACCTTGACTAAAATTTTTTCCCAGAAGAATGTTAGTCATGATAAAAAATAGAGCTCCAACCGAACAGGTATTCGAACTCGGAAGCCTCTTGCGGACTAGACGCAAGGAACTGGGTTTGACCATGCAAGCCGTCGCAGACGCCGCCGGCCTCTCTACGGGTTTCATCAGTCAAATCGAACGTGGCTTGACCGTTCCGTCGCTTGCGTCATTGGCAGGGATATCGGAGATCCTCGAGACGCCGATGAGTGCGTTTCTTTCGCAGCCTGACGCAGGTGACATGTCACGACAGGCTTCTCGTGTGTCCTATTCGGTTCCGGGTGCCGATGTCAGTTACGAACGCGTTTCAACGACCTTCCCGGGCTCTCAACTTCACTCCGTCATCGTGCATGAACCGCCAGGTCACCGCAGCGAACCGATCAGCCACAAAGGGGAGGAAATGTTCTTCATCCTCGCTGGTGAGATCACTGTCGAAATTGAAGGCGAGAGAACGGTCATGTCTGTTGGCGACACCATTCATTTCGATAGCTCGAGAGTGCACTCGACTTGGAACCATGGAACGGAAACCGCCTCGATCCTCTGGTGCGGCACCATGGACGTCTTTGGAGAAGCGCCGGCTCCCATCCACAAAATTTCCTCTTTGGGTGGCGAGGCGAAAGGAAAATCGAAAGTGAGTAACGAGAAATGATCCGCAAACCAATATTTATTACTGCGCTGTCGGCCGCGACTGCACTGACGTCGCCAGCCTTCGCCGAAACGGTATTGAGGCTTGATGAAGTTGCGGTCGGTGAACTCGACCCTGCCAAGGCATCCGACTATGCCGACTCGATCCTGATGTTTAACGTCTACGACACTCTGGTATTGCCACGTCAGGGCGGCGCAAGCCATGTGCCTCATCTTGCCAGAAGCTGGGAGGTCGACGGCGCGACCTATACATTCACTTTGCGCGACGATGTAAATTTCCAGTCAGGAAATCCACTGCGTGCTGAGGATGTTGTCTATTCGCTCGAACGCGCCCAAGCGCTCGGCGCTGGTTTGTCCTATCTGTTTGCAGGCGTCTCCGCAAAGGCAACGGATACAGACACGGTCGTCTTCACTCTAGAACAACCGTACGCACCGTTTGTTGCCTCATTGGTGCGCTTGCCCATTGTCGATCAGGCACTGGTCGAAGCGAATAAAGGTGACGACGAATGGGGCGAAACATTTCTGAGCGCGAATGGCGCAGGCACAGGTGCCTATACCGTCACCTCGCATAACCCACAGGAAGAAACTGTGATGGCGCGTCACGATGCGTATTTTCTCGGTGTGCCGGATGTTGCTCCCGACAAAGTGCGCCTGCGCTATGGACTTGAGGCGGCGACCGTCCGCGCGTTGATCGCTCAAGACGAGCACGATATCTCAAGTCAATGGCTGCCGCCTGAGGTCATGAAGGCCATGGCCAGAGATGGTGCGCAATTGCTCACTGAAACAGGCACCGGCGCGTTCTACTTCAAGATGAATACAACGCAGGCGCCCTTGGACGATGTGAATTGTCGCCTCGCTCTCGCCAATGCTTTCGACTACGCGACGGCAGTACAAATGATTTCCATCACGGATGAGGTGTCCGCTGGCAGCCCGGCCACTGGCGCGATCCCGGTTGGAATGTTCGGGTCAAATCCAGCGGATATGGTGATTGAGAAAGACCTGGATGCAGCAAAGGCATACTTGGAAGCCTGCGCCTATGACCCAGCTGACATCGACATCGAGATCAGTTGGATCGCTGAAGTGCCGCTAGAAGAGCGGTTTGCATTACTTATGCAATCCAATTTCACACAACTGGGCATCCAGTCACATATAACCAAACTTCCCTGGGCCTTGTTTGCAGAGCAAGTGTCAAATCCAGAAAACACACCACACATCAGTCAGCTTTTCGTCAATGCCGTGACGGGCGATCCAGATACTCTGCTTTATGGAATGTATCATTCGTCGACGCCCGGAACATGGCAATCTCCGGAATATCTCAATGACCCACAGGTTGATGCATTCCTGGAAGCTGGTCGGACCGCGGCTTCAGATACCGAACGCGAAGAAGCCTATGCAGTCCTCAACGCGCGACTGATGAAGATTGCCCCAACCATCTATGGCTTTGACCGCCAATCGGTCTTTGCGGCTTCTACCCGGGTTCGAGTGCCTGCACTCAGCGACCCAGAAAAAGCATTCGGGCTCGATGGGCTCGGATTTACCTTCCGCCTCATGGAAATGGTGGAAGAGTAACCTCTCCCTGTCGAAACATCATGCCCCCTTTATTGGGGGCATGATACCTGCAACGAGAGTTCTAGACATGCAATCTCCTGTCCTCCGCCTTTTGATGAGGCGGCTGGGTATCTCTTTGATCGTTCTCATCGGGGTATCCATGCTGATCTTCTCCATCGCCCGCGTGATCCCCGGCGATCCAGCACGCATCGCCTTGGGGCCTAACGCCACAACCGAGCAGGTAGCGAACCTACGGGCAGAGATGCATTTGGATGATTCACTGGTCGTGCAATATGGACACTTCGTGGCGGATGTGGCCCGCGGTGATCTGGGCATGTCGCTCTATACCAACCGCCCGGTCACATTGGATATCGCCCAGTTCCTACCCGCGACCCTTGAACTGGTGCTTTTCGCTGGCGTTATCATGGTGGCTTGCGGATTGCCGCTGGGCATATTGGCGGCACGACACAAAGGACGCTGGCAAGATAATCTGGTGCGCCTCTTCACACTACTCACGGTGTCGGCGCCCAGTTTTGTCTGGGCCGTGATCCTGATGCTTCTCTTTGCGTTCTACCTACCGCTTTTCCCGATCGCGGGGCGGATATCGGACATCTACGAGATTGAGCGCGTTACGGGATTTCTGACAATTGACACGCTCCTTTCTGGGAACCTTCTGGCATTCGGCAATGCGCTAAGTCACCTGGTTCTCCCGGCATGCGCACTGGCATTATCCGGTATCGGACAGGCGGCGCGGTTGACCCGGGCCAATATGGTTGAGACCTACGACAGGCCTTACATCGAAATGGCGCAGGCCTACGGTTTTTTCCCATCCCGCATCGCCCGCATGTACGCCTTCAAGCCGTCCCTGATTCCGTCTTTGACCATTATCGGTCTCGATTTTGCGGCGATGCTCGGAAATGCATTCCTGGTCGAGGCGGTCTTTGCTTGGCCAGGGCTCAGCCGCTACGGCGTCGCGGTTATTCTGCGCAAGGACTTGAATGCCATCATGGGCACGGTGCTGGTCATCGCCCTGACATTCCTGATCGTGAACATCATCGTAGATCTGCTGATTGCCTTCCTCAATCCACGTATCCGCCATTCAACGAGGGCCAGCTTATGATCCGTGCCTTTCGCATACTTTCGGGCAACCCGCTCTCGCTTCTGGGCCTTTGTCTTGTGGCACTGGTCGTCTTGGTCGCCCTTTTGGCACCATGGATTGCGCCCTTCCCGACGCACAACGGCGCCGTGGTGGATTTTGCCTTTGCCAACCAGGAGCCGAGCCCGAGGAACTGGATGGGAACCGACCTGGTCGGCCGAGACATTTTTAGCCGTGTGCTCTATGCCTACCAGGTTTCACTCTTTTTGGGCTTGGTCGTGCTGGCCATCGCGCCGCCCATCGGGGCAATGATCGGCCTTTTGGCGGGCTACATGGGCGGCTGGACGGAATCCGTTCTGATGCGCATCGTAGATGTCTTCCTTTCCATCCCGCCACTGGTGCTGGCCATTGCTATGATGGGCGTGCTGGAACCGACGCTTACCAACGCCATGCTTGCGGTTACGGTCATGTGGTGGCCCTGGTATGCGCGATTGGTCTATTCAATTGCCCGCAGCGAGCGGGAAGAGGGGTATGTGCTGGCCGCGGAGGTCATTGGTGCCTCGACCGTTCATATCGCATTTCGTGAGATCCTACCGAATTGCCTACCGGCCATAATCACTAAGATGACGCTGGACATGGGCTTTGTGATCATCATCGCCTCGTCTCTGTCCTTCCTGGGCTTGGGCGTGCAACCGCCCACGCCGGATCTGGGATCCATGGTTGCAGAAGGCGCGCGGTATCTGCCCGACAGCTGGTGGCTAACGGTGTTTCCGGGACTGGCAATTCTAGTTGTTGTGTTCGGTTTCAATCTGCTCGGCGATGGCCTGCGCGAAGTGCTGGGGGTCAACCAATGACAAAGCTGCTTGAAATAAGCGACCTCACTCTCTCCTTCAAAGAGCTTTTTGCGACCACCGATGTGTTGCATGGCATATCACTCTCAATCGCGGCGGGCGAACGTGTTGCGCTTGTGGGGGAAAGTGGCTCGGGGAAGTCGGTGACGGCCCGGATCATCCTTGGGTTACTGCAAGAGACCAAGACCGCCCACATCACAGGTGATGTGGTCTTTGAAGGCAAGGACATATCGGGCATGGTGCGGCGTGACCGCGCTCGCTTACGCGGCACCGAGATGTCGATGATCTTTCAGGATCCAACCTCGTCGCTGAACCCAACATTCACGATCGGGCGACAGTTCATTGAAATCTTGCGCCGCCGAGACGGAAACCGGGCTAAAGCGGATTGTCTGCTGCGAGCGACCGAAATGTTGGATGAGGTGTCGATCCCGAACCCCGAAAGGGTGTTGGCCTCCTATGCCTTTCAGCTCTCTGGTGGCATGAACCAGCGCGTCATGATCGCCATGGCGCTCGCAAATCAACCGAAATTGCTGCTCGCCGATGAACCGGGCACAGCACTGGACGTGTCGGTGCAGGCACAGACGCTCGATCTGATGCGCAACATGGTGACGGACCATCGGACAGCAGTGCTGTTCATTTCACATAACCTTGGCGTGGTGCGGGAGTTTGCAGACCGTGTTTTTGTGATCTACCGCGGGAATATCGTTGAGGACGGCCCAACAGCGGCCATTTTTGCCGATCCCCGCCATGCCTATACGCGCGCCTTGATGTCTGCCGTACCGCGGATCACCGGGGCGGGCCTGCCCGAAGTGCCAGAGGTGAGTGAGGCGTTTCTTGCGCCTCAGATTAGTCACGGAGATGTGGCATGAGCCTTCTGAGCATCCAGAACCTGACAAAGACATTTGGTGCAGGTCAGATGGCCGTGCGAGCAATCGACGGCGTTTCCTTTGACGTGCGCGAAGGCGAGTGTTTGGCCATCGTCGGCGAAAGCGGTTCGGGCAAGACGACTTTGGCGAACATGATTATGGGGATACTGTCGCAAACATCTGGTCTGATTACATTCGACGGAAAGCCACTGGGCGCACGGCGCTCCCCCGGGCAACGCCGTGCCATACAGCTGGTGCAGCAAAACCCACTGTCATCGCTAAACCCGAAACGATCCATCGGTGCATCAGTTCGGCTGGGCCTTGATACCTACAACATCGGGCCCAAGTCGGCGCGATGGAATTCGGTCGAACGTGCTTTGGAGGCCGTGGGCTTGCCGACCGAAATGCGAAAACGAGCGCCTTCGGCCCTTTCCGGAGGCCAGCGGCAACGCGTCAGTATCGCCCGTGCCCTTGCATGTAGCCCAAGGCTCTTGGTTCTTGATGAACCGACATCGGCGCTTGACGTGCTTGTGCAGGCACGTGTCCTACGCCTGCTCAACAACCTGCGCACGGATCTTGGGCTGACATATGTTTTTATCACACATGACCTCGCAGTGGTGCGCAACATCGCGGATCGGGTTGCTGTTTTCCAATCGGGCAAACTGGTTGAGATCGACGACACTTCGCAAATCTTCACAGACCCACAACAACCCTACACCCGCTCTCTTATCGGGACGGTCCCTGTTGTGGATGCCGAAGAATTAACCCTTCGAGACAAGCTGGCAGGACAGACATGACAGACCTTACCACAGCATTGGCAAGCGTAGACCAACCGCAGGCAACCTATGCCGCTGTTGACGCACTTGTTCAGGACACCATCGGCGCAAAGCTGTTTACCATAATGGAGATCGACCACGACAAGGGCGTAGCTCGGCGCAGCTATACTAATATGCCCGACGCCTATCCCGCCACAGGTGAAAAGCCGTTGCGCCATGATGCCTGGTCTGAACAAGTCCAGCACAAACGCCAGACATTTGTGGCGAATACCATCGAAGAAATCGCCGCTGTGTTTGGCGACTATGAACTCATCCAGTCTCTGGGTTGCGAAAGCTGTCTGAACCTGCCGATCGAAGTCGGTGGATCAGTGATTGGCACCCTGAACTGTCTGCATGAAGCGGGCCACTACACCCCAGATCGGGTGGTCGCCGCAAATTCACTTATACAATCCGGCGCACTGGCCTTGCTCGTCGCCAAAGCGCTCTGAAGGGAGGCACACATGTCCAATTCCATTCGCCGCGTCGCCACAGATGTTGGTGGTACATTCACTGATCTTGTTGCTTTTGAAACGAGCGATGATGGCATGCGAGTCATCACGGCAAAATCCGATACGACGCCCCCGAATTTTGAACAAGGGGTCCTCAACGTCCTAAGCAAAATGGAAGATCAGGGCATCGCCACCAAAGATGTGGACTTCATGGCCCATGGGACGACGGTGGTGATCAACGCCTTAACCGAGCGCAAGGGTGTAAAGGTCGGACTGATCACAACCGAAGGCTTCCGGGACACGCTTGAAATCGCGCGCGGCAATCGGCCGGATTTCTTCAACCTGCACTATGAAAAGCCAGAACCCTTCGTTCCGCGTCATTTGCGGGCCGAGGTGCCGGGAAGGATGACCTATCAGGGCAAGGAACGTGTACCGCTTGATCTGAGCGAACTGCCCACGATCCTGGACGTGTTCAAATCCGAAGGGGTCGAGGCTATCGCAATCTCGCTTTTGCATTCTTACGCCGATACCAGCCATGAAGAGGTGCTGCTGGCCGAAGTGAAAAAACTGTGGCCAGATGTCTCGGTCGTTGCCAGCCACCAGATCACTCGGGAATGGCGCGAATATGAGCGCTCCAATACAGCCGTTTTGTCGGCTTATGTGCAACCTGTTGCGGCACGGTATCTGGGTAAACTGGACGAAGGGCTAACATCCGGTGGTCTGCGCCAATCGCCCTTCATCATGCAGTCAAACTGCGGCGTCGATAGCTTGAATGCCACCTCTGCCGTTCCAATCACAATGGTCGAAAGCGGTCCGGCTTCTGGCTTTTGGGGTGCCGCTGAACTTGGCAAGTTGATCGGCGATCCCAATATATTGGCCCTCGATATTGGTGGCACCACGGCCAAGTGTTCGCTGATCGAAGATGGCGAAGTGCGGATCATGACCGACTATTGGATCGAGCGGTCGCGCAAATCGGCGGGTTATCCAATCATGGTGCCAGTGGTCGATCTAGTCGAGATCGGCAACGGCGGTGGGTCGATCGCCTGGGTTGACGATTTTGGCAAGTTGCATGTGGGGCCACAATCGGCCGGTGCTCTTCCTGGACCTGCCGCCTATGGAAAGGGCGGCAACAATGCCACAACCACCGACGCGAACCTTTGGCTGGGACGGATCAACCGCAATTATTTCTGCGGCGGCGCAATTGAGGCGCAGATGGACGCGACAGAAATGGCACTGACAGAGGTGGGCGACAAATTAGGCGTCGATACCGACGAAGCCGCACGTGGCATCGTCCGCATCGCCAACAACAATATGGTCAATGCGCTGAAACTGGTCTCGCTCAATCGCGGTCACGATACCCGCGACTTTACCCTTCTGGCCTTCGGCGGTGGGGGCGGGATGCATGCCGTGGCTTTGGGCCAAGAGCTGCAGGTCAAGCAGGTGGTCGTGCCGGCTGCGGCGAGCGTGTTCTCGGCTTGGGGGATGATGATGTCAGACCTGCGTCGCGACTTCTTTGTAACCCAGCTCGCGGATTTGCACGAAGGGGCGGGTGTCACCATCGAAGGCGTCTTTGCCGAGGCAGAATCTCAAGCGCGTGAGGCATTCAAGACAGACGGTGTTGATCCGTCCCGTGTGTCCTTCCTGCGCTATGGCAAATTCCGTTACCAGAACCAAGAGCACACAACCGAAGTGCTGCTGCATGGCGAAGTAACCGACGCGGCCCTGGATAAGATCGCCGAGGATTTCCGCGCCGCCTATGAGAAGGAATACACGTATCGTCTCAATGCGCCGGTGGAGATGGTCGGCATCCACCTTGTCGCCCGCGCCGAGGTCGGCAAAATCGAGATGACGCCTGCGCCACTCGGTGACACCGATGCATCCCCTGCGATTAAGTCAAAGCGGACTGTCGATTACGCGCTGGAAGGCAAGCATGAGGCAGATATCTACAATGGCGACAAGCTGTTGCCGGGCATGAAGTTTGATGGGCCCGCAATTGTCGAAGACAGCGGCACCACCATAGTGATCCATCCCGGCAACAAAGTGTGGGTTGATGCCTTCCGTAACATTCACATCGTGCTGGAGGGCTAAACGATGGCGACTGATCCAATCACACTGGAAATCATCCAGAACTCACTTCAATCCGCTGCAGATGAAATGTTCGCAGCGATGCGCAAAACGGCCATGTCCTCGATTATTTACGAGGTTCTAGATATGGGAACCGGTATTACCGATGCGGAGGGGCGCATCGCTTCTTCCGGTGCTGGCATACCTGCCTTTATCGGTGTTCTGGACAAATCCGTGCAGTTTATTCTGGGCAAACATGCCGAGATAGCGCCTGGCGATGTGTTCATCACCAACGATCCCTGGCATGGCGGGGTGACGCACCTCAACGATCTGGTGTTGGCAATGCCGGTATTCTCAGGCGGGCAGTTGATCGCCTGGACAGCCAACATCGCCCATAACTCGGATGTTGGCGGCATGGCACCTGGGTCACTCTCCGGTGAGGCAACCGAGATTTTCCAAGAGGGGCTCCGCCTGCCCGCCGTTAAGCTCATCCGTGAGGGTGTCACAGATCAAGCATTGATGGACATCATCACCACCAACAGCCGGATGCCCGACTTCCTTTTGGGTGATGTCTGGGCGGCCATCGCGTCGGTCCGTGTGGGTGCCAAGCGTCTTGAGGATCTGGCCGAAAAATATGGTGTTGAGACATTCACCGAAGCGATGAACAGTTTCATGGAGTTCGGCCACAAAACCGCATCCGCCGAACTTGCCAACCTGCCAAAAGGTACGTTTGAGCTGAGCGAAGAGCAGGACGACGGGCGAGTCTATAACGTTAAGGTCACGATTACCGACGAGGATTTCATCGTCGATCTGCGCGACAATCCCGATCAGGATCCTGGCTGCACCAACACCAGCCGCGACGGTACGATGATCTGCGCTCAGATGGTATTCAAATCCGTCACAGACCCGGACACACCGGCCAATGACGGATCCTTCCGACCACTGCAGGTTCTGACACGCGAGGGTTCAGTTTTTCATGCGAAAGAACCGGCAGCCATCGGATTTTACTTTGAAACAGAAGTGCGCGTCTACGATTTGATTTGGAGGTGCCTTGCGCCACACATCCCGGACCGTCTGCCAGCCGGGCATTTTAGTTCCATATGCGGGACGTTCATCGGAGGCATCCACCCAGATACGGGCAGGCAATACACGATTATTGAACCACAGATTGGTGGCTGGGGTGCCTGGGACGGCCGGGATGGCAATCCATGCATTTTCTCCGGTTTTCATGGTGAGACCTACAATACACCCGCTGAAATCTCAGAGGCGCGCAACGGTCTCTATGTTGACCAGATGGCACTCAACACGGAACCAGGTGGAGAAGGCGAATTCACCGGCGGTCGTGGCCTTATTCTGGAATATCGCATCAGGACCGAAAACGGATTTGTTACCGCCGGCTACACTCGTTCCAAGGTCAAACCCTGGTCGCTGGAAGGCGGTAAAGAGGGATCCGGCAACTATGTCGAGGTGATCAAGCCAGAGGGCACAGAACGCTATTCGTTTGTCTCAGGTCTTGAGTTGACCACCGACGACGTCGTTCGGGTTGTCACATCAAGCGGCGCAGGCTTCGGCGATCCAAAGAACCGCAACCCTGACAGCATTGCCCAGGACATCAAGAACGGGTTCGTTTCTGAAGAGCGCGCCAAATCGGTCTACGGATTGGATGCGTAGTTTCTGATGGCGCGGCGCATGTACCTCGTCCCGGTAGCGCAGCAGTCGAGGAAGATGGTGCTTAGGTCCTAACCTGGGCTGCATGATGAAGATCATTTGTCACAAGATACAGCGGCGCGAAGGTGGCGGTCCACTCATTGACCCAGCCACGGCCGCCTTTGAGCGAGCGCCGTACCTTGTCCATCTTAAAGCGACCTCCAACTGGCAACCGGGTCGCCGGGGTTCACGCGAAACACCGCCTGAAACAGAAATCAACAAACGGAAAATATTCGAAAGTTGAGAGCCATTCGGCACTCACATCATTCTGTCGAACAGACCAACAGGAGGTCAATCATGTCCAATCCAAAACGCAAGATTATGTATCTTAATCCGGTAGGCACGCCGCTCTACGATCAGGTATTTGCGGACATGGCCGCGCAATACAAGCTGCCCGACACCGAGGTGCATGTCACCTCTCTGGCCGAAAGCGAAGGCGCCTTCACACATATTGAGTTTCGATCCTACGAAGCCATGGTCACCGCAGGGATTATCAAAGCCACGCGGGCCGCAGCCAGGGAAGGGTTCGATGCGCTTGCCATCGGTTGCTTCTATGATACGGCTCTACACGATGCTCGCGAAGTGTCCGGCGATATGATCGTGACTGCGCCATGCCTCGCCTCTTGCCGCTTGGCGAGCAATCTCTGCAACCGCTTCGGGGTCATTGTCGGGCGGCAAAAATGGGTCGACCAGATGTCTTCGACCGTTAAACACCATGGCTATAGCAACGCCTGTGCAGGTTTCTTTCACGTGGGTCTTGGTGTCAACGAATTCCAGGCTGATCATGCAAGAACCAATAACCTGCTCACTCAGGCGGCGGAAACCGCCATCGAGCAGGCATATGCCGAAGCAATCATTCTCGGGTGCACGTTGGAAATCGGGTTCCACGAGAGGCTGGAAAAGAAATTGGGCGTCCCGGTCATTGACGTATCTATCGCGGCCATGAAGGACGCCGAATATGCAGCCGAGATGAAAAAGGCCTGCAACTGGACACCCAGCCGAAAATGGTCGTGCGAAGCACCATGCGAAGAAGAAATGGCAAAAATCGGTGTTTTCGATCAAGGTTACATCTTCGGTAACCGTATCGTCGTGAAGGCTAACTAATATGGAAGACAAAACAGAGGTTCGACTTAAGCAACTCCGCTCAGCAATGGCAGATCAGGAAATTGACCTGATCTGCTTGGGTCCCGGAGCGCATCTCGAATGGCTTCTGGGACTACATCCCCATGCAGATGAACGCCCGCTTTTGTTTTGCACGACGCAAGACAGAGCTGGGTTCCTTATGCCCGCTCTCGAGGCAGAAAGCATGCGTGCTAGAACCGATATTTCGTTCTTCAAATGGGCCGATGACGAAGGCCCCCACATGGCCTGGTCGAACCTTCTGGATCATCTGAACGCCAATGGCGCGCGAAGCATCGTATTGGATGAAACCATGCGGGCCGATTTTGCATCGCTGGTGCAGGATCGTCTTATGAACGCCAAACGGCAATTCACTGACTCCACCGTAGGCGCGTTGCGTATGCGCAAGGACAACGCAGCCTACAACGCACTTAAAAGGAACGCGCAGATCGCAGATCGCGCGTTGCAGGCCGCCTGGGCCATGATGAAACCGGGACTGCGTGAAGAAGAGGTCGGCACCGCCATCAAGGACAGCTTCCTATTGCAAGGGGCAAAACCGCTTTTTGGCATCGTGGGGGCTGGAGAAAATGGCGCGTTCCCGCATCATCAGACAGGCTCAAAGGCCCTCAAATCAGGCGATGCGGTTGTTATGGATATTGGTGCAGGTCTGGCCGGCTATTCCAGCGATATCACGCGCATGGCCGTTATTGGCAACCCACCTGAGGGCTATGTTGAAGTGCACGATGTGGTTGATCGTGCGGTTCAAGCGGCACTTGATGTTGCACGGCCCGGGGTCCCGGCGAAAGTTGTCGATCAGGCAGCACGCGACGTGATCACTCAGGCAGGCTATGGAGAGTATTTCGTGCACCGTACTGGCCACGGTCTTGGGACCGAAGTGCACGAGCCGCCCTATATCACTGCCAGCTCCGAAACCTTATTAGATGAAGGCATGGTCTTTTCCATTGAGCCGGGCATTTATCTACCCGGCCGTTTCGGCATCCGCCTGGAAGAGATCGTATTTCTACATTCTGACGGTCCGGAAATCCTCTCTGATCTCCCACGCGACGTGGTGATTATCAATGTCTAACAAATTTACCTCGGCCGTTCTGCAAGCAGGCATCGACTCGGCCGCCGAAGAAATGTTCGAGGTTCTGCGCAAGACAGCAATGAGCCCGATCATTTACGAAGTTCTCGACGTTGGCACCGGAGTAACAGATGCCGATGGCGCGCTTGTCAGTTCCGGTGCAGGTATTCCCTCTGTCTGACGTCAGCGCTAGTGGGTCCAAATAGGATTATTTGCTAAGAGAGGGTTTGTTGCTCATCGTAGCCACCGAGGAGTGGACGATGAGAAAGACAACGAAGAGCGCTGGCGAGAAGATCGTCAAAGATATCAAGCGGGCGACCCGCAAGCAGTATTCCAGCGAAGAAAAGATCCGGATCGTGCTGGATGGCCTGCGCGGCGAGGACAGCATTGCTGAGCTATGCCGCCGCGTGGGGATTTCTCAGGGCATTTACTACAAATGGTCCAAGGACTTCATGGAAGCAGGCAAGCGCCGTCTTGCTGGCGATACAGCGCGCGCGGCGAACACCGATGAGGTCAAGGCACTGCGCCGCGAGGCAAAAGATCTGAAGGAAGTTGTCGCTGAGCAGACGCTCGAACTTCGCCTTCTCAAAAAAAGCATGACAGGCGATGGGGGCGACGACGAATGAGGTACTCTGCATCCGAGAAGCTTGAGATCATTCGCAAACGGATCAATAGATGCCACAATATTGGCCAGAGCTACGAGAGCTGATCTGATCCAAACCGTCACTGTTGTGGTGATAACTGGCATTTGGCTGGCCACATGTATCAAGTTGCAGATCACCTATTTGTCTTCCGACGGAATGAACTTCTGGTCCTGGTTTGCCAACGACGCCACGTCTGCGCTCGGTCTGAACGAAAGAAATGGAACGCTGGGCCAAAGTGCTATCAGATTTACTACGACATCACTGATGGCTCTTTTGTCCTTTGTCGTTCTGATTTATGCCATAGCTAAGACCGCCCCGCCTTCACGCCGGGTGGTATTAGCTCAAAAACGAAAAGAACCGGAGAGATTCGTGTGGTCGTTGCGACAATGGCGATCGCAATTGATGCGAGTTTTGCGGGTACGTTCGTCGGCTTCTCTTTTCTGATGATCTTGAGCCTCATAGTCTTACTTAACTGCCTCTGGCAGCAATACTCTATAGGAATGAACCTGACCTATGACTGACGCCGAATTTTCTCCAAAATTGCTGACGGACCTTCCAAGGGAAAAGCTCTCTGGAAAACAACCAGAGACAACACACGCATTCGCGTTGGGTTCTGGACAGGTGACGGAGAGAAAAAGGCACCATACTCCTGATGCTCGGGCGCTTTGGCTGCATCGAGCGATCTGGGCGGGTTGCGATTAACAAACCTTAAAGCGAACGTGCAGGCGCGGGTCTAGGCGTTGGGTGAAGATGCAGCCGTTGATCACATGGCCAGTGCGATAGCTCAAACCAAAGGTTACGCTGGGCTAAGAGATTGCAACACGCTCATGAGCCAAATGCTGCACGTTAAGGCTCGCGTGGCACTTCGGCCTGCGCTTGGCGAAAAAATAGCAGCGCGATCAAAGGAGGGTCTAGGCGATGGCTAACTGCTCAAAGTGCAACGGGCCCCTGCGCGTCGTGGTCAAGCTTTACCGCCACACCTTGTCATGCCTCAAATGCAAATTGAAGGAGCCTTAATATGGATGACACGGCAAAGGCCGCGAGGTGCATTGGTTTGCGATGGTAGTGTGGGGTAAAATCCTGAGAAAATGCCTAACCACTTGTATTTTATGTCATAGATGGAGCGGGTAACGGGAATCGAACCCGTAACTTAAGCTTGGGAAGCTCGCGTGATACCTTTTCACCATACCCGCCCGGATCGGTTGGGTACGTGGCGGCGTCGCTCACGTCAAGCCAAATACAAGCCTGCCAAAAAGGTGAAGATCTCTGTTTCTGCGGGCGAAAAGTACTTTTTGGAAGGCGCCTATGGCGTCGCGGCAAAGCCCCATCTATCAGGCCCGTCGTCTACGTCGTCGTCGCCCACCTTCTGCATCGCCGGTGCTGCCGGCGTTGAAATTGACTTTCGGCAGCGACACCACTTGGCCCAATTCCGGGAAGGGGTCCGTGGCGTGGGGGATGGCGTTTGCGTTGACGAAATGCTCTTGGAACTTGGGCTCGATCGCGGTTTCGACCTTTGTGATCTCGCGGACCATGCCTTCGATCCGGGCCCGTGCATCCTGATTGCAGAGCGCGATGCGCGCGCCGGTCCCGGCGGCATTGCCAGCCGATGTTACCTTGTCCAACGGCACATCGGGGATCATGCCCAGAACCATTGCGTGTTTGGCCGAGATATGAGCTCCAAAAGCGCCAGCGAGCACCACGCGATCCACGGTTTCGACGCCCATTTCATCCATTAAAAGCCGCGCGCCCGCATAGAGCGCCGACTTTGCCAGTTGAATGGCGCGAATGTCGCCTTGGGTGACGGTAACCAAAGGGCCACCATCGGCACGGCCGTCATGGATCAAGTAAGCATGGGTGCGTCCCTCTGGGATCGAGCGTGGCGTGCCGGTCTGTTCGGCTGATCCGATTAGGCCAGACCCATCCAAAAGCCCCGCCAAGCGCATCTCAGCCACCGCTTCGATGATGCCAGAGCCGCAAATGCCGGTGATGCCGGTGGCGGCTGTTGCTTCTGCAAAGCCGTCTTCGTCAGACCATAATGCGCTCCCGATCACGCGGAACCGAGGTTGCTTGGTTACTGGATCGATGCGAATGGCTTCAATCGCACCGGGGGCGGCGCGTTGACCTGAACTGATTTGAGCCCCCTCGAAGGCCGGTCCAGTGGGTGAAGAGCAGGCCAAGACACGTTCGGTATTGCCCAAGAGGATCTCGGCGTTTGTGCCCACATCGACAATCAAGGCGAGGTCCTCGGATGTGCCCGGCTCTTCTGATAGCGCAACAGCAGCAGCATCGGCACCCACGTGCCCGGCGATACAGGGCAAGATATAAATACGTGCGCGGGGGTTGATGGCGGAGAGTTCGAGATCACTACTGCTCAGCGTTAGAGCTTCTGAGGTGGCAAGCGCGAAAGGCGCTTGGCCCAATTCAACTGGGTCAATGCCCAGCAACAAGTGGTGCATGACCGGGTTACAGACGAAGACGGTCTCGACGACGAGGGAGGGGTCGATTTCGGCCTCGCCTGCGATCTCTTCCGCCAATGTGTTGATTGCCTCGCGCACCGAAGCTGTCATTTCCACTTCGCCGCCGGGGTTCATCATCGCGTAGGACACCCGGCTCATTAGGTCTTCTCCGAAGCGGATTTGTGGGTTCATAATACCCGAGGAGGCTTTGACCTCTCCCGTGACCAAATCCGTCAAATGGGCCGCGATCGTCGTAGATCCCAGATCAATCGCAAGGCCGTATATCCCATTTTCATGCAGGCCCGGCCAAACCTCTGTCACGCGCGGTGATGCGCCGGTGTGATCCTGATAGAGCGCCACAGTGACCTCAAACGCGCCTTTGCGAAGGACCTTTTGCAATGTGGTCAACAAGGACAATTCGGCGGTGATGTCGGGCAAGTCGGCCAGCTCGGGCCATTGGGTACGTAGTGCGCGTTGGAGACGCTCAAGATCACCGGTGGGTTCGTGCATGTCGGGCTCTTCGACCGTGACGAAGTAAAGCCGCGTGGCAGGGGCCATGGTGATCGCGCGTGCCGAGGCGGCTTTGCGCACAACCTGTTTGTGCACTTGGCTTTCCGCAGGGACATCGATCACCACGTCGGATTGTACTGTGGCCTGACACCCCAAACGCCGCCCAGGCTTGAGGCCGCGTTTGTCGTCATAACGTTGCTCCACAGCGTTCCATGGCGAGAGGGCGTCTTCGCTCACCGTGACGCCGTGTTTGGGGAATTCTCCTCGGCCAGGCGTGATCTGGCACTTCGAGCAAATGCCGCGGCCGCCGCACACGCTGTCGAGATCGACACCCAATTGGCGCGCCGCAGTCAATATGGGTGTGCCCACAGGAAAATGCCCGCGTTTGCCGGACGGCGTGAACACAACAAGTGGCAGATCAGACATGGTTTTCCTCGCCCGTGCTTGGTGAGGCAGATCATATGCTTATTGGGGGGTAAGGAAAGCGGGGAAACGTCACAAAACGCGCTATCCGCGGCAGTCCGGAGGGCTTCTGACCGGTCCTGTCTTGCGCACCTGCGGTGCCCCTGCCAACCAGCGCGGATTTTGGCCGCGGTAGCCGGCAAGCGGGGAGCCGAGGGGCGTTTTGTGGAGATCGGTAAACTGGTCGCATTGATTTGGTTTCGCGCGGTTTTGCATGTAGGTCGCCCGCGCAAGCAGCGCTGCTAAAATTCCCAAGCTGGGGACATGTCTTCTGCGAACCTTGATTTCTGTGAGCGCGGCAAGACAGTCGCGCCTTTGGACAACATTTTTTGTGCCGTTTCGTTGCAAACAGCACCCACTATCGCCACCAAAATGTATCACGTTTTGGGATGAAAATTCAAAGGTGACAAAGCTTTAGTAATGCCGTCTTTGTCCAATTCCGCCTTAAGGCCAATGAACACGATCGCCAATGCTACGGGATCACGGGAGGCTGGCGTGAGAGTGAGCCTCACTCCAGTGCCTTGAAGCTCCATCACCTGCTGCGCGGCGTTGCGAAAGTGACCCTTAGCGCGCAATGTCCCAAAGTGTGAATCTTCGAAAGCACGGATCAATGCGTGGGGGTCCGCAGGAGCGGTCTGGTAAAGCGTGAGACTACTATAAAGCGCGCCGTGATCTTCCAGCGCGCGCACCGACAAGGTGTCCGGGCGGGCAGGTAGACCCAAAACAACCTCATTTGGCACCGCACCATGACGGACTGGCAGCAGCGCGGCCCGCGCCGTCAATGTACCGAGCCAGTCGCGCAGTATGTCCAGATGGCCATCATCGACCAAGTCCGCCTTCGTGGCCAGCAGAAGATCGGCGGTTTCAATTTGGCGTGTTATCGTGTCACCAATGTATGTGTCGCGCGCGCGTTTTTGGACAGTTTCGGCGTCCAGTAACACAACAGTGCCATGCAACGTGACGCCCTGAACCAAGGACAGGGTCGCGGCAATGGAACTGGGTATCGCGACGCCAGATGCTTCAATGATGAGGTGGTCGGGAGGTGGCGAGAGGCTCAAGAGATCGGTGAAAGCCCCCACCAGGTTGTCCCCAAACGTACAGCAAATGCAGCCGCCCGCGATGGAGATGACGTCGCCCTCTTGGGCCAAGATCAGGTCTTCATCAATGGACAGCGCCCCAAACTCATTGACCAACACCGCCAAACGGTGCCCATCGGCTTGGCGGAGCAGTGTGTTAATCAACGTGGTCTTACCCGCGCCGAGGTACCCGCCAATCACGGTGACAGGCGTGCTCATTGATCGGCTGCGGCTTGGATATGGCCTGCGATGACCGTGCCCCAAATGGGGATGTCTTTAAGGTTTTCTGCTGCCACCTTAGTGGGGTCTTGGTCGAGCACCGCAAAATCCGCTGATTTTCCGGTCTCGATCGATCCAATTTCGCCATCTAGATGCAGCGTGTAGGCGGCGCCGAGCGTGATGGCGTAGAGCGCCTCTGAAACCTCAATGCGCTCGTGGGCGCCTTGGATCCGCCCTGATGCTGTGATCCGATTGACTGCGGCCCAAGCCGTAAAGAGGGGGCCAAGGGGGGTCACGGGTGCGTCGGAATGGATTGCCAAGGGTACCCCGTGGTTGAGCGCCGTGCGGCATGCATTCATGCGCGTGGCCCGCTCTGGCCCAACGGTTAGGCGATAGTGCTCGTCGCCCCAATAGAAGTGGTGGTTGGCAAAGAGGTTTACGCACAAGCCAAGCGCTTTGATCCGCCGAAATTGTGCGGTATCGGCCAATTGACAATGTTGGAGCGTGAAGCGGTGATCGGGGCGCGGATTGGCCAATAGAGCAGGGGCCAAGGTGTCGAGCACGAGTTCGGTTGCCTCGTCGCCGTTGGTATGGGTGTGTACCGGCACGCCCGCCTGCAGCGCGAGACGGTAAATTTGATCCATTTGCTCTGGCGCGATGTACCACAGCCCATTGGGCGCACCGTTGTAGTAGCCGGGCGCTTTCATACGTGCGGTGAAGCCTTGGATCGAGCCGTCTGCGATCACCTTGATCCGCCCCAGACGGAGCTTGTCTGTGGATCTATCGCGCAGGTCAACAGCGATTTGGACAAGGTCTTCGGGCGTGTGGCCCATGAAGAATTTGAGCGGAACAACGCGGGCTGGAAAATCCTGTTCGCCCGTGACGCGCAGCATCATCTCCACAGCTTCGGGTTCTAGCCGTGAGGCAAGGTCGGTGACGGTTGTGGTGCCTGTGTGCACGCAAAGCTTGGCAAATGCGCGCAGTCCGTCTTCATCCGCATCGGTGGCCGAGCGGTTGAAGCCGACATGGGGACCGACCGGCATATAGACTTCGGGACCTTTAAGCACACCCGTCGGCAGTCCGTCGTCGCCCAAGGGAATCCCGGGGTGATTTATGCCTGGGCGCAAGAGCCCAGCAAGCTCCAGCGCCTTAGTGTTCACATTCATGATGTGCCCCGAAGCGTGCAGAACCCCGATGGGCCGGGTGGCCGAGACGCTGTCGAGTTGTTGCCGGTTGACCGTGACATTGCCCATGTAAATTGGATCGAGTTGGAACCCCCCAAGCGGCGTGTTGGGGTCGGTCAGCTCTGCTTCCGCGTCACGCAACCGTTCCAGGATGGCATCAATGGATTTCAAGCCGGGCCAAGTCCGCCCAGAAGGATCGGTGCGATCAAAGAAGCCGCAATAGATCTTGCGCCAGAGCGTGCCCTCCATGGCATGGGCATGACCTTCAACGAATCCGGGCATAAGGATTTTTTCAGCGAACCGATCATCCAGCGTATAGGTGCCCCAACCTTCGAGTTCCTTTAGCGATCCGGCGCCAAGGATGCGTCCATCACGCACTGCCACATGGGTGGCCTCTGGTCGTGCGGGGTTCATCGTTATTATCTTTTTTGCGAAATAGATGGTGATGTCCGACATGTCTTCCCCCGTCTGCGCATTCACACAAGTTGAAGGCGTTCGGGGCGCCCCTGTCAATTCACGCTGTTGCGCTGTCGGCAATTTGGCTTTTGCGAAATGAAAAACCTCGTCTAAGGTCATCGGCAGTGACCATAAGGGGAGAGAGTGAATGAAGCATTTTGTCAAAGGCTTGTTGGGATCAGCGGCGGTTGTGGGCATCCTTGCCACCGTGGCGTATGCCGAACCGGTGCGCGGCGGAACCTTGGTTTCTGTTCTCGGCTCGAATCCCCGGTCGCTCAATGGTGCGGTGCAATCGGGCATCGTCACCGGTTACCCGGCGGCACAGCTTTTCGCCTCGCCACTGCGCTATGACAAGGATTGGACGCCGCAACCCTATCTGGCCGAAAGCTGGACGGTGAGCGATGATGGCCTTTCGGTCACGCTCAATCTGGCCCAAGACGCGGTTTTCCACGATGGTCAGCCCATCACATCTGAAGACGTTGCGTTTTCGGTTGACGTGATCAAAGCGAACCACCCGTTCAAAACGATGTTTGCGCCGGTCGAAAGTGTGGACACACCCGACGCGCACACCGCCGTGCTCAAGCTCTCCAAACCGCACCCTGCGTTGATGCTTGCGATGTCAGGTCAGCTGATGTCGATCCTGCCCAAACACATATATGGTGACGTCCCAATCGACGAGGTGAAAGCCCATCCGCGCAACAATGAAAACGTGGTGGGCTCTGGCCCGTTCAAACTCGTGGAATTCAAGTCCGGCGAGCATGTGATCATGGAGCGCTTTGACGACTTTTTCATCGATGGTCGTCCCTATCTCGACCGTGTGGTCCTGCGCATCATCACCGACGTGTCTGCGCGCACCATTGCTTATGAAAATGGCGAGTTGCACATGGGCGCGTTCGAATCCGTGCCGCAAATGGTCAACCGCCTCAAAGGGGTCGCCGGCATTACCGTCACGCCTGAGGGCTATGGCGCCATTGGTCCGCTCGATTGGTTGGCCATGAACACCGGCGGCGACGGTCCTCTGTCCGACAAACGCGTGCGTCAGGCGATCGCCTATGCGGTGGACAAAAACTTCATCCAGAACGCGTTGATGCAAGGTACAGCCGCGGACAGCCGCACGGGCATTCACCCAGATAGCCCGTTCTACAATGCCGATGTGCCGACCTATGAAGTTGACCTCGACAAATCCATGGCACTTCTGGATGAGGCGGGTTTCCCAATGAACGGCGACAGCCGTTTTAGCCTCACCATCGACTTTGGTTGGCCCGGTGTGAAACCCCAGGTGGAATATGTCAAAGCCGCGCTGAAGAAGGTGGGCATCGACGTCGAAGTCCGCGCCAGCGCCGACTTCCCAACCTGGGCCAAGCGCATGGGCGAGATGGACTTTGATATGTCCTGGGACACCGTTTTTAACTGGGGCGACCCGGTGATCGGCGTGCACCGCACCTATGACAGCACCAACATCGGCAAGGGCGTGTGGTCCAATACCCAAGGGTATGCCAATGCCCGTGTGGATGAGCTGATGGCGATGGCGGCGGTGGAAACCGACCCGGCCAAACGCACCGAGCTCTACAGAGAGTTCCAAGCGATCATCGCCGATGAACTGCCAGTCTATCACACCAACACGTTGCCGTATCACACGATCTATTCGGACAAGGTGGGGAACCCACCGTTGGGCATCTGGGGCACATCGACCCCCATCGATATGACCTATCTCAAAGAGTAAATAACACATCGGGCCGCGGTCATTGCATCGCGGCCCGTGACCTTTGGGGGCAACCTTTGGGCTTTTTACAGAACTTCCTGATCCGGGCGGGCTACGCGGCGGTGTTGCTGATTGCGGTGCTTGTGCTGAACTTCACCCTCATGCATCTCGCTCCCGGCGATGTGGCAGATACAATCGCGCAATCCTCCGGTGGCGCTGATCCAGAAGTTATGGCGAAAATCCGGGCCGATTACGGCCTCGATCAACCCTTTTTGGTGCAGCTTGGCCGCTATATCGGAGGCGTGCTGCAACTCGATCTGGGCTATTCCTACTTTTACAATCGCCCGGTCACCGACTTGATCCTTGAACGCTTGCCTGCGACGCTGCTGCTGGTTTTTACGGCGCAGATTTTCGCGCTGTTCATTGGTGTGGTGCTCGGGGCGATCTCGGCACAAAACCCCAACGGTTTTCTGAGCCACGTGGTCACTTTCCTGGCCCTGTTTGGCTACTCCGCCCCGGTGTTTTGGACGGGCATCCTTTTGCTCATCGCCTTTTCGCTCAACGGCTGGTTCCCGGTCGCGGGGATGCGCGACGTAACGCTTGAGGGCGGCTTTTGGGCGCAAACGCTGGACGTGTTGCATCACCTCGTTCTGCCTGTGCTGACGCTGGCCTCAATCTTCGTGGCGCTTTATTCGCGGCTGGCACGGGCCACGATGATGGAGGTGCTGCAATCCGACTACGTGCGCACCGCCCATGCCAAGGGCTTGCCGATGCGCAAGGTCGTCTATTCGCACGCGCTCTCCAATGCGATGGCGCCCGTGGTCACCGTGGCGGGGCTGCAGTTTTCCGCGGTGATCTCTGGCGCGGTGTTGGTGGAGGCGGTCTTTAGCTGGCCGGGCCTCGGCACGCTGGCCTTCCAATCCATCATTGCTCGAGACACGCCCACGATCCTGGGCATCCTCTTTTTCTCGGCGCTGGTGGTGATCGTGGGCAACCTGCTTACCGACCAAGTCCTGCGCATGATGGACCCACGCATCCGGGGACGCAGCTGATGAGCGATACCACCACAGTCTCTCGCAGCCCCATTCGCGAAGTCTGGTCCACCTTTGTGGCCAACCGCGCAGCACTTTTGGGGCTGACGCTTCTCGTCTTGATCATCTTTGCCGCGATCTTTGGGCCAATTCTCTATCCCACCGATCCCTTTGACATGGTCTGGGCGCCGTTCTCGCCGCCGGGACAACAAGGGTTTATCCTCGGCACTGATTATTTGGGCCGAGACCTCTTCGCGATGCTCCTCAATGGCGCGCGGGTGTCGCTCCTCATTGGTGCCGCGGCAGCGCTTGTATCGGTCCTGATCGGTGTGACGCTGGGGGCTGTGGCGGGCTATTTCGGCGGTGTGGTCGAAGAGGTGCTCATGCGCTTCACCGAGTTCTTCCAAGTCCTGCCAACGCTCCTGTTTTCTATGGTGATCGTGGCGCTTTTTGGCGCATCTCTGCCCATGATCACGCTGGCCATCGGCATCGTCAGCTGGACCGCCGTGGCCCGGATCACGCGTGCCGAGTTCCTGCGTCTCAAAGAGTTTGAGTTTGTGCTTGCCTCCCGGGCTCTTGGCGCCACACGTTTCAAATTGATTTTCCAAGTGATCCTGCCCAATGCCGCACCGCCCATCATTGTGCAATCGGCGCTCATGGTGGGTTCCGCGATCCTGTTCGAAGCGGGGTTGTCCTTCCTCGGTCTTACCGATCCCAATGTGGTTAGTTGGGGTCAGATCATTGGCTCCAACCGCCAATACATCCTTGATGCCGGCTACACCGTGACGATCCCGGGCCTTGCGATCTTTGTGACCGTTCTCTCGATCTCACTGGTGGGTGACGGGCTCAACGATGCATTAAACCCCAAGTTGCGGCCGAAATAGCGCTTAGAGCCGCGTCAGGACCACACCCAACAGGATCAACATGGTTGCAATGATCTTGTTGCGGTCCATCGTATCGCCAAAGACGAGCCACCCGATAAGCACGGCAAAGAGGATCGATGTCTCACGCAGAGCGGCCACGAGGACCAGTGGTGCCACCGTCATGGCCCAAACCGCGATGGCATAGGCCAAAAAGCTGGCCGCCGCTGCAAAAAGCCCCAAGGCCCAATCACGACCGCTGGCGCGGATCACGTCCGTGCCTTTGAGTGCGACGGCTGCCGGCGTATAGAAGACCGCTGATAGCATCATAAGCCACCCTACATATTGGAGCGGATCCCCCGACACCCGCGCGCCAAGACCGTCGGCGAGGGTATAGCCTGCCGTGGCCAAGGCCGAACCAAAAGCATAGGGCAACAAACGGCGGGACTCTCCATTTTTGAAAACGCCCGCCGCCATAAAGGCGATGCCAAGGCCTAGAACCAGGACGCCCACATATTCCAAAGGCGCCATCTCATCGGCCAAAAATGCCAAGGCCACGATCCCCGTGATCATTGGCGCGGCGCCGCGCGCAATGGGATAAACTCGGCTCAGATCGCCCTGTTCATAGGCATATGCCAAAAACAACTGGTAGGCCATGTGGATGAGGCCAGACGCCAATAGCCAGGGCCAAACCTCGGGGCCGGGGAGGGGTTTGCCCAGGACCACCATCGCACCAATGAGCGCGTGCCCCGCCGAAAGGATGAACATCCCTGTCTGTTTTGACAGACCCGTTTTGATTATGGCGTTCCAACTGGCATGCAGGAACGCTGCACCGAGAACTGCCGCGAAAACCTCAAACGTCATGCGTCGCGTCCCTTGGGGCCTCTTTGGCGCGCTTTTTGTCGAACGCGTTCCCGTGCGCGAACCTTATGGCGAGTCGAGGAAACATGTAGTCGCTGATCAATGCCTTGACCAGATGCGCCCTGCCGAACGGGCAAGAAGGATCTCACTGATCCACTCAGAAAGTGAACCCGCGTTAACCGTGTTGCCAAACCCAAAACACTTGGCCTAACCTGCTCGCATTTTACTCAATTTCTTTATTTGGACATAACATGATTGCGCTTACAAGCATCCGCCAATTTGAGACCGGTGTGTCCGACGTTTTGGATGCCATAGACACCGCCATCGAAGTTCAAGCCCTCGCCGAAGACTTGCCGATCGTGGGACATGCGCTGAGTTCCAACGCCACAGACGCGACCAATGCGCTCGAAGGGATGCGCGCGGCGCTCCTGGCGGGGCTGGCTACGTTGCAGGATGTGGCGGGGCATTCCATCCAGAATATCGAAGACGCGATGAACGATGCCTTGGATGCGGCGGGCCTGGGGCGTGTGCTCTCCGTCATCGCCAATGGCAGCGGCTTTGACGTGGCCTTCAACCTTTCACAAGCGGGCACGTCGAGCGTCGCGATCGAGAGCGATTTGGGTATGGCTGGTCTGGGCTTGGCGGTCTCAGGTTCCGCCGATCTGAGCGCAACAGCCGGCTCGATCTCACGTTTGGCCTGGACGCGGCGGGCTTCTATCTCGATACGACATCCGACGCGCTCGATCTTTTTGTTGGCGTCGAAAATGTCGTCTTTGGGGCCGCCGCGTCGCTTGGTCCGCTCAACTTTACTGCGACGGATACTGGCACATCGCTCACGGGTTCCATTGGCCTTGATATCAGTGACAATGACGGGTTTTTGCGCGTCGGCGAAACTGTGTCGTTGTCCGCAAACCTCACTGCTCAAGCCGATCTCTCGCTCGCGCTTGACGCCAACTTTGGCAATGCCGCGTTGCCGTCGGTCTCAACCGAACTGGTGGTGGAGTGGGATTTCATCGACGCGACCATCACGCCGTATGACCAGAACCTGACCTTTGGCGAGCTGCCCGCCGTCGTACTCAACGATGTCACACTCGATCTCGGCACGTTCCTCGAAAACGCGGTCCTGCCCGTGGTCAACGCGGTGGAGCCAATCATTGAGCCGATCCAGATCGCGCTCGACATCCTCACCACTGATATCGAGTTCCTCAAAGAGCTGCCCAATTGGGAAACGCTCCTCGATCTCTCCGGTGATGGCAAAATCAACCTGCTCGACCTGATCAAGTTGGCCGATCCAAGCATTGATCTCACGCCGATTGAGGCGTTCATCGACCTCGCTCAAACCGTGGTCGATTGGGGCAACATCATCAATGGCCTTGGCCTGGATGAAGAAGGCCTCAACTTTGGGGATTTCAACCTTACCGGCCAGGATGTGCGGGGCGTAAGCGCTGATCTTGCCATCGCATCCGTCACGGATCAAGGCACGGGCGAGGCGCTGCAGGACGCGCTAAATAATGCCTCCGGTACCGGTTGGGGTGGCCCCAATGGCGGCCAAGACATCTTGCAACGAATGATCGACAGCGCGGCCTTCACCATGCCGATCCTGCAAGATCCGACGCAGGCCATTTCGCTCCTCTTCGGCGGGGATGCGGACCTCATCGAGGTTGACTTTCCCGAGGTGTTACTCACTGCCGAGGATCAATCGATTATCTCGATCCCCGTTTTGCCGGGCATCAATGTCATCATAGGTGGCGAGATCGGCTTCGCGTTTGACCTCGGCTTTGGCTACAACACCCGCGGCCTCACCCAGGCCGGGGCCACCCTCGGCACCGCGCTCAACGGGCTCTACGTCCTTGATGGCGACGGACCCGAGGCTTCGGTCTTTGCTGGCATTTCGGTGGGCGCCGCACTGGATGCGGTTGTCGTCGCGCTCTAAGGGTCCGGCACCGTTACAGGAAGGCTCGATCTGGACCTCGCTGACGCCCTGCAAGTCACCCAATCCGGCAGGCTCTACTACGACGAATTTATTGCCGCGCTGACCACCAACCCCTTCAGCCTCTTTGATGCCTCCGGCGCCATCACCGCGGGTGCGCGGCTATCGCTCAAAGTGCTGGGAGGCGACCTCTTCAGCCTCAACAGCCCAACCATCACGCTCGCGAGCTTTAGCTTTGATGGCCGCGCGGACCTCACCTCGCAAAACGACCCCTACGCCTTGGCTGATCTGGTCGGCGGCATCTTGGTGCTCAACACCGGCGTACTTGCCCCGAACCGCCTTGTGGGCAGTGCGACCGACGGCGATGAGCTTGTCCTGGTCTCCGCTGGTGACTCTGCGGGCTTGGTCACTGTCACCGTTGACGTCTATTCTGCGGCCTATAGCCAAGGCAGCTACGTGGAGGGCGACGGAGGCCAGGGCAACGATCAAATTGCGCTCGAAGAGTCCCTGACGGTGGCAGCCTCCCTCTCGGGCAATGACGGCAACGACGTGCTCGCGGGCGGTGGGTTGAACGATACGCTTTCGGGCGGCGCTGACGACGACGTGCTTTTTGGACACGCAGGCAACGACTCGATGACGGGTGATGCGGGTGACGACCTCTTTTATGGTGGGGCCGGTGCCGACACGATGGACGGCGGGGCCGATGATGACATGATCACCTATGTCCGCGCCGCCTCTGGCGTAAATGTGAACCTCACCACCGGCACGGGGCAGGGCGACATTGCCCAAGGTGACAGCCTCACCAGAATTGAAATCCTGCAAGGCTCAAATTTCAACGACACACTGACCGGCAGTGCCAATGTCGACATGCTTATCGGCCTCAATGGCGATGACGCGCTCTCCGGTGCCGCGGGTGCCGACGTCCTGGTGGGGTCCCAAGGCAATGACACGCTCGACGGAGGCACCGAGGCCGACATGATGGTCGGCGGCGAGGGCGATGACGTCTATATCGTTGATAACGCGAGCGATATCGTCGACGAGAACCGCTACGGCGAGATCCCCGTTGGCACGAACGGCGGCACGGACCGCGTCGAGGCCAGCGTGGATTGGTCGCTTGAGACCGGCACACAGGCGCTCATCGAAAACCTCACGCTCACGGGCACAGCCGTTGTCGGCACCGGCAACGCGGCTGACAACGTGCTCACTGCCAACCAAGCGGGCCTGACCGGAGGCCGTCTCAATGGGCGCGCGGGCGCGGATACCTTGAACGGTTCCAGCGCGGGTGAAATCCTCGACGGTGGCACTGGCGCCGATGAGATGATCGGCCTTGGCGGCGACGACACCTATTTCATCGACAACCTTGGCGACAACATTGTCGAAGCGGGCGGTGCGGGCACAGACAGTGCCCAGGTCTTCATCCAAAGCTTCACGCTTGAGAGCGCCGACGATATCGAACGGCTGCTCCTCGACAATTCGGTGATCGACGGCGAACTGGTTGGCAACGCGTTGGATCAGACAATCCAAGGGGCAGGGGGCGATGACACGCTCGAAGGTGGCCTCGGCGCAGACACCTACATCGGCTCATCGTCGAGCACCTTTGGCCGCTCGCATTACCTCTCCGGCGGCGACGGCAACGACACCTTTGCCATCGATGCAAGCTCGGTCCACGCCGGAGCACAGTTCGACGGCGGCGCTGGCACGGATCACCTGATCATTGACTGGTCGAGCATCACTGCGGGGATGAGCGCAGGCACGTCCGGTGGCACCCACTATGGCTGGTTCAACCCAAACTTTGGCTGGCAGCGTATCTACTACAGCGACGTGGAACGCTTCACCCTCATAGGCGGGAGTGCCGCAGACACGTTGACCGTTGGCGTCGGCAATGACTCGCTCAGCGGGAACGACGGCGGCGACACGATGACCCTTAACGATGGCAACGAGGCGGGAACGGCAACGACACCATCTATGGCGGCGCCGGCAATGATCGGCTCTCGGGCGGCAATGACAATGATGTGCTCTATGGCGATGCCAACAACGACAGTATCTTTGGCGGCGCCGGTGACGATTACATCGACGGCGGGTCCGAAGCGGACTCTATCTACGGCAACGATGGCGCCGACACGGTCCTCGGCGGCGGTGGTGCAGATTTGATCTTCGCCAACTATGGTGCGGACTCGATCCAGGGCGGTGGCGGTGATGACACCATCGTGGGAGGTGCCGGCGATGACACGATCTTCGGCAATGGAGGCGACGACCTCATCCGCGGTGGCGGCGAAGCTGACCGTCTCATCGGGGGCTTTGGCAACGACACCCTCGATGGTGGCTTTGGCTGGGACGCCATCATCGGCAATGACGGCAACGACCTCCTTCAAGGTCGTGTAGGCAACGACCGTCTCGACGGCGGAGCCGGGCGTGACATTCTCGAAGGCGATGCTGGCAACGACGCGCTATACGGCAATGGTGGCGACGACACGCTGCGCGGCGGCGGTGACGTGGACCGGCTCTTTGGTGGCTTCGGCAACGACTCTCTGGACGGCAGCTTCGGTTGGGATGTGCTCGTGGGCAACGACGGCGCTGACACGCTCAACGGTGGGATTGGCAACGACCGCCTGACAGGCGGGGTTGGTGCCGACGTTTTCCAATTCGCGCTTGGCGACGGGATCGACACCGTACTCGACTATGTCGACGGCACGGATCGGATCGAGATTTTGTCTGGCGCAGGGTCCTTTGGCGATCTTGTGATCGCCGACGATGTGGGGACCGCTGTGGTCACCTTTGGCAATGTCACGATCCGTCTCAATGGCGTGGCGGACACGCTCCTCGACGCGACCGATTTTATCTTTTGAAGTCTGTTTAGGGAACGAGTGAATGATTTTTTACCAGACTGGGCGGTCGACGGCGGACATTTGGTGTTATCTGCACGGTTCAGCAGGTCAATCGTGCAGATAGCCCATGTATTTCTGGTCCGGAGAGGTCTGTGGAAAAGGGCGTCCGCGCTTACTCCGTGCCGAAATGGTGTTGCATATAGCTGTGCTTGATGGCGATCTGGTCGGCAATGAATTTGGCATCATGCCAGACCCCCCAAATGAACGACGACCCCCGCCGCGTCTGCCACGGAAGCCCCACAAAATAGAGGCCCCGTTGGCGGCTTACGCCGCGCTGGTGCACCGGCGCCCCGCGTTCATTGAATGTATCTGCGTCGATCCAGGAAAAGTCGAATTTGTAGCCCGTGGCCCACAGCACCGTCGAGATCCCAGCTGTTGCCAGATTGAGAGACAAAATGGGGTCTGTTTCACACGCCGGGGCAGGCGGCAGGTCTCGCGCCTCAGGCTCTTCGGGCAGGTCGAGGGCGTTCTCGGCAATGAAGGCATCCGCCTCATTCAAGAGTGATAGATACTTCGCATCACCCGCATTGAGGTTGCGATGAAGATCGTCTGCGACGTGCAAAACGCCCTTGTCATAGCGCGACGACATCCCCAGAAGCGTCAATCCTTGATGTGCTAGGTCTCTGAAATCAATTGTATTACCGCCGTCTTTGCCGCTTACGGCGATGGTCAAATGTTCGGTGCTGGGCCCAGGCGTGTCGGCGTTCCACTTGCCCAAAACGCCCAACCACCAAACGTTGTCGCGCCCACGGTAGCGGCGTGGTGGACGATCATGGGGGCCAAGCGAGAGATACGTATCACGCCCCGATGCCATAAGTTCTTTGGCGATCTGGCTTCCTGATGAACCGCCGCCCACGATGAGCACACCACCTTGGGGCAGTTGGTCGGGATTTCGGTAATCGGCAGAGTGCAGCTGATGCACGCCCGCGTCTTTAGGAATGATGGGCGGAATGGCCGGTGTCTGAAACGCTCCGGTGGCTGCAACGACGTGGTTGGCGGCGATCGGACCATCTGAGGTTTCAAGGCGAAAGATTGGACCATCCGGTGTCACGCGCGTCACCCTTACGCCGTCGCGAATGGGCGCATTGACCTTCTTGGCATAGGTTTCGAAGTAAGTGACGATTGTGCTTTTGTCAGGGAAGGCATTGTCATCACAGGGATATTTTAGATTTGGGAAGCGGTCATGCCACGCCGGACCATTGGCCACCAAACTGTCCCAACGCCGCGTCCGCCAGCTTTCTGCGATGCGCCCTTTTTCCAGCACCACGTGATTGATACCGTGTTGGCTTAGGTGCTCGCTCGTGGCGATGCCTGCCTGGCCACCGCCAATGACAACCGTGTCAAACATCTCCATCGCTTCACCTCGCGCTGATCTGTTTCTTGATCTACGGGGCAGGTGCGGTGGAATAAAATATGAAAAGCGAAAGCTCTGGTTGGTCTGATGCTAATTCACCCACTTAGCCCGATCCTAAGCCTCGATTTGCGAGCCGTTATTTTGTCTCAAAAGTGTCGAAGGTAGTGTTAGGCCCAACCTACCTTGCGGAGACACCATGGCACACACGCGCATTCGCCCGTTCAACACCAAAGACACCTATCCAGAGCAAAACTTGGACAACGATTTGGCCCAAGCCGTGGTGACCGATGGGGGGCGGATCGTGTGGCTGCGCGGGCAATGTCCGCAAAACCTTGATGACGCGAAAAACATCGATAGCCATGACCCGGTGGCGCAAACTCACAAGGTCATGCAGAATATCCAACAGGTGATCGAAGAGGCGGGCGGTTCGATGGAGCATTTGGTCAAAGTGGTGGTCTACATCACCGATGTGCGCCACCGCGAGGCCGTCTATCGCACCATGGGCGAATACATCAAAGGAGTTCATCCAGTCTCCACGGGGCTGGTTGTCCAAGCCCTTGCCCGGCCTGAGTGGTTGGTGGAAATCGATGGCACCGCGGTGATCCCGACATGACTTTCTCGCTTGTGGCTCGCTGCGCCGAAACAGGCATGTTTGGAGTTGCCATTTCCTCCTCATCTCCCGCCGTTGCGGCGCGCTGTTCCTTTGTCAGGGCAGGGGTGGGCGCCGTGGCGTCGCAAAATGTCACTGACCCAAGGCTCGGTCCCTTCGCGCTCGATCTGATGCAAGGTGGAATGAGTGCGGCCGAAGCTGTTGCAGGTGTGCGCGCTCAAGCCCAACACGTCGCCTATCGCCAAGTCCTGGCCATTGACGCCAAGGGCACCACAGCAATCCACTCAGGCATGCAATCACTGGGCATCTGGAGCCAAGCGCAAGGCGTGGACGTGGCCTCCGGTGGCAATCTGTTGGCCAATGACGGTGTGCCTGCGGCCATCGTGACGGGTTTCGAAGCGTCGCAAGGACACTTGGGCGACCGGCTACTTGCAGCCATGTTTGCAGGGCTCGACCAAGGCGGCGAAGCCGGATCTGTGCATTCTGCGGGCATTATGCTGGTCGACAAAGTCCCTTGGGCGGTTGCGGATCTGCGCTGCGATTGGACGCTGGAGTGTCCAATCCAGACCGTGGCGGACGCGTGGGCGGTCTATAAGCCTCAACTCGGCGCCTACGTACAGCGCGCCTTAGATCCCAGCTCGGCACCATCCTACGGCGTGCCAGGCGACGAGTGACCGGTGTCGTCCGCTTGACAATTTCACCACCGTAACGACGACTTAGCCCCAAGACCAAGCGCGTCTTTCCAAAGAACAGAGGCCAGAAGATGTTGAGGTTCACTCTCCGGCAATTGGAGTATTTTGTGGCTGTCGGTGACGCGGGGAGCATCGCGCGTGCCTCAGAGCAAATCAATGTGTCCTCTCCCTCGATTTCTTCGGCAATTTCGCAGTTAGAACAAGAGGTTGGCTTGCCACTTTTCGTCCGTCAGCATGCTCAGGGCCTGTCTCTGACCCAACCGGGTCGCGAGATATTAGAGCAAGCACGCCTGGTTCTGCGCGAAGCCGGCGCGATCATGGATATTGCGGGCGACATCTCGGGGCGTGTACGCGGGCCCCTTTGTGTGGGCTGTCTTGTGACTTTTGCTCAGATCATCTTGCCGTCTCTGCGCCGACGCTTTGAAGACCGTCATCCAAACGTGCGCATTGGCCAAAAAGAAATGGACCAAGCCGCGCTCATCAGCGCCCTGCGCCGCGCAGAGATTGATGTTGCTCTCACCTATGACCTGGATTTGCCTGCTGATCTGCAATTTACGGGACTCGTAAAGCTCCCCCCCATTGCATTGATGGGTGATGCACACCCCCTCAAAGACCGCGCTTCGGTCACGGTGGAGGAGTTGGTAGGATACCCAATGGTTCTTCTCGATTTGCCATCAAGCGCCGACTATTTTCTGTCGCTCTTCGATGGCCTGGAGGAGCGCCCCAATATCGCGGAACGTACGCGTGATATGGCGGTTATGCGGTCCATGGTGGCCAATAATTTTGGCTATTCAATCGCCAACCTTCGCACGCTCAGCAACACAGCTCCGGATGGTAAACGCGTGCACATTGTGCCCATCGCCGGTGACACACGCGCCTTAAGAATGGGCTTTCTGACGGCACAGGATGCCGCTCGCTCTCAAGCGGTTCGGGCCTTCATAGAGCAGGGCGCGGATCTGTTGGACTCTGGCCAAATGAACAAGTTGGGCGGCGACATCGCCACCTAGTTAGCCAGGCGCTAAGCAATGCTTTTCCAAGGTCCGCCTACCGAGAGACCCGCGCCTGAGCGATTGTTCGCCCAGACCGCAGGAAGGGACCGCACGATGCTCACAACGGATGAAATCCTCAAACAGGATGACCACCTCATTCAATCTTTTGCGGACCTCAATGCGCTCAAGCAGCAGGGCGGTAGGACGGTCATTTCCAGGGCCGAAGGGGCCTATGTTTATAGCAATGACGGTGAGAAGTTGATCGATGGGATCGGCGGGCTGTGGTGTGTCAACATTGGCCACGGCAGGCGCGAAATGATCGACGCGATCAGCGAACAGCTCGCGACCTTGGATTTTTATTCAACCTTCTACAACTTCACTCATCCCAAAGCGGCGGCACTGGCCCAAAAGATTGCGGAGCTTGCGCCTGGGCATCTTAACGCAGTGCACTTTGCAAACTCAGGCTCGGTCGCCAATGACAGTGCGATCCGCATTCTTCAACATATGAACATCCGCCTTGGGCGGCCCGAGAAGAAACAGGTGCTTAGCCGTATTGGCGCGTATCACGGGGCCACTTATCTGGCGATGGCCATGACCACACCGGCCTACGCCGATGGTTGGCATGCCGCCCATGACATCGTGCACCATTTACCGTCGGTCCATCATTGGCGCGACGGTGCCGACGCGAGCGAGGAAGAGTTCCTCGACCACCTTATCTCTGATATGCGCGCCAGGATCCAGGAGATTGGCCCCGAGCATATTTGCGCGTTCATAGCCGAGCCCATCCAAGGCGCCGGTGGCGTGATCACCGCGCCCAAAGGCTACCACAAACGCGCCTGGGAGGTTTGCCAGGAATTCGACATCAAATACGTGGCCGACGAGGTGGTCACGGCCTTCGGTCGGCTCGGACATTTTTTTGCCTCCGAGGACGTTTTCGGCATGGTCCCTGACATCATCACCACGGCCAAAGGCCTGACTTCTGGCTATCAACCGCTGGCGGCCACCATTGTATCAGACGAAATCCATGACATCGTCTCAGGCGAGGGCGGGGTATTCTTACATGGCATGACCTATTCGGGCCATCCCGCCGCAGCGTCTGCGGCTTTGAAAAACATCGAAATCATGGAGACCGAAGGCATCCCAGAAAATGTCCGTGTGACCGGGGCCTATTTCGAACAAAAGCTTCTTGCCCTCCGGGATATCGAGATGGTTGGCGAAGTCCGTGGTAGCCATTTCATGATGGGCATAGAGTTTGTCAAAGATCGTGAGACCAAGGAGGGTCATCCGCCAGAAGCCCAGATCGCGCTTGAAATCGCGCGCGCCTGCCAAAAGCGGGGCCTGATTGTGCGTCCTTTGGGAAATGTGGCGATCCTGTCGCCCACGCTCATTATGGATATCGCCATGATCGACCAAGTGGCGGACATTATGCGTGATAGCATTCTTGAGGTTCAAGCGGGGCTCTAAGACTATGACAAACAAATTTCAGTCCGACGCACCCTTTTCCTTCGATCCCGAGCAGACATCCGAGATGCTCGATTGGACCGCCGCGCGCATTGCGGGGGGTCCGGACCCACGACATGGAGCTCTTCCACTGTCAGAGCTAGATGCGCTTATCGGTTCTTCCATCACGTCGACCGGGATCGGGGCACAGACCGCAATGGCGCTCTTTACTGACACGATTGTTCCGTCCTGCCGCCCCTTTGGTGATCCCACCAGCCTGAGCTTCGTCGCCTCAGCTCCGTCCAAAGCCTCCCTCAGCTTTGATGCGGCGCTTGGCGCGGCAAGCATCTTTGCGGGCAATTGGGACGGTGGTTCGGGAGCCATTCACGCCGAAAACCAGGCCTTGCGCTGGATTTCTGATCTCGCAGGCTGGCCTGAGAATGCGGGCGGCGTTTTTGTGGCGGGTGGAACCTTGGGAAATCTCTCTGCTCTGCATGCGGCCCGCGATTGGCACCGACGAACTACCGGCGCGAGGGGGCGGGGCGCAATCTTATGTTCTGCTGAAGCCCACAGCTCCATCGCAACTGCCGCGCGGGTCATGGATGCCGACCTGATCACCGCACCCGCCGACGCACGCGGACGCCTCAGCGCCAAGGCGGCTGCGCCGCATCTGACCGAAGCAACTTTTGCCATTGTTGCCAATGGCGGGGCCACGAATTGCGGTGCCGTGGATGACATTGCTGGGCTCACAGTTTTGGCCGAGACACACAACAAATGGGTCCATGTCGATGGGGCCTATGGCGGAGCGGCTTTGGCGGATCCCATCATGGCGCGCGAATTCGCCGGGATCGAACGGGCGCATTCCCTGATCCTCGATCCACACAAATGGCTTTTTGCGCCGTATGACAGCTCAGCGTTGATCTACCGAAATGCAGGTGATGGCGCAGCGGCCCATGGCCAACGTGCGGTCTATCTCGATACGGTTGATGCAGATCAGTGGAATCCATCGGACTACGCCTTGCACTTGAGCCGTCGTGCGCGGGGATTGCCGCTGTGGTACTCCCTGGCGACCCATGGAACGGCAGCCTATGTTGCCGCAGTGGCGAGCACCCGAAAAATTGCTGAGGAGATCGCAAAGGGCATCGCGGTCGCCGAACATTTGGACCTGTTGCTGGGCCCGCAACTCACGGTGATCTTGTTCAAGCCACGGAGCATGGATGAACCTACTATGGTTCGCTGGGCCGAGGACAAGCGACGTTCAGGGAGCCTTCTGTGTCTTCCAACGCGCTGGCGCGGTGAGATGGTCTTCCGACTGTGCATCGTGAACCCTCAAACGGATCCAACCCACGTGTTGCACGCCCTGGAGGATCTGCGATGAGCCGCTCCGAAGCGCTGCTCGAAAAGCTGATCGCCCATAACACGGTCAGTCACGCCACGAACCTGCCCCTCATCGAAGAGGTCGAGACCCATCTTAAAACGCTTGGTTTTCGCACCGTACGTTTGAGCGATGCCACAGAACCTAAGGCCGGGCTCTATGCTGAGATCGGTCCAACGGGTCCAGGCGGCATTCTCTGGTCCGCCCACAGTGACGTGGTTCCTGTCGAGGACCAGCCTTGGACCCGTGATCCCTTTCGGTGTGTGGCCGAGGGTGACAATCTCTACGGACGCGGCACTACGGATATGAAAGGGTTCTTGGCCGCCATGTTGGCCGGGGCGGAGCAGGCGGCGTCGCGTGCCTTGAGCGTGCCGCTGCAATTGCTGATTTCTTACGACGAAGAAATTGGCTGTGTCGGTCTGGCGCGGATGCTGCCGAACTTGCGCGACCTCTTGAGGGAGCCGCGCCTCGCCGTGGTTGGCGAGCCCACCGAGATGCGGGTGGCCGTGGGACACAAGGGAAAACGCGCCTATCAAGCTGAGATCAGAGGGCAGTCTGGGCACTCTGCGCTGGCCCCGCGGTTCGTCAACGCGCTGAACGTGGCGGCAAAATTCATGAGCGGTCTGGAGCAAATGCAGGCTGGTCTGTGCGAAACGGGGGCCCACGACCCCGCTTACGAGATTCCCTACACGACCCTGCACGTTGGTAAATTGGCCGGAGGTCGTGCACTCAACATCGTTCCGGACCGCGCGGCGATGACCTTTGAGACGCGCTTTCTCGCCCAAGATGATCCAGATGCCGTGGAAGACCGTATCCGAGCCCTCGCGGTGGAATGCGGCGCAAGCTATAGCCTGCCGGATGCAATCTCAATTGAACGGACCATTGACTACCCCGGTCTTAATTCAGTCGACCGCGATGCGATCCATTTACTCCAAAACGCCTCGAGAACTGATACCTGCAAAGTGGCCTTCGGTACCGAGGCTGGATTGCTGAGCGACTTGGGTATTCCAACGCTCGTTTGTGGCCCTGGTTCGATGGAGGGGCAAGGGCACAAGCCCGACGAATTCATCCCGCGCAGCGAATTGGCCAAATGCGACGCAATGCTTGATGTCCTCTTGGACAAGATTTCCGTCTCCCCATGATGAGGCCGGATTTGGTTGTATTGTCTGAGCCATATGTTGATGGCGACCTGGGCTTGTTTCGTACTGTGGAACCACTCTGCTTTTAGGACTTCGCGACGGAGTGTTCCATTGAAGCGCTCGTTGTATTGGTTTTTCTAGGGACTAGCGGGATAGATCTGCATCGGTTTAATCCCGACGTGTCTGAGCCAATCATTCCGCGCATAGGACGTTGTCTGATCGTATGAACTCAGGCTTAGCATGCTTCAACACAAGCCTGTGCAGCACATCCACAACATCGGTTGCATTCATCTTTGGCCGTACCGCTACGCAGAGCGCCTCACGGATGTATTCATCAAGCACCGTGAACATCTTGTAGGGCCGCCCACTGCTTAACTTGTCATGCACGAAGTCGATTGCCCAAACATGGTTGGGATGTGTTGGCCGCAGTTTTATGACAGAACTGTACTTGTGATAGAGCCGTCGTCGTTTCTTGTGCCAATGCGGCAGCTGCAAGCCTTCTTCAGCCCACAATCGTTCGACCTTCTTGTGGTTGACCTG
>JAKVBH010000029.1 GCA_022447495.1 Marinovum sp. | reverse complement strand
ACCGTACTCCCCAGGCGGAATGCTTAATCCGTTAGGTGTGTCACCGAATAGCATGCTACCCGACGACTGGCATTCATCGTTTACGGTGTGGACTACCAGGGTATCTAATCCTGTTTGCTCCCCACACTTTCGCACCTCAGCGTCAGTATCGAGCCAGTGAGCCGCCTTCGCCACTGGTGTTCCTCCGAATATCTACGAATTTCACCTCTACACTCGGAATTCCACTCACCTCTCTCGAACTCTAGGTTGCCAGTATTAAAGGCAGTTCCGGGGTTGAGCCCCGGGATTTCACCTCTAACTTAACAACCCGCCTACGCGCGCTTTACGCCCAGTAATTCCGAACAACGCTAACCCCCTCCGTATTACCGCGGCTGCTGGCACGGAGTTAGCCGGGGTTTCTTTACCAGGTACTGTCATTATCATCCCTGGCGAAAGAGCTTTACGACCCTAAGGCCTTCATCACTCACGCGGCATGGCTGGATCAGGCTTGCGCCCATTGTCCAAGATTCCCCACTGCTGCCTCCCGTAGGAGTCTGGGCCGTGTCTCAGTCCCAGTGTTGCTGATCATCCTCTAAAACCAGCTATAGATCGTAGACTTGGTAGGCCGTTACCCCACCAACTATCTAATCTAACGCGGGCCGATCCAAATCCGATAAATCTTTCCCCCGAAGGGCGTATAAGGTATTACTCACCGTTTCCAGTGGCTATTCCTTAGAGAAGGGCACGTTCCCACGCGTTACTAACCCGTCCGCCGCTCACCCGAAGGCGCGCTCGACTTGCATGTGTTAGGCCTGCCGCCAGCGTTCGTTCTGAGCCAGGATCAAACTCTCAAGTTGAAAAGCATAAATGCTTATCCTTGACGTTCGAACCTCTGCACATACTGATCCCGACCAGGCAAGGCCGGGAAATTGTTCCGATCCAACCATAAGGTCGGATCCACTTTCTGTTTGTTGTGCTTCTGGTTTCATCAGAAACCGAAAGCCGACAAACAGTGAAGCTGACTATCCATCATCGGATCATGGCCGAGACCACTCTCCTAGGTAGTGGATATATGTGCAGTTGTTTGTTCATCGAATGAACCAAACCGCCCACATATCTCTTCAGATACCATCGATTTCAAACAGCGCAGAGACAAAATCGACTGGATGCGCCCTAACTTCTTGGCGCGCCCCGCCTCATCTACCTCAATTTTTTTTACCGTCCGGCCCTTGTCAGCGCTGCTGCTTCGTTCCGTCTGGCGTCCCGTTGTGCGCCTCAGCGCCGCCGGTGAGGGGGTATTTACGGATGAGGCCCCCAACCCGCAACCCCTTTTTTTGCAAAAGCAGCATCTTTTTCTGACTTTCTTTCATTTCTGAATAAAAACAGTAACTTAGATCGTACATTTTTTTGGTTTTTACCGTGGTAGGCCCCTCAGTTCGTTTGCCGGGCTAGCGAGTTAGGTCGACTCATCTCGACGCGGACACCATATTTTGGGTTACCCACAGGTTTACCCCCAAGACTGTCCAGAATCCTGCCGGTTCATCCCCCTGAATCGGAACGAGTCACCCGTTTCGGAGTGACTCGTTGATTCATTTTCTGCTTCTACCGTCTCGAAGAGCATTTAGGCGGTGTATGTTCACGTGCTTCTTGCACGCTCCATCGACTTGGGTGGGGCCAACCGTGTCAAAAGCAGGCCGCCAATAAGAGCGGCGTAGATCAAGGGTTCCAGTTGGAACCCTTTCGAGAGCATCAAGAAGTGCAGCGCCCCCAGCAAGACCACGCCATAGGTCAGCCTGTGCAGCTTGCGCCATTTGGGCCCAAGTTTGCGGATCGACATGTTGTTGGAGGTGATCGCCAAAGGGATCATCAAAGCAAAGCCACCCATCCCGACCGTTATATAGGGACGCTTTAGGATATCGGCCCAAATCTGGCTTAGGATACCCACGTCCAGCACCAGCCAAACAAGCAAGTGCATCGCCACATAGGCAAAGGCCAAGAGGCCAATCGCGCGGCGGAACCTGATGAGGTTGATGCCCAGGTATTGGCGCAGCGGTGTGATCGCGAGGCCAAGGATCAAAAGCTGAAGCGCCATCTCACCATACTTGCGCTCAAGCGTATTGATGGGTTCGACCCCCATCTGGCCGTTGGCCGCAAGATAGAAGAACCAAGGCGCAGGTAGCAAAAAGAGCAGATACACCGCCCCCGTTGGCACCTTGCGCGCCACACCATTAAGACGATCAGCCATCGACATTAGAAGTGCGCCCGAAGATCCATGCCCGCATAGAGCCCGGCTACTTCGTCTTCATAACCATTGAACATGAGCGTGGGCACACGCTTGGCAAAGAGCCCGCCCCCGATGCGCCGCTCGCTGGCCTGGCTCCACCGTGGGTGGTTCACCTCCGGGTTCACATTCGAATAGAAACCGTACTCCCGTGGCTGGGACTTGTTCCAGCTGGTGGGCGGCTCTTGATCCATTGCGGTAATGCCGACAATCGATTTGATCGACTTAAATCCGTATTTCCAGGGCACCACCAAGCGCAGCGGCGCACCATTTTGGTTGGGAAGGTCGCGGCCGTATATACCTGTGGCCATCATCGTCAGCGGATGCATCGCTTCATCCATGCGAAGGCCTTCGACATAGGGCCAATCAAGCACGGGAAAGTTCACGCCTGGCATTTCTTCCGGGCGGAGCAGTGTTTCAAAGGCAATATACTTCGCCGAGGATTGCACACCCGCAAGTTCCAGAAGGTCAGCAAGCTCAAACCCGTTCCACGGGATCACCATCGACCAAGCTTCAACACAACGGAAACGATAGATGCGCTCCTCGATGGTCATCTTGGCCATGATGTCTTCGAACGTGTAGTCGCCGGGGCGATCAACCATCCCGTCGACCTTTACTGTCCAAGGCGAGGTTGTCATTTGATCGGCATACCGCGCAGGGTCATCCTTGCCGGTGCCGAACTCATAGAAGTTGTTATAAGAGGTGATCTCTTCCAACGTGTTGGGCTCAAGAGGATCGGTCGACGCCACGGCAGGTTTGGATCCGGACATGAGACCCACAGAAGCGGCGCCGCCGATGGCACCCAAGCCCGCCAGACCCGCCATGATTTGACGACGGTTAAGATAGACGCTCTCGGGCGTTGCGTCGCTCTCTTTGAGTGTGTTCTTCCAACGGTTCGCCATGGCCCTTTTCTCCTTAGTTTCTTTCGCGCCTCCTCGCGCGGTCATCATTGATGTAAGGGCGTGGACGTTTCGTACCAATAAACGCCTTCTCAACTCCCTGTGGGCTGATTGTAACGTTTGACCACGTCGTTCATCGGGATGCTTTGTCCATTGTCTTGCATAATGCGGACATGGGCCCGGCGCATTTGGCGTGGTTCTGCGACACCCACGGAATGAGCGATGATCTCGACCTCTTTGACAATGACCTTGGCAAAGCGCGCGACCTTGTCCTCTTTGTCTTCGGGAACGAGACCTTTTTGAAACCTCGGATCATGGGTCGTTATGCCCGTGGGACAGGTGTTCTTGTTACACTTGAGCGCTTGGATACAGCCCAGTGAGAACATGAAACCGCGTGCAGAGGTCACAAAATCTGCGCCAGCAGCCAACGCCCATGCAATATCGCCGGGATTGACGAGCTTGCCCGAGGCGATCAGGCGGACGCGATCTTGCAGCCCGTGGGCTTTGCGCATGTCCGCAACCATTGGCAGGCTCTCTCGGATCGACATACCGACCAGATCCATGAGCGGCATGGGCGCGGCACCGGTGCCGCCCTCCCCACCGTCGATAGTGATAAAGTCAGGTGCGAGATCGGCGCCCCGTCCGGAAATTGTCTCAAAGAGCCCGCTGATGCCCTCGGGTCCACCAATCACCATCTTGATGCCGACGGGTTTGCCCGTGACCTGGCGAATGCGATCCAGGAATGTAAGCAGATCGTCCCAATCACGCACCTCCGCATGCCGGTTAGGAGAAATGCCGTCTTGGCCGACATTCAAACCGCGGATCCCTGCAATCTCTTTGGTGACCTTCTCACCGGGAAGAATGCCCCCTTTGCCAGGCTTGGCCCCTTGCGAGAGTTTCAGCTCAAACATCTTGATCTGGGGCTTGGCCGCCACTTCGCGCAACTTGTCGTCCGAAAGACCGCCCTCTTTATTACGCACCCCAAATTTCGCAGTGCCAATCTGAAAAACCACGTCGCAGCCACCTTCGAGGTGAAAAGGGCTCACGCCGCCCTCTCCGGTATTGAGCCATACACCGGCCTTGGCAGCACCTCGACTGAGCGCTTGAACGGCGGGTTTGGAAATCGCCCCATAGCTCATACCGGATATATTATAGAGAGAGGGTGCGTGATACGGCTCACGGGCGGTCGGCCCGATCAGAAGCGGCTTGGTTTTGGCAAATTGCGTGTCGAGGGGCGGGAAGGCCGCATTCACGAAGATCGGCGTGCCCGGCACGTTGGTGTTGCGGGTGGACCCAAAGGCAATCGTGTTGCCCTTGCCCGATGCGGCATGCCCGACCCAATCACGTTGCGCGCGGTTGAACGGCAATTCCTCGCGATCCATCGCAAAAAAGTACTGACGAAAGAACTCGCCCAGTTCTGTGAACACACCGCGAAACCGCCCAATCACAGGATAGTTCCGCCGGATCGCATCGCGGCGCTGCGTTCGGTCGATGAAGAATAGAACGATGAGCACGGCCACAACCAAACCGGCCGCCACCGCAAATAACACTGCGGCGGCATTAAACACGTGCATCGCTAATCCCATGGGTCTGGCTCTCTTTGTGCTGGCTTAACCTGTGGCAAACCTGCTTTGGCAAGGGCTGTGGCGCAAGTCACAATCCTGGGTAATGCTTGGGGGACTTTGATCCGTTTTGCGTTTTCCCATTCGAAAGAAATTCACGCCGGACACCTGCGTCCCTTTCGATCGGCACGCGATGTCCCCGACTTTGCTTCTTGTACCCGCTCAGGTTTCTCTGACCCTTCGGCATATTCAGCCAAGCAGCAAACTTCCTGATAACTTTTTGATATTGGCTCTTTCATAATGAACTCACCGCAAACGGCGACACTCCCAGATACATTCGGCGACAACACGATCTTTGGTGCTTTGGGCATAGACAGGCTCGATGCCGCGCACTCGGCACCAACATCACCGTGGCGGGCGCCAATACGGAGACTTCATTCGACGAGAACGACGAGAACTATGTGGCGACCCTTGAAAGCATGGACGCCGCATTGCTCCCAGTCGGCGAGTTCATTTTGTAACACAGTTGCGCGGAGCCCATCATAAAGGCCCGCCGGATTAGCGGGCCTTTCTTATTGGATTGATCTGTCTCAGTGGACGACAGCGTCACTCGGAGGTTCCCGGCGACTCGACGAGACGCGATCCCCAATGATGAGACCATCAGACCCGGCCGACACCTGGATCGTATCGCCATCGCCAACGTCCCCGGCGAGGAGCATTTCAGCCAATGGATCTTGCAATGCCCGTTGGATCACCCGCTTGAGTGGGCGCGCCCCGAACACAGGATCATAGCCTTCGTCCGCCAACCAAGTCCGCGCACCTTCGTCCAATTCCAGAGCGATCTTGCGCGCCGCCAGACGTTTGAGCAGGCGTTCCATCTGGATATCAACGATCCCGTCCATATCCCCACGGCCAAGACGGTCAAAGATGATCGTCTCATCCAAACGGTTGAGAAACTCAGGCCGGAAATGCGCGCGCACGGCGTCCATGACATCGCGCTTCGCCGACGCGGCATCCGCCCCGTCAGGCAGTTGGCTGAGCGCCTGTGCACCGAGATTGGATGTGAGGATTATCAGCGTTTGCTTGAAGTCCACCGTACGGCCTTGGCCATCGGTCAGCACGCCATCATCGAGCACCTGCAGAAGCACGTTGAACACATCCGGATGCGCCTTTTCGACCTCGTCAAACAGTACAACCTGATACGGACGCCGCCGAACCGCTTCGGTCAACACGCCGCCCTCATCATAGCCAACATAGCCGGGAGGCGCACCGATCAGACGGGCCACCGCATGTTTCTCCATGAACTCGGACATGTCGATGCGCACCATCGCTTGATCGTCGTCAAAGAGGAACTCGGCAACAGCCTTGGTCAACTCGGTTTTCCCCACACCAGTGGGCCCAAGAAAGAGGAACGAGCCCAGCGGACGGTTCTCATCATTAAGACCCGCACGGGCACGGCGAACCGCATTTGACACGGCTTTCACAGCCGCCTTTTGACCGATTACACGGCCATGCAGCGCCTCTTCCATGCGCAAGAGCTTTTCACGCTCGCCCTCAAGCATCTTTGAGGTTGGAATGCCGGTCCACCGTTCAACGACCGAGGCAATTTGCTCCGGGCGCACAGCCTCTTCCATGGACATACCCGTCTGCATGGCTTCGGCTTGGGCCAGCTCTTTTTCCAACGCGGGGATCACCCCATAGCTCAGTTCACCGGCTTTGCCGAGATTGCCCTGACGCTTCGCGATCTCAAGATCGGCGCGCGCCCGGTCCAGCTTTTCCTTGAGGTCCCGCGCTTGGCCAAGCTTGTCACGCTCAGCCTGCCATTGGGCCGTCATCTCGCTTGAGCGTTCCTGCAAGTCGGCAAGCTCGGATTCCAACGCCTCAAGACGGTCCTTGGACGCCTGGTCATCCTCCAAACGCAATGCCTCAACCTCGATTTGTTTTTGCAAAATCTCGCGGTCTAGAGCATCAAGCTCTTCGGGTTTGCTATCCACTTCCATGCGCAAACGGCTGGAGGCCTCATCCATCAAGTCGATGGCTTTGTCCGGCAAGAAACGATCCGTGATATAACGATGCGAAAGCGTTGCTGCTGTCACCAAAGCGCTGTCGGAAATGCGCACACCGTGGTGGAGTTCGTACTTCTCCTTGATACCACGCAGGATCGAGATAGTGTCCTCCACCGTTGGCTCCTCCACCATCACGGGTTGGAACCGACGGGCCAGGGCCGCGTCCTTCTCCACATGCTTGCGATATTCATCGAGCGTTGTCGCACCGACACAGTGCAATTCACCCCGCGCCAAAGCGGGTTTGAGCAGGTTCGAGGCATCCATCGCGCCGTCGGCTTTGCCCGCACCAACAAGCGTGTGCATCTCATCAATAAACAGTATGATCTCACCTGCGGCAGCCGTCACTTCGGACAGGATCGCTTTGAGCCGCTCTTCAAACTCACCACGGTATTTCGCCCCTGCAATGAGCGCACCCATGTCGAGGCTCAGAAGCTGTTTGTTGCGCAGACTCTCGGGCACGTCGCCGTTTACAATGCGCAACGCAAGGCCCTCGGCGATGGCGGTTTTACCAACACCGGGTTCCCCGATGAGCACGGGGTTGTTCTTGGTTCGACGGCTCAGCACCTGCATCGCGCGGCGAATCTCATCATCACGGCCGATAATGGGGTCGATTTTGCCTTCGCGCGCCCGCTCGGTGAGGTCGAGAGCGTATTTCTTGAGCGCCTCATATTGGTCTTCTGCGCTGGCGCTGTCTGCGGTGCGCCCCTTGCGAATGTCATTGATCGCCGCATTAAGTGCTTGGGCATTCACCGCCCCCGCATCCAAAGCAGTCTTGGCTCCAGATTTCACCATGGCCAGCGCCATCAAAATCCGCTCCACCGGGACAAAACTATCGCCTGCCTTCTTGGCCAGCGCCTCGGCTTCGGCGAGGACTTTTCCGGTATTTCCATCGAGGAACACCTGCGCGCCATCTCCGGTCACCTTGGGCAATTTGCCCACCGCGATGTCATTGGCCTGAACCACACGGTCTGGCGCACCGCCAGATTTGCGGATCAGGTTGGCCGCAAGGCCTTCGTCATCATCCATCAATGCCTTGAGTAGGTGTTCGGGCGCGAGCCGCTGATGGCTCTCCCGGGATGCGATTGTTTGCGCTGCTTGCACGAAACCGCGCGACCGCTCCGTGAACTTCGATAAGTCCATGGGTCTCTCCTTTTGTTAAGCGCCCGTGACAACACCCCCGCCATTGCAGCAGATGCCAAATTGGGCCTTCTCGAATGAGATGGTGGCTCACCCCAATATGATCAAGTGACGACGTCCCGACAGCCGCAGATTCGCAAAAATTCCTGAAGGTGAAGCAAACAAGGCAAGTTTCCCCCCTCCAGATTTGCCAAATAGAGCCCACAAGTTCGTGATCATCCCCTCACAAAGCGACGGAAAGTCCCCATATTAACTTTTGTGAACCAGTGAGCGACACAACCAACGAAAGGTGGGTGCCATGCGAGCAAATGTTAAAAACGTGTTCCACAATGCCGAAAACGGCCATTTCGAAGCGGATGTCACGCTCCATGAGCGCGGTGAAGCGCGGACCTTTGCGGTGAGCCTGCGGGCCCCTATTGATATGGACTTTGCCACTTTACGGCCTGCGCTGGTCACAGCCGCAAAACAGCAGCGGCAATTCGACGAGCATGTTCTGATCCGGCGCACACAATCGGCACGCCTACATGCGCGCACAGCGCGGCATCTCGACCGAATTTTGTTTTCCGGGCCTCGCTATCTGGACGAAATCCTGACCCGCGCCGCCTGAGGGCAACCCTAGGGAGAAATAGTTAATTTTCCCCCTATCTTGTGGTTGAGTCCCCGTGACATACTACAGGTGGAGCGGATTGCCTGTCTGCTCTTCCTCACGCCGCTGCCAACGCGCTCTATTGAAGATCTTGGCGGCGGACATCGGGTGATCTGACTGCCTCAGACAAACCCATCTTGCCGGGGAGCGTGGTTCATCCCCAAAATCCCCTCCCCGGCTCTTTTTTCTCCTGCAAACTTGGCGCATATGGACTCTATCCGACGCAGCCAAATAGAATCGGAGTTTCCAATGCATGACGATAGGTTGATTGTGGCGCTGGATGTGCCCCACGCTGTGGCCGGTCTTGCCTTGGCCCAACAGTTGGGCCCGGCGGTGAATTTCTACAAAATCGGGTTGGGCTTACTCACCGGCGGTGGGTTGGCGCTCGCGCAAGAGCTCAAGGGAGAACACGGCAAACGCATCTTTCTCGACATGAAGCTTTTCGACATCGGGGCCACAGTCGAAGCTGCAGTCCGGGGGCTGGCCCAGTTCGATCTCGATTTTCTCACCGTGCACGGCGACCCGCACGTCGTGCGTGCAGCCAAAGAGGGCGCGGCTGGGTCGGACCTGAAAATCCTCGCGGTGACCATTCTCACATCGCTTGATCGCCAGGATCTCGATGATGCACTTATCACACCTGGCGAAATCCCCGACTTGGTTACAACCCGCGCCGCCCGCGCGTTTGAAGCGGGGGCTGATGGCGTTATTGCCTCACCACAAGAAGCAGCGCGCATCCGCGCCCTCTCAGAGGCGGATGGCCGTTTGATCGTGACCCCGGGCGTGCGCCCGGCGGGTACCGATCTTGGGGACCAAAAACGCATTGCCACTCCGGCTCAAGCCGTGGCCAATGGCGTGGATCACATCGTTGTGGGCCGCCCAATTCACAAAGCGCCCTCACCCAAAGCAGCCGCCGAAGCGATCCTCGCCGAAATGGTCAGCCCACAGGCTCAAACGCCAAACACATAGAACGCCTGCAACTTCTTCTGGCTATAAATATCCCAGGGGGAGGCCGCACGCTGGGGGGTCGGCCCCTCAAAAGCACTTGCCACACGAATAACTTCAGACACCCTTGGCGCGGCGCCATGCCAGATAGTGCTCCAAGCGCTCCTGCAAAACGGGTACTCCATCCTCCGCAGATATAAAGGCAGAGGGCTCGATCACCATCCAACCCTGCCCTTCGCCGCCCAAAACGATATCCGCTTCACACGCTGCAGGCAGGTGCGCGGCAAAATACCAAACATGCCCTTCGGGCTTGGTATAGCGACGCGCATAGGACAGGTCAGCCTTAGCGAGGCGCAGCCCCACCTCTTCAAAGATCTCCCGCAACACAGTCTCTTCCGGCCGCAATTCTCCCACGTCTCGACCACCGCCAGGAAGATCCAAAGCCCCTGCCCACAAGAGGCCAGGCGTATCATCGCGCCGCAAAACCAGAAGATGTTCCCCCAGAAACAAGGCGCACTTGGCCCCCAAGAAATCGCCATCGTCCGTTGTTGAAATTGCCATGGTGCCCCCGGCGGCTTTGCCCTTTATGATGACCACAGAATGCCTGCGCTTTGCCGAGATTGCCTACATGAATTCGACACCGGGACGAAATGCCCCCGATGTCGATCGCGTCGTGTTGTGTCCCACGATGAGCTTTGGGATCTAACGATCGCGCATATGGATTGCGATGCGTTCTATGCTTCTGTGGAAAAGCGTGATGACCCAACCCTCGCCGACAAACCACTGATCATCGGTGGCGGGCGGCGCGGCGTGGTGTCGACGGCGTGTTACGTGGCGCGCATCCGCGGGGTGCGCTCGGCCATGCCGATGTTCCAAGCGCTCAAACTCTGCCCCGACGCGGTGATCATCAAACCACGAATGCAGGCCTATGTCGAAGCCTCCAAAGCGATCCGCGCCATGATGGAAGAGATGACGCCTGCCATCGAGCCTTTGTCCCTTGATGAAGCGTTCCTGGACCTCACTGGGACCGCGCGGCTCCATGGTCATCCGCCGGCCGTCATGTTGGCCCGACTGATCAAACAGATGCGCCAAGAGCTTGGGTTGACCGGCTCAATCGGACTCAGTCACAACAAATTCCTCGCCAAGGTGGCGTCCGACCTCGACAAGCCGCACGGGTTCTCGGTGATCGGCAAGGCCGAGACGATGGACTTTTTGCGCGATAGGCCAGTGCGGTTGATCTGGGGTGTGGGTCAAGCCACGCAAGCATCTTTGGACAAGGCGGGCATTCATACATTTGCCGATTTGTTGCGCTGGGATGAAAAAGACCTCACACAACGATTTGGCTCTATGGGATTGCGCCTTCACCGGTTGGCGCGGGGACAAGACGCCCGCCGCATTAGCCGCGACGCACCTATGAAATCGATCTCAAATGAGACGACCTTTCATGAAGACACTGCAGACCCTGAATTGCTCGATGGGCACCTCTGGCGAATGGCACAGAAAGTGTCAGACCGGGCGAAGGCCAAGGGCCAGGCTGGACGGGTGATCACCTTGAAATTGAAGACCCATGACTTCAAAACCCTCACCAGACGACACGCCTTGCGCGATCCAACGCAGATGGCCGACACGATCTATCGCGAGGCACGCAGTCTCTTTTACATCGTCGCCGACCGGGGGCCATTTCGATTGCTGGGTTGCGGCATCTCAGACCTCGTGGCCGAAGGCGAGGCCGACCGAGCGCCGGATTTGTTGGACCCAGACGCCGCAAAACGCGCCAATGCCGAGCGCGCCACAGATAAAATCCGAGCCAAGTTCGGTGATGGGGCGATACTCAAAGGCCGCAGCCTGAGGTAGAGGTCACTCCGCCGCGAGCGGCACATCCTGGGCACCGATCGCTGCGATTTCAGCAATCACACCGCGCAGCACTTTACGGAAGTTTTGGAAATTATTGTTGGGACGGATCGTCTGCTCATTCATGTAGATGGAGCGATCGATCTCAATCTGGATCGCGTGCTGCTGCTTAGACGGACGCCCGTAGTTTTGACAAATATAGGCGCCAGCAAAGGGTGAGTTGCGCACAACGCAGAGACCCGCCTGCACAAACGCGCGCTCAATCTGGTCCACAACCTCCGCGCCCGCCGAGGCCCCAAACCGGTCCCCAATCACAATCTCAGGCCGGCGCGCTCCGGCACGCGCGATTGATTCTACGGCTTCATGCGGCATGGAGTGGCAATCGACCAAAATCGCCTGACCAAAGCGCATCTTGGCGCCATGCAAGAGCGTTTGGAGTTGTTCGTGATAGGGCAGCCAAAATTCGTCGATGCGCGCCTGCGCCTCTTGCATGGGGAGCTTGCCGCGGTAAATCGCACGACCGCCGGCTACGACACGAGGGATCACCCCCAGACCACTGGCGATGCGGGGATTGTGACCCTGACGGCGCACACCTTCGATCAAGGCCGGATCAAACTCGTCCTGTGCGCGATTGAGATCGACAAAGGCCCGCGGGGCGCCTGCTTTGAGAAAACTGGCACCAAAGGTCGGTGCCGCCTCAAACAGGCGGTCGACATAGGCGTCTTCGGACGTGCGAATCGAATGCTCATCAAGCACGGTCCGGCGCAAAAACGACCACGGATAATCGCGCCCGGAATGCGGCGAAGCAAACACCACCGGCGAGGTCCAGTGATCCGGAAGATACAGTTGATAGGCCACTTTGGGCACGCCAGTCATCTCCTTGGTTATGCCCGGCAACATAGCCGGATTTTTTACAAAGCCAAAAGCCCTTGAACGACTTTAGATTCCTATCTATAGACCCCGCACCGGCGCGTTCTTAACGCGCTCCTTTTTATTGGGCGGTTAGCTCAGCGGTAGAGCACTACGTTGACATCGTAGGGGTCACTGGTTCGATCCCAGTACCGCCCACCATCCCGGCCCGGGATTTAACCAGGGTAGAGACACCGGCGCAGACTCTGCGTCATATCGGAAACCAGGCGCCTTCGCCGCAAGACGCGCGCCGCAGAGAAGGAGAAGACCATGAAGGTCAAAAACTCGCTCCGCTCGCTCAAGAACCGCCACCGCGATTGTCGCGTGGTGCGTCGCAAGGGCCGCGTGTACGTGATCAACAAGACCCAGCGCCGCTTTAAAGCACGCCAGGGCTAAGCTCACACCAGAGCTTAATCAAAAAAGCCGCCCCACCGGGCGGCTTTTGTTGTTGCGCGGTGGTGTCCGTGTACGCCGAGATCTCTCGCTCAAGGCGCTCCGCGTGGTGGCCCAAAGGACCCCACAAAGTACAATGGCTCCCCCACAAAGCGTGGCCACAGCGGGCACTTCTGCGAGAACAAGAAACGTGAACAGAGGTGCCAAAGGCACTTCAAGGGACGACAGCAAAGCCGCCGTAGTCTCTGAATACCGGCGGCGCGTTACCATGACGGTGGACATGGCCAAGGTCCGACTAGGCTCCGGTTTCCGTACCAGTGATTTGGTGTTTCTATAATGGAGTTTCGGGCGCTGGCAGATGCATGCCAAGGGCATGGTTCGCCCTGACATGATTATATTGTTTGAGACATACATTGATCGCGGCCTGAGCCTGCAGACGGAGTGGGACACCCCGCACAAAGCAGACACAGTCACCACCGCGGCGTGACGCCACACCAACTTGCCCAAAGGCGATCTCATCCCCACGACCTTTTTCTTTGAAAAGGCCAGGAAGATTGACATGATCTTTGTCGTTGCAGCTGGTGGCGGGACGATCACGCCGGTCACTAGGCACATCAATCGTAGGTCCGCTGATCCTCGATCACCACCCCATCGCGCGGCAAACTCCTAGGTTCGGCAATCTCGATATCGGCTTTGAGCTTGAGCACGTCTTTGACCGCGTCGCCAAATGCACCTTCATCGCCGCCTGACGCTTCGATCTGCACCACCATCTTGTCCGCATCGCCATCGCGTTGTGCCAACACACGGGCACGATCCACTCCGAGCTTCTTGACCAGTTCAGCCACCTGTTCGGGGCGCACGAACATGCCTTTGATCTTGGTCGTCTGATCCGCGCGACCCATCCAGCCCTTGATGCGCGTATTCGTGCGGCCACAGGGGCTTTCACCCGCCAGCACCGCACTCATATCGCCCGTGGCAAAGCGGATGAGCGGGTAATCGGGGTTGAGGCTGGTGACGACGACTTCGCCCACTTCTCCTTCAGGCACAGGGTCACCCGTGCCGGGGGTCACGATCTCAACGATCACGCCCTCGTCAAGGATCATGCCTTCCATCGCAGACGATTCGTAGGCGATGTTGCCAAGGTCAGCGGTCGCGTAGCATTGAAGACAGGCAATCCCGCGATCAGCATAGGCTTGACGCATCGCCGGGAAAAGTGCGCCTCCGGAGACCACCGCCTTGGCGATGGCCAACGTCTCGCCCATCTCATCAGCTTTATCGAGAATCACCTTGAGGTAATCTGGCGTGCCCGCATAGCCTGTCACACCTGTGTCGGCGGCGGCGCGCACCTGAAGCTCGGTTTGGCCGGTGCCTGCAGGCAAAACCCGCGCGCCCACGGCCCTCGCCCCGTTTTCGAAGATCATGCCAGCTGGTGTCATGTGATAGCCAAAGCAGTTCTGCACCAGGTCATCGGGCCCCACGCCCGCAGCATGCAAAAACCGCCCCATGCGCCACCAATCATGGCTCACCCCGCCGGGTTCATAGATCGGCCCGGGGGATTGAAAGACATGGGCGATGTTGGGCACCGGGATATCGCCAAAGGGCGGGTTGGCCTTTTGCCGCTCAGAAAGCTCAGCCTTGCGCAAAACAGGGAGCGATGTGAGTTCCGCTAAATCGCCCAGGGGACCAAGACCGTACTTTGCCAGTTGCGTGTTCAACGCGGCCAACTGGTCTTCAGCCCGAGCGTCCCCGCTGCGTGTCTCTAAATCGTCAAAGAAACTCATGGCGTCTCTCTCCATCCAATGACCATGGGGCGTTCCGATTCTCGAACCATATCCCTGCGCACGTCCATGTCACGCTGAACCGGCATGACATGCCGACCCAAACGCCCCGAGCAATCTAAATCGGCTGGGACAATGTGGAAGATGCAAGGCTCTCCAATCTCATTTTTTTTGATATCACCATCCGCCAACACAGCCTGGATCGCGTTGGAGAGAAGGTCGAATGTCTTCTGCGACACAGTCGCAACGCCTGCGCGAACCTCTGCCAGGGTACGGCAAAGAACACGTGCATCGTTCAAGACAACCACCGTTTGCGGCGGCGATAGGAACGCACATCTCGGAAGGACTTTTTGCCTTCGTCCGAGACGCCCAGGTAGAATTCTTTCACATCCGGGTTTTCGCGCAGTTCAGCGGCGGGACCGTCCATCACAACGCGGCCATTCTCTAGGATGTAACCATGGTGCGCAAAGCGCAGGGCGACGTTGGTGTTCTGCTCCGCGATGAGAAAACTGACGCCTTCGTTTTCATTGAGGCTTTTGACGATCGAGAAGATCTCTTCCACCAATTGTGGAGCCAGACCCATGGAGGGCTCATCGAGCAAGATTGTCTCAGGCCGAGACATGAGCGCGCGGCCGACGGCGGTCATCTGTTGTTCCCCGCCCGAGGTGAAGCCCGCTTGGGATTTACGGCGTTCTTTGAGGCGGGGGAAGTAATTGTAGACCATCTCAAGATCGGCATCGATGGCACCTTTGCCGTCACGGCGGGTGTAGGCGCCGGTGAGAAGGTTCTCTTCGACAGTGAGGTGGGCAAAACAGTGGCGGCCTTCCATGACCTGGATGACGCCCTTTTTGACAAGCGCGGCGGGGTCGAGATCTTGGACCCGCTCACCGCGATAGGCGATGGACCCTTTGGTTACCTCGCCGCGTTCGGAATGCAGTAGATTGGAAATGGCCTTGAGTGTGGTTGTCTTGCCTGCGCCATTGCCGCCCAAAAGGGCTGTGATGCCACCCTTGGGTACCGTGAGGCTCACGCCCTTGAGGACCAGAATCACGTGATTGTAGATCACCTCGATATTGGTGACTTCGAGCAGCGTTTCTTCGGTATTGCCAGCGTCGAGCATGTCGTCCTCGTGTCGTTCAAGAGAGGTAGGCCGGGGTTTCGGCCCTTCTCCGGCTCAGCATCTATATGCCTCTCCCAGCGCGTTGAAATCTATGATTCCAGACAGCGCTGGGGGAGACCGCTTTTCCGAGACGGGCCACCCCGCCCCACCAGTCAGCAGTGCTTAGCTTTCTGCGTCACACGCGTCGTTTGTGGGCCATGGCGCGTTGGCAGTCGCGTATTCCGCAGCTTTTTCAGCGGCGAGCGCACGGTAGCCATCCACGTTTGGCGTCATGTGGTCGGAGACTTTATCAAAACCTGTGCCGTTCCACTCCAACATCCAGCCGCCGGAGTGACCGGTATGGTTGGCGCAGGATGTGGAGAAAGGAGGCACCATGCCATCAAGACCCAGTTCGGCAATCCGCTCTTCGGTCATGTTGATGTTCTCAAGACCCCAACGCAGCTGCTCAGCATTGATCTCAGCCGTGCCATACTCGGCCTGCGCCGCAGCGATGCCTTCAGACAAGATCGCGGAGATGATGATGCCGCGCGCATAGAACACGCCGTTCATCTCTGTCTCGTTACTGTCAGAGAGACCCGCATCCACCACGTGCTTTTTGATGTCCGCCATCACAGGCGCATCAAGGTTCGGGAAGGACCAGGAGATCGACTTGTAGCCTTTGCCTGCATCCCCCACGAGCGCGAGGTCCGCATCATGGCCAGACCACCACACGCCAATGAATTGATCCATGGGGTACTTGGTTTTCACAGCCTCGGTGATGGCGCCCGCATTCATCGCGCCCCAGCCCCACATGATCACATTGTCAGGGCGCATGCGGCGGATTTGGAGCCATTGTGCCGACTGGTTCTGCATCTCTTTGAGGCCAACCGGGATCGGCGTGAACTCAAAACCTTTTTCGGCGGCGAGCTGTTCAAAGATTGGGATCGGCTCTTTGCCATATGGGTGATCGAGGTGCAGGAAGGCGATCTTCTTGCCCGAGAGGTCCCCCTGGGATTCCAAGTATTGCACGATCATGTCCGCGCCGTCCCAGTAACCCGACGGCGTGTTGAACGCCCATTGGAACGTCTTGCCGTCCATCATGGGCGAGAAGCCGTATCCGGGCGCCAGGATCGGAATGTTGTCCACGTTGGTCTTCGGCAAAACTTGGAGCGTGATGCCCGTGGACCAAGGCTGGGTCACAATCGCCTCGCCTTTGGTTTTCTCGTAGCATTCCACGCCTTTTTGGGTCGAATAGCCGGTCTCGCATTCCGCAAAATCAATAGGCGCGCCACCAATGCCGCCGTCACGGGCGTTGAGCATGGCCATGTAGTCTTTTTGACCATTCATAAGCGGGATGCCCGTAGCCGCAAAAGGCCCGGTGCGATAGCTGAGGTTGGGCGCAAAGAGCCCTTCGGCGATCGCGGCAGAGCCGATTAGCGCCGTGGCCGCCGCCGCAGCGGCAATCTTGGTCCAGTGTTTCATTCGATATCCTCCCTTGGATGATGTGACTGGTATTCTTGCTTTTGGGCCGCCCCTAGTGGGGGAACGGCCAGATAATGAGTTTCTCACGGATCAACGCCCAGAGGCGCGCAAGCCCATGGGGCTCGATGATCAGAAAGAACACGATGAGCGAGCCTACGATCATGATGTTGAGATGTTCAACCAGAGCCGATGAAATGGGAATACCCAAGGCATCGGGCAAAAGGTTGAGCACGACGGGCAGGCCCACAATGAGGATCGCGCCGAGGAAGTTGCCCAGGATCGACCCCAACCCGCCGATGATGGCGATAAAGAGGATCTCAAAGCTCAACGGGATGTCAAAAAGGTTCGGCTCCGCCGCGCCCTTCCACATGAAGACATAAAGCGCCCCGGCCACGCCCACGATATAGGACGAGATCGCAAAGGCAATGAGCTTGGATTTCATGAGGTTGATGCCAATGAGCTCCGCGGCGATGTCCATATCCCGCGTGGCCTTCCACATCCGGCCCAGATTTCCGCGGGTGAGGTTGATACAAAGGATCGTCATCACGGTGACAATGCCCAAGACCACGTAATACTGCGTCATCGACGAGGCGAGCGGCCCGGTCACGTAAGTGCCGAGAGTCGTCGTATTGGGCACCTGGATTGCGCCGGAGGCGTTGTAATTATAGAGCCAGGCCCATTTCTCGAAGAGCCACACAAGGAAGAACTGCGCGGCGAGCGTGGCGATGGCGAGGTAGAAGCCCTTGATGCGCAGCGATGGGATGCCGAAGACAACGCCAATTCCGGCTGAGAAGAAGCCGGATAGGAATATCGCTACCACCGGGTTCATCCAGGGCATGATCGTCAAAAGCTTGTAACAGGCATAGGCCCCCACTCCCATGAAGGCAGCCGTGCCGAGCGACAATTGTCCCGCGTAGCCCGTGAGGATGTTGAGCCCCATGGAGGCCAGCGCATAGATCAAGACCGGGATAAGCATAGTCTGGAAGGCAAATTCCGAGGCCGTGAAGGGAAAAATTACCCAGGCAAAGACCATGATAATACCGAGCAAAATCGCATCCTGCCGCACAGGAAAGAGCGCCTGATCGGCTTTGTAGGAGGTCTTAAACTGGCCTGCCGTTCTGTAGAGCATTTGGTCTTCTCCGTAGGGCGGGATTTATCCCGCCTTTGTCCCTCAGGGTGGCGGGATAAATCCCGCCCTACCTCTTCTTGTCAGTCAGCGCGCCCCGCGCTGCTCTAGACCCTTTCGATGATCTTCTCACCAAAGAGCCCCTGCGGACGGAAGAGCAGCACCACCAGCGCCAGCACAAAGGCGAACCAGGTCTCGGTGTTGCCGCCCAGCAGCGGCTGTCCCCAGTAGATCTCAAATAGTTTCTCAAGCATCCCGATCATCAACCCGCCCACAATGGCGCCAGTGATCGATTCCAAACCGCCTAGCATCAGAACCGGAAGCGCTTTGTAGGCGATGACTTCCAAAGCAAAGCTCACCCCGGCCCGCGCGCCCCAAGCGATGCCGGTCACAAGCGCGATGATACCCGCGATGAACCACACCAGAACCCAGATCGTCTGAAGGCTGATCCCCACGGACAGGGCCGCCTGGTGATCATCGCCCAGCGCCCGGATCGCGCGGCCCATGGAGGTGTAGTTGAGAAAGGCAATGAGCCCGCCCACAAGGAGCGTCGCCACAACCACCACCGTGATATCGAGGTGTTGCAAGATCAGCAGACCACCAAAGGGCTCCAACACGGTGTCGCCGGTGGGAATGCCCAGCTCGGAGGTGATCATCACCTTGTTTTCGCCGCCAAAAATCGTCTCGCCAAAGCCGATGAGGAACAGCGTGATCCCGATGGTCGCCATAAAGAGGATGATGTCCGGCTGACCCACCAAAGGTCGCAGCACGACGCGCTCAATGGTGACAGCAAGGCCAAACATGACCCCCAGCGTCAGGATCACCGATATCCAAGCGGGGATGCCGAATGCGTGCAAGCCCACCAGCGTGAGCGCGGCGAACACCACCATGATCCCCTGGGCAAAGTTGAAAATCCGCGACGAGCGGAAGATCAAGACAAACCCCAACGCAATCAACGCATAAAGAATGCCCGAGACCAGCCCTTCCCACAGCACCTGCATGAGGAAGTCCGGGTAGGCGAACATCTCGATGAACGGGTTGATGAAGATGTCAGCTAGCATTTAATCAAGCTCCTCCATGTGATCACGTTGCAAGCCTTGGCACTGACCTGGACCAAGTTCAGACACACTAAAGGACAGGTGATCTGGCTGAGCGACGCCGTCGGTAACGCGACCTGTCACCTGATCCCAAGTGGCCATAAATTCGGGCCGTCCGCCGCAATCAAGGTACATATAGACGTCCGGCGAACCCGTCGGACGGAAGCTGTACCCCAGTTCTTCAAGGCCTTTTTCAACCATCTGTATAAATGGCTGTATTCCTTCCCAAGTTGCGGCAGGTCTGGCCGCATCCAACGCGTCCAAAAAGGTGTTCTGGGTGGTCATGGTACACACGCTACGCGCCTCTTTTGTGAAGCCTCGAGTTTCGAACAGCACCGCGAACTGCCCAAAATCTGTATCAAGCTGCGCGATTTCACCCGCAAACCAGAATACTTCGGTGACCTGTGGGGAAACGGGCAAATCCAAAAGTGGCGTTGGATCATCGGCCTGCACGGCTGCCTCGCATGCCAAAACGGCATCAAGCACTGAAACCGATGCATCAACCGGCTGTGCTGCACCCAAAACGAATGACACGGCAAAGACCGAAAGAACAACATCGCAAAATTTCAACGCACTACTCCCAAATCCACTGCCCAAGACAAGTCAGCAGAAATAACCAAAGGCGCTAAACCCACTTCATCTTGCCAAGAAAATTCTGGGGGAGCGCCAAAGGCGCAGGGGCGAAGCCCCCTGAACTCAATCATGCGCGACCCCCAGATAGGCGTCGATTACCGCTTGGTCATTCCGCACTTCATCGGGCGTGCCATCGCCGATTTTTTTGCCGTAATCCATCACCACCACACGGTCGGAGAGGTCCATGACCACGCCCATGTCGTGTTCGATCAAACAAATCGTCGTGCCGAACTCGTCATTCACATCGAGGATAAAGCGGCTCATGTCCTCTTTCTCCTCCACGTTCATGCCCGCCATCGGCTCATCGAGGAGCAGGAGCGAGGGTTCGGCGGCCAGCGCGCGGGCCAGCTCGACGCGTTTCTTCAGACCATAGGGCAAGCGACCCACGGGGGTTTTGCGGATGTGTTGGATTTCAAGGAAGTCGATGACCCGCTCCACCTTCTCGCGGTTCTCAATCTCCTCTTCGCGCGCGCGGCCCCACCAGATGGCTTGGCTCAAAACGCTCGCATTCATATGGGTGAGCCGCCCGGTCATGACGTTGTCGAGCACAGTCATCCCTTCAAAGAGCGCGATGTTCTGGAACGTCCGCGCCACGCCCATGCGCGCCACCTCATAGGGTTTCATCTGGGGGCGTTTGGCACCTTGGTACCAGACCTCGCCCTCGGACGGGGTGTAGAAACCGGAGATGACGTTGAGCATGGAAGATTTGCCCGCGCCATTGGGCCCGATGATCGCGCGGATCTCGCCCTCGTGGACGTCAAAGGAAATGTCCTTGATCGCCACGACCCCGCCAAAGCGCAAGGTGATGTTCTTCATCTCCATGAGCGTGCCGCCGATCTGGCGACCGTCAGCGGTGACGTATCCTTCGGTGTCTTTCATTGGGATGCTCCACAGGTGTCAGCGAGTCTTTCACGGATGGACAGGCTGGCAGAGCTTCGGCTTGGGAAAGCCATGAACTCGGTTTGGACGAGGCAGCCGCGTGCGTTTGGAACCAGAGATTGTGCTGCAGAGTAAACGCGTCCATCAACCTTCCGGCGGGGCGGTAGGTCTTCAAAAGTGCCTTGTTCGATCAACCTCGTCAGCGCCGCCGGAATATTGACGAGCACAACGTCGAGACTTTCAGAACTAAAGTCAGGTTGTGTATGCACCTCACAGCTTCTCAAAAGAGCGCTCCCGCCGGTTGCTAGTGTCCGCTGAAATACGGCTACTGTTCTTGCACGCCATTGCGCATTGTCGGGCCAATCCGTTGCGTTGGGCGGTGATGAGAACAGCTGCGCCAGCCCTTCGCTGTTCAGCGCTGATCCTGAAAAGATCGCTTGTTCACACCTTTGCGCCACCGCGTTCCAGATTGCGGTGTGCGTGACATTTGCGCTCGCGGCTTGGGCAAGAGTCAATAAACCAAGCGCCATAAGAGTTCCGAAAGCGCGGGGCGACCAGCCCCGGGCCGCGCCCGACCCTCCCCCTGGGAGGGCGCATGATTTCCGTAGGCCTCCAAACATTACGCGTCCGGATTGGCCGAGATAAAGTGCGCAGAAAGACCGTTTCAAAGCGCCCACCCAGGCTCGGGCGCGTCCCTGAATCTTGAGCGACAAAGGCCTCATTCCGCCGCCACCTTGCTCACCGTCACAGGCACCGTCTTCGCCGACCGCACCTCAAGCGTCGCTTTGATCGACCCCTTGCGGCCATCCTCGTAGGTCACTTCCGTCTCGGTCGAGACCTGCGGCGAACCATCATACAACGCGGTGATGATATCGGCGAACTTCTCTTCGATGATGCGGCGGCGCACTTTGCGGGTGCGGGTCAGCTCGCCGTCGTCGGCATCGAGCTCTTTGTGCAGCACCACAAATCGGTGCACCTGACAGCCCGAAAGCATCTCATCCCCAGCGACTGAGGCGTTCACCTCCGCGATATGCCCCTCGATCTGGGCCAACACCTCGGGGTGCCCCGCCAACTCCTGATAGGAGGCATAGGCGATGTTGTTGCGCTCCGCCCAATTGCCCACCGCCGTCAGGTCGATGTTGAGAAACGCGGTGCATTCGTCGCGGCCATTGCCAAAGACGACGGCCTCCAAAATGTTGGGATAGAACTTGAGCTTGTTCTCCACGTACTTCGGCGCAAATAGCGCGCCCGAGGCCATCTGACCCACGTCCTTGGCGCGGTCGATGATGCGCAGATGCCCGGTGTCTTTCTCAATGAACCCCGCATCGCCGGTGGCGACCCAACCTTCGGCATCCTTGGTCCCGGCGGTGCTATCGGCGTTCTTGAAATACTCTACAAACACGCCGGGTGAGCGATAGTAGACCTCGCCATTCTCGGCGATCTTCAACTCCACCCCCGGCGACGGCACGCCCACAGTATCCGAGCGCACTTCGCCATCGGGTTGTTGGGTGATGAAAACGCTGGCCTCGGTCTGACCGTAAAGCTGTTTGAGGTTGATCCCCATCGACCGATAGAAATCAAAGATCTCCGGTCCAATGGCCTCGCCCGCGGTATAGCCCACGCGCACCTTGGAAAAGCCGAGCGCGTTTTTGAGCGGGCCATAGGTCGTCCACTCGCCAAGGCGGTACATGATCCGATCCATCGCACCGACGCTTTCCCCATCGAGGAGTTTCGGCCCTACCTTGCGCGCATGATCCATGAATCGCTTGAACAACCGCTTCTTGAACGGGCCCGCATCCTCCATCCGGATCATGATCGAGGTCAGCTGCGTCTCAAACACGCGCGGCGGTGCAAAGTAATAGGACGGCGCAATCTCACGCAGGTCCGTCATCATCGTGTCAGCGGATTCAGGGCAGTTCACACAGAACCCGGCCCAATAGGCCTGACCGATGGAAAAAATGAAATCGCCGACCCAAGCCATGGGCAGATAGGCCAACACCTCATCGCCCGCGACGAGGCTGTCAAACTCGGACGAGTTCTTGGCTGTCTCAATGATGTTGCGATTGGAGAGGACCACGCCCTTGGGCTTGCCCGTCGTCCCCGAGGTATAAAGCATCACACAGGTGCTGTCGTAATCGAGCCCCGAGCGGCGCTTGTCCAACTCCGACATCAATTCATCGCGCGCGGCGCGGCCCTGATCTTGGACATGGGAGAACTGATGCAGCTTGGAATGGTCGTATTTCCGCAAGCCACGCGGATCGAGATAGACCATATGCTCGAACGTTTCGAGGCGGTCTTGGATCTCAATAACCTTGTCGACCTGTTCCTGATCGGCGGCGATGACAAACCGCGCGCCACAATGATCAAGCACATAGGCCATCTCTTCGGCCACCGCGTCTTGGTAGAGCGGCACAGGCACGGCACCCACGGATTGGGCAGCAACCATGGACCAATAAAGATAGGGACGGTTACGACCGATGATGGCGATGTGATCACCTGGCGCCACGCCAAGGTTCAACAAGCCCAGCGCCAAGGCCTCAATCTCTACCGACGTCTCAGCCCAGGTCCAGCTCTGCCAAATGCCGAACTCTTTCTCACGATAGGCCGGGCGCGCACCATATTGAGACGCATTCCGCGCAAGCAACGCGGGCACCGAGCACAGCTCAGACGAGCTTTGCGACGCTGTCACCAAATTGTCCTCCCTGCTCGCCTTCGTTTGCGACGAGTCTGGACCCAGCATGGACAAGCGAAGCGCCCCCCGTCAACTTTTTTAATTAAACAGGTGTTCTTTTTTGAGTTTCCGTCCGTCTGACGCGGCCCCAAGAGCCGTAACCTGGGTGTCTTTTCACCAAAATATCCTGACGGAGGCGCCATCCGTTCGGACCCGATGAGCGACGCAACCCGAATCCGCAGGCCCAAGGGCCTGCCAAACGTTTGACGCGCGACAGCGCGCTCTGCCTCGTGGCTTTTAAGGTGCCAATGCGGCAGCGGCTCGGGCAAGAACGTTTAGACCGGTCACCAAATCCGCTTCGGCCGTGTCTTCTTCAAACGTATGGCTGATCCCGCCGATGGAGGGCACAAAGAGCATCGCCACCGGCATCAAACGCGCCACATTGGTGGCGTCGTGCAACGCGCCTGAAGGCATATCCCGCCAGGCAACACCTTCGGCTCGCGCCGCCTCTTGAAGACCGTTTTGCAACGTTGGGTCCATGGCCACCGGCTCCAGGGCTAACAGCGGCCCAAAGGTCAGGCCAAAGCCGGATTGAGCCACTTCCTCGGCGGTCTCGCGGATGATGGCCTCCATGCGATCCAACCGATCTTTGTCACTATCGCGCCATTGCATTGAGAATTGCGCCCGTCCTGGCACAACCGACGCAGCATTGGGATGCAGGTTCACATGGCCAATGGTCCAAACCGTTTGCGGGGTCACGACATTGCGGAACCGCTCATTGAGCAGCGCGTTGAACTGCATCATCGCCTGTGCCGCATCGCGTCGTGTGCCCATGGGAGTTGTACCCGCGTGGTTCTGCGCACCGTCAAAGGTGATGCTCATATCGCGGATGCCCACGATGGCCTCGACCACGCCAATCCTGTCGCCTGAGACGTCCAGCGTTGGCCCCTGTTCGATGTGCATTTCCAGAAACCCTGAGAACTGGCTTGCGTCGACCCCCGCTCCTGCCCTGTGACCAACGACTTTGCGCGCCTCCCCCAAGGGAACGCCAGCGCGATCCACCAAGGTATCTGCCTCCTCCAGCACGAGCCCGCCGGACCAAATACCCGAGCCAGTTGTCACGCCAAAGCGCCCCTCTTCATCCTGGAAGTTCACCACTGAGATCGCAGGCCCACCGGCCTCCTGCGCCGCACGCGCAATCTCTAACGCGGCCATGACACCCAACGCTCCGTCCAGCCAGCCACCCTCCGGCTGACTGTCCGTGTGCGAGCCGAGCAGGAGCGACGGGCCTTCGGTCAAACCAAAAAGGTTCCCGACCTCATCAAATCGCGGCATCAGCCCAGCCTCGGCCATGCGCTCCGCCACCCAATCGCGCGCGGCCATATCCGCGGTGCTATAAGCCGGGCGCACAACGCCTTTGCCGACGCCAGCGGCTCCAAAGCTGCGCAGTTTATGCAATTCATCTAAGAAACGCTGTGGTTGGATTGGCAATGTCAAAACCTCGGTTCCCCTTCCTGCGCAAAGCCTCTAAGCCTTGGGCCATGACACAAATCACCATGATCCGCCACGGACAAGCCAATAGCCACGCCGACAATGCCGAAGATTACGACCGACTGAGCCCACTGGGCGAGCAGCAGGCCCGTTGGTTGGGCGCGCATATGGCGCACACTGGCGCGCGTTTTGATCATGTCATCTGCGGCGACATGCGCCGCCACCATGGCACTGCACGGGGCATGGGGCAAAACACGTTCGACATTGACGCTCGTTTTGACGAGCTGGACTATTTCGCACTGGCCAAATCCGCTGAGCGCCACCACGGCGTCCCTTTCAATTCCGAGGACAATACATTCGCCGAAAACGCACCCAAGATAATGGCACATTGGGAAGCAGACAGCCTACCCGACGTGCCGGAGCGGTACGCGTCCTTTCAAACCCGCATCCTGGCTGGCATCGAAGACGCCTGCGCCCGCGGTGGTCACCACCTCATCGTGACCTCAGGCGGCGTGATCTCACTTGTCCTGCGCTACGCCATGGGCCTCGACGTTGCCAACTTCTCCAAAGCGATGCTGCCCATCCGCAACAGCTCGATCCACAGCTTCGAACACCTGCAGGGCACATTCTTTTTGACGGGCTACAACGCCATCCCCCATCTCGATGCGCCTGATCGCGCCCACGCAAGGACGTTTTATTGATGAAGCTCTTCTTCGCGCCCAACTCCATCGCGGTCGCCACTGCGCTTGCATTGAACGAAGCCGGGCTTGACTACGAATCGATCCGCGTGAACTTCGCCGAGGCTGAGCAAACCAAACCAGAGTTTCTCGTGATCAACCCCAAGGGCCGTGTCCCCGCATTGGTGACCGACCAAGGCATCTTGACGGAAACCGGCGCGTTGCTGGACTACGTGTCCGTCCTCGCACCGGATGCGGGCCTCATACCAAACGACCCCTTCACGGCAGCGCAAGTTCGGTCGATGGTCCACTATCTGGCGTCCACCATGCACGTGAACCACGCCCACAAAATGCGCGGCCACCGCTGGGCCAACACCCAAACCGCTTGGGACGACATGGCCGCCAAAGTGCCCGAGACAATGACCGCATCCTGCGCCTTTGTCGAAGAGCATATCCAAGGCCCACTGCTTTTTGGTGCGGAACCAACAATCGCCGATTGCCACCTCTTTGCAATCTCCCGCTGGGTCACAGGAGATGGCGTCAACCTTGACGACTTCCCGAACCTCACGACCTTTATGGCGACATTGCAAGCGCGCCCATCGATGCAAAAACTCGCAGCAGACGGCATCATCACATGACCCATTTTTGGATTCGCGCCGAAGCGCGCCCCAACGAAGCCCGGTTCCCTGTCACTCCCGAAGGCGTCCGCGCACTCGTGGCCAAGGGCCACGCCGTAACCCTAGAAAAAAGTCCTACCCGCGCCATCCCAGACGAGGATTTCGAAGGGACAGGCAGCACACTGGCGCCAACAGCAACATGGGAAAATGCACCGCAAGACGCGATCATCCTGGGCCTCAAAGAATTACCAGAGGGCACGACACCCCTACCCCATCGACACATCTTGTTCGGCCACGCCTACAAAGGACAACCAGCCGGTCAAATCCTGCTAAAACGGTTCAAAGACGGCGGCGGCACGCTCCTAGACCTGGAGTACCTAACCGATCCCTTGGGCCGCCGGGTCGCGGCCTTTGGCTACTGGGCAGGTTATGCAGGTGCTGCCGTGAGCCTCAGCGTTTGGGCTGCACAACAGGCAAACCACCCCACACCCGAGGTAAAGGCAGTTGGATCTGCCACAGAACTCCTCGCTGATCTCCAAGCGCGCCTCACGCGTGCGGGCGCCTATTCCCGCCCCTCCGCGATCATCATCGGCGCCAAAGGCCGCGTAGGCTCCGGCGCACGGGATTTCTGCACGGCCATGGGTGTCGCCGTCACCGAATGGGACATGGAAGAAACCGCGCACGGCGGCCCCTTCCACGAGATCCTCACACATGACATCTTTCTCAATTGCATCCTAGCCCGCCCCGGTACGCCGGTCTTCGTCCCCGGCAATGCTCCCTATCTTGCCCGCCGTCTCAGCGTGATCGGCGACATCGCTTGTGATCCAGACTCCGATTTCTCACCCATCAAAGTTTACGACCGCACAACCACTTGGGCTGAACCAGCGCTGCGCGTGCATGCGACCCCACCACTGGATGTGATGGCCATCGACAACCTGCCCTCAATGATGCCGGTAGAAGCGTCGGAGGACTTCGCCGAACAACTCCTGCCACATCTCCTGCAGTTCGATACGGATCCCGACGCCGTCTGGACCCGCGCCCAAGACACGTTTCGCGCGCATACTTGATGAGCTTTTCCCAGGGTCTCCCGAGCACCAATGCCGAATGCGTCCATGGACGTGACCGGGCTCACATCACCAAGAATCCCAGCCTCCAGCGCGCGCCAGAGGCGCGCTCCGTCAGATCACAGCTAGAGGATTGCGCGGCCTTGTGAGGTGAGAAGACAGACTTCATCACCTTCGAACACACCAATGCTTAAATCGCGGCCGTAACCCGCACCGCCATCGAGGTTGATGCGGTTGGAATATCGCTGAGGTGTTTTGAGCGCCGTGTGCCCGTGAACCACGATCCGCTCGTGGGGGTCCGCATGGCTCAGGAACGGCTCGCGGATCCAGATCAAGTCATCAAAGTCCTGTTCGTCCAAAGGCACCCCCGGCGCGATCCCCGCATGGACGAAAACGTAGTCGTCGTCTTGGCACATCAGCGGCAGTTCGGCGATGAAATCAAGGTGCGCCTGGGGGACCAATTCGCGCGTTTGGCGCAAGATCTGGCGCAGGGCTAAATCTGGGTTGACACCATAGGACGCCAGGGTTGTTTTGCCGCCGAGATCGGGATGCATCCAGGATTTGCCAGATTTAATCCGCTCGTGCGTGGTCACGCCACGGGTGACAAAGTCGAGAAACATCTGATCATGGTTGCCACGGATCACGGTCCAATTGCGTCCCTCCGCAACCCCAAGCCGCAGAAGTTCCACGACACCAAAAGAGTCCGGGCCCCGGTCCACAAGGTCGCCCAGCAGGATCACACGGGCATCAGGTCCACCGTCGCGCTCAATCAACTCAAACGCGTCCGCGAGTTTTTCAAAATGTCCATGCACATCGCCAATGGCGTAAAGTGGCGTCATGGGTGTGTCCTGCGGTCTATGTGATTTGCGAAACAATTAGTGCAACCGCCTTGGCGCTGCAAAGCGAGGTTCCCGGTGCGCGACAATAAGGCGGCAATGGTGCAAATCTATCCACATTGTTGCTCAGCGCCCGACAGACTTGCCCAAATATCTCCCTACCCTTGCGCACGCAGCGAGGGGCGATGAAGGAGTTATCTGCACGATTCACAGGGCGAACCGTGCAGATAGCGAGGCATTTGTACTCCGATCAAGCCGCGAGGTCGAAAGCCAGAGGTTTGATCTGACGGAACATACCCGTCTCTGCCAAGGCCGCGCGGGCTTCTGCAGGCACAGGCTCATCCACATAGAGAAGCGCGATAGCCTCACCACCTTTGTCAGAACGACCCAGCGTAAAGTTGGCAATGTTCACGCCATTTTTGCCCATCGTCTGGCCCAAAGTGCCGATGATACCGGGCACGTCTTCGTTGGTGGTGTACAGCATGTGCGCCCCGATCTCGGCGTCGACATTGATACCTTTGATTTGGATAAACCGCGGTTTTCCGTCGGAAAAAACCGTCCCCGCCACAGAACGCTCCATCGCCTCGGTCACCACCGTCACTTTGATGTAGCCGTCAAACGCACCAGATTTGGCCTGGTTTGTGGTGGAGATTTTGATCCCGCGCTCCGCCGCGATTACGGGCGCAGAAACCATGTTCACATCTGGATTGGCCTTTTTCATGATGCCGGCAATCACCGCACAATTCAGCGCGTCGAGGTTCATGCCCGCCACAGCCCCGTCATAGAGAATGTTGATCGCTTTGATCGGCTCATCGGTCATTTGGCCCGTAAACGAACCAAGGTGATCGGACAATTTTATCCATGGTCCCATGACCTTAGCCTCTTCGGCGGTCACAGAAGGCATGTTGAGCGCGTTCTCCACGGCGCCGGTCAAAAGGTAATTCGACATCTGTTCCGCAACCTGAAGGGCCACGTTTTCCTGAGCTTCCGTTGTCGCCGCGCCGAGGTGCGGCGTGCAGACCACGTTGGGCAAATTGAAGAGAACGTTGTCTTTCGCAGGCTCTTCAGCAAACACGTCAAACGCAGCTCCAGCCACGTGACCTGACTTGAGCGCTTCGACCAAGGCAGCCTCGTCCACGAGACCTCCACGGGCACAATTGATGATGCGCACACCGGGCTTCATCTTGGCGATGGCAGCGGCGTCGATCATACCAGCTGTTTGATCGGTCTTAGGCACATGAAGCGTGATGAAGTCAGCCTGGGCAAACAGTTGATCCAGATCAACTTTTTCAACGCCCATCTTGGCTGCCTTCTCCTCTGAGAGAAACGGGTCGTAGGCGTGGACCTTCATCTTAAGGCCCCGCGCACGATCACATACGATGCCACCGATGTTGCCCGCGCCGATGACGCCGAGGGTCTTGCCCGTGAGCTCCACGCCCATGAATTTGGACTTTTCCCATTTGCCAGCGTGCGTCGAGGCACTCGCCTCTGGGATCTGGCGCGCCACAGCAAACATCATGGCGATGGCATGTTCCGCCGTGGTGATCATGTTGCCAAACGGCGTGTTCATGACGATCACACCCTTTTTGGACGCGGCATCTCGATCGACGTTGTCGACCCCAATCCCAGCGCGCCCAATGACCCGAAGGTTATCGGCAGCTGCAATAATTTTTTCAGTCACTTTGGTGGCGGAGCGTATGGCAAGCCCATCATATTGGCCAATTATTTTAAGCAGTTGGTCTTTGTCCTTGCCCACATCAGGCAAGAAGTCGACATCGATTCCTCGGTCGCGGAAGATATTGACAGCAGTCTCAGAGAGTTTGTCGGAAACGAGAACTTTAGGCATGAAATTCATCCTTTTCGGGGCGGCGGGATAAACCCCACCTTTCGGCGATTGAGAGAGGTAGGACGGGATTGATCCAACCCCTTCGAATGGAACTAGGCGGCTTCGGCGAGCGCGGAGATCTCAATCTCGAAGGCCCAAGACAACCAAGGCAGCATGGCCTTGATATCGGCGGTCTCGACTGTGCCACCGCACCAAATCCGAAGGCCCGCTGGTGCATCGCGATAAGCACCGATATCGAGCGCCACGCCTTCCGTTTCGAGCCGTTTGGCAATGGCTTTGGCAAAAACCGCGCCGTCGGTGATGCGCACATCTGTGAATTTCAAACAGACGGAGGTGTTCGAGCGTGTCGCGGGATCAACCGCCAAGTTATCGATCCAGTCGTGAGTATCGCAGAAATCCCAGATGGCTTGCGCATTGGCATTGGCCCGCGCCATCAGGCCATCCAAACCACCCACAGAGCGCGCCCAATCAAGGGCCATGAGGTAGTCTTCGACCGCCAGCATAGAGGGCGTGTTGATCGTAGCGCCTTCAAAGATGCCATCGATCAATTTCCCCCCCTTGGTCAGTCGAAAGATTTTCGGCAATGGCCACGCGGGTGTATAGCTCTCCAAACGCTCAACCGCACGTGGGCTGAGGATCAGCATCCCGTGCGCGGCTTCACCGCCCAGAACTTTTTGCCACGAGAAGGTCGTCACATCGAGTTTGTCCCAGGGCAAATCCATCGCAAAGGCGGCCGACGTTGCATCGCAGAGCGTGAGCCCAACACGATCTGCAGGGATCACATCGCCCTTGGGCACGCGCACTCCCGAAGTTGTGCCGTTCCAAGTAAAGCAGACGTCATTGTCGTAGTTCAGCGCGGCCATATCGACGATTTTGCCATACTCAGCAGTGTGGACGGTCGCGTCGATCTTGAGTTGTTTGACAACGTCGGTCACCCAACCCGCGCCAAAACTCTCCCAAGCGACCATCTCTGCGGGACGCTCACCGAGCATCGACCACATGGCCATTTCATACGCGCCTGTATCGGACGCGGGCACGATGCCGATCTTGTAATCCGAAGGTACGCCAAGGAGGTCGCGCGTCTCTTCAATCGCGGCCTTCAGCTTGGACTTACCAACAGCCGCACGGTGCGACCGACCGAGCGCGGCATCCGCCAGCGTGTCCAATTCAAATGTGGGAATTTTGGCACAAGGACCAGATGAAAAACGCGGATTAGCCGGCCGCGTTGCCGGTTGTTCAATAGCCATCAATGCTACCCTTCCAGATAAGCGCCCCTCGTTGGGGAGGGGTGTCCCACGGGCGTGGCTACAGAAGCGCGCACACACTGGCAACAGCGAAAATACGCCGTATCCGGCAAAAGAGCGTTGTTTTGCGACCCGCTCTGCGCATGATCGGAAACATCAAGGCGGGGTTTATGTGAGGGGTCTCCATGTTGCGGATATTGGGTTTTCTATTTTTAATAGCGATTGGCGCGCCAGCACAGGCGTTTTGCGGGTTCTATGTCGCCAAGGCCGATGGGTCGCTCTACAATCAATCCTCCAAGGTGGTATTTGCCCGCAAAGGCAAGCGGTCGGTGATCACCATGTCGTCGGATTACCGCGGCGATCCTTCAGACTTTGCCATGGTCGTACCGACCCCACGCGTTCTTCAGGAGCATCAAATTAAAACGGTGCACGCCGAAACAATCGCGCACCTCGATAGCTATACTGCGCCGCGACTTGTGGAATATCATGATTATTTTTCTTGCGAAGACCAAGTTTTACTCGACACGCCAGTCATCGTCGAAGAGACCGCCTCGCCGGGATTGTTTGCGCGTCGCAACAAGACGATTGAACAACGCGCACGCGCGCAGGGCGTATCGATCAAAGCCAAATACGCGGTCGGTCAGTACGACATTCTCATTCTGAAAGCGCGGCAATCAGATGGACTTGAGACCTTTCTCAAGAGCGAAGGCTACAAGTTGCCGGATGGGGCAGAACCCATTTTGGCCGATTATATCGCCAAAGGCATGAAGTTCTTTGTGGCGCGGGTGAACCTGTCACGGCATGCCGCAGCAGAAAAACAAGAGTTGCCGCCGCTCCAGATACGCTTTCGATCCGATAATTTCATGCTGCCCATCCAGTTGGGCAAACTGAACGCGGATAAATCCCAGGACGCGCTCTTTTTCATGCTCTCTGAGCAGGGCCGCGTGGACGTGGCCAATTATAAGACCATGGCACTGCCCACCAATACAAACGTCCCGGTCTTCGTTGAACAGGTCTTCCCGCGGTTCTACACCGATGTTTTCAACAAAACCGTCGGGCGCGGCGGTGGCATCGTAATGGAATATGCATGGGACATGAGCTGGTGTGACCCCTGTGCCGCGGATCCGCTGAGCTACAAAGAACTCCAAGAGCTTGGCGTCACTTGGGCGAAACGCAACGCGGCGGCGCAAAATGTCTATGTCACGCGGTTGCACGCCCAATACACGAAAAACCAAATGCCGAAAGACTTGGTGTTTCGTGAGACGACCAATCGCAAGAACTTTCAGGGTCGCTACGTGATGAACCACCCTTACGACGGGGATGTGACCTGTGAACGCGGCAAAGACTACATCGCGAAGACCAAAAAACGTTTGCGCGACGAGGCCAAAGAGCTTGCCAAGATCACCGGTTGGCGGCCCGGAAACATCAACGACAACATCCGCAAAACGACCATGCGACGTTACTGGCCATAACGGGCTTGCTGAGGTAGGGCGGGCCAAAGCCAAGGAGTTTCGCCCATGTTCGTCGCCACGCTGATCGCCAAACCAGGGAGACTGGACCACGCCCTCGTCACTTCGATACGCGATGCTTGGGGTGGAAAAGAGGCGCTATGGCTGGCAGCCGATGAAGCGGCTGAGTTTGAGCTTGAGCAGATGCCATCTAACCGCTGGGACATCTGGCAAAGCTGTCAGGACATGGGCGTCGATCTCGTCGTGCAACCCATCGAAGGCCGCCGGAAGTCTATGCTCTTGGCCGACATGGACAGCACGATGATCGAACAAGAGTGCATTGATGAATTGGCCGACTACGTGGGCGTTGGCGAACATGTCAAAGCCATCACGGCACGCGCGATGAACGGCGAATTGGATTTCGAAGAGGCGCTCATTGAGCGCGTAGCGCTGCTCAAAGGCAAACCGGCCGGCATCATAGACGCCGTCCTCGCTGAACGGATCACGTTCATGCCCGGCGGTGCCGCGTTGCTGGCCACAATGAAGGCGAACGGAGCTTATGCTGCCTTGGTCTCAGGCGGTTTCACTGCGTTTACCGCCAAGGTTGGGACAGAACTTGGATTTGATGAAAACCACGCCAACACGCTGATTGTCGAGGATGCCACCATCACAGGCGAAGTCGGCCGTCCCATCCTGGGCCGTGATGCCAAAGTAACAGCTCTTACCGAGATTACGGAACGTCTTGGGATCACTGCCCAAGATGTGATCGCTGTGGGCGATGGCGCAAATGACCTTGGCATGCTTCACGCTGTTGGCACCGGCGTGGCAGCCCATGCCAAACCCGCGGTTGCTGCGGAAGTAGACACGCGGATCAACCACGGCGATCTGACGGCACTTCTCTATATTCAGGGCTACACCAAATCAGACTTCGCGATCTGAGTTTCTTCCGGCTAAAAATATCCCGGGGGAATTGGCCAAAGGCCAAGGGGGCAGAGCCCCTATTTCGCCGCACGCATCTCCCGCTCCAATGCATTCAGGAAACGGGACCGGTCCGCTTTCGAGAAGGGCTTGCCACCGCCCTGACGAAACGGGTCTGCCGCACGTAAATCGCTCATCAGATCGCGCATCGCCAAGGCTTCTTTGACATTGCGTGCGTCAAGCTTTTCACCGGTGTGTTTGAGCACTCGGGCTCCTGCGTCCACGCATTTGGCAGCCAGCGGAATATCCGCGGTGATGACGATGTCTCCCGGTCCCGCACGCTCAGCGATCCACTGATCCGCAACATCGGGACCCTCGGGCACGACAACCACCTCGACCAGTGGGTTCTGCGAAGGGCGCAAACCGCCATTGGCCACAAGCTTCATTGGCACTTCGTGCCGCGTGGCCACGCGCTCTGCCTCGGCCTTCACCGGGCAAGCATCGGCATCGATATAGAGCGTGGTCATGCGCCCATATGGCTGGCATGGAAGGCTATGTGATCACCTGTGAACGTGGACACGAAGAAATACGAATGGTCGTAGCCCGCTTGCAGCCGCAGTTGCGATTCTATGCGTTGCGCGGTGAGCGCTTGGGCGAGGACTTCCGTTTTAAGGAGATCGCCAAATTGGTCATCGACCCCGGTGTCGATCAAAACAGGAGGCAGGGCAGCACCAGAGTTTATCATAACACTCGCATCATAAACCTGCCAGGTGCTCTCTTCGTCCCCCAGATAGGCGGAGAGTTGTTTGCGGCCCCAGTCGCTCCCTGTTGGATTGCAGATCGGCGCAAATGCAGACACCGAGGAGAATCGTCCCTCGGCACTCATTGCCAATGTCAGGGCGCCGTGACCTCCCATGGAATGGCCCGTGATCCCTTGGCGCTTGGCGTCGAGCGGATAACCCTTCATCAAAAGCGCGGGCAATTCATCAAGCACATAGGACTTCATCTGAAAATGCGGAGCCCACGGGTCTTGGGTCGCATTCACGTAGAACCCCGCGCCTTTTCCGAGGTCATAAGCTGCATCATCGGCCACATCGCCCCCCCGGGGTGAGGTGTCTGGAAAGACCAAAGCCATGCCATGGGCGGCGGCGTGGGCCTGCGCACCCGCTTTGACCATGGCATTCTCATGCGTGCAGGTCAGCCCGGAAAGATACCACAGGACAGGAACGGGACCGGTCTCGGCCTCTGCAGGCAAGAACAGACCAAAAGTCATGTCACAGGCACAGGACTCTGAGGCATGCGTGATGACGAGTTGGCGTCCGCCAAAGCAACGGTTGTCAGCTTGAATATCCATGGGTTCTCCCTTTCGCGACAGCATTAAAACCGTCTTCGCAACGAGATGAAGCGCAGAGCGCGCGTGAGGTCAACCAGGCGCAACCAAACCGATCGTCACCGATATCGATAGGATGGATATCGCGGTTGAGACCAAGATCGCCGCAGACACCCTTTGGGGCGCCACGCCGTAGTGCTGCGCCAGGATAAAAACATTGCCCGCCACCGGCAAAGCCGCCGCTGAGATGGCCACGGCCGCTGTGAACGCATCCGTTGGAAAAAGCAGCAACACACCGGCGGCCACAAACAAGGGATGCAAGGTAAGTTTGCAGAAGCTGAGCCATCCAGCGATAGCCAGCCGTTCGGTCGACTTACTCGCCAGCGATGCGCCGATGGCAAAAAGCGCGCCGGGCGTCGCTGCACCACCAAGAATGGCCAGAAAGTCATTGACCGGCGCAGGAATGCCGAAGCCCGTGGATGCCCAAATCAGGCCCAGCGAAATCGACACAATCATCGGGTTTTTCAGAAGGCCAAGCCCCACTGTCTTGAACACCGACAAAGAGACAGATCCGTCGCGAGACCCCGTAATCAAGATCACGATCAGAGACGAGAACACAATAAGATCAACCGCAAGGATCATCATCACCGGGCCAATCGCTGGTTCACCCAAGAGCAGCACAAGCATCGGCACACCCAGAAAGCCAACATTGCCAATGACGGCACATTGCGCTTCGACCGCACAGGTTTGGACGTCCAAGTTCCGCAAAAAGCCAACGAAGCTTGCAATGCCGTAGACGAATGCGGTGCCCCAGAGGTACCCAGCCACAAGTCGTCCGTCGAACACCTCAGCGAGGCTAAGATTTGCAGCAAATCGAAAGAGCATCGCCGACAGAGCAAAGTAGAAGACGAACTTGGTGAGGTAGGCCGTCGCCTCTTCAGAGAAGAACCGCGTGCGACCTGCCCAGTAGCCCAGGCCGATGATGACAAAGAACGGCAATGTCTTGAGGAAGATCTCAACCATACCTGTTGGTTAGCATGCCGCCACCTGTGGTCAACGGGTTTTGAGGCAGACATCAGCAACAATCCAGCGCCCAAGCCTATAGAATTTTGCATGGGCGATATGCGGAATTTTGAACCGAATAGTTCAGTTTTGTGATTGCAAAGTGAACTAATGAGTTTAGATATTGTTCTGAACCAAGTAGTTCAGTTTTAGAAAGGATAAACCGATGAAAACGCTGTCTGCTGCCCTGATCGCCCTGACCGTGACCACCGCCCCTGCTCTGGCCTATGGCCCTGTTTTGACGTTGCCTGCGCTGCAATTCCCAACCGAGGATGCTGTTGTCTCGTCCCAAACGTTGATCCCGGTCACGCCCGAAGCCGCTAAGTGACACGGGTCTCAGACGCCCTATACTCTTCCCAGACCGCCTTCCTCGTCGCGACTTGCTCGTGACTTGGGAGGCGGTGTATGTTCTGGACAAGTGAGGAGGCAGTGCATGGCAGCTGATGGCGGACAAGCCACCCAAACCCCACAGGTTCGCCGGGGACGCAAATTCGACCAGGTTCTGAGCGGGGCCCGGGATGTGTTCATGGCACACGGATACGAAGGCGCCAGCGTCGATGATATCGCGCGCGCGGCCGGTGTATCCAAAGCCACGCTCTACAGCTACTTCCCTGATAAACAACTGCTTTTCATGGAAGTGGCTGGCTCTGAATGTATACGCCAAGCTGAGATGGCCTTGGACCAAATCGACATCGCAGCGCCCCCCCGTGATGTGCTCACTGCAATGGGCATGCATTTTGTGACCTTTATCCTCTCCGATTTTGGCCGGGCAGTCTTCCGGATTTGCGTGGCCGAATCTTTGCGGTTTCCCGAGATCGGCCGTCAATTTTATCAAAACGGCCCAATGGTTATGCGCACCGCGATGGTCAATTATCTTCAACTCGCGGCCAGCCGCGGAGAACTTGAAATTGACGAATACGAGTTGGCAGCCGAGCAATTTGGCGAGTTGTGCAAAAGCGATGTCTGGCTCAAACGCACGTTCAACATCATCGACACAGTTTCCAAGGACGACATGGTCCGCGTCGTCAACAGCGCGGTGGACACGTGGCTGGCACGGTACGGCGCTAAAGCCGTTTAAACATCACCACCGAATCATGGCGGGAGCCGTCCGGCGCTTGAAAGGCCTCCGGCACGCGCCCCACTTCGGCAAATCCAGCGCGCACCCATGTGTCTATGGCCCTTGCGTTGCTGCTGACCACGAAATTGAACACCATCGCTTCAAATCCTAAAGCACGAGCTTGCATTTGAGCATGAGCCAGCATCCTGCGCGCCACGCCGCGGCCACGCGCAGCTGGGGCAGTGACAAAGCCACAATTGCAATAATGTGCGCCACCACCGGGGCGATTTCGGTGGATATAGAACGTGCCCAAGGCCGCATCCGCATCACGTGCGATGTAAACGTGTTCTGCCATCCAATAGGCCAGCGCGTCTTCTTTGGAGATACCGGGGTCGATGGCATAGGTATCCCCCGCACGGAAAACCGGCTCCAAAATCACCCAAATTGCGTCTGCATCATTGGGCTGTGCTGGGGCGAGTTCGACCTGACTCACGGCATCTTCTCCACAAGAAAAACTGCGCCCCTTAGGACGCCGCCATCTTTGTGGCTCGACTTGGGCTAGTAAACCACAACCGACCGGATCGATTCACCCGCATGCATGAGATCGAAGCCCTTATTGATGTCATCAAGGCTCAGCGTATGCGTGATCATCGGGTCAATCTCGACCTTACCTTCCATGTACCAATCGACAATTTTCGGCACATCAGTCCGCCCCCGCGCACCACCAAATGCCGTACCGCGCCAAACGCGGCCTGTGACCAGTTGGAATGGCCGCGTCGTAATTTCGGCCCCTGCGGGTGCAACACCGATGATGATCGACTCTCCCCAGCCTTTGTGTGCGCATTCCAACGCGTCACGCATCACCTGAACGTTGCCCGTCGCGTCGAATGAGTAATCCGCGCCACCGCCAGTCAAATCGACCAGATGGCTCACGATTGAGCCTTCTACGTGCTTGGGGTTCACAAAATCGGTCATACCGAATTGTTCGGCCATTGGCTTTTTGTCGTTGTTGAGATCAACGCCCACGATCTGATCCGCCCCCGCCATGCGCAAGCCCTGGATGACGTTGAGGCCGATGCCGCCGAGACCAAAAACCACGCAACGCGAACCGATCTCAACCTTGGCGGTATTGAGCACTGCACCAATGCCAGTCGTCACGCCACACCCGATGTAACACACCTTATCAAACGGGGCGTCGGAGCGGATTTTAGCCAGGGCAATCTCCGGTAACACCGTGTAATTGGAAAAGGTTGAACACCCCATGTAATGCAAGATTGGCGTCCCATCGAGCATCGAAAACCGGCTTGTGCCATCGGGCATCACTCCCTGCCCTTGGGTCGAACGGATCGCTTGGCAAAGGTTGGTTTTGGGATTCAAACAATAGTCGCACTCACGGCACTCTGGCGTGTAGAGCGGGATCACGTGATCGCCGGGCTTTAGGCTTTTTACGCCTGGTCCCACATCAACCACTACACCTGCACCTTCGTGGCCCAAAATTGCAGGGAACATGCCCTCTGGGTCCGCGCCCGAAAGCGTGAATTCATCTGTGTGACAAATGCCGGTGGCTTTGATCTCCACCAGAACCTCGCCTTCCTTCGGGCCCTCAAGGTTCACTTCCATCACCTCAAGGGGTTTGCCAGCCTCCAGGGCCACCGCAGCACGGGAACGCATAAGTTGATCCTCCCAGTTCCTATTGATCCAACCTTGCGAGAAAGCTGTGGACCACGCAAGCATTTATGGCGGGAAATCAAGTAATTTCAGTGCGTTATAATATAACACTCAACAACTCCACCAAGCCGCAGTGCGGCAGCACCTCGTTTTTTCCCCTGCTGAACCAACAGTAGCACGGCTACCCCACCCTAAGCCTGCCATCCGAAGAGGAACCCATGTTAAAAGTATCTTTTCTGTTCACTGGGGCCATCTGCCTCTTGCTTGCTGCCTGCATGGAGACGGAAACCAATAAGGTTCAAGTGTCACAGCCGGTCTGCGCGGGTGCAACTTATCAGGACCTTGTTGGAGAAGCCGCCGACAGCGCGATCATCATCGCCGAACCCAAACGTGTGATTCTACCCAATAGCGCCGTGACCACGGATCACCGCCCGGATCGGACAAATATCTTACTCGACAAAACCGGCAAAATTGCCTCCATCACCTGCGGCTAACATCGGCATCAAAGGCTCGACGGGAGAGTGCATTTGGCCGGACAGCCAAACAGACCAACCGCCGAGACTCGACTCATTTAGGTGTGAACGCTATCTCCACACGGGACGGAACATTTAGAGAACAAAAATCTCCATGAACCAACGCCGCATCCTCTCGCTCTGGTTTCCGCGCCTCGGTGCGGAACGGGTACTGCGTGGGCTGCGCACTGAGACAGACGCGGCAACCCTGCCCTTTGCCATTGTGGATCGCGTCGGCAACACAGAACAAATCCAAAGCCTCTCCCCCGCAGCCAGCGCTGCAGGAATCATCAAGGGACTTTCGCTCCGAGATGCCTGCGCGATCTGCCCTAAGCTGCGCACCCGACGCCACAATGCACATGCCGATGCGCAATTTCTCAAAGTGCTGATACGATGGGCGGGCAAGTATTCACCCTGGGTGAGCGAAGATGGCCAAGACGCTCTTATGCTCGACATCACCGGCTGCGCACATCTCTTTGGTGGCGAATCTGGCATGGTGCGCGACATGGTGCATGAAGCCCATAGCTTTGGCCTCACCTTACGCGCTGGTCTCGCAAATAGCCGTGGGGCCGCGTGGGCGCTGGCACGCTTTGCAGGGCAACAGGCCCACGCCGATCGAAGCGGAGATGCCATCGACGTGGAGGCCCACGCCACCCGTTCCCGCGCCGCCAAACGACGCCATTGGGAACGCGGTGGCACAGCCCCCAGCAAAAGTACACAGGTCACTTATGCCGGCGAAATTGCGGCCGTGGGCCAAACCCGCACGGCACTTTATCCACTGCCCGTTGCGGCTCTGAGACTGGATGGGGACACGCTCACCACGCTCAATCGATTGGGGCTACGCCGCATCGGCGATCTTATCGGTCAACCCCGCGCCACGCTCGCCCGGCGCTTTGGCCAAGGTCTCACGTTGCGGCTCGACCAAGCCCTTGGTGTGTCACCCGAACCCGTCTCGCCAGCGGCCCCGGAAGAGACCCTCTCGCTGCGTCTCACACTGCCCGATCCCATCGGCCTGGTCGAAGACGTAACAGCCGCCCTAGATCGCTTACTCGAACCCCTATGTGCCAAGCTCGAACGCAAAGGGCTGGCCGCGCGCACCCTTATCTTCGAAGCGCACCGTGCCGACCATACGATGCAGCGACTGGAGGTCCGCATGGCGCGCCCGGCCAACACGGTTCATCGCTTGCGTGGGCTTTTGGTGATGAAACTCGACGATCTCGATGCGGGCTTCGGCATCGACATGGTGCGTCTCCTCGCGACACAAGTGGAGCCCGTACAGACCCGCACGCCCGTGGGTCACGTGGGTGCGGGGCGCGATGTGGCCAAACGGTTAGCGGCAAACACAGCGCTCGATGATCTCATTGGCCGACTGGGTGCCCGCCTAGGCATCGAAGCCATCACCCGGCGCCACCCATCTGAAAGCCACCTGCCGGAGAAAGCGGCGATGACTCTGACCGCCGCCTTCTCAGGCCCTGCCGAAAGCTGGCCAAAGCCCGCGCGTCCCAGACCATTGCGGCTCTGGCGTCCGGAGCCAGTGGATGCCCCTCAAGCGCCAACGCCGCCTGCTCAATTCCGCTGGCGCCGCAGAGAACTCACACTCGCCGAGGCACGGGGCCCCGAACGCATTGCCCCAGAATGGTGGCTCGATGAGCCGGAATGGCGCTCTGGCCAACGCGATTACTGGGAGGTGATCACCAAGGATGGCGACCGGCTCTGGCTTTTCTACGCCCATGGCGGCGCAATGTCCGCGGGCTGGTTCTGTCATGGGGCATTTGCCTGAAAGTGTCGCATTTTTCCATGAAACTTCACGCGATCTTGCCGCATCGCGCTTGATTTGATCGACCAACCGCGCCACGTTTCCCATATGAACAGCCTGACACCCTTTCCCGGCCAGTATTCCGAAACCGTCGCATTCCATCGCACGGAGCTCAATGTGATCCTATCGCTCTACGGGCGTATGGTCGCCGCAGGCGAATGGCGTGACTACGGGATTTCCTCGCTGCGGGATGTGGCGATATTTTCGGTGTTTCGTCGCACGGCAGAGCACCCGCTCTATCGCATTGAAAAACGGCCCAAGCTCCGCAATCGTCAGGGGCAATACGCGGTGATCAGCATGGACGGCCAAATCCTCAAACGAGGCCACGACCTCAAATCCGTCATACGTGTCCTAGAGCGAAAGCTGATCAGAGCCGTCGAGACGGACTAGGCCAAAGCCTCGCGCAGAGGCAGTGTCGCGAGCGCATTCACCCATTCCAACTGACGCGGCATACAGACCGATTTCAGGTCATAGGTTGCCACAACATCTTCACGGGCTTGGGCACGCAACCGGGTCGTGAGATCGGGATTGTCTAGGATCTCACACACCCGCTCAACGATCGCGTCTTGATCGAAGAAATCCACCAAGAGACCATTTTCTCCATCTCGCAGCACTTCTCGAACCGGTTCGGTGCTGCTGGCGACAATCGGCGCACCGGCGGCCATAGCCTCCATCAAAGACCAACTGAGGACGAACGGGTAGGTCAGATACACATGCGCCCGACTTACCTGCATCATTGAGAGGAAGACATTGTAGGGAACACGACCAAGGAAATGCACACGGGCCCAATCCGGGTCTGAAATCTGGGGCCGCACCTCGTCAATGTACATCTGCTTCCAGCTTTTGTCGCCCGGGGGACGTGCGCCATAACTCACCTCATCGCCACCGATGAGGACCACATGGGCATTGGGCCGCGACGCCAGAAGCTTCGAAAGTGCGCGCATAAAGATGTGATAGCCGCGATAGGGTTCGAGGTTCCGGTTGATGAAGGTGATCACCTCATCGTCGCGGGTCAAAACCCGGTCGGCGCCCACTTGAAGCTTTGCATCCGGGTTGGGCTGCACGGCTTGAGTGTCTATCCCATCGTGGCTCACCGTGATCCGATCAAGCATCGCTTTGGGAAAAGTCTCCGCCTGGAACCTGGTTGGACTGATCCCGGCCTCGGCAAACTCGAAATGCAACCGATTGTTGAGGTTCTTCAGCCGTAGACGCAGGCCGTCTTGCGCCGCGTCGCGCGACGGGAACTCCGGGTCAAAGCCCACAAACGGATAATCGTTGAGGTGATAAAGCTCGCAATACAGCCCGATCCGCGCCGTGGGCCATACGTCTTTCAGAAAGAGGCTCTCACCCCAACCGTGGTGAGCCAGAATGATATCTGGCGTGAAGCCCTGGTTCTTTATCTGAATCGCGGCCACGTAACAGGAATGCCCACGCAGAAGTTTGGTCTCAAAATCTACCAACCAAGGGTGCAAACCCTGCGCGGGTTTCCCACCGATCTTGTAGGGCACTACATTCACGCCCATCCATTTCGTAGGTTTGTCGACCTTGGGCGTCAGCGCCACCACATTGTGCCCCTGAGCCGCCAAAGCGGGGGCCAAGTGCTTGTACTGTCCGGGGAAGTTTTGGTGAATCAAAAGGATCTTCATCGACGCGCTCAAACAAATCTAGGAGGTCTTTGGCCGCGACTATAGCCGCTGTTACCCGACACACCAGTGAAACCCACTGGACGGGCCGCAGTGGGGCGCATATCACACAGAATGCAACCCGGGCCAATGCACCAAAGGCCAATGCACCAAAGGTACAAGGACCACACCCATGTCAGCATATGACGCCGCAACAATCGAAGCTCGCTGGCAAGCCGCCTGGGAAAAAGCCGGTACATTCAAGGCTGAGATGAGCGCGGACAAACCCAAGTACTACGTGCTTGAGATGTTCCCCTACCCGTCTGGCCGAATTCACATGGGCCATGTACGCAACTACACAATGGGCGACGTGATCGCGCGGTATAAACTCACCACAGGTCATGCAGTGTTGCACCCGATGGGTTTTGACGCCTTTGGCATGCCGGCGGAGAACGCGGCGATGAAATCGGGGGGCCACCCGAAAGATTGGACCTACGCCAACATCAACGAGATGGTGGCCCAGATGAAACCGCTTGGCTTTGGTCTCGATTGGTCGCGCATGTTCGCCACCTGCGATGAAGAATACTACGGTCAGCAGCAAGCACTCTTTTTAGATTTCCTCGAACAGGGTTTGGTCTACCGCAAGAACGCCGTCGTGAACTGGGACCCGGTCGACATGACTGTTCTTGCCAATGAGCAGGTGATCGACGGCAAGGGCTGGCGCTCAGGCGCCGAGGTTGAACGCCGCGAGCTGACGCAGTGGTTTTTCAAAATTTCCGACATGGCCGATGAGCTGCTCACTGCGCTCGACGGGCTGGACGATTGGCCAGCCAAAGTGCGCTTGATGCAGCAGAACTGGATCGGCAAATCCCGCGGCCTTCAGTTCTCGTTTGAACGCACCGACGGCGGTGCTCCGATCGAGGTCTACACCACGCGGCCTGACACGCTGATGGGCGCGTCATTTGTGGGCCTGTCACCTGACCATCCCATTGTCAAAGAGATGGAAGGCGCCAACCCAGAACTCGCGCAAGTCGCCGCTGCCATGCGCAAGGGCGGCACCACCGAAGAGGCGCTGGAAAAGGCTGAGAAGCTAGGCTTTGACACGGGTCTCAAGGTCAAACATCCGCTGAATCCAGACTGGGAACTGCCGGTTTGGATCGCCAATTTCATCCTGATGGACTATGGCACCGGCGCAATCTTTGCCTGCCCGGCGCACGATCAACGCGACCTTGATTTTTGCCGCAAATACGATCTGCCTGTGATCGACACGTTTTTCGCACTAGACAATCCAAAACCGGTTGAGACCGAGGCATTCGTTCCCGCCAGAACCGACAAAGTCCGCTGGGTTAATCACTTCGCCGGATTGGATATGGCCACGGGCCAAGAGGCCATTGATGCCACCATCGACTTTGCCGAAGCTCAAGGTTGGGGCAAAGGCAAGGAGCAATACCGCCTGCGCGATTGGGGCCTGTCCCGGCAACGCTATTGGGGCTGCCCGATCCCGGTTGTCTATTGTGACACCTGCGGTGTAGTTCCAGAAAAGAAAGAGAACCTACCGATCGCATTGCCTTATGACAATGGCAACGAAGAGATTGACTTCTCCGTTCCTGGCAACCCGCTCGACCGTCACCCCACATGGCGCAACTGCGCTTGCCCAAGTTGTGGTGCCCCGGCACGGCGCGAGACCGACACGATGGACACGTTTGTCGATAGCTCCTGGTACTATGCCCGCTTCACCGCGCCACGAGCCGAAACGCCCACGGATATGGACGCCGCCAAGTACTGGATGAACGTCGACCAGTACATCGGCGGCATTGAGCACGCGATTTTGCACCTACTTTACTCGCGGTTTTTTGCGCGGGGCATGATCAAAACCGGCCACTTGCCCGAAAGCGCCGCCGAACCCTTTAACGCGCTTTTCACCCAAGGCATGGTCACCCACGCGATCTATCAAACCAAGGGCGACGATGGCCGTCCCGTCTATCATTACCCTGAAGATGTCGACTTGCGCGACGGGTCCGGCTTCCTGTCCGATGGCACCGAGGTAGAGATCGTGCCCTCTGCCAAGATGTCGAAGTCCAAGAACAACGTGGTCGATCCGCTCAACATCATCCGTGATTTCGGCGCGGACACCGCACGGTGGTTTGTCCTCTCCGATAGCCCTCCCGAGCGCGACGTCGAATGGACCGCATCTGGCGCGGAAGCGGCGTTCAAACACCTCACCCGCGTGTATCGCCTCGCTACGGAAGCCGCTGGCGCAGACACAGCTGCCAATGACCAAGACGAAGCACTGCTGCGCGAAATGCATAAAGCCATTCGTGATGTGACCCTGGGTGTTGAAAGCTTTGGCTTCAACGCAGCCATCGCCAAGCTCTATGCCTTCACAGCCACGATCCAAAAATCCAAAGCTGGTTCTGAGGCGAAGTGCACCGCGTTGAAAACACTCGCGCAACTTATGGCGCCGATGACGCCGCATTTGTCCGAAGAAGCCTGGTCGATCCTTGGCGGTGAAGGGCTCATCGCCGACGCGCCTTGGCCGCAAGCGGACAAAGCCATGCTGGTCGAAGCTTCGATCACCATGCCAATCCAGATCAACGGTAAACGCCGTGGCGAAATGAGCATAGCCGCCGATGCCTCGAAAGCAGACGTCGAAGCGCTCGCGCTGACCCATGACGTGGTGGTCAAAGCCCTCGATGGCGGTCAGCCTAAAAAACTGATTGTTGTGCCTGGCCGGATTATCAATGTCGTTGTTTGATCGCAGATATCTCCTTCTGGGCGGCGGCGCGTTTGCACTGACCGCTGGATGTCAATTCACGCCTGCTTATGGACCTGGAGGATCAGCCGAGGCGCTCTTTGGTGGAATCGAGATCAAAGCGCCGGTCAGCACGGATGACTTTTTGCTGACCCAAACGCTTGAAGATCGTCTTGGTCGCGGCACTGTCATATCGCCCTATCAGCTCGACTACGGCTTGTCGTTGGAGAGCGCTGGGATTGGCGTCGATCGCGATGGCACGAGCCAACGAGTCCAAGTCACAGGCGACGTTGCCTATGCGCTGCGTCGCCGTGGCGAAGAGGGCGCTCTTGCTAAAGGGGTTGTTCGGAACTTCACGGGGTATTCCAACACGGGCAACACTGTCAGCACCGCCGCCGCCAAACGGGCCGCGACAGAGCGGTTGATCCGAATTCTGGCGGACGACGTCGTTGAGCGCATCTTGCTCGCGAGCCAGGACCTACCGCTATGAAGCTCTCACCGCGCGACGCAGCTGGGTATTTCTCTCGACCTGACCTGGACAAGTGCGGGATTTTGATCTACGGCGCTGACGCCATGCGGGTCGCTCTTAAGCGCCAAGACGTTTTGTCAGCGCTCTTGGGTCCAAACGGCGAAGAAGAAATGCGGCTCACACGCGTCGCAGGCGGTGACTTGCGCCGCGATGGCGCCGCCTTGCTGGATGCGGTCAAAGCCATTGGATTTTTCCCAGGACAGCGCGTGGTCTTTGTCGAACAAGCTGCAGATGCCGCAGCACCCGCCATTAAAGCCGCACTAGAAGACTGGGTGCCCGGCGATGCGCATCTCGTTGTCACGGCCGGTTCTTTGAAAGCGTCTTCGGCGCTGCGAAAAGCGTTTGAAGGTCACAAAAACGCCTACGCCGCAGCAATTTACGATGATCCGCCCTCGCGAAGTGAAATCGAAGCGGAACTGAAGCGAGCTGGACTGCCCCTGCCGGATCGCGAGGCGATGGACGACATCTCAAGTCTGGCGCGAGCTTTGGACCCCGGTGACTTTCGCCAAACAATCCAAAAACTGGCAATCTACAAACATGGCGATGACACGCCTCTGACGTCTGAGGATGTGGCGGCCTGTGCCCCTGCGGCTGTGGAGGCTGCAGTGGACGATGTCATTCACGTCGTTGCCGAAGCGCGGACCGCCGAGATTGGTCCGCTGATGGCGCGCCTCAAAGCCCAGGGCGTCGCGCCCGTTGCATTGTGCATCCAAGCCATGCGCCATTTCAGAACCTTGCACACCGCCGCGTCCGATCCGGGTGGGGCCGCCGCGGGAGTTGCTCGCATGCGGCCTCCGGTGTTTGGCCCCCGCCGGGATCGCATGGTCCGCCAAGCGCAAAACTGGGGCGCGCATAAACTTGACACTGCGATCGCATTGCTGACCGACACTGACCTCACCTTGCGGTCCGCCTCGCAGAACGCGCCCGCAATGGCCTTGGTTGAGCGGATGTTGATCCGGCTCTCCATGCTGGCCTCTTCGAGATAGGGCTTTCGCACGGCGTGAAGCGGCCCTAGGCTCCCGTCAATCGGTTGGAGGAGCCCTATGTATAAAATCTATGGCAGCGTCACAAGCCGCGCCTTTCGCATTCTTTGGGCACTCGAAGAAGTTGGCGCCAAATACCAGTTTATATTGGCCAAACCACGCTCTGAGGCCGTGACCTCGATCTATCCCGCGGGCAAAGTTCCAGTGATGGAGATGGACGGTCAGATTATCACCGATAGCACCGCGATGATGACCTACATCGCCGACAAACACGGCGCGCTTACCTATCCTGCTGGCACCATCGAACGTGCGCAACAAGATGCGGTGATGCATGCCATCTTGGATGAGATCGACGCGGTCCTTTGGACCGCCGCGCGGTATTCATTCATTCTTCCAGAGGAAGAGCGGATGCCCGCGATCAAGGATCCGTTGAAACGAGAATACGAGCGCAGCATTGGCCGCCTCGCGGATCGCTTCCAAGGTCCTTTTTTGATGGGAGAGATGATGACCGTTCCGGACATCCTGCTCACCCATTGCTGCAATTGGGCGGTTTCGGCAAAGTTTCCAAAACCGCCCGAACAGCTGGTCCCGTATCTCAGCGCCATGCGCGACCGGCCAGCTTTCAAAGCCGTCCACGCGCTGGCGGAATAGAGATTAGACGTAAAGTACGTCGCGGAAGACGTGCTTTGCGATGTCTTCGCGCTTAAGTCCGCGGGACGAGAGTTGCTCATCGGTCATCGCGGCAAGGCGTTCCATCTCGTGGCAACGTGCGCTGCCTGCGGACATGTTGACAAGGAATTGGCCAAGACGCGCCATGATGGTTGGGTGGTTGTTCAGTTCGTCTACAAAATGAGCCATGGTGGGTTCCTTTCAATGAAGCGGCCCCCTTGGTCGCTTGGCCTTAATATGGGAATTGCTGCACCGCAGAACAATTGCTGGGCGCGGGATGCCGCTATGCAGCATGTGCATTGTGAGTGCGTTAAGGCATGCAGGCCACGTGTTACGGAACCAAGTAATGGTCATCGCATTTAAATTCGCGATTTCAGGCCGCTAGAGGTGACCCAGGTCTTTCGCAACGGGCAATGCGAAAAAAGGGCGGCCCATTGAGCCGCCCGATGTTCAGTAAAATGGGGTTGGTGATTTAAGTGCCTTGCGGGGCATGTTTAGGGTTACTGCGATTCCGTTACACGCATGTGACACTCAAAGCTTGGTTTCTCGCAACCAACCATCCGACCATACGACCTCGTCCACACCAGCCAACCGACATATGCGCACAAGCTCAGCTTCAAAGCGGGCGTGGCGACACGCCCCCCATTTGATACCACATTCGGGCCAAAGAGCTTTGACGCGTAAAACGCCAGATTTGCGATCCGCTTTCATATCGACCCGACCGACAATCTGCTCCCCTTCCAGAAGCGGAAAGACGCAATAGCCGTAGACCCGTCTCGCCTCGGGCACGAATATTTCAATCCGGTACTGAAATCCAAACAGACGCGCGGCACGGTTGCGATCCCGCAGCATTGGATCAAAGGGCGACAGCACCCGCACACGTCTGGGCGGATCAGGGAGGTCAGCGACACCTGCCAATGTCTCTGGCAACATCAAGTGTCGTCTCAACCGCCCATTATGCGCTTGCACATCAACCTCGACAAGATCCTCTTTGGATGCCCAAGACTTGGCCTCATCCTTGCGCACAACCCACCAAAAATCTGCGATCTCACCTGTGGTCGCAAAGCCGAGGCGCTCCAAGGCTCCGTGACAAAACCAATCAACGTTTTGCGCCTCTGAATGGTGCTCTTCGGCGATCACCTTAGGGATAATGCGGTGCGTGAGATCGTAGAATTTGGTGAAGCCTTCGCGGTGGCAAATCTCCAATTCACCAACTCGCCAAAGATATTCCAACGCAGTTTTCCCTGGATGCCAATCCCACCAGCCGCCGCTTTTGCGTTTGACGTTATCACTAAACACTCCGGAGGGGCTTGCGCCATTTTGTTCGATGTGGGCGCGGATACGGTTGAATTCCGCTTCAAAATTGCCCTCGCGCCATTGGCGGTACTTTTCAATCATGCGCGCCGCATCACGCGATTGTTTGAGCCGCCAACGCGGGTAGAACGCCATGGGGATGATCGCTGCGTCATGGGTCCAATGTTCGAACAAACCCCGATCGCGTTCGAGGTGTTTCGCCAACCCTCCCGCTCGATAGCGCGGGCGCCTAGAATGAATGATCAGGTCATGGGCACGAGCGACGGTGTTGATGCTATCGACTTGAACAAAACCAAGGTGCTCAACCAGCTTGCCCAACGCAGCACCGTGTGCCGCGCCCTGGACCGGTTCCGCCAGCGCGTGTTTATGCAAAAACAAGCGCCGCGCCGCAAGATTGTCGAGGACAGGAACGCTCACATCAGTAGCGTTTCAGAGTATCGCCCATTGAGAGAGTCGGGGTCAGTTCGACAACCTCGCTACCCAGCGTGCCGCCGCCTTCGTCGAGGCGCGCCAAAAGAAGTTGGGCCGCTTTCTCGCCAATCTCACGACGACAGGCGTCCATCGTCGCCAATTGCCGTGGCAGGCCTTGGAGCAGCTCAACGTTGTTGAACCCGGCCAGACCAAGTCGTTTAGGCACATCAATCCCCTCATCCAACGCCCAAAGAAGCCCTCCGGCACCGATCAAATCATTGGAATAGTAAAGGAAATCGAGATCGGGCGACCGCGCCATCATATCCGCGGTCAACTCACGGCCTTTGCCAAGAGCAGAGCCGCCTTCGTAGAACTCTTGATCGAGAATCTCCACACCGCTTTTGGCAAGCATTTCGGTGAAGCCCTCAAAACGTTTTCGCGCGCGGTGGTCGAGCGGCATCTTGGTCCCCATAAACCCAATCGCTTCGAAGCCCTGTTTGAGGATCGCTTTGGCCATCTGCCGACCTGCGCGGCGGTGAGAAATGCCCACGGCACAATCCACTGGCGTACCGTCAATATCCATGATCTCGATCACGGGTATTCCGGCGGCTGCAAGCATCGCGCGACTGGCATCGGAATGCTCTAGACCGGCAATGATAATGCCCGAGGGACGCCAAGAGAGCATTTCAAAGAGGACTTTCTCCTCTTTTTCGGGCAAGTAATCAGTGACGCCAACAACCGGTTGCAGCTCGGTATCCTCAAGCTCGTGGGAAATCGCGCTGAGCACTTCTGGGAACACCATGTTCGACAGCGATGGAATGATCACCGCAACGAGGTTCACCCGTTGGCTCGCCAAGGCGCCTGCGATTTTGTTGGGTACGTAGCCTAAGGTCTTGGCCGCTTCTAGAACCTTTTCTCGGGTCGCCGCTGATACGTCACCACGGTTTCGCAAAACGCGACTCACCGTCATCTCCGATACCCCCGAAGCTTCAGAGACATCGCGCAGGGTCAACGGGCGTTTGGTCGGTGTTGTCACAGGTCAGTCTTTCGTTTGGTGTTCTATATCTAGCCGCTGTACGCCATCCGCCGCAAGACAGTGACAAGGTCACACCCAGAGGTTACACCGAGGTGAACGGCCTCGTGGCTCAACTGGATAGAGCAGCCCCCTCCTAAGGGGCAGGTTGCAGGTTCGAATCCTGCCGGGGTCACCAAGTAATACACTGAAAACGCAGGGTTAATTCCTGCGTTTTCTTGTTTCTTGATCTGACCGCAGATGCTTAATATGCTAGCACATCATTAGCACAGGTTTTTGGCATCAATAAAATCAATAGCTTAGCCAGTGAAGAATCCTGTGCTTAGCACAGATTTAGCACAGGGTTTCATGTGCTTCTGTTTGTGGCACGAAGGTTTGGGAGCAACTGAGCATGGAAATCGAAGAAGACGAACTCCCCTACACAGTGTTCCAACGCTACGACAATGGCACCTATGCCATGCGTTTCACACTGGGAGGGCACGGGCAAATTCGGATTGGATTGCGCACACGTGATCTAGCCAAAGCCCATCGCCTTGCTGAACGCAAATACATGGAGGCCACAATCCGTGCCGAACAGGGTCTCGTGCTGGGCGTGGCCAGTTTTGACAAATTGGCACAGGACTACATCAAATCGCTGGAAGCCAAAGCAAAGGACAACCCACAAAAGCTGAAAGGCTATCGGTATGCTGCAGGTGTGGTGAACCGGTACTTGGTGCCCTACTTCGGTAGAAAGAATATCTCAGCGATCCTGTACAAGGATTTGGTTGGTTACAAAGAGTGGCGCAAGACTTATTGGACGACCGGCGATGGCAAGGATCAAAAATGGCTGCGCTTTGAGCGTGGGCACAAAAACCTCAAACGAAAGGCACCAACCACAGAAGCCACAGAAGCTACGCTCAAGCGTGAAACGTCCATTGTGCGCGGCGTCTTCATGCAGGGCGTTGAGAAGGGTTTTTTGAAGGCCTCAGACATTCCCGCATTTCCGACGACCAAAAGCACGGACACCAAGCGTCCAGCGTTTACGAAAGAACAGTTTGATCATCTGGTCCAAGTGGCAACACAGCGTATGCTGGAAACGGAAAACCCCAAGCAGCTTTATGAGCGCACGGTCCTGCTGAGTTTCATCGTGTTTGCCGCCAACACTGGCATGCGCACTATGGAAATGCGCAACTTGGATTGGCGTCACATCGAAAATTTTCACATGATGATGGACAAGCCACCAACGGATTTGGGTGATATCGGCATTTGGGCCTTTGGCAAAGGTCTTCCTCCGCAAAAGCTGATCCCACGCAATGCTGCCGTTGGTGCGCTTGAAAGGCTGTTTCTTGCCACAACCAAGTATTTTGGCGAGAAGCCCAAGCCCACTGACCCAGTGTTCGTCAATTTCAAAGGTGAACGGGTTGCCTCTTTCAAAAGTAGCTTGAAGGCCTTGTTGACGGCGGCGGGGCTGGAAAAGGCAGGGGATGGCAGCAACTTCACCGCTTACTGTTTCCGTCATTCCTATGCCACGTGGGCCTTGCAGCGAGACCCACCAGTTGACGTGTACACGTTGTCCAACAACATGCGGACATCCGTTGAGATGATCCAAAAGTGGTATGGGAAAGTGCGTCCAGAAGATCAGAAACGCGTTTTACGTGGCATGGATGAAAAGCCGGAAGCCTAGCTGATTGGGTCACTCATGTTCTGCACGGCGTTCATCAGTTCCAGTTCGATGGTGACGCGCTCAACCAAGTCCTGCAGTTCTTCATGCGCATGGTTCAGATTGACGGAATAGCTTTTGCCGAAGTGGGGATTTCCGATGAAACTAGCCAGTATGGTCTTTGTCACAGCGAGCAGTGTTTCCAGTACGGTCACCGATGGTCTGCGGTTACGGGTCATCATGCAGGAATAATAGTTCGGTGGCTTCCCCAAAATACGACGGGAAAACGCGCGTTGCGAGATCACCAGATTGTTGCGTCGGTAGCAGTGGTAAGCCACCTGCAACAGGTTTGGCTCGGCATATTCGGTGTATCTCATGTTGGTATCCCCATCGTCGTTTTTTTTGCTGCTGCTCAACAGCTGCTCTTGCATAAATATTTATCGAAGACAGGCAGTGCGGATGGCACCGATTTGGGCGTCGTGCTCGTGAAATTAAATAATGAGATTGGGGGCGGAGATGGCTTATAGTTGCGCGATGCAGAAACATGTTTACACGGATTTTAATCGGCTTCGGTTAGCGCATCAGCATATGGCGGTGGCGCTGGACGTGAAGCTGTTTTTGACGCTGGCGACGAACCAAAGCATGAGCTTGGAACGGATGAAGCGCAAAACGCGCGAATTCTTAGCACGTATGGATGCTGCGGTGCTCAAGCATGGCTGGTCAAAAGCACCGGCATCGGAACGCTTGGACGGGTTGCTCTATGTGGAACATGAACACTCGAACATTCACGTGCATGGGTTGATGACGAAACCTTATTGCAACTATGCGGGTCTACAGCTGTGGGCGGAAGAGATTTGGTCTGAGCTGTGTGAAAGCGGTTCAGTGGTGATCAAGCCGGTAGGTGATGTGAGGAAACGTTCGGAATATTGCACAAAGGAAGCTGGTAAGCATGGCTTCTTTGAACGTCAGTTTTTTATGGCGAGCGAGTTTATGGCGGCGGCTTAACGCAATTTGGTTGGAAGTGCTGTGTTTGGGCGAAAGGCGCAGGCACGGTTCAAGCATGCAGCACGACGTGCAGGTGTTTGACCAACTCGGTGACATTGCTGGTGATCATGTGTTTGCGTTGGCTGTGGTCGGCGTAAATGTTTGTCATGGAACAATCACAGCTTAGATCAGGGCACGAAGGTTCGAAAATATCAAAGAAGACAAGAACCGCTGAACACAATTTTAAAGCAATTACAGTTGGTTGGTTACCACAGCACATACGGCATATGCTTTAAACGCTTTGGTCTTCAGCGTTTGCACAGCATAGAACGGTCATAGGCAGTTGAACATCAGTTCATCTGCTTTTTTTGTGGGCAACGCGCGGATGTCTTCGACTTATCACTTATTACATGGAACATGATAAGTGGGCCTAACGCGCTGATTTCCTTGGCATTCAGAAAGTGGTCGCAGCGATTGCTCAATGGCATTATCACAAAAAGCAACCAAAGCACTGATTTTATGATATTTTTGGAGGTACCGATGAAGCAAGCGCGGGTTTTGACGCAGGCAGAAATTAAACGTGTACTCACCTACTGCAATGGGACGAAACACCCAATCCGAAACCGCTTGGCGGTGATGCTCTCCCATTATGCGGGCCTGCGTGTTAGCGAGATTGCTGCGCTCACATGGGATCAGCTGGTGGACGCAAACGGCGATACCAAGCACCAGTTCTACTTGGAAGCGCAGACCACCAAATCCAACGAAGCTCGTTTGGTGCATGTGAATGTCAAGCTGGCGGCGGAACTGAAGGCGGCCCAAAAATTGGTTGGCCTGCATAACGGCCCAGTGATCCGATCACAGCGAGGTGGTCATTTCTCAGCAAACAGTTTGGCTCAAGTGTTTGCGCGGCTCTATGCCGGTGTTGGGTTCACCGACGCATCATCACACAGTGGTCGCCGTTGGTTCATCACTGAATTGGCCCGCAAGGGCGTCACCAGCAAGACCATCATGGAACTGGCGGGTCACAAACAGCTGAGCACCACGCAACGCTATATCGAAGTCACTGATCAGATGAAGGCGGAGGCGGTGCCGCTGTTGTAGGTGCCAACCAAGTAGGAATTCTGAAAATCTCCGAACTTGGTTGGCTCCGACCATTGCTTAAACCCGAGCCTTGCCTACCCAAAGTGCAGGATCGCCGAATTTTGACACTGCGTTCAGTAGCACTTTTTCCAGCTCCGCGCTGGCCTCATCAATGATAAATTCCCGCCGAACGCTGCCACTGAGGTCCCAATTGCCGTCACCATCACAATAGGCGCTGACCAAGATGTCCACATCCTCGTCATCAAAGCTCTCATTAGGTGCGAAGTTTCTGGATAAGCTCCAGAATTCCAAATGAAACCAGTATGGCTTGTCGGTGTGACAAAAGAGTTTCCCATTATAGACGAACGCTGGCGGATACCTGGCGGTCATCAGGCATGCAAAATCATCACAAAGCTTACGTGTAGACCATGCTCCATGCTCAGAGTTGGTGACGATGTTCTCGAAGAACTGTCGGTTGTCTTCAAAAAACGAAGGGGAGATATCCAAATAGTCCATAGTTTTATCCTTTTGGATTTGGAGGAAAAATTTGGCATCGCAGTTTCCAAGTTGGACAATTGACGGTCTGCGATGCCAAAGAGCGTTATGATCCGGCGGCGTTCGATTTTGCGAGGAAGGCGTACTCATCCAACTTGCGCATTATCTTTCTGCCACTGAGGCCATGTGCATGCTGGTCCAGCAGTAGGAGACACTGTTCGTCGTCCAAGTTTATGCCTTCGTTGGTGAGCACCTGCTGTGCGCGTGACAACCATCGATTGGGTTCATCCGTACCCAGCAATGCCACCTCATCAAATCGGTCCCTGATGGGGGCGATAATGTTGTGGGGGTTGTTGGTCGTCGCCAAGAACAAAAGCCTATCGCTATGTTCATCCAGCAATGCTTTCATCCCAAGTTGCGCGCTTGCGTCAGCGCCGTCCAGCTCTTCCAAAATCATCACCGCTTTACCCAATGGGTTGAGCGCGCCAAAACCGCGGAAGTTTTCAATCTCGCCGCAGATTGCTGATCGAGACTTCAGATTGGACACGTTGATGCTCTTCACATCAGGCTTGTGGCGAGCGCCCACAAGTTGTTGGGCGATATACTGGCACAGGGTCGTTTTTCCCACGCCAGGTGGACCAGAAAAAAGCGTTCTGGTCACAAAATTTGGGTCAAGCAGACGACCGACGCTACGCTTTACGTCATCACTCTCAAAGACGATGTCATTGAAGTGCATGATGGGGTTTCGTTCAAAAATATCCATGATTGCATACCTTTAGTGTCCGCTCCCAAAAGGAAGCGGACCAGTTGATAGGAGTTGACGCGCTTAGTTTGCTGAGCCAGCAGTACGCTTAGGCTTCGCTGAGCTTGAATGCGCACGCTTTGCCAAATCACCTAAAGGTACGATTGGACGCTGCTTTTGGGCGACTGGCGCTTGATGCTTGGGGTATTCGATCTTGTCATCAAGCAGTAAAGCTTCAAACACCTTGTACTTTCCGTTGACGTACTCGGTGACCTGAATGTGCAGCTGACCGTCAACAAGCTGTGCGCTCAATGGGTTTTGGTTTACGTACCTAACATTCGCACTGTCATGTTTAGCCAAACCCGCAACCGCATCATGGCAGATTTCACTCAAAGGCTTCGCCTCTGAGCCAGCAGGGGAAACGTTACGCGGCTTGCTAAGAGACCTCAGCGTTGCCCTAATTCCGCCGTGGCTTTCAATCCAGTCGGCGAAATCATCAGCGGATTTTATGCTGTCCGGCGCTCCATCCAGAAATTTGTGTACATCTTGGCGTGCGCCCATCGTGTGGTCCAGTTTGATTGTTAGTGCATCGTCGGCCTCTGGTCCATCGGAACGATGCTTTCTGGCGCGGGTGGGCGATAGCCTAATGCGCTGTGGGGCCTGACGGTGTT
>JAKVBH010000028.1 GCA_022447495.1 Marinovum sp. | reverse complement strand
GTCGAGCATGGCCGAGAGCAAAGAGTGCGCCGAGGTGATCGCGTGGAAGTCGCCGGTAAAGTGGAGGTTCATCTCCTCCATCGGCACAACCTGCGCATAACCACCGCCAGCCGCGCCACCCTTCATCCCAAAGTTCGGACCCAACGACGCCTCGCGGATACAGATCATCGCCTTCTTGCCAATGCGGTTGAGACCATCCCCCAGACCCACAGTGGTTGTCGTCTTGCCTTCACCCGCTGGCGTCGGATTGATCGCCGTCACCAGGATAAGCTTGCCATCCTCTCGCGACTTCGTGGAGTTGATAAACTCCTGGCTCACCTTCGCCTTGTCATGACCATAAGGCAGCAAATGCTCCGTAGGAATCCCCAATCCATCTCCAATCTCCTGGATCGGTTGCTTCACTGCCTCGCGGGCGATTTCAATGTCAGATTTGTAGGCCATCGGCGCGTGCTCCCTCGTCGCGGCATGATTAGTCGCGATAGCCATAGCCTGCAAATCCGGAATAGACGCAGGGCATTTCCGACATTTTGGGCGCTTCGAGCGGCCAGTTTGTACACCGAAGTCTACAATCGGAAACGTGCGCGCCTGATGGGATTAGAATGCGCGCGCTTCGGTCAAATGTGCCCAAACGTCCTGGTCGGGGATGCTCAGGCGCATCTCGTCGCCAATCGCAATTGGCCCAGGCCGCTCAACGCTTGCCGTCACGCCGCGACGGTTCTGAGCTGCTCTCTTGAATTTGGGCCCATAACCAGGCGCATCTACATCGATAACACGCCCCGGCAAAACGCAGGGGCGGTTTTCCATATCCAGCGTGATGCACGCGCCACTGGGCGCCTGTAGCCGCGAGGACGGAGGCACATGGGTGAAATCTGGGATGCCCGACACCACCAAGCTGGCCCCAACCCAAGCTGGATCGATGGCGTCCAGGCCCATGGTTTCAGCAATAGCGTCGAGTTCTTCTTGGCTCAGCACGGACAATTGGCGCACATTGCGGATTTCCGTGCCTTTGGAATGTTGTGCTCTGACCCGGACACAGGCTGGCCGCGTGAGACCACCGTGGCATTCTCCGTCAATGCCTGCAAATGTCAGGTCAGCCGCTTCAAGTGCTTCGGCCCGCAGGGTCTCATCGCTATTGGCGACTCGGCCGAGCCAAGTGATTTTTGCTAAGAACTGCGTGGGCTTAAGAGCTGGCATGGCATGTACCTCCGTGTGCTGACGCAATTTGGTGACAGCCAACGGAGAGTGCAACGCCTTAGACATTTGCCATAGGCACAAGATTGCTCACGTCGCAGCCCAGACGGTTCAAGAAATGAACAAGGCACGCCTCTGCGAGGCGCGCCTTTGCCTATTCAGCAACCGAAGGGGCTTACTAGGCCGAGGGTTCTGGCTCCATGCCACCGTCGTCTCCGGACTTGGGCTTACGTGCCTTTGTCTTAGGTATGGCAAGAACGGAGTGCTTTTCGTCGGGTTTTTCGCCCGCGCCTTGATCGTCGTCGCCATCGATCTGGGGCGGATCGCCATTCATGACTCGTTTGATCTCTTCGCCGGTGAGCGTCTCGTACTCAAGCAGGCCCTGAGCCAAACGCTCCCATTCCTCTTCTTGGTCTTTGAGGATTTTATAAGCGCGTTCGTAGGCTTCCTGAATAAAGCGCTTCACTTCGTCTTCGATCAACTCTTTGGTGTTTGCGGAAACCGACAGACCAGCGGTGTTGCCCGAGTAGCCCTCAGCTGCTTCACGGTAGTCGATATTGCCGACCTTGTCCGACATCCCCCATTGCAGTACCATTGCACGTGCCAACGCGGAAGCTTGTTGGATATCACCCGCAGGACCGTTAGACACGTTATCGGGACCGTATTTGATGATCTCCGCGGCCTTACCAGCCATGGTCATGGCAAGCTTCTCTTCGCATTCGGAGCGATGCCAATTCAGACGGTCAATCTCAGGAAGAGATACCACCATTCCCAACGCGCCGCCGCGCGGAATAATTGTCGCCTTATAGACCGGATCACATTGCGGCAGCGCCAGACCAACAACCGCATGGCCCGCTTCATGATAGGCAGTCTTTTCTTTTTGATCGTCGGTCAGAACCATGGACCGACGTTCCGCGCCCATCATGACCTTATCTTTGGCCTGTTCAAAATCTTGCATCGTCACAAAACGACGTCCAACCCGAGCCGCCATCAGAGCAGCCTCATTGACCAGGTTGGCCAGATCAGCACCCGAGAAGCCAGGTGTACCACGCGCAATGATGCGCATATCGGCATCAGGGCCCAGGGGGATCTTACGGGCGTGCACGTTGAGGATTTTCTCACGGCCTTTGATGTCTGGGTTTGGCACGGTGACCTGGCGGTCAAACCGCCCTGGACGCAGAAGCGCCGGGTCCAGCACATCACGACGGTTGGTCGCAGCCACGATGATCACACCTTCATTCGCCTCAAAACCATCCATCTCCACAAGTAGCTGGTTGAGCGTTTGCTCGCGCTCGTCATTACCGCCACCATAACCCGCACCACGGGCACGACCCACAGCGTCAATTTCGTCGATGAAAACAATGCAGGGCGCATTTTTCTTGGCTTGTTCGAACATGTCGCGGACTCGGGACGCACCCACACCTACGAACATCTCTACAAAGTCAGAACCAGAGATGGTGAAGAAAGGCACACCCGCCTCACCAGCGATGGCACGCGCCAGAAGCGTCTTACCGGTACCGGGAGGCCCCACGAGCAGCGCACCCTTGGGGATCTTGCCCCCCAAACGCGAGAACTTCTGTGGGTTGCGGAGGAACTCCACTATCTCTTCGAGTTCTTCTTTCGCCTCGTCGATGCCTGCAACATCGTCAAAGGTCACACGGCCATGCTTTTCGGTCAGCAGCTTGGCGCGGGACTTTCCAAAGCCCATCGCACCGCCTTTACCGCCACCTTGCATACGATTCATAAAGTAGATCCACACACCGATCAAAAGCAGGAACGGCAGCAAGCTCAGCACAAAAGATTGGAATCCAGACTGCTGTTGCGGCTCAGCGCGGACAATCACATTGTTATCCATCAAAAGCTGTGTGGGCGAAGCGTCTTCGGGACGGATCGTGACATAATCATTGCCGTCCCCGCCACGGAAGCGAATTTGTTCGCCATCAAGCGTTACATTGCTCACCTGACCATCACCAACCAGGTCCACGAAGTCAGTGTAAGAAACTTCTCGGCTTTGCAGGGTGTTACCGCCGCCAGAAAAGAGGTTGAACAGCGCTAAGATGAGCAGAAACAGCACCACCCAGAACGCGACATTACGAAGATTGCCCAAAATCGTCTCCCTATAGGGTCCAAGCGGCGGCACCCGCTGTCATTGGTATAAGATAGAGGCCCTCACAAAAGGTTCAATGCGAAAGAAGAAACGCTTTAAAACCGATATCGCAGCGGTGCAGAGCCACATCACCATCTTGACCCACCTCAAACGCGGGACAAACGACAAGTTTCTCTCCATCCCAAATTGACGGTTGAGCCAGCGCAGCAGCATGTTTTGGGACACCTTTGCGCTGTTCTCGCTGAATTTGGCTGAGCTGTCCCCATCCGTCTTCACCCAGTGCGCGCACGGTGCATCCTTCAAATTTGGCGGTGGTCACCTGCCAGGCATCATCCCAAATGGCGCCTTTTGTCGCGGTAATTTTGAGCGATTTGACCGCGTTGAACTCGCGATAAAGGGCGATCCGGTCCCTTGACGTGTGCACCACACAGCCATGCAATGTGATTGTGCCGCCGACCCGCGCGACCTCCCACGCTTGTTCCACCACACTCTCGCGTGGCGCATAGGCATTGCCGGATATGTAGCGGCACCCATACGAGATCAGGCGCAGAGCAGTATCATCCTCAATTTCCGCCATGGCACGGTTGAACTCTAACCCGGCGGGAGTTTGAGCTCCGATTTGGTCCCAAACCGACGCGGCGCGCGCCAACAGCGCTTTGCGCGCCCGTGTCATACGCTTGGCGGCGCTCGCAAACCATGCCGTGGCAAAACCTGTTTCTTCCATTTCGCTCAGAAGCCGTCGCACGCGAACCCGGTCAAACTTTGGGTCTTCATTGCTGGGATCCTCAACCCAGACGCCATGCAACGTGGTGAGGTAATGCCGTAATTCCGCGCGACTGAACTCGAGGCAGGGTCGGATAATTTGCATGGGCGACCGCTCCGCATATTGTTCAGCCCGGGGCGGCAACGGACCGTCACCGATAATTTCTCCAACCTCATCCGCGATGCCAGTGACGGTCCGACGAGACGACATCGACGCCAGTCCATCAACCCCAGCCCCCCGTTCAAGTCGCATGAGGAATGTCTCAGCCACATCATCCTGACTGTGTGCCATCAACACGTGTTCGACCCCTCCACGCCACTGATCGATAAGGGTCAGCCGCGCCTCACGGGCGCGCGCCTGGACATTGCCCACACCGTCAAAAGTCCAACGCAGTGTATGGTGGCTATGCCCCAAGGCCGCGCATTCAGCGGCCACCATCGCCGCCTCCTCGCCCGCTTCCGGACGTAGCCCGTGATCAATAGTCACCACCCAAAGCCGCACACCCCATCTATGGGTCCAATTGTGCGCCAAAGTGAGCATGGCCATGGAATCCCCGCCGCCCGACACAGCCAGAGCCAAATCACTGGGGAAGTCAGGCCCCAGAAGAGCCCCCATCGCATCGGCAAAACGTTGATCCAAATTTTGAGTCTGCGCCATAGCAGAAACGGCCTATTGTTTATTCTCTGCCTGAGTTAGGATCCGGCATCGGCGAATTGAGGCTTGGTTCAAGCGTGATCGCCCTTGCGTGGTTACCCATCTCTTGGCACATTGTGTATCAATAGCACCGAAAGCAGCCGCCACCCAGCCCGGGTAGGCGGCAAATTTAGTGGAATAAGACGGCATGGAAAAACTCCCCATGACCCCAGACGGGTTCAACAAGCTGGAAGTTGAGCTCAAGCACCTCAAGTCGGTTGAGCGACCGGCAATCATTCAAGCCATCGCCGAAGCGCGTGAATTGGGCGATCTCAAGGAGAATGCCGAGTATCACTCCGCGCGAGAAAAGCAGGGCTTTATTGAAGGGCGCATAAAAGAACTTGAGGGCGTTATCAGCCTTTCCGAGGTCATCGACCCCAAGTCCCTGAGCGGCACCATCAAGTTTGGCGCGACCGTAAAAGTCGTGGATGAAGACACCGACGAAGAGCGCCAGTGGAAGATCGTGGGCGAACACGAGGCCAACGTGGATGAGGGACTGTTGAACATCAAATCCCCCATCGCTCGCGCGCTCATCGGCAAAGATGAAGGCGACAGCGTCGAGGTACGCACGCCAGGCGGTCTGAAATCTTTCGAGATTTTGGATATTAAGTACCAATAACCCATGAGTGAAAGTCCTGCATCGCCCCCACCTTCCCCGCCGACACCGCCGGGGCTCTATGATCGTGGGGAACCCCCTCAGGTTAGCCAAATTGAAATTGCGGCCGTCATTCTGTCGCTGCTTTGGTTGGCAGGGTGTGGTTTGTATTTCCTGGCTTTGGGCGGCGGAGACGAAACAGGCCTTGAAGGGCTGACCTTCCTGCTCACGGCAATGGTCATTTTCTTTCCCGTTGCCATGATATGGGTCGCCGCCACTGCCGCGCGCGCCAGCCGTGTGATGCGCGAGGAGAGCCAACGGCTGCGCACAGCCATCGACGCCATCCGCCAAGCCTATATCGCCCAAAACCAACGTGGCGCCACGGAACCTTCATTGGCCCGAAAGCTCGATGAAATCGCGGCAACCACGCGCAAGGCCGAAGCTGCATTGGCGATCTACACCGCAGGTCGCCCCAGCGTCGCTCCCTCGGCAAGTACAACGCCGGGTAACCCGGGAGCCACCGCACAGAATCAAGCGCTCAGGTCCAGCGAAGACGACCAACCCGCCCTGGCTCTAGGTACGCCTGCCGAAGAGCTCGCCCAACCGCTTGCAACACCAGATTTCATCCGTGCGCTGAACTTCCCAGAGACCGCTGAAGACAACGCTGGTTTTTCCGCGTTGCGCCGGGCTCTCAAAGACCGTCAAACCGCCCAATTGGTGCAGGCCAGCCAAGACGTTCTGACACTGATGAGCCAAGATGGGATCTACATGGATGACCTGCGCCCCGACCTTGCGCGGGCCGAGATTTGGCGCAGCTTTGCATCTGGCACACGCGGGCGCGCTGTGGCGGCGCTCGGCGGCGTGCGCGATCGTTCGTCGCTGGCCTTAACCCATGGCCGCATGAAACAAGACCCGATTTTCCGCGACGCGGCGCATCACTTCCTGCGTGTCTTTGATCGCGTGTTCTCAAGTTTTGCGGAACGCGCCAGCGACGCTGAACTGCAAGCCTTTGCCAATACACGTACCGCGCGTGCGTTCATGCTCGTTGGACGTGTTGCGGGAACGTTCGACTGAGTCGGCAAACTAGGTGCCCAGTCCAAAACTGCTGTACGGTATGAATTTTACGGGCGTTCCCGGAGCGATTTGAGTGCCATGATCCGGCAACTCAACCAGCCCCTCTGACCAGGTCAGACTGGTCACCCGGCCAGACCCTTCCGAAGCAAAGACCTCTGCCGAGCCATGACGCATCCGTGCCCGCAAGTACTCGCGGCGACCTGCCTTTTTGTTTTTGGCAAAGGCGGCAGGCACCAAAAAACTAAGAGGCTCAGTCCATCTGGCGCCGGCCATTTGTGCCAAAGCGGGCCGCGCAAAGATCAAGGTGCAGACAAAGGCCGCAACTGGATTGCCAGGTAACCCGAAGACAGGGCATCCATCCCACACACCTAAGGCAAGCGGACGTCCAGGCTTCACTGCCACGCGCCACAGCGCCATGCTGCCCGTTGCGTTCAAGGCGCGCGCCATGTGGTCTTCGTCACCGCTTGATGCACCACCACTGGTGAGCACAACATCCGCCTCCGCGGCAGCTCGATCTAAGGCATCTCGGACAGAAATTTCTGTGTCTGCAGCAATGCCTAGATCAACTAAAGAGTACCCCCATTGTGCCAAAAGCGCCGAGAGCATAGGACGGTTGGCGTCAGCGATTTGGCCTGTCTCAAGTGCAACGCCAGGCTCACGGACCTCATCACCTGTGGACAGAACAGCCGCACGCAAGGGACGAAATACCGACACAGCGGCAACCCCACAGGTCGCCAAAAGCGCAATTTGCGCGGGTCCAATCCGGGTACCTGCTTCTATGATCTTTTGACCTTCTGTAACGTCTTCTCCCGCCGCACGCGTGTTGGCACCACGTTTCAGAGGGCCGCGCACCACGATTTCTCCCTCCCCTCGTGAGACGTCTTCTTGCAAAACCACGGTGTCCACACCCGACGGCACCATGGCACCTGTGAGGATTTGCACCGCATAGCCCTCGGGCACATTGCCTATAAAGGGCACACCAGCGGCGGCCCGGCCCGAAACCAGCGGCATGGTACGGGGGTCTGTGGTGTCCAAACCGCCTGCGAAGCTATATCCATCCACCGCAGAATTTCGCCATGGTGGATGTGCTCTGATCGCAGAAACGCTTTGCGCGAGCACCCGACCCGCCGCATGCGCCAACGGCACGGTTTCTGCCTCGACGCGACGCGACAGTCGCTCTTTGAGAAGTGCCAATGCCTCATCAACCGGGGTCCAGTCGACGCCGGGCGGCAAGGCAAAACAATCGTTGCGCAAAGGAGGGGGCATGGTCATGGACGCAAGATGTCCGGGGTGACGCCAAAAATCCAGCCCTCTTCCCTTGCCGTCACAGGATCACCATCACCCAAAAAAAACTCTGCCCAATTCGCGCTGATTTGCGCCTGCCACAAAGCTTGCGCGACAGCGCGGACCTGGCGGGCATCGATGATTTCATCACCTTCCGGTGGAAGAAGGGTATAGAGAGAGGGGTAGATCTCCACCAAAGCAATAGGGGTCGCGGGGGCTTGCCATCCGGTCTGTAGCGGCCAAACGGAGATAGCGTCAGCATATCGCGCACGCAGTCGCTGCAAATGCACCTGACCTAAGAGCGATTGAGAACCAACTGAGCCAGTGGTGAAGAGCTTCCAAACGGAGTGTGCGCTTGGCACGTGCTCTTCGATTGCGCGGCGTTCGGGCAGTCCATGCCCCGCGCGGCTTGAACCACGTTCTGGCAAATCTGCGTACGATCGCCCCGACGGATGACCCCAAAAAGGGCCAACCCCAGAAACGGCGCGGTTCATCTTTGCTGCGACCTCGAAGCGATTGTTGGCATTGTCTGGCCAATCTTGGATGTGGGTCGCCAGCCAGTCCCAAACGGCAAGGGCCTCTGGCTTTCCTGTCAATTGCTCGGCAAATCCACGCGGCGTGCCAAAGGCAAAATCAAAGCCACACAAGACGCGTTCATCACATGCCAATGCGTCATGGAGGAGCGTCTCCAACGCCTCCATCGCTGACTGACGCGTTCGAAAATAGGTTGCATACCCGAGCCCATTCTTTGACGCAGAGGCCATGAAAATTGCGTCTTTGGTGGGGCATTTCGACGAAGGAGATGATCGCGCGGACCAATCGACCGCTACGATGCGATCAAAGATCACTTGGTCAAATCCTGCCAAATGAAATCAGCGATGGCATTGGTGTCATTGAGAACGAAAACCGGCCGATCCGAAGGCACGTTGGCATTCGAAGCAATCGCCCGGATGGTCGGATCACCCAGGGCGATAAGGCCTTGCCCCGTCTCCTGACGATGGGCCTCAATCTTGGGGTGTCGTGCCGTTTTATATCCTTCGACAAGGACCAGGTCGACCGGTTGAAGTTGAGTGATGAGCTCTTCGAGGTCAGGCTCTGGCGCGCCGCGCAATTCACGCATCAAGGCCACCCGGGCACCTGAGGCCAAGATCACCTCATTGGCGCCAGCTGTGCGATGGCGATAACTATCCTTGCCAGGTTGATCGACGTCGAATGTGTGGTGCGCATGCTTAACGGTCGACACACTGATGCCTCGGGCGGTGAATGTAGCGACCAGGCGCTCCATCAGACCGGTTTTGCCGGAGTTCTTCCACCCAGTGACACCGTAGAGTTTCACGCCAACCGCTCCTCTGCCACTATCAGGTCCTCGGGTGTGTTGATGTTGAAAAAGGCGTGATCGTCGAATGGGGCCGTGGCTGCGCCGTGGGTGTCTGTCCACAAAACAACTTTGCGCAGACCGCCATTGAGCGCTTGGCGCAGATCGCGCCGCAAATTCACTGGCCAAAAGCCAAAGGTCGGATGACGCGTGGATTTACCGTCCTCTTGGGTTCCTGCCAAGGCGATTGGCGTGCCCGAGCGATCCGCGGCGCGTTGCAATCGCACGACAAGGTCTTCAGGAAAAAACGGGGTATCGGCGGCTGCGGTCACTATGTGACTTGCGCCTTCTTCCGCCGCCCAATCCAGCCCGGCAAGCACGCCTGCTAAGGGACCAGGATATTCAGCAATCGAATCAGGCAGAACCGGAAGTCCAAGGTCCCGAAAACGATCCGGATCCCCATTGGCATTGAGCGCCAGCGCATCCACTTGCGGCCCCAAACGCCGAATGACGCGGCCAAAAAGGCTTTGACCTTTGAGCATCAACCGGCCCTTGTCGCCGCCGCCCATGCGTCGTGCTTGTCCTCCAGCCAGGATCACACCAAGCGGCTCAGTCATGGGATCCCTTTCGTCGTGCTTTTTTCGGTTCGTCTTTGACCGTTGCTGGATCGATGTCGCGGATCAAGCGCTTCGCACCGCTAAGACAGACGAAGCGATTTCCGCGCATCCGTCCGATCAAGGTCAAACCAACCTCGCGGGCAATGTCCACCCCCCAGGCGGTGAAACCAGAGCGCGAGGCCAGCGCCGGGATGCCCATCATCGCGGTTTTGATGACCATCTCAGAGGTCAGCCGTCCGGTGGTGTAGAGCAGCTTGTCAGCAGGATCGAATTTGTTTTGGAACATCCAGCCCGCGATCTTGTCGACCGCGTTGTGGCGTCCGACGTCCTCCATGTAAACCAAAGGCGTCTCCCCCTGACACAGAACAGTGCCGTGGATCGCACCTGCCTCAAGATAGAGCGACGGTGTTGTGTTGATCTCTCTTGCCAGGGCGTAAAGCGCGGAGGTTTTGATCTCCAGATGCGGAAGCACGACACCTTCGAGCCCCTCCATCATGTCACCAAAGACAGTGCCCACGGCGCACCCCGACGTGCGTGTCTTTTTGAGCAGTTTGTCTTCGTAATCGGTCTGCGCCGCGGTGCGCACCACAACTGTCTCAAGCTCTTCGTCGTAGCTGATCCCGGTGATCTCATCGTCGTCGGCTATCATTCCTTGATTGCGCAGAAATCCGATCGCCAGATACTCGGGATAGTCTCCGATGGTCATGGCCGTGACGATCTCTTGGGCGTTAAGGAAAATGGTCAGCGGACGCTCTTCTACCACGGCGATATCGGTGTCATTGCCCAAGTGATCCTGCCCAGTAACCAAGCGGGTAAGACGTGGGGCATGAGGGGCGGGCGCGATCAGCATTGCCAAGGGCTCTCTTTTTCGACTACGGCACTGAGAGTGACGAAGGAAACCGCATGTCTCAAAGCAAAACAAGCGTAGAATTTTTTCGTGGCGTCCGCGACACACTGCCATTTTGCCTGGTGATTGTTCCGTTCTCAATGCTCTTCGGCTTGGTCTCCACCGAAGCAGGACTCAGCGTTCTGGAAACGTTGACGTTTTCGTTGGTCGTGATAGCCGGAGCCGCGCAGTTCACCGCACTGGGATTGATGCAAGAAAACGCGCCAACGATTGTCGTGATCATCTCTGCTCTGGCGGTGAATATGCGCATGGCCATTTACTCCGCCTCGCTTGTGCCTCACATGGGCCCCCTGCCCTTTTGGAAGCGCGCGCTGGCGGCGTATTTCTTGGTCGATCAGCCCTATGCCATGTCAATGAACCGCTTTGACGCGGCGCCCAAGCTGAGCTTACGCGAAAAGACGGGGTACTTTTGGGGCTGCACCCTTTTGGTAGTGCCTGTTTGGTATTCGATGACGCTTCTGGGCGCTTTGGTGGGACAGCGGGTGCCGGAGTGGCTAGCGCTCGATTTCGCGGTACCAATTACATTTCTCGCGGTTGTTGCACCGATGCTGCGCACCTTTGCCCATGTGGTGGCGGCGCTGGTGTCAATTGTCGCAGCACTGATTTTTGCCTCGATGCCATATCAAACAGGGCTTTTGGTGGCGGGACTTGCCGGGATGATGGCCGGGGCAGAGGTTGAGCGGAGGCGTAGCCAATGAGTGCGTTTCCAAACCTATGGATCGTGATCATCAGCCTTGCGTTTGGCTCTTTTTTGCTGCGCTTGTCGTTTTTGGGCCTGATCGGCGACCGGCCTTTGCCAGACTGGGTCTTGCGGCATTTGCGCTATACTGCGGTTGCTGTGATTCCAGGCCTAGTGGCCCCCATGGTCGTCTGGCCCGCGGCAACGGGCGGTGATCCCGATGCGGCACGAATGGCTGCCGCGGCGGTCACGCTGGTTGTTGGGATTTGGCGCTCCAATGTGATCCTAGCGATCAGCTGTGGTGCTGCGACCCTCTACGCGAGTCTCTATCTGCTGGGCTAATTCGGCCTCAAGACGTTGCACCGCCAAGGTTTTGTCGTCCTCGTCCTGCTCCACAAGAATGCGTTCGGTGACGCCTGGAAGCTTGGCAAATTGGTCGCGCAGATTGTTTGGATAAAAAGTTGATCCGATGCTTTCAAAACCCGGAAGCTGCCGCAGGATGGACGAGGTCGCTTTGGCACAGAAGGTTTGAACGACAGCGCCGTTGCTCAACACCAGGTTCAAGGCTTGTTCCGCAACCTCGGGCGATACATCAATTTTTTGAATGGCCACATAGAAAGTCTTGCGGGCATGGGCGCTTTCGTAGGCGCGCTCATATTTTGGGGTGATGCCGTAGAGGACATCGGCGTTTTCCGGAAGTCCGCTAAAGGACACTGATCCCGCAGGGTCAAAAATCACTCGCTGAGAGGCATTCACCATCATTGATGTATGGGCACCACTGCCATTGGACGTGTTGACCATCGTATAGAGCGTGATCGACGATGGACCGTTATGGACGTAGCGCGCCGCATTGATCTGGTCGACAGAATCGTATCGCGTATCGGTGGCGCAAGCCCCCAAAAGGAGCATCGCGCACAGCGCCAAAATGCATGTCCGAAATCGACCGATCATCGTGTTAAGCGACGAGCAACATCACTGGAATGCCAATGAAAATGAACGCTAACGCACCACGGATCGTCCATTGGATAAAGCCGTTGAATGTTTCTTCTTGGACAGAGATATCCATCTCGCCGTGCTTATGCTCTTGATCTGCCATGGCTCTTCTCTCGCTGTGGTCCCACGCCTTTCTCCTAGCCCAGCCTGATCGGCCTGTCACGGGGCTGCGCGGCTTGGGACCTGCGCAATTATGTCGCTTTTTCCTCGCTTTCTAGCGTTTGAGCGAGTTTGAAGCCGATCCGGCGTGCCGGTTTGTCATCGCGCACCTCACGCGGCAGAGCCCGCAGCATGACACTCAACTGGCTAACGTGTTGCACCAATTGAGTCCGCGCGCCCGTAGGGTCGGTGCCATAGAAAGTGATGATATCAGGCTCAAAAAAGCCCATTCCTTCGATCCGCAGCACACCAGCTTCGCCACCGGCAAAGCCCATAGCCACCTCGTGATCGGCGTCCAGCATCTTTTCAAAATTCTGGATATACAGGATCAGCCGTTCATAGGCCCATTCCGCAGGGCTCTTGCGCTCAACTGGCTTTTGAGTAAGCGCGGTCGGCAATCCGTCTTCGTTGGGCTCTTCGGTGTGGGCCTCCACGCGGCGGGGCGATACGGCGGCTTCGAGGGCGTCGGCGGTGGTGTAAGTGTCTTTGTACATGGCGCTGACCCTAACGGGTTTGCCTGCAAGTGCTAGAGGGAAATCAAACGTCCCGCATCACAAACCGCCACGCACCAAAGTCGGTGATTTGACGATCCGTCTCACCCGCGTGCCATAAGTGCAAACAATGCGCCATGGCCTCAACAAGGGCCAGACCGTACTCCCCACCTTTGATCTCTCGCTTGAAGAGTGGCAAAAAGCATTCTGCCGGTGTTTTTGGCTCTAAAAGATGCGCGCGCAACCGCTCAAGACAGCCGTGGTGGTTGTCGATCAATTGTCTGAGCCGGAGCGGAAGGCCCGTGAACGGGCGCTTGTGACCACATAAAACCAAGTGTTCGTCCCGGGCCAGGTCAAGAAACCGTCCACAGCTCTGCAACCAATCTGAGACTGGGTCCGCTTCCGGTTCGGTGGCATAGACCCCAAGATTGGGTGAAATTGAAGGCAGGATCTGGTCTCCGGAAATCACCAAATTGTCGTCTTGGCTCCAAAACGTGGCGTGATCCGGTGCGTGGCCACCACCGATATGCACATCCCAGCGACGCCCCCCCATCTCAATGGTCTGGCCCTGACTCAATCTTGTGAAACCTAGTGGAATCGGATGAACGCCATCGGCAAAGTTAAAGGGCCGTTCAGACGCGCGTTTCTCATATAGTTTGCCGTCCATACCCCCCGCACGGTAGTAGGCCAGCGTCTCTGGCGTGGGCGTCGCTTGAACATCCAACGTTAACATGCGAGCCAAAAGCCAAGCGGTGCGCGTAGACCAAATGTCCGCACCTCGCGCCGCGAGCCAACCCGCATTGCCGACATGATCGGGGTGGTGATGAGTTAGAATAACCCGGCCCACAGGCTTGCCGCCCAATGGTCCAGCCAAGAGCTTTTCCCAGATCGCAACATAGGGTTTGGCGTGGATGCCCGTGTCAATCACTGTCCAATGGTCGCCCTCGTCCAGCGCATAAATATTCACATGATCCAGCGCCATCGGAAGCGGCAAACGCATCCATAAAACACCATCGGCAACTTCAATAACAGCGCCGCTTTCGGGCGCGTCTTCCAAGGGGTAGTCTATTCGGCTCATTGCGTGGCCAGATCCGCTGCACTCAGCGTGTCGAGTACATCGGAGCCAAGGCTCACCTGTGCAAAGTAACTGACATGTTGGGGCAGAAGGCGTTCGATATAGAACCGACCCAACCGCCCGCGTGCGCTCTCGACGCCCTCATTGGCAATCGCGCGCAAGTGGTAATGCGCACCAAGCACCCGCGCAAAGCCCATCAAGAAAGGCACGGCGGCTCCAAAGCGGTCCGCCATCGGCAGATGCGCCAAAGTTTCCATCGCCTCGCGCAGCGTCTCAGAGGCTTGCCAAACTGGCTCGGACACTTCATTCAAGGTGCCATGAACCGCTTCGGCATGGGCTTCGATCTCGTCAATGAGGCTGGTCATCGCCTCACCGCCGTCGAGCATTTTGCGCCCGACGAGGTCCATGGCTTGAATGCCGTTGGTGCCTTCATAGATCGCTGTAACACGCACATCGCGTGAGAATTGGGCCACGCCGGTCTCTTCGACAAAGCCCATGCCACCGTGGACCTGAACGCCCAGCTCCGCCGCACGAATGCCCGTCTCGGTGCCAAACGATTTAGCAATGGGTGTAAGAAGAGCCGCGCGGGCCTTCCAATTTGAATCGCCCGTGGCTTGGGCCATGTCGATGGCTTGCGCGCAGGCCAAAGCAATCGCGCGCGCAGCAAACGTGTCGGCGCGCATTTCTGCAAGCATACGGCGCACATCGGCATGACCAAGAATGGGGCTCTTGCCGCCTTGAACACGGGTTTGAGCATAGTCTAGGGCAGCTTGGGTCGCCGCTTCGGCCACACCTATGCCCTGCACGCCGACGCCAAGACGTGCGTTGTTCATCATCGTGAACATTGCCTTCATGCCACCCAACGGATCCCCAACAAGCCACCCCTTGGCCCCAGAATATTCCATCACCGCTGTAGGCGAGCCATGCAAACCCATTTTGTGCTCCAGGCTCACTGGGCGTAGGTCGTTGCGCGCGCCCGGGGTGCCGTCTTCTTTGGGCAAGAATTTTGGCACCAGAAACAGGCTGATTCCTTTGGTCCCGTCCGGTGCACCGGGCGTTCTGGCAAGCACCAGGTGACAGACATTCTCTGCCATGTCGTGATCGCCCCAGGAAATGTAGATCTTCTGCCCTGAGATCACGTAACTGCCGTCTTCGAGGAGGTCGGCTTTGGTCCTGAGTGCCCCAACATCTGACCCTGCCTGCGGTTCGGTGAGATTCATCGTACCGGTCCACTCGCCAGAGATCAGTTTCGGCAGATAGAGCGCCTTGATCTCATCAGATGCATAGGTTTCCAAAGCTTCAATTTGGCCTTGGGTCATCAAAGGGGCGAGTTGCAACGACAAACAGGCGCCCGCCAGCATGTCATTGACCGCCGTGGTCAGCATCATAGGCAAACCCATGCCACCGTGCTCTGGATCGGCGGCGATAGCGTTCCACCCCCAATCGGCAAGGGCGCGATACCCTTCGGCAAATCCAGGCGACGTACGAACCACACCGTTTTCCAAAACCGCAGGGTGCATATCTCCCGCGCGCTGCAGCGGTGCGATGACCTCAGTAGAGAGCCGCGCGGCCTCGCTTAGCATCGCTTGTGCCGTGGCCTGCGTGGCGTCGGCAAATCGCGCGGTCTGAGCAACCAGATCAAGCGGCACAATCGATGTCATAAGGAACTGGAATTCTGACTGCGGGGCGGAATACGCCATGGCGTTACAAAGCCTCTCGTATTTTGGTGTGATTTCAAGGTATGGCCTCGCGGCAGGAGCGTAAATCAAAACGCGGCGTCATGATATGATCGACACAAAACTTTTATCTGCCACGGACCAAGGCATCGACGAGGCCGCAGCGCTCTTGTGCGCAGGTGAGATCGTCGCCTTTGGCACCGAAACAGTCTACGGCTTGGGCGCGGATGCCACCCAGGGCGACGCCGTGGCCAAGATTTATGCCGCCAAAGATCGCCCGACTTTCAACCCATTGATTGTCCATGTCTGCGACGTTGCCATGGCCAAACGCTTTGTTCATTGGACAGCCGAGGCCGAGCTCCTGGCCCAGGCATTTTGGCCGGGACCTCTGACACTGGTGCTGCCACTGCGTAGGGAGTCGCGTATCGCCACGTTGGCCAGCGCGGGTCTCAACACCTTGGGGGTGCGCCTACCTGCGACCGCTATCGCGCAGGACGTGATAAAACGCCTGGGCCAACCTGTGGCCGCGCCCTCTGCCAACCCGTCCGGTCAGTTGTCTCCGGTTTTGGCAAGTCATGTAATGGAAGGCCTGGGAGGCCGCATCGCTGCGGTCTTGAACAGTGGGCCCTGCACTGTAGGCCTTGAGTCAACGATCGTTGGCCTCGCCCAAGAGCCGAGATTGCTGCGCCCTGGAGGAGTGACGCGCGAAAAGCTTGAGGCATTGCTTGGCAGCTCTTTGCCCATGCACGACCCGAGCGCAGCAATCAACGCTCCAGGGCAATTGGCGTCTCACTACGCGCCCAGCGCCACTTTGCGGCTCAACGCGACCGAGGCAACAGATGGCGAGATGTTGATCGGTTTTGGAGACGTCCCCGGCGAGGTGTCTCTGTCGCAAAGCGGAGATCTCTCGGAAGCGGCGCGCAACCTATTTGACGTCTTGCACGAGGCCGATCGCATCGATCGACCACTGGCTGTGGCACCGATCCCCGATTCGGGGTTGGGCGTGGCAATCAATGACCGTTTGGCCAGAGCGGCCGCGCCGCGCGACTAGATCAGGCCCGGCCTGCCTGCGCAGAAAGCGCGAGAGCCGGGACGCCGATTGTCTCCAATGCCTTTTCCCATTTGTCGTTGTCTGGCGTGCCAAGTATCAATTCAGGCGTGCCTGGACAGGTCAGCCAGCCGTTTTGAGCAATTTCGTCCTCAAGTTGGCCCGGTCCCCATCCGGCATAACCCAAGGCCACAATGAATCGCTCGGGGCCATTGCCGCCACCAATCTCTTCGAGCACATCTAATGTCGTCGACAGATGCAACACGTTGCAGACCTCAAGGGTGGCAACAGGAGAGCGGTAGTCATTGGAGTGAAGGACAAAGCCTCTACCCGTCTCGACAGGCCCACCAAAATAGACCGTTTGCGCGGCTTGGTGTGGTCCATGTTCAAGCTCCAACTGTTCCAAAAGATGACCCAGCGAAATCTCAGGCGTTGGTTTGTTAATGATCAGGCCCATCGAACCTTCGCCGGAATGTGCGCACAAATATACGACCGAATGGGCAAAGCGCGGATCACCCATGCCAGGCATCGCAATAAGGCAATGGCCGGTTAAATCGGCGCGACCGTCGAGGGTCTCTGTCGTCATGCGCGGCTCCAAACCTTGGCGATGCGAGTGATGCTATGATGGGACGAGACCGATGCTCGCGCAAGCCTCGCAGCGAAGTGACTTGGCAAAGTCCGCCCAGTGCAGCACATGGGGTGGATGTTGTATCACACTGCTCTTCTGGCCATGGGTTTGACCCTAGGCGCATCGCAAGTTTCAGCCCAAGTCCAGCTTGACGTTCTCACCGCGGAATTGTTGCCGGGTTGGCGCGCGGCGGATGGCACGCATATTGCCGCCTTACGCTTGACGCTTGCACCTGGGTGGAAGACATTTTGGCGTGCGCCGGGCGATGCGGGGATTCCACCCCGTTTTGATACCGACAGGAGCGACAATCTTGCGGAGATGACACCGGTTTGGCCGCGCCCTGATGTCTTTGATGTCTCTGGCATGCGCAGCGTGGGATACACGCGCGAGTTGGTCCTGCCGCTTCGCGTGACACCCGAGAACACCGAAAACGACATCAGCCTTCGCGCAGATATCAACCTAGGTGTTTGTAGCGATATTTGCGTACCCGCGAATTTCTATGTCGAAGGCTCTTTGCCTGTGGCGGGACAATCCGATGCGCGCATCGTCGCCGCCCTGGTGGACGTGCCTTACTCCGCAGAAGAAGCCGGCGTCCAATCTGTGGCCTGCTACACCGCGCCGTTACAATACGGCACAGGGTTCCGCGCCGAGATTGTGATGCCCCAAATGCCGGGCCGCGAACAGGTTGTGCTCGAAGCAAGCGACCCTTCTGTCTGGGTGGCCGAGGCACGCGCATGGTGGGAGGGCGAGACGTTGATTGCAGAAACCGAAATCTCGCATTCCGAAGATCGGGGCTACCGCGTCGACATGGCCGATGTGCGCCTGACTGTGATTGGCAGAGGCCAGGCCGTCGACATTCAGGGATGCGCCATCCCCTGACGTCTCGCGCGACGGGCCGTGACTATAGAGAGAGCAACCACGACAAAAACCATGCTGCAAAGCGCAATGACGCCTGCAAGGTAAAGCAGGAAAGCATCGGCCATTGAGATGACATCGAAGCGAAAAGCGTTGGGATTGACCTCGGCTACCCCGAGGCTCACAGCAGCATTGCCGAGCGTCGCACAGAAGAGCGCCAATGCATCGATCAACGTATCCGGCAAACGGCCAAGAATCGCGAAGCTACCCAAGGTCGCCCCCAGCCAAACCAACATGCCAACGAAAGCGAATGTCAGAGCGACACGCACACGTTTGGCCCGGAACCGAAGCCCATGGCGCAGCGTTACTATCAACCGTTCAAAATCCGACTGAATCGCCGTCAAAGCGGGGACAATCATCAAAACGAGCATCAGGCCAAAGCCTAAACCGTAGACCAAGGTGATGACGGTTGGTTTCAGGAACTCCGCCTGCGAGGACCCCTCGTAGAGAAGCGGCGCAAGGCCAAGGACAGTGGTCAGCGTGGTCAGCATCACAGGCCGGAGACGATCTGTAGCGCCATCGATGATCGCTGGAATGATCCCGCGTTCGCGCGCTTTCTCATCGATGGTGGTCACCAACACGATTGAATCGTTGATGATGATCCCCGTCATGCCCAAAAGCCCCACAACCGTGAACATACTCAGCGGAACATCCCAGACGTAATGACCATAAATTGTGCCCACAAGACCAAAGGGGATAATCGCCATCACAACCAATGGCCGGGTCCAACTGGCAAAAACCCAAGACAGCACAAGATAAATTCCAGTGAGGACCAAAATCCCACCCATGCGCGTATCTGCCAGGAAGTTATCTTCTTGCTCTGACAGCCCCGCGAGGCGGTAGTCGATTTGGCGCTCTTCAGCGATGCGAGGCAAAATCTCGGTCTCGAGCGATTGTGTTATGACCTCTGCACGCGTGGGATCGTCTTCAGAGATATCCCCGGTCACCGAAATCACGCGCAACCCGTTTTCACGGCGCACCGTTGAGAAGCCCGTTCGCCGCTCAAGCGATACAATGTCTGCCAACGGAACATAAACGCCAGTGGGCGAGCGCATCTGCGTACGCTCCAAGAAATCCGCGGTAAGTTCGCCACTTGGAAGTTCGATCCTGATCGTGGCCGAGCGCGGCCCATCGGGATAGCTTGCTGCTTCAATACCCGCCAACCGATTGCGCAAGACACGGCCAAGTTCATCAATGGTGAAGCCAAGAGCAAGGCCCTGAGGCGTCAGCTCAAGGATCAGTTCCTCTTTGTCATAAGCCAAGTTATCCTCAACCGCCGAAACTTCGGCGAATTGCGCCAAGGCGCGTTTGAGGTCTTCGGAGGCCGCCTTCAAAATCTCTGCCGATGCGCCAAAAAATTGGACATCCAGCGCGTCCCCTCCAGGCCCCGAGCGCCAACCACGGAAGGACACGGTTTCCACCATCGGATGGCGGCGCACGGTGTCTTGCAACTCGCCCACAAAGGCAAACGCCGAATAGGGACGCAGGTCAGCATCAATCAATTCGATGGAAATGCCGCCCAGTTGATCTGTGTCTTTGGTTTCCGAACCCGCCAACCCGCGGCCCGCGTTGCCGCCGATTTCGGCAACCACATACGAGATCGGATTGCGCCCATGACGTTCTTCGTATTGCGCGCCAAGCTCTTCGGTGGCGCGCTGCATTTCGCGCATCATTTGCAGCGTTTCGGCGCGGGTTGCGCCCGGAGCCATCGCGAAGTTACCCGTTATAGAAGAGCGTTCCGGGGCGTTAAAGAACCGCCAAGTCACATCGCCGCCAATAAACAAAGCTATCTGAGATGCTAGCAGGACGAAGACCCCTGCCACAACGGCGTAGCGGGCCCAAATAACACCCGCCATGAACGGCCGGAACAGGTAATCACGGAACGCTTCGAAGGCGCAATTCACCTGCTTCGAGGGCCAATCGTACCAATGGTCTTTCACCTGCTGCTGGAGCGCCTTGGCCATGTGGTGCGGCAAGATTAAAAAACACTCGATGAGCGAGGCCAAAAGCACCACGATCACAGTGAACGGGATGTCGCGGATCAAATCGCCGAACCGCCCACCAATCGCTGTGAGGCCGAAAAAGGCGGTGACGGTAGTCAACGTGGCGGCAAAGACAGGCAGTGCCATGCGTTTTGCGGCATTGGCCGCTGCTGTATAGGGATCTTCTCCCAGATTGCGATACCTAAAGTCCGCGTGTTCGCCCACCACAATGGCGTCATCGACAACAATCCCCAGCGTGATGATCAAGGCAAAAAGCGAGATCATATTGATCGTCAGACCGGCCGCATACATGAATGCGATGGCCGCAAACATAGCCACAGGGATACCCGCCGCGACCCAAAACGCCGTGCGGGCATTGAGAAAGAAAAAGAGCAGCGCGACCACAAGCCCGAGGCCCACCAAACCGTTGTCGAGCAAGATATCTAAACGCCCGGTGATGGCCTCCGCGCGGGTGCGAATGAGTTGGACCTCCGTGCCATCCGGCAAAATAGCGGCAAATTCCTCAGCGACTTTTTCGACATCTCGTTGGATGTCGATGGCGTCGCCTTGGGCCGAGCGATCCACACGGATCGAAATCGCTTGATTTGTGCTTACAAAATAGCTGCGCTCGCGGTCGATGCCCTCAACACGCACTTGCGCGATATCTCCCACGGTAAGCTTGGAGCCGTCCGGGTTGGAGCGCAGGACAATCGCCACAATCTGATCGGCGGAGCGTTTTTCAACGCCAGTGCGCACACGGGCAGATGCTCCAGAAACATCGCCAGCAGGGTCAGTGTCCACCTCAGCGGCAATCGCTTGGGCAATTTGAGCCATGGTCACATCGTTTTGGATCAACGCGATGGATGGCACTTCCACCACAGTCTCTGGCGCAGCTAGGCCGCGGATGGTGGTCCGCGTGACACCTTCGACAAACAAACGGGCAATGAATTCATCGGCGAAACGCCCCAGTTGATCAACGCCCACCGGTCCGGTGATCACAACGTCTGTCACCCGGTCACGCCATGTGCCGCGCCGGATCAAGGGGGCTTCGGCATCCTGGGGCAACGTAGCCACCAGATCGAGCGCGCTTTGCACATCTTCGGCACCACGGGCCATGTCCCACCCGGGCTCAAATTCCAGCTTGATATAGGCGCGCCCTTCCGAACTCTGCGCCTCCGACCCTGTCACGCCTTCTACGGCGAGCAATGCAGGTTCAAGGGTCTGGACGATCGCGCTATCCACGTCTTCTGCGCCCGCGCCGTCCCACACAACGCGCACCGAAACATCGTCGACAATCACATCAGGAAAGAACTGCGCCCGCATGTTGGGAAACGCAAGCGCACCTGCGGCCAACATCAAGATCATCAGGAGGTTAGCGAGCGTTTTGTGGCGCGCCATGTAGTCAAAGAGGCCCCTAGCGGGCATAAAACGCGCCGCCATCTTAGCCTCCCATCCGGCCTTCGATCCGGTTGACCATGCGTACAGGCACTTCGTCTCGCTGCAGCTGGCTCAATATCCGGGCCTTGGCTTCTGCAGGAATACGGCCGTTGGCCTCTACGAACGCCAAGAGTTTGGCGCGGCGCTCAGGGTCAAGCTGTACCATTTCGGGCTCTTCGAGCGCGACCTCACCTTCACCAGTTGGCCGCAGGGGACGCACTTTGATCCCAGCCCCCAAGAGCGGAGAGCGTTCAGCCACGACCTCGCGTCCAGCCAAGCCGCGAGACCGCACCAACACGTCATTTCCTTGGCGGCGTAATGGGTTAACCGAAACAGCTTCCAGACGATCTTCTTCGCCCACAACCAACACCTCATTTGCAGCATTGATGGCCATAGCAGGCAACACAATCACCCAGTTGAGCTTCGGTTCTTCGATTTCAACCGACACGAAATCACCTGGCTTCAGACCGCGTGGAGAGTGCAGTCGTGCAAAGACCAGACGCCCGGTTTGGCCTTCAGCCACGGCCGCGCTGTCGCGGACCAGAACACCTTCGCTGACCATATCCACACCCAACACGTCGAGAACGATGCGAACAGGTGCAGGACGCAGTGCGCCATTTTCATCCAGCAATCGAGCAAAGGCTTCGGTTGGGACGCGCACCGCCACCTCAAGCGCGTTGGGATCAACCAATTGCGCGAGCCGTTCATTGGTTGTGACAAGCCCGCCCGCAATTGCGGTTACATCGCTCAATTTGCCCGAGAACCGAGCCCGAATTTCAGTATCACCTAGCTTGCGCTCTGCCTCAGATAGACTGATCTGACCGCGCACACGCCGCGTACGCGCTTGCTCCATTCTAGCGTTGGCCTGGGCGAGTGCTTGGCGCCGTGTGAGGACTGCTTGACGCGCAGATGACGCCGCAATTTCGGCTGTTTCCACCGCCGCGGCGGTGCCAACACCGCGGTCCGACAAATCCACTTGGCGCGCAAAAGCGCGTTGGCGTAGCTCCGACTGTTCTTCCGCTGCCGCCAATTCATCGTTGGCCAGAACAATCGCCGCTTCGGCGTCGCGCAGCTCGGCTTCGGCGTCTTGTACGTCCACTTCGGCTCGGGCCAGCGCCTCTTCGGCGGCCGAAGGGTCGATGCGCATCAAAAGTGCGCCTTCTACGACATCCGCGCCGTCTTCGAAACCCTCCGCGATCTCAACAATTTGGCCAGGCGTTGCCGCGCGAATTTCCAACGTGCGGCGGCTTTCAACCTCGCCAAAAGCGCTGAGAAGCGGGGTCACTTCCGTAGGTTCGGCGCGCACAACATTCACAGCAAAGACACGTTCGCGGGCCGGGCGCGGCCGATCCTCGCGGGCCATGCGCTCTTGGACGGCGTCGCGCACAAGGCTCCCCGCCCAGATCAACAAACCCAATGTCACTGAGAGTAGGAATAAGCCTGTCAGGCTTTGCCTCAAAAATCTCATCTACGCTTGTCCCTAATTTGACTGGCTGCTCAAGATGTATGGCGTATGACGCGTCTGCCAAGCTGACAAACGCGCAGATGCTTAACCTATGATACGTTGGGCCTGATTACTTCCGTCGAAGTTTTTCATCTAGACGCGGAAAAATCTCGACAAAGTTACAAGGTCGGTGGCGATAATCGAATTGTTTGACCAAGATTTCATCCCAAGCGTCTCTGCATGCCCCGGGACTTCCCGGAAGGGCAAAGAGGTAGGTGCCTTTTGCCACGCCCGCAGTGGCACGAGATTGCACCGCTGAGGTGCCAATTTTCTGCATCGAGACCATGGTAAACACAGTCCCAAACGCATCGATCTCTTTCTCATAGACATCGCGATGGGCCTCCACACTCACGTCTCGCCCCGTCAGGCCGGTGCCGCCGGTTGAGATGACCACATCGATCCCCGGGTCCGCACACCAGACGCGCAATTGGTCGGCAATCTCACCGCGTTCGTCGGGCAAAATCTTGCGATCCGCCAGAATGTGACCCGCGGCTTGGATACGCCCAACAAGCGTTTCACCCGAGGTGTCGTCAGAGAGGCTGCGCGTGTCACTTACCGTAAGAACGGCGATTTTGACGGCCATAAAGTCTCGTGTCATGTCAACCCGGCTCATGACGTCCTCAGAAACAGGGGTTGGAAACAGGAAAGCGAGGGACGGAGAGGCTTTTGGTCACTTGTGCCAGAATATCGTCCGATAGCCAGGTCCGCGCGCGGTCTTGGATGATCGCAATGTCGCCCGCGCGTGTGGGACATACATCCGGTGCATCCACCACCCGGTGCTGAGCAACCTCGTCCCAAAACTGGGCCTCTGGTTTGGGCGGAATGTCATTGGTCGCATAAAACGCCGCCAATGCCGCCAGGGTATCTGACAACCGCTCGTTTTCGCCCTCGGTGAACACATTCGGGCATGTCTGCGCCATTGTGTTGATCTCAACATAGATCTGCGCCAAGCAGGCCACCGCACCTAGGCCAGAACTGTCGGTACCGCTGTAGGCCCAACCATTGTTCTCCATCCGTCGAGACACAAGAATGGAGTTGGGCAAGTTGATGAGCTCAACGCCATTTGAAGTTTTGGTCACCTCATTATTTTCAAAGAGCGGCGACCAGGGATGGGTGTCCGTCTCTGCCCACGCAACTGTCCCGAAAAGCGCCAAGACGATGGCAGACAGGGGTCTCATGTCACATTCTCCAGACGCGCTTTGAGCGACAATAAATCAGCCCACGCCGCTCTTTTGGCCGCTGGGTTTCGCAAAAGATAGGCCGGATGAAACATCGGCAAGGCCGGTGCGCCATAGCCTTCGGTCCACGTCCCCCGCAACCGCGTGATCCCACGTTTGCGCAATGCCGCATCGCAGGAGATGTTGCCCATCAAAATGACCGCTTTGGGTGCGATAAGTTCCACATGGCGGCTCACAAACGGGCGCATCATTGCAATCTCATCAGGCTTGGGGTCGCGGTTTTGTGGAGGACGCCATGGCAGAACATTGGTTATGTAGACGCTCTCTTGGCGGCTCAGGCCAATCGCAGCCAGCATCTTATCAAGCAACTGACCCGCCCGGCCCACAAAGGGGCGACCTTCGCGATCTTCATCTCTGCCCGGCGCTTCGCCGATGATCATCACTTGGGCATTTGGCACACCGTCGGAGAACACCAAATTGCGAGCGCCTCGCTTGAGTTCACAATGCTCAAACGCGCCCAAAGTCGCCCGCAATGCATCACGATCACCGGCGCGTGTGGCAGAAAACTCCGCCTCTGCGACTGGATCAGCTTCCACGGGCTTGACACTAGCCAACGTAGGTGCTGGCTGGCTCTCTTTGGCCTTTGTCTCAGGCGCGGGGGCCGGAACGGCAAAACGATCAATAGGCGCCTCAGCGACCGCATCGCTCACCCCGGCATCCAACTGCCACTCAAGCGCTGCGCGCAATGCGATATGCTCAGACCATTCCATACCGCCAGAGCCTAGCGCAGCGCGCGGAGAAGGGAAACGATTCCACCACATCGCCTTGCACCTTCTTTGCGGCAATTCCATCGCACGCGCCGTTGAATGCACAGCGACCGAGGCCTATACCCGCAAGAGAGCCGCCACGGGGAGCCCCATGACCTTCACGCAACGCCATCTTCTAGGGATCGAGCCTCTGCATCCAACCGAGATCACAGCGCTCTTGGATCTGGCCGATCAATACGTGGACCTCAACCGTTCGGCGAGCAAGCACAGCGATGCCTTGGCGGGCCTGACCCAAATCAACATGTTCTTTGAGAACTCAACCCGCACTCAGGCGAGTTTCGAGCTCGCGGGCAAACGCCTTGGCGCAGACGTGATGAACATGGCGATGCAAACAAGCTCGACCAAGAAGGGTGAGACCCTCATCGACACGGCGCTTACGCTCAATGCCATGCATCCAGATTTGTTGGTGGTGCGGCACCCGCAATCGGGAGCGGTGGATTTGCTGGCTCAAAAGGTGAATTGCGCGGTGCTCAACGCCGGAGACGGCAAGCATGAACACCCCACCCAAGCGATGTTGGATGCCCTGACAATCCGCCGTGCCAAAGGGCGCTTGCATCGTTTGCGCATCGCGATTTGCGGCGACATCGCCCATTCACGCGTGGCGCGATCGAACATCCTCCTGCTCGGCAAAATGGAAAACCGCGTGCGCCTTGTGGGTCCGCCAACGCTCATTCCCTCAGGCATGAGCGAGTTTGGCGTCGAGGTCTTTCACGACATGGCCGAAGGTATCCAAGATGCCGACGTGGTCATGATGCTGCGCCTTCAAAAAGAACGCATGGACGGCGGGTTCATCCCCTCCGAACGCGAATATTACCACCGTTACGGTCTCGACGCCGAGAAGCTGGCGCTCGCCGCGCCCGATGCCATTGTCATGCACCCCGGCCCAATGAACCGCGGCGTAGAGATCGATGGCGATATCGCCGACGACATCAACCGTTCGGTCATCCAAGAACAGGTCGAGATGGGTGTCGCCGTGCGCATGGCGGCGATGGACCTCCTCGCCCGCAACCACAAGGCCCGCCCACGCGAAGTCGAGGTATGACATCACGATGACCCAAAACGAAGCATGGCAAGGCTTGCTCGACAGTGACGAAGAAATCCTTTGGCAAGGCGCTCCCAAAGCACAGTTGCGCATGGAATTTGACTCGCCTTTTCACATCTTCTTCTTCCTGTTTTTCACGGGCTTTTCGATTTTTTGGATCGTGATGGCGTCCGCCGCTGGTGGGTACTTTTGGACGTTCGGGCTGCTATTTTTTGGTGTTGGCAGCTATAATCTTGTCGGTATCCACTTTTGGAAAATGTTCGCCCGCAAAAACACGTTTTACACGTTAACAGACCGCCGAGCGATCATCGCCCGCGACATGTTTGGGCGCAAAACCTTCAAAAGCTACCCGATCACAGAAGCATCGCCCTTGGACCTCGAAATTCGGGACGGATTGAGCGACATATACTTTGCGACGGAGTACCAAAAGGGGCGACGTGGCGCTTTGCAATCAATCCGAAAGGGGTTTGAGCAACTTGAGGATGGGCGGAGCGTCATGAGCTTGATGCGCGATGTCCAACGAAAACACGGCGACACTTCATGATGCAAGTGCGTGAAAGCGAAACGGGTCTTGTCCGGCTTTTTGCGCTCGATCTCTCGTCTCAAGACGCGGAGGCCCTGCGCAGCGCGCCAGAGACTGTGGCCGCATATCTTGGACAATCGCATCTCGCAGAAAATCAATGGGAGATTTTTGATACTACGGATTTGGCGGAACTTGGACTGCAAGCCTATCTCGCCGAGGGTCACGGCATTCCGCCGGACGATCTGGCACCCCACGGAACTCTTTTAACCGATCTATCAGGTTCGCTTTTGATCGTGCGGTCCGCCGCAATCAAAGACCTACCAACTGTGCTGACACCTCTTCCCCCTCTCCGTTGGGTGGCGACATTCGGTGAAATTGCGGCGCCCGTGCCATTGGCCACACATATCGATACCCCAAACGCCCAAGGGCAACTCCAAAACCCAGATCCCTCAGAAAACACTGGCAAACCACTTAGACAGGCACTTTGGGTTGTGGTGACCTTGGCTGTGGCGCTCGCTGCCTTGATCTGGGCAGTGTTGGCCGTCTAAACGTATCGGTCACGTCAAGCTATAAGCTCACTAGGTTTGTGCTTTGTCCTCCCTGACGCAATCTACGTTTTGTCCGCTAGCCGCCAGATTGGTCTTCTGACCTATGATTATCGCGTCTCGACAATGCGCACGCTTGCATCATAATCATTTCCACAAAGGAGAACCCTATGTCTGACCCCTCTGACCCCAAAATGTCGGGCCGCGTTGCCACGGTTGCACTGTTGGTTCTATTTGCTTTGGTGGCCGTCATGGTCTGGGTGGCGGGATAACCGCTTGCTCTGCTCGGCAATTCCCGGCATCACGGAGCCGAGCTCATAGACCCACTTTGGGGGCACGTATGGCACCGCGCCTGATCAGAAATATCAAACTTGTTGACCCTGAAACCGATGAGGTTGCCACTGGCTGGCTGCGCATTTTGGATGGACTCATCGACGCATGTGGGACAGATCCTGCCGCCACTTTGAGCTCAGACGACGTCACCGATGGGCGTGGTCTATACTGTGCGCCTGGCATCGTGGATCTGGGAGTAAAAGTCTGTGAGCCGGGTGAGCGGCATAAAGAAAGCTATGCTTCCGCTGGCCGTGCTGCAGCTGCGGGGGGCGTGACGACGATCATCACACGCCCCGACACAGACCCCGCCATTGACACGCCGGAAGCCTTGGAATTCGTGGCGCGTCGTGCGACCGAGGACGCAATCGTTCGTGTGCATCACATGGCGGCGTTGACCAAGGCGCGTGCGGGCCAAGAGATGGCAGAGATTGGCTTTCTCAAAGACGCGGGTGCCGTTGCGTTTACCGATTGTGACCACGTGATTGCAGACACCAAAGTGTTCTCCCGCGCGTTGACCTATGCCAAGGCCATAGATGCGCTCGTGATGGTGCACGCCCAAGAGCGCATCTTGTCCAAAGGCGCCGTTGCCACATCGGGTAAATTCGCATCGCTGCGCGGTCTTCCAGCCGCGTCGCCGATGGCAGAACGCATGGAACTCGACCGTTTGATTGCTCTCGGTGAGATGACAGGTGCCGCGCTCCATATCGATCAGATCACGACCGCCCGAGCATTGCCTGCCCTGGCACGCGCCAAGGCAAATGCAGTCAACATCACAGCGGGCACGTCGATCCATCACCTGACGCTGAATGCGTTGGATATCTCTGACTACCGCACGTTTTTTAAGGTCAAACCGCCGTTGCGCGATGAAGAAGACCGGCAGGCCGTCGTCGAAGCGCTCCGCGAGGGGGCCATTGATGTGCTGAGTTCCATGCACACGCCCCAAGATGAAGAAAGCAAACGCCTGCCATATGAAATCGCTGCTGCAGGTGCAGTCGCACTGGAAACGTTACTTCCCGCCGCCTTGCGCCTCTACCACGCGGACGCGTTGACATTGCCGCAATTGTTCCGGGCGATGACCTTGGCCCCCGCCAAGCGCCTCGGGCTTGATGTTGGTACGCTTCGCCCAGGAGCTCCCGCCGACCTTGTGATCTTTGACCCAGATGCCCCGGTTATGATCGACCGCACCAAGCTTGAGTCGAAATCCAAAAACACGCCATTCGATACTGCGCGCCTTCAAGGCAAGGTCCGCGCGACTTTCGTGGGCGGTGAATGTGTGTTTGGAGGGCTGGATGCCTGAGCTTCTCGCTTCGCCGACCACGCTGATCATATGGGCCGCACTTGGGTATCTTCTTGGCTCGATCCCGTTTGGAATTTTGGTATCGCGTATGCTCGGGCTTGGCGACCTTCGACAGATCGGTTCCGGCAATATCGGTGCCACAAATGTTCTTAGGACCGGAAGCAAAGCGGCGGCGGCGGCCACGCTCATCCTCGACGGCGGCAAAGGCGCAGCGGCAGTCTTTTTTGCCCGGGCATTTGCCAGTGAAGACGCAGTTCAAATCGCAGGGCTAGCCGCTTTTGTAGGTCATTGCTTCCCAGTGTGGCTAGGCTTCAAAGGCGGAAAAGGTGTCGCCACTTTCTTGGGCCTTCTGCTCGCGTTGGCTTGGCCAGTTGGAGTGGCCGCTTGTGCGACATGGCTGGCGGGCGCCGCGCTGACGAGGATTTCATCAGCGGCAGCGCTTTTGGCGGCAGCACTCAGCGCGGCTTGGGCACTCTTTTTGGCGCCAACAATCTGTGTCCTGTGTGTTGCCTTGGCGGTTCTGGTGTTCTATCGGCACCACGCCAATATCGGTCGCCTGCTCCAGGGCGGGGAGCCAAAGATCGGCAAAAAATAACCTCTGACCACAGATCAGGTCCGATCGAGAAAGTCCCCAATCCGCGATGCGACATCTTTGGCGTGCGAGATGGGTACCATGTGACCCGCTCCCGGTACTGTCACACAGGTTGCATCAGGCAACCGCGCGGCCAAAGCCTTGGAAATCTGCGGAATAATCCAATGAGTCTCGCCGCCTTGCAGAAACAAAACCGGGACCCCAAGTGTTTCAAGACGACAGTCATCGAGCATCCCGCCCACATCATCAAAGAGCGCCGCATTGGCCGCAGGGATCAGATGGATTTGCGCAGCCAACGCCCTTTGCGCCATCCGAGAGAGTTTGTGCCAAGGCGTGCCGTCCCCCCAAATGGCAGTAAAGGCCCGCGCCGCAGCGTCAAGATCGCCCGCGTCCCAAGCATCAACGAACCGCGCGAAGTCCTCGTCCAAGCGCGCTTGGGTGTGCGGATGCCCACGTATCGCCGCGGCAAAGAAAACCGGCTCGATCAGCGTGAGGGACCGTACTCGCTCAGGATGATCCAGTGCATAGCGCAAAGCGACCGTCCCGCCAAAGCTGTGCCCCAAGACGTCGATCTTACCGCCGTCGGGAACCAGAGCAGCACCAATGGCACAACTCAGGCTTTGAATTTCTCGCTCACCATCCCACGAGGCACTGCGCCCATGCCCTGGCAAATCAAAGGCAGTGATTGTGAGACGCTCCGCCAAATGCCGAGACACATCTCGCCAGGAACCCGAATGCGCCAAAGAACAATGAACCGCCAATGCAGACCGTGGCCCCTCTCCCATCACTCGCCAGTGGGTTTGATGCTCCGCAAGCACGGCGTTTGGCATCTAGAGTTTGCCCCCCAGATGGAGGTCAAGATCGACGATGCGATCCTGCCCCCAGAACTTTTGTCCATCGTCTGTGATGTAGAACGGCGCACCAAAGGCGCCGCGGCTCACCGCCTCTTCAAGGTTGTTGGCGTATTCTTCGGCGCTGGCCATCATACCGCTGTCAGATAACGCCGGGTCAAAACCTGCCCTTTCTAAACACGCTTTGATTACCGCGTCATCTGCGATGTCCTTTTCCTCAGCCCAGCAGGCCCGCGTAAAGGCATGGACCAACGCGCCAAGATCGCCACCGCCGGCGTTTTTGGCCGCAATAAAAGCATACGAAGATGGCGCGGGGTTCGTGGGCCAATGGGCCGGTTTGAGATTTAACGGCATATTCAACTTTTTTGAGGCCCGGGTGAGCTCTTGCAGTCGGTAATCCTGGCGGCTGATATGGCGGTCCTTCGGAGGTATGCCCCCCGTGCGAGCGAAGAGAGCGATAATGTCCAAGGGCTTATAGGAAATCGTTGCGCCGTGTTTGGTTACGACCTCTTGGATGCGCGTCCCAACCAGATAGGTGTAGGGCGAAAGTGTCGCAAAATAGTAGTCTATATGTGCCATGTGACCGCGCTCCTTCGTGCTTGGTTTTCGGGACGGTAGCTGCGTGCTAAGCGGTGTCAACATCACGAATCTGTCACATGCCAAGGAATGACCTATGCCAAATGTCGACGCACCCAAATTGATGGCAGGCACGTCGAATGACAAACTGCACGGCGCAATTGCTCGACGCATGTCGTTACATCGTGGTCTGAATGTACCCCTGGTGGATGCCCGGGTGGAACGGTTCAACGACGGCGAGATTTTTGTCGAAGTATTTGAAAATGTCCGCGGCGAAGACATGTTTTTACTACAATCCACCTCTCGTCCGGCCAATGATCACTTGATGGAGCTGCTCATCATGGCGGACGCTTTGCGTCGATCCTCCGCAGCCCGCATTACCGCCGTGATCCCGTATTTTGGCTACGCCCGCCAAGACCGCCGCGCCAAAGCACGCACACCTATCTCGGCCAAATTGGTGGCCAATATGTTGGTTCAATCGGGCATTGAACGGGTTCTGACGATGGATTTGCATGCAGCGCAGATCCAAGGCTTCTTCGACATCCCTGTGGACAACCTCTACGCATCACCGGTCTTCGCGCTCGACATCATCAGCCATTTCAAGGGCCAGATGGAAGACATCATGGTCGTCTCGCCTGACGTGGGAGGTGTGGCACGCGCGCGCGAACTGGCCCAGCGGATCAAAGCACCGCTTTCCATCGTCGATAAGCGCCGCGAAAAGCCCGGCGAGATTGCTGAAATGACCGTTATCGGTGATGTAAAAGGCAAACGCTGTATCATCGTAGATGACATCTGCGACACGGCGGGCACCTTGTGCAAAGCTGCCGACGTCCTCATCGAGCACGGCGCAACCGAAGTGCATGCCTATATCACCCACGGTGTGATGTCGGGCCCGGCCGTCGAACGCGTCACGAACTCGTCCATGAAGTCGCTGGTCCTTTCAGACAGCATTGAGCCGACGAAAGCCGTAACCGCCGCGCCCAATATCCGCATTGTGCCAACGGCGCCGATCTTTGCGCAGGCGATCACAAACATCTGGAGCGGCACATCGGTGTCCTCGCTCTTCTCTCACGAAACCCTCGAACCACTCTACGAAGGCGTCTATGGGCGTTAAACACACGCTCGATGCGCTGGGGTTGCTTTGCCCCCTACCCGTGCTCAAGGCCCGCAAGCGTCTTAAAGACTTGGCCGTTGGCGATGAACTTGAAGTTCTGGCCGACGACCCCGCAGCGATCATCGATGTGCCGCATTTCTGTGCTGAGGCCGGGCACGAATTGGTAGAGACACGCGAGACAGACAATCACCAGATTTACGTGATCAGAAAGTCCTAGATCGAATTTCCAGCCTAAGAAAAAAAGGCGCCCCCAGTGGAGCGCCGTTTTTGGTTGTCTAACCGCGAGACCACCATCCAGTGCGCTTCTTCTTGGGCGGCGCGTCGGGCTTTGGGGCTGTTTGTACAGCTGTTGGTTCGAGCTCTGGTTCAGGTACAGGCTCAGGTGCCGCCTCGGGTTTTGGCCCTGACTCGAGCGCATGCTCATCCTCGGCAGATGCCTCGGCTTCAGGCTCCGGAGACGCTTCCATCACAGGCTCAGCGACAGGTTCCGGCTGTGCTTCTGCGCTTTCATCGATGCTTATCTCCGCCACGTCTGACGGGGTAGATACCGATGCAATATCCACTTCTGGAGCCAGTTCCGTCGGTGCTGCATCGATTTGAGCCGCCGCAGTGTCAGTCGCCGCTTCAGCCGTGACATCCTCCGCCACTTCAGTCTTCTTACGACTACGGGACCGGGAGCGGCGTTTCTTGGGCTTTGGGGCGTCCTCTTCGGTTACACTTTCGCCCTCTTGAGCATCATCGCTCTTGTCTTGATCATCTGATGCGTCTTTGGCTTCGTCGCCCGTCTTGCCATCAGAAGGCGCTTCTTCAGCGCTTTCGCTGGTGTCTTCCTCGCCTGCGTTCTGTCCGTCTTCACCCTGGTTGCCTTTGCCACGGCGACGACGTCGACGGCGGCGTTTTCGTTTAGGCTGCTCTTCGCCATCTGCTTCGGGCGCATCGACGATGGCTTCTTCGCTCTCCGCGGCGTCTTCATCCACTTCGGACATCAGTTTGGTATCGACTGAAACAACCGGTGCCGTGGCTTCGGGAACGTGACGCGTGGCCGTCTTGAATTTCTCCATCGTGAAGTCGGGGCTGACCAAAGATGGATCTCCCTCAATGCGGATAGCCATGCCATAGCGCGCTTCAATCACCGCAATGTGTTCACGTTTGGCGTTCATAAGATAGTTGGCAATGCCCACCGGACACTTGATCAAAACCTCACGAGAGCGACGGCGGGTGCCTTCTTCCTCGATCTGGCGGAGCACCTGCAGCGCGAGGCTGTCATCAGAGCGAATCAGACCCGTGCCATGACAGTGCGGGCAAGGCGCCGTGGTGGCTTCGATCATACCAGGACGCAGACGCTGACGCGACATTTCCAGAAGACCAAAGCCCGAAATCCGGCCCACTTGGATGCGCGCGCGATCGGTCTTGAGCTTGTCTTTGAGGCGCTTTTCGACGGCGGCGTTGTTCTTGCGCTCGTCCATGTCGATGAAGTCGATGACGATCAGGCCCGCAAGGTCGCGCAAACGCAGCTGGCGCGCCACCTCTTCGGCGGCCTCCAAGTTGGTCTTGAGCGCGGTTTCCTCAATAGAGCCCTCTTTGGTGGCCTTACCGGAGTTGACGTCCACAGCCACAAGCGCTTCGGTGACTCCAATCACGATGTAACCGCCGGATTTGAGCTGGACGGTTGGATTGAACATGCCGCCGAGATAGCTTTCCACTTGAAAGCGCGCAAAGAGCGGTAGCGCCTCAGTGTATTGCTGCACGTTTTTGGCGTGGCTCGGCATGATCATTTTCATGAAATCTTTGGCGTTGCGGTACCCGCGTTCGCCTTCGACCAACACTTCATCAATCTCGCGATTATAGAGGTCGCGGATCGAACGCTTGATGAGGTCGCCTTCTTCATAGATCTTGGCCGGAGCAATCGACTTGAGCGTTAGATCGCGAATCTGTTCCCAAAGACGTTGCAGATACTCGTAGTCGCGTTTGATCTCGGTTTTTGTACGTTTCGCACCCGCAGTGCGGACAATGAGGCCCGCACCTTGCGGAACGTCGATTTCTGTGGCGATGGTCTTGAGTTTCTTACGGTCAGCAGCATTCGTGATTTTACGGCTGATGCCGCCGCCACGTGCGGTGTTGGGCATAAGCACACAATAGCGCCCTGCGAGGCTCAGATATGTGGTCAGAGCGGCACCTTTGTTGCCGCGTTCTTCTTTCACGACTTGCACCAAGAGGATCTGGCGGACCTTGATTACCTCTTGAATCTTATACCGACGTGGGCGCGGTTTGCGTGGCGGACGAATGTCGTCTTGGTCATCGTCATCGGCAACAGACTCGATGCTGCCGTCTTTTTCGGTCGCATCCGCGCCTTTCGCGGTGTCTTCGTGGTCGTCGCCGTCGTCCTCACTGTCGTCCTCTGATGCATCATCTTGGGTCGCAGCTTCGTCGTCTGCTTCTGGTTTGGCATCGCCTTGATCAGCGACGGCCTCTTTGGCCGCGCCCTCAGAAGTGCTTTGTGCTTCGGCTGGCGTAACCGCCACTTCCGGCTCAGAAGAAGTATCTTGAGGCGTTTCGGTTTCACTCCCGGACACAGTGTTTTCGGCGGCACCGGCTTCAGGGGCATCGACTGGCGTTTCTTCGACCCCTGTCTCCGACGGAGACAGCCCCTCTTCGGCATCAACTGCCTCTGTGGTATCGTCTAGATCAATGGTCTCCATGCCGTTGATCTCGGTCGATTCGACCTCTTGGGTCTCCACTGCGTCGTCGGATTTGACCTCTGCCGCTTTCGCTTTGGAACGACCACGCCCGCGTCGGTTGCGCTTGGGCTTTTCATCTTCTTCGTCGTCACGCGCGCGAAGCGCTTCTGCATAGGCGAGCTCTTCCTCCATCAGAGCCTCGCGATCAGCGACGGGGATTTGATAGTAATCGGGGTGGATTTCCGAGAACGCAAGGAAGCCATGGCGGTTGCCGCCATAGTCCACAAAGGCCGCTTGGAGCGATGGCTCTACGCGGGTGACTTTTGCGAGGTAAATATTGCCAGCAAGCTGGCGCTTGGCTTCGGATTCAAAATCGAACTCCTCCACCTTGTTTCCATCCACCACCACGACGCGGGTTTCCTCCGCGTGGGTGGCATCGATAAGCATTTTCTTTGCCATTGATACTCTTTGCACCACGCACGATTGAACACAGCCCCAGGGGGCGCGCTCGTTCGGCGAGGGTGTCTGATTAAAGCGATTGCACGGGGCGCGGCGCTGTCTGAAGTGACAGCTGATCGATTTCGATATGCCTGCGCGCGTTGCATCGCGGTTCTTCTCCGACGGTCATACCTTTACGGGGACCGCCCACTATTGCCCAATGGCTGGCACGTTCGGCCACGTCACGGGGCTCTCATACGGCTCGGCCCCAAACAAGTATGGGCAACCGATCCAATCCATCCGCCTCAACGCTCTAAACATAAAGGCGGCGAAACTCATCCGGCCCTAGCGACTGGCCGTAATCTCAACATAGTGTCGCTGCTCACACAATTACAACGTGAAAAATAGAGCGACGCGCGTTTATTCACGTGTATTTGTGCACGGTCCCAAGAAAAGTACCTGAATAACAACAACAATTCAGGTGGACGCGACACTATCACCCGACTCGGATGCGGCCTGGAGAAAGGCTGATATTTTCATTGGGTCCTTCTGACCCGGCGCGCTTTCCACGCCGCTGCTCACATCAATTTGGCGCGTGCCTGTTAGAGCAATCGCCTCCGCAACGTTCTCAGGCGTCAAACCACCCGCCAGCATCCATGGCAAAGGCCAGTCAAAGCGATCGGCCAGGAGCGTCCAATCAAAGCTCAATCCATTGCCTCCAGGAAGCGCACCGCCCTCAGGCGGTTTGGCATCGACCAGCAACTGATCCGCCACCGGCGCATAGCGATCGATCTTCTCCAGGTCTTGCGCAGTGGCAATGCCAATTGCTTTCATCACCGGAAGACCAGTGCGCGCTCGGATTTCAGCTACACGCTCAGGCGATTCAGAGCCATGAAGCTGAAGCATGTCGAGCGGCACATCTGCCATTAAGGCATCCAAGAACATGTCGTCGGGATTCACAAGCAAACTCACCTTCGCCGTACCAACGGGCACGGCCACGGCGAGAGCCCGCGCCTCTTCCAAACTCAAGTTCCTGGGTGATTTTTCAAAGAACACAAACCCCAAGTAGGACGCGCCGGCGCTCGCGGCCGCCGCGACATCTTCGGCAGTTCGCACACCACAGATTTTGGTTTTGATGGAACTCATGCCGATGCGGCTATGATGCCTCGTCGAGGATCGCAAGCACTTCGTCCTGACCCTCGGTGTTCTTGCGCTTCAATCGCCGCAGTTCGCGCTCCATTTGGCGCAGCTCTGCAGTCTTTTGTGCGGCTTCTTGACGGTGCTTGGCTTCGCGCAGGTACTCCCAAACAAAACCAATCAAAAGGCCAGCCACGACCCCACCCAAGATGACAATAAACAATGGCAGATCGATGGACAGGTCAAATTGGCCCATGCCAGGCGCGCTCTCCAGACCGCTAGGCAACAGATTCAACGTGACCATGCCCCGATTGGCCAGGGCGAGTGTCAAAAAGCAAAGGGCAACCACGGCTAAAAAGGCATATTTGATGTAGCGCATGGCGGTCAGGTCACTTTCCGTTCAAACGATCACGCAACAACTTGCCAGTCTTAAAGAATGGTACGTGCTTTTCTTCAACCTCAACGGTCTCACCTGTGCGCGGATTGCGGCCCGTGCGAGCGTCACGGCGCTTCACAGAGAAGGCACCGAAGCCGCGCAACTCAACGCGGTCGCCACGAGACATTGCGTCGGTGATCTCGTCAAACACAGTGTTCACAATCCGCTCCACATCGCGTTGGTACAGATGCGGGTTTTCGTCCGCCAGTTTTTGGATCAGCTCTGACCGGATCATGATATCCCCCGTTCTTTTGTATGCGCTTTTGTGCGCTTGGTATAATTGACTATATGAATTTTGAGTATGTACGGGAACAACCCATCCGGCTGCAATAGGGTCAAGCTCTGGAAAATTCGCAGATTTTTGCTCATCTGGTACGGAACTTTTTCTTTGTTGCTCCCCTAACGGCCAATTTGCGGCGGCTTTCGCGATGAACCAAAGGGGTACAAAACGATTCGTTTATTGAGACTCGTCGTTCTCTGAAAACACACCCGCCGCTAAGAACGCTTCGGACATGGCCGGGTCTTCTAGGCTCTGCGCGGGCGCCGCGAGGCGATTAGATTTCTTCCATCCGGTTGTCACACCGCGGCAATGGGCAAAGCTCAAGTCGGGATGCGTGCGGCTGTGCAAGAACGGCAAACGCTCGATACCATGGACATCCCAAGACCACCCACCGAGCGCACCGTCTGGGCGCAAACACCACTTGGGCGGACAGGCTTCGTGCCCTTCTTCGACATGCGTGTGATCGGCATGCAGAAAGGGCCCCGATGGGCCCGGTGCGGGCACCCGCCACGCGCCTTGGATTTGAAGAAACCCAAGGCGACTTTGTTGCACGAGATCAAAAACGCTACGCCCTTGGGTCAAGACCAACTCATCAATATCGACGGATAGGATCGCACGCGCCCGAGCCAGGAACCGCAGACGCAGAATGTTGAAAAGCGCGGTCTGCAGGTATTTTTCCAGGCGCCGATACGGTGGCAGGCCGACTGGTCCGTATTTGAAAGGTGCCGAAAGCGCCAAAACATCCAATCCCGTCTCTGATAAAGCGGCTTCGATCTCAGCCGTATTGTAGAGCGTCGAGCCATTATCGAGCACGATTAGCGCTTCTGCTCCATGATGATGGCGATGAAAGCGTGCGTGATCCTGCATCCAGCGCAGATCGTTGTTCTGCGAGATATAGAACATCGTGTTGCGCCCGGCAAAACGTCCGAATTCAGCCTCAGACACAGCACTTTCGCCGCGCCAATCGCCCAAATAGACCGAAACCCTCTGCACTGGGTCAGGCGACGAAAATTCCAGCACCGCGTGGCGTTTGTAGCGGCGCATCCGCCTCAGCGTCGCCGGACGTCCATCAACGCGAAACCGTGCGCGTTTGATATCGCGGCTTAGATTGTTGAACGGCGGAGCGACGACATAGAGTGTGCCATCCGCCCAAATCGCGTCGTACCACAAGGTTTTGGCATCAAACCCATCGAGGTAGCCGTCAGGACGGTAACGCTTCGGCAGCGCGCTTTTTCGGCTTAACCCAGATGGCAATTGCAGGTTTGAAAAGTCGCTCATTCGCCCCGCCTAAGGGCAAAGATGGGCTCCACAAACGCGGTCGCCTGCGCCAAAGCCTCATCGATTGACAGATTGCTTGTGTCCAACAGACGAGCGTCGTCTGCGGGCTTCAGCGGCGAATCCTCGCGGCTCATATCACGGGCATCCCGCGCTTTGACATCGCGCAAGACATTATCATAGTCGCTGGCCTCGCCTCGCCCAAGCAACTCGTCAAGGCGCCGCCTGGCGCGGATCTCGGCGCTTGCGGTGATGAAGATTTTCGCTTCCGCTTGCGGGCAAATCACTGTGCCAATGTCGCGCCCATCTATGACAGCACCTCCGGCGCGGCGCGCAAACGCTCGTTGCAAATCAAACAAGGCACTGCGCACGTCGGGCAAAACCGCGATGCGCGATGCTTCTTGGGCGACTTCTGCAGTGCGCAGAAGACCTTCGTTGCTCAAGTCCTCAGCGCTGAGCGCTTGCGCAGCTTGAACCGGATTCATTCCAGCCAAGGCGGCCTGTGCAACGGCCCGGTAGAGCAGGCCTGTGTCAAGATGAGCAAGATCGAAAGCCTCGGCCAGCGCACGCGAAATAGTGCCCTTGCCCGCCGCAGCGGGGCCATCGACGGCAATGGTAAAAGGGCCGATCATACTGCACCCTTCCCACGCCGGAACAGAATGCCGAACAATAAAATAGCAAGGCCGCTGATCATAAAGCTCAGATATTTTGCTTGCGTGAATAGACTGGCACGCGCAACCAGGTCTTCACCAAGGTCCTTGATGGGAAGGCTCAGCATGTGAGCCACTGCGCGGTTTTCCAATAGATCAAACACAAGGTAGGCGACCGGAAATAACATGGCCGGCACCCGCAATGGTCGCGGCCACGTCTCAATCGATCGCAAGAGCATCAGAACCAAGAAACCAGTGAACACTGGCGGGAAAAGGCTATCCAAGATCCGCACTGGCCCAGTGTAGATCGCGCGCGCCTCATCGTTCAAAGCGGATAGATACGCTATGGCATAGGCCTTATCATACCCCAACGGCGAGCCGTCAAAAGTGTCAAAACCAGCCGGTGTCAATGAGCGTTCGCTCAACCAAAAGAGCGCGCCCAAGAGCAGTGCCGAGGCGATACCAAGGACAGTGCGGAGCGCGGCAAGGCTCATGCAGCAACCGAACCGCTAGTGCGTTCGATCCGGGCACCAAGTGCCGCCATGAGGCCTTCGAAGGCCGGGAAGGACGTCGCAATCGGGTTGCCATCGTCCAGGTGCACAGCCATTTTCGCAGCCATTCCAAGGATCGCAAAGGACATCGCAATGCGGTGATCAAGATGGGTCACGGCGGTGTTGCCACCTGCGACACTGCCAGGTCCGGCCCCGGTCACCGACCACCAATCTGGCCCGTCTTCCACGGTCACCCCGGCTGCGCGCAAGCCACTGGCCATCGCGTCGATCCGGTCACTTTCTTTCACGCGCAATTCTTTGACGCCGCCCATAAAGGTCTCGCCCGCGGCATTGGCGGCCACAACGGAGAGGATTGGATATTCGTCGATCATGCTGGCCGCGCGCTCTTCGGGCACCCGGATGCCTTTCATGTCGGGTGAGTAGCGCGCACGCAGGTCGGCCACTGGCTCGCCACCTTCTTCGCGCATGTTCTCGTAAATGAGTTCAGCACCCATCTCTCGCAACGTCGTATAGAGACCCGCGCGGGTTGGGTTGAGGCCAATGCCTGGGACAAGCACGTCAGAACCAGGCGTAATGAGCGCGGCGCAGACCGGGAAGGCCGCAGAACTTGGATCCCGTGGTACCGCGATGGTTTGCGGCTTTAACTCTGGCTGGCCGGTTAGAGTGATCAAACGGGCCTCATTTGTTTCTTCAACCGTGATTTCGGCTCCGAAGCCTTCGAGCATACGTTCGGTGTGATCGCGTGTGGCTTCTTTTTCGATGACCACAGTTTGCCCCTGGACATTCAAACCCGCCAGAAGCACAGCTGACTTCACTTGCGCTGATGGCACAGGCACTTCGTAGCGTACGGGAACCGGCGCATCAGTGCCCACAATCGTCATAGGCAAACGCCCACCGGAGCGGCCAACGGCCTGCACCCCAAAGAGCGCCAGCGGATCGGTGACCCGCGCCATGGGCCGTTTGTTAAGGCTGGCGTCGCCTGTATAGGTCACAGAGATCGGACAGGTTGAAGCGGCTCCCATGATAAGCCGCACACCCGTGCCGGAGTTCCCGCAGTCGACGACCCGATCGGGTTCGGAGAAGCCACCGACACCCACTCCATGAACATGCCAAGTTCCATCGTCATCACGGGTCACATCCGCCCCAAATGCGCGCATGGCTTTGGCGGTGTCGAGCACGTCATCCCCTTCGAGAAGCCCCGTGATCACCGTCTCACCCACGGCCATGGCACCCAGAATCAAGGATCGGTGCGAGATTGACTTGTCGCCGGGCACTTCGGCCACGCCGGTCAGCGCGCCACAGGGGTGCGAGGTCATTGGAATGGGATTACCAGAGGACATGGCAGGGCTCCTTCACAACTGCGCGCGTTTCTTAGCAAGGGACCTTGGGCACGTCCACGGGGCTTGGGTTTACGCCTGATCACGACGGAAGGTGAGGTAATGTGGCGTACGACCTTCCCTTAGAGCCTTCTTTTCATAACGCGTGCGCGTCCAATCGTGCCACGGCTCGCGCCAATCGCTGCATTTCTCCGCCACCCAGGTAAAGCCGTGGCGCGGCACTTGTGTGAGGGTTTGGCGCACATAATCGGGGATATCCGTGGCCACCCGAAACTCGGCGCCGGGTTTCAGAACACGCGCCAGCGGCTCAAGATGCTCGGGCGTCACAAAACGGCGGCGGTGGTGGCGTTTCTTCGGCCAGGGGTCTGGATAAAGCAGGAAGCCTTTCGAAATGCTGTGATCCGGCAACACGTCAAAGAGATCGCGCGCATCGCCAGGATGAATGGCCAGGTTTTCTAAACCAGCCTCGCGCACTTTGCCCAAGAGCATCGCCACGCCATTGATAAAGGGCTCTGCTCCGATAATGCCAACATCGGGATAGGTTTGGGCTTGATGCACCAGATGTTCGCCACCGCCAAAACCGATCTCAAGCCAAACGTCACGCTTCCCAAATAGAGCACCAAGTTCAAGCGGCGTGCGATCGGGATTATCGTCCCAGTTCACAGGGCCGGGCGAAAGCTTCGCTAAATCCTCGTCGAGATAGCGCTCCTGCGAGGCACGCAAAGTTTTGCCTTTGAAGCGGCCATAAAAGTTGCGCCACGGGGCGCCAGAGGGATGACGATCATTCATGACGCGCGGCATAGCCATATGAGTGCGCCGTTGCAATCTTCGTGGATGTTTGGGTGCAATTTGCGGCATCCCAACCTGGGTTACATTTGGCAATTTGAGTATTTTTGGCCAAAAACCCAATCTCGTGGGTCTAAAAAATCGCAAGGGTGATGAGCACGCCCGCCATCGATGCCACTCCGGTGAGGACCGAACCCCAAGTGAAATCGACAATCACCATCTCCCAAGTCCAATCCCGCAAGGTCGCGAGGTTTGTAAACTCATAGGTCCCATAGGCCAAAGCACCCAAGAAAACACCCATACCAAGCGCTTGCAGCGGGATATCCGAATGATATGCGGGGAGCGAGACGAAGACGGTGACGCCCACCATGAAGAACATATAGAATGCCAAGGCCGGCACCGCACGGAAGTTCTCCAACAGCCCGTCGCCCAAGGTGCGGGCAAATATTGGACGGATCAGATAGGTCAGCCCGAAGTAGTCGATGAAGAGAAAGACGGCGACAGTGCTGATATAGAGCGTCAAAAACTCAGCCATTCTATGGCTTTTCCCTCAGCGTATTCAGAGATGTCCAAAGCGCGTCGGGCACGGAGACACTTGCTCGGGCGGTTTTGCCCTGCCCAGGCATCCGGCAACCAGGGTCTTGGGCGACCGCCGAGCCGAGTGCTGTGACCGCAACCGCGAAGCCGGCCGCATCGCTTGGATCAATAAACAAGAAGAACTGGCCAAGATCGTGCGGCGGCGCATCCGCCAATTTCAAGCCTTTGACGTCGCGCGACGGCGTTGTCCCGGTCAGCGCGGAGGCAAGGATTTCCGCCATCAGACCAAAGCCCCAACCCTTGTGTCCGCCCGAGGAGACCAACGAGCCCTGTAAAGCGTCTGCGGGATCGGTCGTGGCGGCGCCTTCGGCGTCGATGGCCCAACCTTCTGGAATGCTTTCCCCCGCTGCGTTGGCCATGGTGATCTTGCCCAGCGCGACCGAAGTTGTGGATTGGTCAAATTGCATGGCTACGCCGCCTGCCCCATCGGGCACGGCAAAAGCGATGGGATTTGTTCCAATCACACGGGTTTTGCCGCCAGGCGGCGCAACGATCGGCGACGCATTGGTCATGCCCAAGCCAATCATACCCGCTTGTGCGATTTGTTCGGTGAAATATCCGACAGATGTGCAGGTATGCGCGTGGGCGATGGTCATCACGGCGACGCCGGTCTCACGGGCCGCAGCAAGCGCTTGGGGAAACGCCCGTGCATAGGCGGTTTGGGCGAAGCCGAACTTGGCATCAACGCTCACATGACTGCTTCTGAGACGCGTGACCTCTGGTTCCACGTCGCCTTTGACACGACCGGTTACCAATTGTTGGCAATAGCTCTCCAAGTAGTAGAGCCCGCAAATACGGTTGCCGTAGCCTTCTGCGACACGGATGGTTTTGGCCATCTCGTCGGCCACCCAGTCGGCGGCGCCATGCGCGAGGAGCGCCTCACGGGAAAGATTCTCGATCTGATCAAGTGTTACTTCTGGCATGCAGCCTCCACGTCTTTGAGTGCGCCGGGCAAAGCAGCGGCAAAAGCATACAGCATCTCTGGCGTGCCTGCCGAGACGCGAATACAGCGATCTTCAGGCGCCACGAAAGGCATTCGCACGAAGACGCCCCGCTCGATCAATCCCTGTAGAACAGCCCGCGCAAATGCGCCATCGCGTTTGCAATCTATGGCCACAAAATTGGTGGCAGAGGGGATCGGGTCGAGCCCATGTGCCTTGGCGATCTCACCGATACGATCTCGCGCCGCCGCGACACGGTCAATCACTGATTGCAAATACGCTTGATCAGCCAAAGCAGCCCTCGCACCCAGTAGGGCGGAGCGGTTCATTCCAAAGTGGTTGCGCACTTTGTCATACGCCCCAACAAGGTCGGGATGGCCGAGTGCAAAGCCCACGCGCGCGCCGGCCATGCCGTAAGCTTTGGAGAAGGTGCGCATCCGGATGATTCGACGATTGCTCATATCAAGAGGGGGCAGGGCATCGGCGGGCGCAAATTCACTATAAGCTTCATCGAGCACGAGCACCGTTTCCCGCGGCAGCGCATCGGCAAAGGACAGAACTTTGGTGGCACTGTGCCACGTGCCCATAGGATTGTCGGGGTTGGAGAGGTAGATGAGCTTGGGTTTCAACCGCTGAGCCGCCTCCAACAAGGCATCGAGATCTTCGTGATCGTCCCTGAAGGGCACTTTGGTCAGCGTCCCACCATAGCCCACGACATGATAGTTGAAGGTTGGGTATGCGCCGTCTGATGTCACCACGGCATCGCCATGGGTCACAAAAAGCCGCACCGTGCTATCCAACAAGCCATCAATCCCCGCACCCACAACGATGTTTTCTCGCTTGATGCCGAAATGGGTGGCCAGCGCTCCCTTTAGCTCAAACGCCGTCGGATCGCCGTACATCCAAATGCCCTTGCCCCCCTCCGCCAACGCCTCCAGCACCGCAGGCGACGGGCCAAACACGCTTTCATTGGCGCCCAAGCGCGCGTCAAAGACTTGCCCACGTTGACGCTCCAACGTCTCTGGCCCCACAAAAGGCACTGTGGCAGGCAAAGATCTAACAAGCGGGGTAAATCGAATGTCATCAGTCATGGTCGCGTTTATGCGTGGCCCAACGCGCGGTTGCAACGGGGCCGCGCACGCAATGAATGCCCAAAGACCACGGGGTTTCTCGCCAATGCGCACCTTGCCCCGTTGACGCCTCGGCGCGCACAGCCCAAGGTCGCCGCCAATCAGAGCAGGAGCCACAAATGGCCAAACAACCCGCGCCCTTCGCCGCCTTTGAATGGATGATCGCCTGGCGCTATTTACGCGCCAAACGCGCCGAGGGCGGCGTGTCGGTGATGACATGGATATCGCTCATTGGAATCACATTGGCGGTGTTTGCGCTCATCGCCACCTTGGCTGTGCGATCTGGGTTCCGGGCGGAGTTCGTTGACACTATCCTGGGCGCCAATGCCCATGTCACCGTCTACTATACGTCTGAACGGGATGAGGCGGGACGCGTAAGCAGAACGATTGCGGATTTCGATGCGCTTGCCAAGCGCCTCCGAGACCTCCCTGGGGTCACCCGTGCAGCCCCACTCGTAAAAGCCCAAGTGATGGCCTCAAGTTCTGGACGCAACGCAGGGGTTCAAGTCTTTGGCATGTCAGCAGTGGATTTAGCGGGAGTCCCGCGCGTGGCGCAAACGCCCGAGGCGGCCATTGGCGATCTGTCCCGGTATAGCGATGGCATCGCCATTGGCTCAGGTGTTGCGCGCGAATTGGGAGTGACAACGGGCGATTTTGTTCGGCTGATTTCACCTGACGGAGTGAAGACCGCCTTTGGCACCTCGCCGCGAATTCAAGCCTTTGAGGTCGTCTATATCTTCACTGCTGGCCGCTATGACATCGATCGCACGAGGGTTTATATGCCCTTTGACGCAGCGCAGGTCTACTTCAACCGTGACGGCGTCGCGGATGAAATCGAGGTGATGGTTGTCAACCCAGACGGAGTGAACGCCTTAAGCAGGCCGATTTTGAATGCTGCGGGAGAGAGAGGCCTGATCTGGACTTGGCGTGACGCGTCTTCCGGGTTCCTGCGCGCGCTTGAGATCGAAGACAATGTGATGTTTGTCATTCTCTCGATCCTCGTACTCATCGCGGCAATGAACATTGTCTCGGGACTCATTATGCTTGTAAAAAACAAGGGGCGAGACATAGGCATCTTGCGCACCATGGGCCTCTCGGAAGGATCGGTTCTGCGCGTCTTTTTTATATGTGGCGCCTTTACAGGCCTCATCGGGACGGCGATGGGCGTGATCCTTGGATGCCTTTTCGCGATTTATATCGACCCGCTTTTTGCTGTGGTGAACTACGTCGCCGGTGGCGGTGTGTGGGACCCATCGATCCGCGGGCTCTATGCGCTCCCAGCAGAACTGCACATGTCAGACGTACTATCAGCGGTTGGATTGTCTTTGGGCCTTTCGTTTCTGGTCACCATCTTCCCTGCTCGGCGCGCGGCACGCATGAACCCGGTGGAGGCACTGCGCTATGAGTGAGCCATTGCTGCGGTTACGCGGGATTGAAAAGTACTACGGGACCAAAGCCCGTGATACGCAAGTGAATGTCCTCCGTGGCGTCGACCTTGATGTGGGCCATGGCGAGGTTGTGGCTCTTGTGGCGCCATCGGGCGCCGGTAAATCCACACTTTTGCATATCGCGGGCCTGCTCGACACCGCAGATCGCGGCGAGATTATTCTTGGCGGCCAGACTATGGTGGGTCTATCAGATCGAAAGCGCACAGAGGCGCGGCGCAATGATGTGGGATTCGTCTATCAATTCCACCACCTTCTGCCTGAGTTCACAGCCGAAGAGAATGTGATGCTCCCACAATTAGCCAACGGCATAGCCCGCACCGCGGCGCAAACGCGCGCGCGCAGCTTGTTGGATACCATCGGCCTCTCAGAGCGTGTCTCTCATCGCCCGGCAGCTTTGTCCGGTGGCGAACAACAACGCGTTGCCTTTTGCCGGGCGTTGGCAAATGCGCCCAAGCTTTTATTGGCCGATGAACCCACAGGAAATCTCGATCCTGACACGTCGGACCGGGTATTTGCGGCGCTTATTGAGCTTGTACGAGAGACAGGCCTCTCCGCCCTCATCGCCACACACAACCTTAATTTGGCCCAGCGCATGGACCGTGTGGTGCGTCTTGACCATGGCCGTGTCAGCTTTGAATGAACCCGTGACCTTGGCCATTTGTGTGGGCGTTTGCGAGAATTAACCTGACATTAGATTTCGTTGCGGTACCTTTTTCCAACGGTGATGCACTGTAGGGGCTGTGCCATGGATAGGAATAATAAAAACGGGATGCGCGAAGCGCCCAATTACATCAATGCCAGCATCGTCATGTTTGGCTTTAACCTTGTGTGGGTTCTAATCGCGATCTGGGCAACCTTTGGCTTTTTGGCGGTCATTGCGACCGCGTTCGTTCTTAACGCGCTGATCACGATACTCCGAGATCGGCTGACCCTAGAACCTCAGCCGCTTTCGCGACGCCGCCGGGAGTGAAGGGCACGCCAATCGCGGTGAGCCCGGCTTCCACACTTCCCAAAAGACCCATGACCATATGCGCGTTCACATGACCCATATGGCCAAAGCGGAAGAAACCATGGCGCGCCGGATCATCAGGTTCTACCATACCAAGCCCGATGCCCAAGGTCACACCTGCCTGACGTTCGCACCACTCGCGTAGCTTCGTGCCATAGGGCGCTTCGAGACGGAGCGAGGTCACAGCGTGGCTACGATGTTTGGGATCGGCCACGTTCATTTCAAATGAACCGCCCTGCCCCCAGGTGTCACATGCGGCCCAAATGGCCTGGGCCAGAACTTCGTGGCGCCGCCAAATATGGACCATCCCTTCCTCCATCATCAAATCAAGCGCTGCGCGCAGACCGTAGAGATGGTGGGTGGGCGCAGTGCCGCCAAAATACTGATAGTACCATTGTGGCTCATGGCGAGGCCCCCAGTCCCAGTAGGAGCTCACCCGTTCAGGCCGATGTGCTTTGGCTTTGTCATTGAACCATACAAACCCCATGCCAGGCGGAACCATGAGGCCTTTCTGAGAACCGGCCACCAAAACATCAACGCCCCAGGCGTCCATCTCAAACCGATCACATCCCAAAGATGCAATGCAATCCGCCATCAAAAGCGCATCATGACCCGCCGCATTCATCACGGCGCGCAGCGCAGGAACATCATTGCGAATGGAGGTGGAGGTGTCGACATGTACCGCAAGAATGGCCTTGATACGTCCTTCGGTGTCCGCGCGCAGGCGCTCTTCAATGACGTCCAAATCCCACGGTGCGCGCAAACCGAAATCGATCACTTCAATCTCTATGCTCAACGCCTCGGCCATCTCCGCCCAACCATGAGCAAACCGGCCCGTGGCAGGCACCAAAACCAAATCACCTGGCGAAAGTGTGTTGGCCAAGGCCGCTTCCCATGCGCCGTGACCATTACAGATATACATCGCCACATGATGCTTGGTTTGCGCGACTTCACGCAGATCGGGAAGGAGCCCATTCGTAAGATCGATCAGCTCACCTTCATAAATATTGGCGCCCGCGCGCGCCATGGCGCGCATAACGGGTTCTGGCGTCACCGACGGACCTGGAATGGCAAGATAAGTGCGGCCTTGGACAAGGGACATGTAGAGCTCCTATGCATTCGTGGTTTGACCTAGGCCATGGAACAACGTGCCGTCAATCTAGCCACGACCTTGCGAAGGCCACGTCGCAGAGATACATCACACTAAAAGAGAACAATGGCACAAGTTGTGAGACGCGACATTTGAGCGAGAAAAGCACAACTCGGTTGGCCAGGATTGAGCGAAAAATACGCAAATCCTTTGGACACGACCGAACGACCCCAAATGGGCGCATTGCGGCGGCCTTGAACTATTACCTAATGGACCACGCAATCTTGCGGATCTTTTGGACCAACTACTACGAGGTAGCGCCAGGCGTTTTTCGCTCCAATCAACCGACACATTCCCGTTTTCGTAAATACCGAGATCAAGGGTTGGTTGCCGTTTTGAACCTGCGTGGAGAAGAAAATTATCCGCATTTCGCACTGGCAAAAGAAAGCTGCGAAACTCTTGGGCTAGAGCTTCATGTTTCGAAGCTTTGGGCCCGCCATGCCCCCAAACGCAGTCGCATCGTGGCAGTGCTTGACCGCTTGCGCGAGATACCTCGGCCGTTCTTGTTCCACTGCAAGTCTGGTGCCGACCGCGCAGGGTTTGTGTCGGCCATGTATCTGATGGTCTTCGAAGGCAAAACCGTCCAAGAAGCGCGTGCCATGCTCTCATTGCGTTTCTTACACATCAAATGGACGCGCACAGGCGTCCAAGATTACATCCTTGATGTTTATGAGGCGCGCCAGTCGCTGGGTGTCATCACCTTTGGCGATTGGATCAGCCAGGAATATACTGGGCGATCAATTCAAACCGGGTTTGAACACAAAAATGATCCGCTGAGTGTGGCCCAGCTCCTCATCGCGGAACGCGACAAGGCCAATGGCGAACGCGCACTTTGAGCGGCGTCTGATGTGTTTTTGGTTGCAACGTTCGGTTGTCAAACATTGGCCACAGATGATGCTTGCAATGCTCTTTGTAGCGATCATCTCCACTACGACTGGCCATTTTTCTGACATGATGAAATTAATGTTTGGGCTCGTGTTCATCAACGGTCGCCTAGAGCGCGTCTTTTAGGGCGCTATCGCGCTTGTGGAGAAATATACGAGCGGTAAGGTCTCATGCCCTCAAAACCGCAAGGCGGGCAGCGTAACATATAGACATACCCCGCGTTATTTCAGCACCTGTCCAATCCTCTTGCTCGATGAAGCAGCACAGCTCTCGACACCCCAGATCCGAAGCGCTGGTGCAAGTCGCCTTGGAACGCGGCGCTGAGGACCGGACGCCCCCCGTTCGTTGCACATTTCATCACCACCGTGCGCGGACGCAAAAAAGAGCAATACCATGCACGCAGAGCGTGCCATGAAACAAGACGACTTTGATGCCCTTCTGGTTCAAATCGGCGCCTTTGCGGAATTCTATGCCATGCAATTCAGCGACGACGATAGCGTTCCGCCAGATCTACCGGATCAGCCCCAGCCAGATAGCGCAGAAGCAGAATAAGGTTGCGCGTGCCTCGAGCTAACACGCCGTCGCGTTCGTAGCGCACAAAGGATGTTGTGGCGGTGACGGGCAGACACGCGAGTCGTCCCCGCAGCGCTCGCGCCAAAGCCACATCTTCCATCAACGGTTGATCAGGAACGCCTCCGGCTGCATCGAGGATCGTGCGCTTCACCAATAAAGCTTGATCTCCGTAAGGCAGAGAAAATCGACGCGCGCGAAAATTGGCCCAACCAGCCACCCAGCGTCCCGCCAACCGCGGTGTTTGGAAAGCAAGACGGAAGTACCCACATTGCGCGTGCTCCATGGCCTCCAACACAACTTCACTCCAACCAAGCGAAAGCTGTGTGTCGGCGTGCAGTAACAAAACCCAATCGCCCTTGCTGGCAGCAACGCCGCGCTTCAATTGTCCACCTCTAGAAGAAGTGCCGGCAACCACCTCAGCTCCTGCGGCCTCTGCGATCTCAATGCTGCGATCCGTCGACCCGCCGTCCGAGACAATCAACTCGCGGACAATCCCTGCCTGCAGCCCTTCAATCAAGCACGCCAGCGTCCCCGGCAATCCCTCCGCCGCATTGAGCGTTGGGATAATGATAGATAAGGGTGCCCGCATGCCCGCCTCTTTTGCCAGCTCAAGAAATGTCTATATGGGGCGTCTATAGAAAGTCCCAGCAACAGAGGAAACGCCTCATGTCCGCTTACTCAGAAACGCGCGCCGTCATGTCTGTGTCTGGACCCGACGCGCGGGACTTTTTGCAAAACTTGGTCACCAACGATGTAAATGGCGTGGACACAGGCCTCGTATATGCAGCACTGCTCACGCCCCAAGGCAAATTCATGGCAGACTTCTTCTTAGAAGCCCGTGGTGAAACGATCTTGGTCGATATCGCGGCGTCCCGAGCGGATGCAGTTTTCAAACGCCTCATGATGTACAAATTGCGCAGTCCAGTGGTGCTTGTTAAAACCGATCTTCGGGTCTCTCGCGGATTGGGAGATACACCTGAGGGTGCATTGGCCGACCCGCGTCACGGGGAACTTGGCTGGCGTAAAATTGATGAAGCGGCAACAGAAGACGATACGGATTGGACCGCGCTCCATGTACGCCTCGGCATCCCACAGACTGACATAGAGCTTAGCGATGATACCTACATTCTTGAATACGGCTTCGAACGGTTGCACGGCGTAGATTTTCGCAAAGGATGTTATGTCGGACAAGAAATCGTCGCGCGTATGAAGCACAAAACACAACTGCGTAAAGGACTGGCCCGGGTCCGCATCAAAGGCGGTGCAGAGCCAGGGGAGAGCATCACCGCAGGCGGCAAACCCGCTGGCGTATTGCACAGCCGCGCAGGCGATGAAGGGCTCGCCTATTTGCGATTTGACCGTGCCACTGGGCCGCTGGCAGCAGGAGAGGCCACAATCACCTTCATCGGTCCAGCGATAGAACCTTTCGACGCGTGATCACTGAAGGCACTGCGCCACAACGCTCTAGCAAGGCAGACGAGGCCGCGTTGAACGACCAATGGGTGGCGCGCCAAGCGTTGAAACCTTGGGCCAAAGCATCGCGTTCAAACGCCGCAACCAAGGCACGCCCCACGCCCTGCCCGCGCCATTGGGCATCCACGCAAATCTGATCCAGGATCACCTCGTTTCGGGCACAGCAATAGGTGTCGGACGGGCGCGTATCCGGAAACGCCGAGAGATACCCAATCGCGCGCTTCCTCCGAAACGCGGCAAGAACCCACGCTCCCTCCTTGTCCATCGCCTGGATTAGATGCTGCGTATAGGCCTCCGGGGCCGCATTCACATGAAAGTAGCGCGCCTCATTAGCGACATCCAGAGCCTGAACCTGCTGCTGCAACGGCAGAACGCAGGGCAATTCCGTGCGGGAAAGTTGACGTATCATAAGAAAAACCTCCGAATTGCGCCGGAGGTTTGTCAATCTGGCCCCCCGGCAAATGCCAGGGGATTGCGCGCGGCCCCTTGTCAGGCGCGCTCGGAATATTCCATGGCTTCTGTGTTAACGACGATCATCTCGTCCTGCGCCACAAACGGCGGCACCATGACCTTGACGCCATTATCAAGTATCGCTGGCTTAAAGCTGTTGGCGGCCGTCTGCCCCTTCACGACCGGCTCCGTCTCAACAACTTGGCATGTGACTTTCTGAGGCAATGTGGCATTCAATGCTTCTGTCTCGTAAAATTCCACGACAATGGTCATGCCGTCTTGCAAAAACGGACGGCGCTCACCGAGGAGATCAGAAGGCAGCTCGATCTGCTCATACGTCTCAGTGTCCATGAACACCAACATCCCATCGCTTTCATAAAGGAATTGTTGATCTTTCTGCTCCAACCGAACGCGCTCAACCTTGTCCGCGGAGCGAAAACGCTCATTCAATTTGGAGCCATTGCGCAGGTTCCGCAATTCGACTTGGGCAAATGCGCCACCCTTGCCTGGTTTTACGTGGTCAACCTTGACAGCAGCCCAAAGACCGTCGTTGTGCTCCAGCACGTTCCCAGGGCGAATTTCGTTTCCGTTGATTTTTGGCATGTCTTAAAACCATGGCGAAATATTGACGAAGATTTTAGCTTTCCTATATCTTGACCACCTCTCGGAGGCAACAACCCTATATTTGGTTTGCCACCCCTACTAGTTATGCGCTTTTTGCAAAGGTGCTATGTGATTTCGGTCTATCCGAATCGGTAAAAAAACGCCATAAGGGCTCTCACGCCCGTTCAAAAGAACAAGAGCAAGGACGCCTCCATGAAAGATTTCGTTGACGGATCGGCCTTCAACGCCGAGCAAGGCTCGCGTGCCCGTAAGCTGTTTGCTGCTGTGGTTTTGGCTGCTCTCGACGACGCTATTGCCGACGACAAAAAGTATGGCAATGGTCCAGAACAAATTGCCCGTTGGGCGCGCTCTCGCGATGGCCGTGAAGTGCTCAGCTGTGCGGGCATCGACCCCAACGAACGTGTGGTCGCTGGCCTGATGGAATTCGTAGCCAAAGGTGTACGGACTTCAGTGGCCTTGTCGCGCGAAGAAAGCGAGCGCCGCAACGCCGCCGCGCAGCAAGCCGAAGCTGCATAGACCGTGCTTAAAAAAAATTGTAACGCGCCTTCGCAACGGCGGGGGCGTTTTGCTTTTGCGCTTGTTCATTTCGCGCGCTCTAATGCATGTCGAGAGAACCTGAAACACGCGTAGCTGTCTGGCATCAGAAATTTATACGCGCTCGTTGACATTCGGTGTTCAGCACAGTCCCATCGACATCCCTTAGAAGAAAATGATCCACCGTCGGATAGCCCAAAGCTCTAAGCCAACCAGGCGTCAACATGCCGGCGCGGGCTAAAATACTTGGGAACCTGCGACAAAGGGAAATGCCGCGAGCATGCTGATCAGGCCTGTTATCGCTGCAATGATAGCAGCGTTGTGGTCGCTGTCCCAATAGCTGAGCGGGCTTTCATAAATCCAACCTGGGAGAGGCCAAAAGTGCGCTCGTCCATATTCATGGTGAAGCGGAAAATCCCATGCGATATGCAAAAACGCTGCCCTAGCAAGTGCGACACCCGGCCACCATCCCCGCCAAGCCGAAATGAGAAGCCCCGCTGTCCAAAGCAGGATCGAATTGTCGATCGCAAAGACCATCTGCCAGGCAGAGAAATAGCAGAGCTCGCCAAAAATGTGCCCTGGGCTGATGTCCAAAACAAAAAGGACACCCCAGCCAACACTTGCAGAACGATAGATCGCGTGCCATCGCGCCCAAGACGCTGGCCCAAGTGCGTTTAGGATCATGACAGCGCGAAAAGACTGCGGCCCCGATCAAGATATGGCCGATGTGTTCATCGCACAGTGTTGCTTTTAGTCGAGTTCCTGGCTGGCCAAAGCACGGTGAATTTCACGACGGACCAGCTTGCGAACATTCCGCGTGATGCGTTCACCCAATGAACCCTGAAGTTCTTCACGAACAATAGCCGTGACCATGTCGCGCAACATGTCCTCGTCGAGCATCACATCGGACGGATCGGCCAACAGATCAACACCAGCATCGTTTACGACGGCGGGGTCGTCCGCCGGCGAGACGGGAGCATGCTCGGTCTCTGCCTCGTCTGCCATATCGACGATGTCGAGCACTGTTGCTTGGCTGTTGTCTTCAGTCGCCTTAGCAACATCAGTTTCTGAAAGGTCCTGCCAGTCGATGGGTTCAACAGCCACAGCGCGTTCGGGTTCGAACCCGGATTCACTGCGGCCAATCATCGTCTCAAGACGTGCGATTTTCTCTTCCAGGGAGCCTTCGGAACTTGCGCTGGATGCATCCTCGTCTTCAGAGGCCGGATCTTCCACACTCTCTTGCGAATCCGCATGCGGTTGCATCAACAAAGACACGTCAATGATATCCTCGTCTTCAGACGTGGCTTCATCAAAAAAGCTTTCTTCAACTTGGTTGTCCAAAACCGATTGATCCGCAACAACTGTAAGCGTTCGGCTGTCTGCGTCATCGTCCACCGCTTCGATAGTCTCAATCGCGTCAGCGGTTTCCCGAATGTCAGGGTCAGCGTCCGACATTTCTTTCGCAAATGCCATGTCATCGCTTCCCTCTTGAGAAGCCGCAACGTGATCTGCAACAGCTTGAAGGAGCGCGGCATGCGCGGTGCTATCCTCGTCGTCCTGTTCGGCAATTTCAGTTTCAAAAGCCGTGGGCTCCTTGGTCTTTGGGCTATCCGCAACGCGCAACGACGGCGTTAGCACCAACGCCTCAGGCTCACTTTTCGCCAACGGTTCGGCAGGCGTCGAAACTGGCTGAGGCGTAGCTGCGGCCGCCTCACCTGCATCCTTGCGCGACAATTCCTGTGCCACTTCATCGGACACGAGCCGACGAATGGATGCAAGAACGTCCTCAATTTCAACGTTTTTTGCAGCGTCTGACATACTTGCTCACCCTTGCCGTGTAGCCAAACTATAGTCCACCCAACTCACACCGCACAACAGATACCGCAAATTGTGCGCAAACAGTGGCTTTATTGCTTCCCTATACTTTTCAAAAGCTTGTCCAACTTTTTGCCTTGAATGCTGTGAACCGGCGCGTCTTTGACAAGATTGTAATAAGCTGCAGGGTCATATTGTTGAACTGGCAGGCGCAAATACTCTGCCGTCATCAACCCTTGGGCAGACAGCAATTCAAAGACCGCTGTGTTGCGATCTGCGCTTGCATTTGTGAGATTCGTGCGCGCATCCAAGAGATCTTGTTCAGCGGTCAACACATCCAGAGTGGTCCGTTGACCCAACTGTGCCTCTTCGCGCACGCCGCGGAAGGCAACCTGTGCCGCGCGGATTTCTTCTTGTGTCGCACGAATGGACGCATCTGTGACTTGAAGGTTGGCGATGGCATTGCCCACGTTTTGCTGAATGGTGTGGCGCACCACATGCAAGTTGGCTCGTTCAGCGTCCCGTTGTGCCATGGCCTGGCGCAAGCGCGCATCCAACTCACCACCACGGTAGAGCGGTTGCCTCGCGGTCACACCTACGCTGCTGCTGTCGGAGAAAAAGCCATCGTCAAAGCGTTCGGTCTTAGCAAGCGAGCCTTCCAAAACGACGGTCGGGCCCCGTGCGGCCTGCGCACGACGAATGTTAAGCTCGGCTGCGTTGACGTCGAATTGCACTCTGCGCAGGTCGGGATGGCGGGCCACAGCCAACGACTTGGCGCGCGCCTCATTGGTCTCCACCTTGGGCAATGATCCCAGGCCGGTCAAATTACGGGGCAGATGGCCGATAGCCGCTGCATATTCTTCACGAGCGCGTTCCAGAGATCCGACCGCACTCGCCAAATTCGCCTCTGCCGACGCATTGCGCGCCTCAGCCAGCGCCACGTCAGTGCGCGTGACTTCGCCAACCTCGAATCGGTTCTGCGCCGCCCGTAGTTCCTCGCGCAAAAGCGAGACGTTGTTGCGCCGCAGTTGAACCGTCTCCGACGACTGAAGCACCGAAATGTAGGCCCGCGCCGCCCGCAGCAAGATGGATTGCTCGACAGAGATCAGGCTTTGGCGCGTGGCCAGAACGTTTTCCTTGGCAGCCTCTACTCCGAGGCGCGAGTTGCCACCGTCATACAGAAGCAGACTCGCCGACAAGCGCACTGTCGCGTCAGTTTGCCCGACCGGCACGGCGCTGTTGACTGCGGAGTTAAAGGAGGCACCACCGCGACGTTCAATCGTGCTGGTCCAGGTCAAGATCGGGCGCAAACCAGCCAGGGCAATCGCCGCGCTCTCATCTGCGGCCCGAAGCAAGGCGCGGTTTTGTTGCAACAAACCGGAATGATTGTACGCCGCGGCAAGCGCGTCACGCAGGGATTCCGCGGCACCGAGGCTGGGGGTCAAGGCCATCGTCGCACCCAAAATTGCTGCGCCGGCTTTGTTCTTCAATCTGCTTTTCATCATTGTTTTCAACTGTCTCACGCCCATATGCACGAAGCTACATCACTTCATCGCCTCAAAACGAAAACGTACGGTTTAGTTTAAATTCATCTAGGAGCGGTGCGGAAGCATTAAATGCACGCCGCCAGTTCATTTGTCGCGCATGCTTATAACCTATGCGCACTTCACCAAGCGGACCATCCATGAAAAGGCATGCTATCCGCCCGTCTTCTTTCAACTGATCTATAATCGTTTCAGAAACCGTTTCGACGCCGCCTTGGATGCAAATCACGTCGAATGGGCCAAATTGTGCTGCGCCCTCTTGCAAGGGCCCGTGATGAACCGCGACGCCATCGGCACCATTCTCCGCCAACAATACCTGCGCCTCAGCTGCCATATCATTATCGCTTTCGACAGCCACCACGGCCTCCGCGATGTGGCCGATCACGGCCGAGGAATAGCCATAACCACAAGCAACATCGAGGACGAGATCCTCACGCTGAATGTCGAGCGCATCTAACATTTTGGCAAAAGTCCGGGGTTCTAGAAGGGAGCGTTCGTCGGATAGGCTAAGATTTTCACCAATATAAGCCGCTTCGAGCAAATCGCGTGGCACAAAGCGCTCGCGGGGCACCGCGAGCATGGCGTCGATGACCGGAAACTTAGTGACATCTGACGGACGAACCTGAGTGGCGACCATAGTGGTGCGCCGCACATCGTAGGATGACATGTTCTACCCTGACCGTTGAAGCATTTGTGCACGTTGTGACACATTCAAATAGCGGCAGCAACGGCGCAGGCGCGCTGATTGCGCCACAGCCCCTTGGCAAGCGCACAGAGATGGGCTACGCCCTGCCCACCACTGGCTGGCGAGTTGGCGGAGTGGTGACGCAGCGGATTGCAAATCCGTGTACACCGGTTCGATTCCGGTACTCGCCTCCAATATTTTCAGAGACTTATGTGACCTCTAACCGCGACGAAAGGCGGTTGCCACACACGCTACCGCACATTCTTGTTCTGTTTTCGTTTTGTCCGAATCCGCGATTGAGCCCTTGCTCGGCTCGATATCCTCAATGTGATCGGCGGCTACGGCGAACCAAATCGGCCCCTCGTGCTTGGCAAATATCGCTCGCAAGACATCGTTAGCAGTCGTTTTCTCTGTCATTTTTTGCTCTTCCTCTCTCGGGCGATCAGCGCCGCTCGAGCTCTTGCCTTTTGTCGTTCTGGTCCTGCGTAGAGCTGCACCATGCGCTGCGTCTTATG
>JAKVBH010000027.1 GCA_022447495.1 Marinovum sp. | reverse complement strand
AACGGTACTCGTGACTTGTCATCGGGACAACAGGGACACAGAGTGTCTGAATACAATTTGGTCGGTGCAAGTGACGTAAAACGGAAGCGCGCATTCAAGCAACTTCCTGACAGGATCACGTTCCGGAATGGCCGTCATCTTTACAGTCAACGATGCCGGGATGCGATACTAGAGCTTGATCCGGAAGCGGGGCACCAATTCATTCCAGCAGACCTGACCGATGCGAACGATGAGAGGAAAATTCCACCCTACTACTGGGTGCTTTCCGGTCGGCGCATGCTTGCCATTGATCCGCCACGCGGTGTGCGCGGTATTCCTCATGAAAAGGGGTGGAAACAGAGCCGGGCAAGATATGACCATTTGCTTCTGACAAATGAGCGCGCCGAGTATTCCTCTAGTTTGCCTTGTTGGTCTGAAACCGCTGGCCTGGCGTTAAACTACATGACTCATGAATTGATCACAGCGCCCCGTGATCGTGGCCTAACAGGATTTGAACCTTTCGATCCAAAGCTCCTTGCTGACCTCTGGGCGCAACAAAAAGAACCAGCCGGTATGATTTACGGTTCAGTCAACACCGTGACTTTCGAAATATGAGTGAAGGCCTTTAACCAGTTACAACGAAAGCACAATTTCGCACCAAGCGTCAATCTCTGAATCTGTGATTAATCTCGTGCGCAGGCATTCTAGAACGGCGTCTGGCATGGGCTCGGCGTGTGGTTGGGGATGTTGATTGACGTGCAGTTCAATCACTTCGCACACCGACACCAGGTCACCGTTTTCAAACATCGTCATATAAAGATGGAAACGTTTGGAATCATGGCCGATAAGTTGTGTCTCGACATGGACTTCGGCCCCGACTTTTACCTCTCGCAGGTAGAAGAGGTGGTTCTCAAGGAGATAAATCGTGCGTCCCGTGGTTTGGCGATAGGTCGCGTCGACGCCAATATCGTCCTGAAATCCATCCACGGCGCGGCTGAAAATCAGGGCGTAGTAGCAATCCTGCATATGCCCGTTGTAGTCGATCCACTCGGGGATGACGGTGGTGCTATACCTTGAGGTCATAGACTCGCGCCGCGGTGTTATGGAACACTTCATCGTGCATGCCCTCAGGCACAAGTGTCCCTATCGTGTTGAAAAGACGCGCATAGGAGGAGGTGATCGAGTCTACCGGGAAGTTGGAGCCCCACATCACGCGGGTCGCGCCGAACTGCTCCAACACGGTTTCCACGATAGGGCGAAAGCTCTCGGGCCCCCAGCCGTGGTCAAACATGCCCAAACCTGACAGCTTGCAGGTGATCTGATCCTGTGTGGATAAATCGCGGAGCACCGAGGCCCAATACCCGAGCCCGTCTGGGCTGCGATCATGCGGGCTGCCGGAATGGCACAGCACAACGGAGAGCTGTGGACATTTTGCAAAGAGTTCGGCTGCAGCTGGAATGAGTTCGGGGATAAGTTGCAGATCGAAACGCAAGCGGCGCTCGGCAAGATCATGCAATCCTTCCAGAAACTTGGAGTCCCTGAGCAGGATATTCGTGCCGGTTTGAACGTCCTCTCCGGGCGCGCGACCGACGATCTGGCGGATGCCACGCACTGAGTTCAGCGATTGGAGGTTGTCGAGTTGCGCGCTCCGGTCCGGCGCTGTGAGGTCACAAAATGCGACCTGGACCATAGGCCATTTTGGATTGGCTTGGGCCACGGTATCCACCCAGAGCGCCTCGTCCCAGCCACTTTCGGCGCCCACCTGGATGTGGACCGACCCGGCAATGCCATGTGCCTCAGCATCCCGGCGCAGTTCCGGCAGGAGATAGTCCCTCTGGATCGAGGCAGGATGGCCAAAGAAGCGCGGTTTTCCTTTGGCCATGAGCCAAGGGTAATGCACAGCGTTTAGGTCCCAAAGGTGATGGTGGGCGTCAATGCGATTGGTCATGTGCGTGGCACCTCTGTCATGCGCGCGAGGATATCGACGCCTTGCTGTTTCCAGAAGTGGACAAGATCAATGAAAACCCAATTCTCGGCCAATTTGTCGCCCGAGCGACGGTAGATATCGACCACCCGGAACTCACCTAGGTTCTCGGTCGCGGGCATACCCATAAAGCCGCCGGTGTGACGCGCAGTGAAGTTGGGCCAGCCAATGAAGCCCCCATAAGCGCCCTCGGCCAAGCGCGCAAAGTGCCCGGTGCCGGACCGGTCTGAGAAGGCGGCGCGGAAGGGGCCGGAATGCTGTTTAGCGTAGCGTTCAATGGTGTAGGTCGACCCGATCCCTGCGGGTCCGTACCAGATCATGTCTTCTGTCCATGTGCGTCGCAGCTCGTCTTCGAGTGGTAGCCCGAGGCTCCATGTTCCAAGATCGCTGATCATGGCATTGATGGCCGCCAGCGTTGTTTCGCCTTCAACCGGGTCTTGGGCGTCATAGAGCAAGCCGTCGTGAGTCGCTGGGCCAGGTTGGACGAAATGCGCGGCGGTCTGGGGGGGGAAGGGCTGTAGCCCGGCTTGCATCATGACATGGGGGATGTCGATGTAGATGGATTGCTGTGTGATTGTGCCGCCTTCGACCTTGTTGAACTCGGCATAGCGCAGAAAGACCATTTTCCCGGTGGGTGCGATCCCAAGCCAGGGCGCATCAAAAAGCCCCATGAGATGACCCATGGACACCACCCAAGTGCTTTGAAAATCATCAATTTCATTGAGCCCGGCAAAGAAGATATCTTCTCGGCGTACAAGCGCTGACCAACTGGATTTCAGAGGGGACCAAAAGGCCTTTGCAATCGCTTTGGGGCCAGTTTGCTCATAGAACGGCGCATACCCCCGCCATAGGCAATCGGGAGACATGAATTTCGACATTGCTGCACCAGCAGCATCAGCGGTAGCGGCGTCCAAGGCACGATGCATTGCACGTACCAAATCCTTTTCTGATTGAAAATCAGTCATTTGTTCCTCTTTGCATACGCTTGCAAAAAAGTCTTGCCAAGTGGTAGTCCGGAAGTCTAGCGTTTTTGCAAGCGTATGCAAAAAAGAACTCGACGGGGGGATTCGCTGATATGGCCGACATTCAATTGCGCAACGTGTCAAAGCGCTGGGGGTCCTTTGTCGGTGTCGATAATTTCGACATGACAATTGCGGACCGCGAGTTTCTCGTGCTTCTCGGACCATCAGGCTGCGGCAAGACCACAACGATGCGCATGATTGCGGGTCTCGAAGATCCGACCGAGGGCGATATCATGATCGGCGGAGAGCGCATGAATGACAAGGAGCCCAAGGACCGGGACATCTCGATGGTGTTTCAATCCTACGGTCTCTATCCCAACCTCAACGTCTATGAGAACATTCGGTTTCCGCTCAAAGTGCGCAAAGTGGATCCGGCGACCCATGACGATCGTGTGATGCGCGCCGCTGGTATGGTGGAGCTTGAGCCGTTCCTGCACCGCAAGCCTGCGGAGCTTTCCGGTGGTCAACGTCAGCGCGTGGCACTTGCCCGCGCAATCGTGCGCCAGCCAAACGTTTTCTTGATGGACGAGCCGCTCTCAAATCTCGACGCCAAGCTGCGCGTCTCCACGCGGGCTCAGATCAAAAACTTGAGCCACGAATTGCAGGTGACCACGGTCTACGTGACCCACGACCAGATCGAAGCGATGACGCTGGCAGATCGTGTTGTGGTGATGAATAAAGGCATCGTGCAGCAAGTGGGCACGCCCACTGATATCTACGACAACCCCGCCAACACCTTCGTCGCGAGCTTTATTGGAAGCCCGGCGATGAACTTGGTTGAAGGCGAGGTGATCGACGGCACCTTTAGCGCCGATGGCATCAAAATCAGCGGGCTGAGCTGTCCAAATGGCAAGGTTACATTGGGCTTCCGTGCCGAGGATGCCGAAGTGACCGACGCCGACGGCGAGGCTGCCGCGGCGGTCTACGCAATGGAGCTTTTGGGCGATGCCACGATGGTGACCATCCGCGTGGCCGGGTCCCAGCTTTCTGTGAAAGCGCACAAAGAATACCGCACAGACATTGGGGATACGGTGCATTTCCGCATTCCCGCCGGCATCTGTCACCTGTTCAGCGCTGAAACGGGTGAACGGATCGGGGTGTAACGCCTCGCAAGAGCGTCCTGCGGCCGCAGGGCAATGCAATGGGTTCTCAACAAAAGGGCCCGCACAATAGGGAGAGACTATATGTTTCTGAGAAACACAGTAGCAGCCGCTGCTCTGGTCGTGTCTGCAGGCGCGGCATTTGCCGGTTGCGGCATCACCGATGGTCGCGTGTCGATTGTCGGCAACGAATTCCCCGCGATCCAAACCGTGGGCGCAAATGCTGTGGCATGTGCAGGCGACAGTGTCGAAGTGACCACCAACCTCACTGCGGATCACCAGTCGATCAACTTGCCAGGCATGCAGGGCGACCCTGCTGAATATACCTCGGCGATCATTGCGAATTCTTCCATCGTTGCATTGATGAACAACGATGTGATCCGTCCACTCGATGACCTTATTGCAAAGCACGGCGGCGACCTGAAGAAAAATCAGATCATCACAATTGGTGGCAATGCGATGGCTGTGGCTTTCATGGCGAACGCACAACACCTTGTGTACCGTTCCGACCTGCTTGAAGCGGCTGGCCTCGAAGTTCCAACAACCTATGAAGAGATGCTCTCAGCAGCCAAAGTGCTGCGCGAAAAAGGCCTCTCCGAAAACCCAGTGGGTGGCGCGTACAAAGCCGGTTGGAACCTTGCGCAAGAGTTCAACAACATGTTCCTGGGCATGGGCGGGTCACACTTCAAGGCGGGGTCGGCTGAGCCAAGCGTGAATTCTGAAGCTGGCGTGAAAGCGCTTGAGATGATGAAGGCGCTCTCTGAGTACATGAACCCAGACTTCCTGACACACGATTCCAACGCGACCAACGCGGAATACCGCGCTGGCAACGTTGCTCTTATGAACATGTGGGGCTCCCGCGCTGCGACGCTTGTGACTGCAGAAGGCGTGCCACAAGACGTCGTCGACGGCTTTGCAATTGCGGGCCCGATGACTGTGGGCGGCGGCGACACACCGGCATCCACCCTGTGGTGGGACGGCTGGACCGTGGCCAAAAACATCTCTGATGAAGATGCCGAAGCCACGTTCCTGGCTATGATGAACGGTATCCGTCCTGAGATGATCCAAGACGACGACGTCGCGACCCAAGCGGTGTGGCTCATCGACGGCTATGAGCCAACGCCAGCGGCAGTTGGTGTCTATGCGGCCGCGCAATCTGGCACAATCCCATACCCAATGCTGCCTTACATGGGTCTGATGCACACAGCACTTGGTGCCGAGCTGACCGACTTCATGCAAGGCAATGAAACCGCTGAGCAAGCGCTTGCGGACGTTGAAGCGGCCTATGTCGCGTCTGCCAAAGAAAACGGCTTCCTTCAGTAAGTCATTCGTAGGGCGGGTTAATTCCCGCCCTACTTCTCCTGATCTCAACCAAACACCTGGCGCAAAACCATGAAACACAAGACGTTCTTTTGGTTCTTCCTGCCCACCGCGGCAGCAATGTTGGTCTTTATCTTTGCGCCCATCGTCTCTGTGGTGATGCAATCGGTCTTCCTCCCTCACGAAGCCGTGTTGGTTGAGGTGGAAAACTGCGGTCCCTTTGGATGCACGACCGAAACCGCCATCGACCAAGAGGCCACCGATAGATTGCGCGATGCCTCCCCATTGGGACGGTTCTCAGGTCTAGAACTCTACTTTGACCGTTCTAACCTGGCATCTGCAGAAGTCGCTGAGATTTGGCGCACAACGGAAAGCTGGGGTGCATTTGGATCCGAGCTGTATGACCTCCCATTCTACCGCGCGATGGCCTTCACGCTCACCTATACTTTCACGGTAACGCCGCTCCTTATTGCACTGGGTTTCTTTATCGCCGTGGCCGTGAATTCGGTCACGCGGCAGATCCGGGGCTTTCTGATTTTCTTCTCGCTCCTTCCGATGATCGTGACCCCACTGGTGGGTTCACTGATCCTCTTTTGGATGATTGATGCGCGAGGCGTTCTCGGCAACCTGATCTCATACCTGGCCAATGACCCAGGACTTTCCCTCAAGGCCTCAACGCCGCTGATGTGGATCTCCCTTATCGTCTACGGCATCTGGTCTTCGGCCCCGTTTGCCTTCGTCGTCTTCTACGCCGGGCTTCAAACAGTGCCGCAAGACACTCTGGAAAGCGCGCAGATCGACGGCGCCACACGGGCCCAGCAAATCCGCTACGTGATCGTACCCCACCTGATGCCGCTCATCACTTTCGTTGCGCTTATCCAACTCATGGACAACTTCCGCGTCTTTGAACCCATCGTAGGCTTCAACGCCGAGGCCCATGCGCGCTCTCTAAGTTGGAAAATCTTCAACGACCTCACCGGTGAGACACAACAACTCTCGGCTGCAGCCACCACTTCCGTGCTCACGATCCTCTGCGTGGCATTGCTTCTGAGCCCCGTTCTCGTGCGCACCTGGCGTGACTTTAGAGGAAAGGCGTAATCCCATGGCCAGCAAAGCCCAACGCAAACCGCTGACGCTGCAACTCGCTTTGGTTGCCTTCCTAATCGTCTGGTTGATCGCAGCCGCCTTCCCGTTCTTGTGGACGCTCTGGGGGTCATTCAAAGTCGAGCTCGACTTTTTTTCGATCAACGACTGGACGAACGCACTTACCGGGGACCGTACCGAGCAGACCTATGGCCGTCCGTTCACGGGAGCAGGGTACTACGGGGCTTGGATCCAAGAAGAGTTCTGGCGCGCTACGATCAACACGTTCATCGTGTGTTTCTTCGTGGTCTGCACCTCACTCACCATCGGAACCTTGGGCGCCTACGCTCTCTCTCGCTCCGGGCATAATTACGTCTTTTGGCTCCTGATCATCGCGCTGATCTTCCGCGCTATGCCGCCGATCACGCTGGTGTCGGGTTACCTTCCTGTATTCTTTGACTGGAACATCTGGGGTTACCTACCCACGGCGATCATTGCGCTGGTAGCGATCAACCAGCCGTTCACGCTGTGGATGCTGCATTCATTCTTTATGAAGATCCCCAAAGACCTCGACGAAAGCGCCAAGGTAGATGGCTGCACCCAATTCCAAGCCTTCTGGCATGTGATCATTCCGGTTATGTGGCCTGGCGTTATCACCACGGGGCTCTTTAGCTTCCTGCTGGCCTACAACGACTTTGCGGTCACGGCTTTGGTACTCTCCGAGAGCAACCGCACGATGATTCCCGAGATCGCGGCGTTCCTGGGCACGACCCAAACCGAAGGAAACGTGATGTTTGCTGTCGCCGCCGTGGTCTCGGCCACTGTGCCACTTTTCATTCTGGTGATGTTCTTCCAACGCCAGATCGTGAGCGGTTTGACGGCGGGGGCCGTCAAAGGGTGAGGGCCGGTGCATCATGGATGCCAAAAGGTCCGGTGGACCCATTGAGGCCCGAAAGGGCGGAGCCCAAGTTCTAATGACCGACTTTTTCGTCATAGGAGGAGGCAGCGCGGGGTGCGTGTTGGCCGCCGAACTTGCCCGCTGCGAGGCAGGATCCGTGATGGTAATCGAAGCGTGCCCGTCTGAGCGCTACCCGCTTGTGTCCATGCCTTTTGGTCTTGTCTGGCTTATGGGAAGCGAACGCAACTGGTCGCGGAAAGCCATGCCACAAGCGCAAGCCGGTGGACGGCAAATCGCGGTTCCGCGGGGACGTATGCTGGGTGCATCGGGCTCGATCAAATCTATGGTGTGGTTCCGGGGACGGCGCTCTGATTTTGACAGCTGGAACATCCCAGGGTGGTCCTTCAACAATGTTGAACCCGCCTTCGAAGCGGTCGAGGTCAAACTCAAACCCACCCGTATGCGCGGCGCACAACCCTTGACCAAAGGCCTGGCGCCGATGTCGGGCGCCAAGAGCCAAGCGATCCCAACGCCGGAAGGCGAAAGCGCCGGGGCCGGTGCACACAACATGGATACCGGTCGCCGCAACGCCGCCGCAGGCGTCGTCCTGACCGACGGTACCGAATTGCGCGCGGCAAAAGGCATTGTTCTCGACGCAGGCTCGCTGGCGTCCCCGGCAATCTTGATGCGCTCGGGTGTTGGTCCAGCAAACGATATCAAAAGCCATGGCGTCCAGACGCGTATCGGCGCACCGGAGGTCGGCGCCAATCTGAATGACCACCCGGGGGTGGGGCTTCATTTCGAAGCGACTGCGTCGGGCTATGGTCTCGTACTGCGCCAATGGCTCAACTGGGCCGTGGGACCGTTCCGGTACGTTGGTATGGGGCAGGGGCGCTTGGCCTCGCCCACGGTTGAAGGGGCATCCTTCTTCAATGCACGCGGTGAATGCGCCGAACGTGATGTGCAGAGCCTTTTTATCCCGTTCCACCTCGACTGGCGCGGCGCGGAGTTCCTCACGGAGGACGCAGCATGACGACTACCGGCGCATTAGCCTTCGTCCTGACGGCGACAGTTTTGTTGGCTTTGTTTGAAAACCACGCCGTGCCAGAGCGTGTGTTCAGCTGGAACAAGACCCACGAGCCACAGGCCATTCGCGCACGATTGTCCCAGGTCTCTGATCTTCAAGATCAAGGCTATACAGATGCCGGCGATTGCGGAATGTTCGGATGCCTTTGGTTCGAACCCCTGATCGTATGTGATTTCGATGATGAATCTGGCTTTTGCGGTGTGACGCGAGGCCGATCTGACACATTTGTTTACGCTTCCTGGTCAACCGAAGCGCAGCCTCAAATCAGCGTCGAAACGAGATCAAGGCAGTGGTTGGGTTCGCCCCCCGTAATTCACCGCGACGTCTTACGTGCAATGGGAGACGTCCAATGACTCTGCTCATCATTCTGCAAAAAGTACTCACATCCGGAGGTCAACCATGAAGGGATCCCGCCCCGAACAGGCCATGCTGTCTAAAGACACTGATATGTCCAAAACCGATGCGACCCGCGCCGTGATCGAAGGCATGGTCGATGGTCTTAACGACCATCGCATCGACGACATCGGCCAGTTCTTCTCCGAAGGTTTCCGCTGGATAGGCAACACGGGTTGTGGCACCAAAAACGGCCTCAAGGAGTTCCAAGACAATTGGCAGCGCCCCTTCCAAGCGGCCTTCTCCGACAAGGTCTGCATCGATGAGGCGCGGCTCTACATGGGCGAATGGGCGGCGGCCTTTGGGCGCCAAGAAGCCACCCATTCCGGCGAATTCATGGGCGTCGCCCCCACCGGTAAGCGCATCGAAATTCGCTACATGGATTTCTGGAAAGTCGTGGATGGCAAGATCGTCGACAATTATGTGACCGTCGATTTCCCCCATGTGATGGCCCAGCTGGGCGTGGACGTCTTCAGCGGCGAAGGTTGGGAAACCTACGACCGTGGAGAGAAAGTACCGCCGCGTCCCTAGTGGGGCTGTGGCGCAGTGACATACACGTCCCGGACCTGCTCTGGGACTTCAATTCAAGAGGCCGCGGATGTGTGTCCGGGGCGCGGAGGATAGGATGACCATTGAATATCTAAAGACTTCAAAACCTCAGGAAGAGCGCGCCGAGGATGACGCGAAAGTCCGTGCGACGGTGGAAGCCACACTCAAAGATATAGAAACCCGCGGAGATGCCGCTGTGCGTGATCTATCGCAGAAGTTTGACGGCTACAGCCCCGACACCTTTCGTCTGACGGAGAGCGAGATCGAAGCGGCCATGCAGAAGGTCTCGACCCGAGACATGGATGATATCCGCTTTGCTCAGGATCAGATCCGCAACTTTGCCCAAGCGCAGCGTGCCTCCATGACGGATGTTGAGGTGGAAACTCTGCCTGGCGTTGTCCTCGGCCACAAAAACATCCCCGTGCAATCCGTGGGATGCTACGTCCCGGGCGGCAAGTTCCCGATGGTGGCCTCGGCGCATATGTCGGTGCTGACCGCGTCGGTCGCCGGCGTGCCGCGCATCATCGCATCGGCGCCGCCCCAAAACGGTGAACCGCATCCGGCGATTGTCGCTGCAATGAAAATGGGCGGTGCCCATGAGATCTACGTCCTTGGCGGCATCCAAGCCGTGGGCGCCATGGCCATCGGAACCGAGACCATTGATCCCGTCCACATGCTTGTGGGTCCTGGCAACGCCTTCGTGGCCGAAGCCAAGCGTCAGCTATTTGGTCGCGTGGGTATCGACCTTTTTGCGGGTCCGACCGAGACCATGGTGATTGCGGATGAGACTGTGGACGCCGAAATTTGCGCCACGGATTTGCTGGGCCAAGCCGAACACGGCTACAACAGCCCTGCGGCCATGATCACCAATTCGCGCAAGCTCGCCGTTGAAACCCTGCGGGAGATTGATCGTCTCTTGGAGATCATTCCCACCGCCGAGACTGCGCGGGTTTCTTGGGAGGATTACGGTGATATGATTGTCTGCGACACCCATGATGAGATGCTGCAAGTGGCCAACGACATGGCCTACGAGCATGTCCAGATCATGACCGACTGCGATGATTGGTATCTTGAGAATATGCACAGCTATGGCGCGCTCTTCTTGGGCCCGCGTACCAATGTGGCCAATGGTGACAAGGTTATCGGCACGAACCACACGTTGCCCACGAAAAAGGCTGGGCGCTATACAGGTGGTCTGTGGGTTGGCAAGTTTCTCAAGACGCATAGCTATCAAAAGGTCCTGACTGACGAGGCGGCGACGCTTGTGGGCGAATACGGCTCGCGGCTTTGCATGCTTGAGGGTTTTGTTGGCCATGCCGAGCAATGCAACATCCGCGTGCGCCGGTATGGCGGGCTGAACGTGCCCTATGGCTCGGCTGCGCCCTATCGGGATGCGGCGGAGTAGATTTTATTGGCGGACTGGGGGACAAGCCCCCAGACCCCCGGGATATTTTGGGCCAGAAGAAACATGGGCTTAGACAAAGAAATTTCGAATGCGAAAGATTTGGCCCGTCGGTATTGGCAGGCCTGCGATGCTGCGGATGCAGGAGCGTTGTCGGAGGTTGTCGCGCCGTCAGTGCGCTGGGACGGGCCTTGGCCCATCAAAGAGGCGGGCACCGCATATGAGATTGTTGAGCGTTGGGCGGCCCCTCTCAAAGCGGCGATCCCAGCGTTGACCCGCAGCTATTTCATCCTGACGGCGGGGCTGTCCGATGGCAAAGCGGATGGCGGCCCCGATGGCAGGCTTTGGGTCGGCGCGACAGGCTATCTCGAAGGTGTAGCCACGACCGAGGTTTGGACCATTCCAGCCACAGACAACCATCTGCGCCTGCGCTGGGGCGAGTTCCTCTGTATCGAGGGTGGTAAAATTGTTGAGGTCCAGCTGATCCTTGATTTTGTCGACTGGTTCGAACAGATCGGTCGTCCAGTTTTGACGCCGCGAGCCGTGCCAGGCGTGTGGTGCGCGGCGACGGGCTATGATGCGGTCGATTTTCCAGACACAGTGCCGGAAGAGACTGTCCGCTCGCTCAAGCTCGGGCGGGATCTAATCTACGGCGGGCTCAACAGCTTTGATGAAAGCGCGCTGAGTTCCATGGGCATGGCCCGGTTTTTCCATCCCAATCTCAAATGGTACGGCCCCGGTGGGATCGGCGCCTGTCTGAGCTTCAAAGAGTTCGAAGATTTTCACCAAGGTCCATGGCTGACGGCTTTCCGCGATCGCAAAGCCCAAGACCTCGCCTCGCTCTTTGCCGAAGATCGCATCGTGGCAGGATCAGGTACATCGGGTGTTTTGGCCACACACACTGGCACATTCCTCGGGGCGGAAGCCTCAAACGCGCGCCTCGACGTGTCTGGCATCGACTTTTGGCTGCGCGACGGGGATCAGTTTACTGAGAATTGGGTCTTTGTGGACATGATCAAACTCTTTGGGCAAATGGGTTTCGATCTGTTTGCACGTATGAGGGCCGTGGGATGAGATTGCCAAAAACACCCGCATTCGATCTTTCTGGCAAACGCGCTCTGGTTGCCGGTGGCGCGACTGGGATCGGCTTGGGGGCGTCTGTTGCTTTGGCCGAGGCGGGCGCCGTGGTGACCATCGCTGCGCGACGCAATGATGTGGTGGAAGGGGCGGCAGAGGCAATCTGCCAAGCAGGTTGGCAAGCCAAAGGTCTATCATTGGACCTCACCGATGTGGACGCCGTGCGCGCCGCCTGTGTCGAACCCTTTGATGTGGTGGTCAACTCCGCAGGGTTTGCCAAGCATTCTCCTGCCGTGGAGACCACGCCCGAAGATTTCGATGCGGTCATGGCTATCAACTTGCGAGGCGCATACTTCTTGTCGGCGGCGGCGGGCAAAGCGCTTATCGATGCTGGCAAGCCGGGCTCGATCATCCATATTTCCTCCCAGATGGGCCATGTGGGCGGCTTGGAACGCGCGGTTTATTGCGCGTCGAAATGGGGTGTGGAGGGCATGGTCAAATCCATGGCCATCGAATGGGGCAAGGCGGGGGTGCGGATCAACACGATCTGCCCCACCTTCATCAAAACGCCCCTGACCGAACAGACCTTTTCGCGCCCCGAGATGGTGGAATGGGTGCTTTCCAAGATCAAATTGCCCCGCATTGGCGAGGTCGAAGACATCATGGGCGCGGTCCTCTATTTGGCCAGCGACGCCAGCGCCATGGTCACAGGCACATCGCTCATGATTGACGGAGGTTGGACGGCGGATTGATGCGCACAGAGAAGGTCACATCGCTGGACGTGGCCAAGCGGGCCGGGGTTTCCCAGTCCGCGGTTTCTCGTGTTTTTACCCCGGGGGCCTCAGCGTCTCCGGCCACAGCTGAGAAGGTTCGCGCAGCGGCGGCGGAGTTGGGCTATCGGCCCAATGTGCTCGCGCGCGCTATGGTCTCAGGTGAGAGCAGGATCATCGGGCTTGTTGTCGCTTACCTTGAAAATTTCTTTTATCCCCAGGCGCTTGAGAAGCTATCAAATGCGCTTCAAGAGCAGGGCTATCACGTCCTTGTTTTCTTGGCGCAGCCTACGTCCACGGCCGAGGGCCTCGACGATGTGATCTCAGAAATCCTCGATTACCAAGTTGACGGGATCATCGCGGCGTCGGTGGCGCTGTCATCGGAATTGTCGGATCGCTGCGCCGAGGCGGGCGTACCGATTGTCCTTTTCAACCGGACCGATGGCGCTTTGAATGTCTCCTCTGTGGCGTCGGACAATTTCGCCGGAGGGCGCAAGGCTGGTGAGTTCCTTTTGGCGGGCGGCCACACACGCATCGGCTATATCGCCGGATGGGAAGGGGCCTCGACTCAACAGAAACGCGAAGCCGGTCTGATGGCGGCGCTGAACGCGGCAGGCATGCCGCTCCATTCCCGCGGCGTTGGCAATTTTCATACAGACCAAGCCCAAGCCGCCGCTCGCGAGATGTTTGATCGGCCTGATCGGCCCGATGCCGTCTTTGTCGGCAACGACCATATGGCCTTTGCTGTCATGGATGTTCTGCGCGGTGAGCTTGGTCTTGATGTGCCGGGTGACGTCTCGGTTGTGGCCTTTGACGATGTGCCGCCTGCGGCTTGGGCGGCCTATGGCCTGACCACTTTGCGCCAGCGCGCAAATGTTATGGTCCGCGAGACCGTCGATATCCTGTTGGCCAAAATCAACCATATTCAAACCGCCCCCCGCGCAGTGGAGATTGAGTCCCCGCTCATCATCCGAACCTCGGCGCGGATCCCCGAAGGATGGACGTAAATGCAAGGCTTCTCGAACCAGTTCACGGATTTCCCGGACTACATCATCGGCATCACCAAAGAGATTTGGGAAGATCGCGGCATCGCTACGCTGGATGAGTATTACAGCGAGGATATCGTCGTGCGCTCCCCAGCATCGGTGGTGATTGGCAACCAAAACGTCATTGGTGCTACCATGGCGACCTTGGCTGAATTCCCAGATCGTCAGTTGCTTGGCGAGGATGTGATTTGGTCTGGCACCCCGGAAGAGGGCATGCTCTCTTCCCACCGGATTATCTCTACCGCGACCCATGCGCGCGACGGTGTCTATGGCGCGGCCTCGGGCAAAAAGCTCACGTACCGAATCCTCGCCGATTGCCACGCGATCAACAATCAGATCAACGATGAGTGGCTCATCCGTGACCAGACCGCTGTCGTGCGTCAGATTGGGTGGGATGCCAAAGACTACGCCCGTGATCTCATCGTCCGTGAAGGCGGCTCTGAAACTTGCGTCAAGCCGCTCACACCCGCCACGGATCAGCCCGGACCCTACAAAGGCACCGGCAATGACAATCACTGGGGGCATCACCACGCTGGCGTGCTCAATGCGATCATGGGCGCGGATATGGCGATTGTGACCAAAACCTATGACCGCGCAGCTCAGGTTGAATACCCCGGTGGTGAGACAGGCCACGGCTGGGCCGATGTAGATGGGTTTTGGATGGGTTTGCGCTCCGCCTTCCCTGACGCCACCTTCACCATCCATCACCAGATCGGCCGCGATGATCCCAACATGGCCCCGCGCTCGGCGATCCGTTGGTCATTGCACGGCAAGCATTCTGGTTGGGGGGCCTTTGGCGCGCCCACAGGGGCGGATGTCTACCTATTGGGCATCAGCCACGCGGAATTCGGTGAACTCATCGGCGGCCAAATCAAACTGCGCCGGGAATGGACGCTCTTTGATGAGACCTCCGTGTGGAAGCAAATCCTGCTCCAAACCGGCGACGTGTGATGGACAAGTGCGGCGCGCATAAGTTTGGTTCCGGCTCCCACGAGGAGCAGGAGCGCGACGGCATGTGCGCTGTGATCGACACCCGAGACAGCCTCTCCTTCGGCCCCCTCGCCGAAACCGGTGGGACGTATATTCATCACTGCGGGGGACCTGAGCGCTATCTCAAGATCACCGGGCCTGATCAGATCGGGGTCGCTGATTGTCCGGGCAACCAGACGTCCATTGCCAAAAGCTCCGAGGCGGCGAACGATCACGTCTTGTTCAAATTGGTGGACTGCGCATTCAAGGCGCGCAGCGCCGATTGTGAGGGGAAAGCCCCATGATGGCGCGGCTCACCTATCCACACGCCCGAGCGCGATTTCATATTTGGCGGGCAAGCCTAAGAGCCGTGCGCCTCAATCCCCATCCGCCGGGGCCTGACGACTGAATCACCCAATGATTTCAGCGTTACCAACCAACGAGGACCACTAAAATGACGCCCCAAGACATGGAAAGCCGCATCGTCCGCTACGGCGACCTGCAACCCTGCAAAACCGCTTTCATCGACGCCCACACGCCCGGCTCGGACCAGAAAGAAAACTTCACCATCATCGGCGGTGGCGTTTCTGAATCCCCCGACCAACACGTCCACATCTCGATTCCCCATGGGTTCAACATTGGCGCGGCGGGACAACCGCCCAAGTGCCGCAACTCGCTCCATTCGCACCGCACGGCCGAGGTGTTCTTTGTTCTCAAAGGCCGGTGGCGTTTCTTCTGGGGGCGTTGGGGCGATGCGGGTGAAGTGACCCTCGAAGAGGGCGACATCTTCAACATTCCCACAGGCATCTTCCGCGGGTTTGAAAACATCGGCAACGACTATGGGATGATCATGGCCATCCTCGGCGGCGACGATGCGGGCGGTGGCGTGATTTGGGCTCCCCAGGTGATCGAAGACGCGCAGGCCCATGGCCTGATCCTTTCCGAGGAAGGCAAACTCTACGATACCAAACAGGGCGCCGAATTGCCCGCAGGCGTGAACCCCATGCCCCTGCTGACAGAGGAAGAACTCAAGGCCTACCCCGAACCCACCAGTGCGGACGTCGTGTCCCAATATGTGGCGCGCTACTGGGACATGCACGCCATGGCCGACCGGAGCCCGGCCAAAGTCATCGGAGAGCATGGAATGCTCCGCGACAAACCGGGCTTTGAGGTTGATTTCATCACTCGCAGCAGCGCCAGCGCTGACACCCATGCCCATGCCCATGCGTCGGTCTTGATGCCCATGACGGGCCATTGGCGTGTGACATGGGATGGTGGTGCAGCCACTTTGGCCCCGGGCGACACGATGTCGGTGCCTGCGGACATGGGATATAAGGCGGAACCGTCCATGACAGGTGATGCCGCGCTGTACCGCGTGCTGGGCACCGAAGACACGGCCGGGGCCACGTGGCAAGCCTAGGGCGGGGGGCGGCTGCGTGACGCGCATGACGGAGCAATTGCGGTCTGTGGCGGGTCAGTTCACGGTGCGTGACCTGGACGCCAGCGACCGCGACTATGGGGCTTTGGGCTTTTGCATGGTCTCGCGCCATGGGGACGCCCTCCCCATTCTGCGCCGTGACAGTGTAGAGAACCATGTCATTGGGCATGGGCCCGATTGGGAACAGGAGGCAAGCCAGAATTCCGCCAATTTCCCTATCCTCAACATCTTCTCGTTTGAGCGTGATTTTAACGCGCCTGATCTTCCCACTTTTGGCCACCTGCGCTACGTTCAGCCGCAATCTACGTGCTGGGGCGTAATCGAAGCCCATGTTGTTGATCCTGATGGCAATCTTTTGATCTCCGGTGCGCCTATCGAGGAAGAGGTGGGCACAAATGGCTGATCCAGAAGACACCCGCGATGTTTACGAGACCCAGGCTGCCGTCTACGACACGCAACGGTCTCGCACAATGTTCGAAGCCCGCTGGCTTGCGCGGTTTACATCCGTTCTGCCCAAAAGCGGCAGGGTCCTCGACCTCGGCTGCGGCACGGGAGAGCCCATCGCGCGGTGGTTCATTGCCGAAGGGTTTCGGGTCACCGGGGTCGACTTTGCCGAAGCCATGCTGACATTCGCCGAAGACCGCTGGCCCAATGGCGATTGGCGTCAGGCTGACATGCGCACACTCGATTTAGGCGAGACCTTTGACGGCATAATCGCCTGGGACAGCTTTTTCCATCTCACCCAAGATGAACAACGCGATTGCCTGGTTCGGATGGCCGCGCATCTCAATCCTGGTGGTTCGATGTTGGTCACCGTGGGTCCGGATGCCGGCGAAGCCACAGGGACCGTCGGGACCCGTCAGGTTTTTCATGCCTCGCTCTCGCCTGCTGGATATGCCACCGTGCTCGAAGACAACGGGCTGCGCCTCACTGGTTTTCTGGCCGAAGACCCGGAGACGGAGTGCCGTACGGTGCTCATGGCCCGCAAACAGGAAACCTAATCCATGCCCTTTGTCGTCGCTGATATCGAGACGCTCCAGGCTGACAAAATCATCTCAGAAGACGCCGCGCGCGAAATCGAATCCCGCAGCCGCGCGGCGATGGTCGATTTGGCCATCAACGCGGTGCTCTGTTTCGGCATTCTCGCCGCGACGGGCGGTTTGATCTTCTGGCTCGCGGAACCTGTCCCGGTGGCCGTGGTTGGCAGTCTATTTCTCACGGGGGGGCTGGTCGTCCTGGCCCGTGGGCGTGAGACATTGCGCCTTTTGGGCAATGCGGCTGCGCTGATCGGCGCGGGCATGTTGCTTGGCGGTGCGACCATCGAGATCACTGACAAATACCCAGATATCGCTGGCTGGACGCTCATTCTCGGCGGTGCGATTGCCGCAAGTATTGCCGGGGTGGCCCGATGGCGCGGTGGGTTCACCACCGCTTTTGTCCAGGGCGCGATCCTGCTCATGGGACTCGCAATCCATCTCCTTGGAGTCTTCACGCTCTTGGATGATGCCGCCATTACCGGCTGGCCTAAAGCACTGTTCTACCTCTATTGCACAGCCACGGTCGCTGGTGCGGGCTGGCTCATAGATGTGCGCTTGATCACGGCGCTGGCCATCGTGCCCTTTGCCCAAGTGCTTGAGACCGGCACAGGTTATTTCAATGCAGTCTATGTCTTCTACTCTCCCGAAAGCACGCTCAGCATCTCGACCCAAGTCGTACTCATTGGCCTGTTGATGCTCTGGCTCTTCCACAAACCCGAACGCACCGCGCGACATGCCCGCATTCTGGCGCTCATGGCCTTTGTCGTAACCAATCTCTGTGCCTTGGTCGGCTCGCTCTGGGGCGATGTGGTGGGTGAGACGATCTGGGGGCCTGGCTACCGCTACTACGTCAGTGGTTTCGACGACTACGACGCCTACATCGCGGCGCGTGATGCGTTCCGAGACAGCGCGCTGACCATCTCAGCCGATGTCTATAGCATCCTCTGGGCCGTCGTCCTGGCCGCGCTGCTCTTTTGGTTTGCCCGCGCCCATCAACGCGGCCTCTTCAATGCCACCGCCACCTTTGCGGCCATTCACGCCTACACCCAGATGTTTGAGACCTTCGGGGATGAACCTCTGGCCTTTGTCATCGGTGGGCTCGGCGCTGTGATTTTGGCTTGGGTCATGTGGCAGCTTAACAAAATTTGGGCGCAAAGAGAGAAAAGGGAGAGCATGCCATGACCGTCACCACAACCCACGTGGGCTCATTGCCTAGAACGCAAAAGGTCGTGGATTTCATCTTCGCCCGCGAAAACGAAGAACCCTATGATCTGGCCGCCTTTGACGCCGCGATGACTGAAGCTGTGGATGAGACTGTGCGCCGCCAAGTCGAGAGCGGGGTGGACATTGTCTCTGATGGCGAGACCTCCAAAATCAGCTACGCCACTTATGTCAAAGACCGCTACACGGGTTTTTCGGGTGACAGCCCGCGCAATGCGCCCGCCGATCTGAAGATGTTCCCAACCTTCCTGCAACGCCTCGCCGACGGGGGCGGGACGCCCACCTATGCGCGGCCCATGTGCACCGGTGAGGTCAAAAGCAAAGGCCAAGGTGAGCTTCAAAAGGACATCGAAAACCTTAAGGTGGCTATGGCCAAACACGGGGTAGAGCGCGGCTTTATGAATGCCGCCTCGCCGGGGGTGATCTCGCTCTTCTTGCAAAACGATTTCTACCCCAGCCGCGATGCCTATCTCGAAGCGCTGGCCGATGCGATGCGCGAAGAGTATGAAACCATCGTTGGGGCGGGCCTCGATCTACAGCTTGATTGCCCTGACCTTGCTCTGTCGCGCCACATGCTCTTTAATGACCTCTCCGACGCGGAGTTTGTCAAAATCGCAGACAGCCACGTGGAGGCGCTCAACCACGCGCTGGCCAATGTCCCGGCGGAAAAGGTCCGGGTGCACATCTGTTGGGGCAATTACGAAGGCCCGCATTGTTGTGACATCTCAATGGACAAGGTCTTCACCACGCTCATGAACACCAAGTCGCGCTACGTGCTTTTTGAAACATCGAACCCACGCCACGCCCATGAATGGACCGTGTTCCGCGACCGCAAGGCTGAAATCCCCAACGACAAAGTGCTTGTACCCGGCGTGGTCGACACGACAACCAACTTTGTCGAACATCCCGAGGTCGTGTCCCAACGCATTGAACGCTTTACCAATATCGTGGGCCACGAACGTGTAGTTGCCGGGTCGGATTGTGGCTTTGGTACGTTCGCGGGTTTCGGTGCGGTGGACCCAGAGATCGCCTACGCCAAACTTGGCGCGCTGAGCGAAGGGGCCAAACTGGCGTGATACCGCTTGTTTTGCTACCGGGCATGATGTGCGATGCCCGGCTCTTTGCACCTCAGGTTGCCGCCTTTGTGGAAGAGCGCGACGTGATCATCATGCCCATATCAGAGCATGATAGCGTCGAAAAGTTAGCAGCCGTCGTCCTGAACAATGCGCCCCAGCGGTTTGCGCTGGCGGGTCTTTCCATGGGGGGGATCGTCGCCATGGAGGTCCTTGCCCAAGCGACTGAGCGAGTGGAGCGTATCGCCTTTCTCGACACCAATTCCGAGGCTGAGATGCAAGCCGTCAAAGACCGCCGCGGGCCCCAGATAGACAAGGCGCTCACCGGTCATTTGGATGTGGTCATGCGCGAAGAAATGAAGCCCAACTACCTCACTGAAGGGCCAAAGCGCGGTGAGATATTGGACCTCTGCATGGCCATGGCGCTCGATTTGGGGCCAGAGGTGTTTCGGCGTCAGTCCCTGGCGCTTATGAACCGGCCCGACCAGACCGACACCCTGCGACGGGCAACGCTTCCTGCGCTGGCGCTGTGCGGCCGGGACGACGCACTTTGTCCCATTCACCGTCACGAGCGCATCGCGGGCCTCATTACTGCTTGCACTCTGCAGATCATCGACGGCGCTGGCCATTTGCCTACCTTGGAGCAGCCCGAGGCCACCAATGCTGCTTTACGAGAGTGGTTAAACGCCTAGCCATGCGGCATCGCTGCAACGCTTTGCCAAATAGTTAATGCGCCCGCCTGCACTGCCCGGCTTTCGCCATAATCGCCGTCTTAAACGGCCCGCACGCCCAAGCGCAGCCCAGCGCCTTGGTGCAAATCGGAATGAGGCCTGAAGGTGTCGAGTATGTCCAAAATCACAACACCCATGGGCGCGATTGCATCTGTTGTGATCCGTCACATCATCGAACCCACAATCCGTGGCACCACTGCCAGTGAGACCATTGTGGGGACGGCGGGCGATGATCGCATTGACGGCGAAGGGGGCGATGACCGTCTGATTGGTGGCGCTGGCAACGATTTGATCCGAGGCGAAGGCGGCGCGGACAGCCTTAGCGGGGGCGATGGACATGACGAGCTAAAGGGTCGCGACGGCGACGACAGCCTCATTGGCGGTATTGGCGACGATAGCCTCGACGGCGGTAGCGGGAACGACTCGCTTATTGGCGGCATAGGCCATGACGTTTTGCGCGGCAATGCCGGTGACGATACGATTTGGGGCAATGCGGGTGACGACACCATCTGGGGCGGTATCGGCGACGACCTTCTCGGTGGTGGCGACGGCAATGACGAATTGCGTGGCGGCGATGGCATCGACACGCTTTACGGCAGCGACGGCATGGATACGCTCTATGGCGCCGACGACGAGGATTACCTCTATGGTGGTGATGGCGAGGACGAGCTGCGTGGCGGTGATGGCGATGACGAACACTACGGCGGCAACGGCGCGGATTTGGTCTATGGCTCGTTTGGCGACGACCTCCTATCGGGCGGCGGTGGAGCCGATACGCTTCGGGGCGGCGTCGGCGATGACACCCACAGCGGCGGCGCGGGCGATGATGTGATCTATGGCTCTTTGGGGCATGATCACCTCTCTGGCGGTGACGACAATGACACATTGCGCGGTGGCTCCGGCGATGACATGCATATCGGTGGCTCTGGAGATGACCTCATCTACGGAGGGTCCGGTATGGACACCCTCTACGCGGGTGACGGCGATGACACCCTTTGGGGCGGTTCCGGCGACGACAGCCTAATGGGTGGCAACGGTGCGGACACGATGCGCGGCGGTACGGAAAACGACACCCTCATTGGTGGGCGCGGCGACGACACGATGTCAGGTGGGTCGGGCAACGATCTGCTCTCCGGTCTCGGCGATGCCGACCTGCTGACCGGGGGTGTGGGTGACGATACGCTCGAGGGCGATTGGGGGCATGACACGCTGGACGGTGGGTCAGGCAAGGATGTACTTAGCGGTGGCGGCGGCAACGACCGTCTGACCGGGGGTTCGAACGCTGATGTCTTCATCTTTGACGGCATGGGGCGTGACACGATCACGGATGCCAATAGTGATGATCAGATCGACCTTACGGCGCTGGGCGTCATGGAACTTGTGGATTTGGACGTCACGGAGACCCTGTCGGGTGTTGAGATCTCTGCGGGGTCTGGCGTTCTCCTCCTCGACGGTATCGACCTCACTGAGATGGGCGACCTGACCTTCTTGTTCTAGCTCGCCATGTCAAACGCAGCGGCGAGGAGCGTGCGTGCGTAGTTTGTTTGGGGATTGTCAAAGATTTGGTCTGCTGTGCCCTGTTCCACCACGTCGCCTTGCTTCATCACAATGACATGGTGCGACATGGCGCGGACCACTTTGAGGTCATGACTGATGAAGAGATAGGCCAGCCCGTATTTTTGCTGCAGCTTGCGCAAAAGGTCGACGATTTGCACCTGCACGGTCATGTCGAGCGCCGAGGTCGGCTCGTCGAGCACCACCAGCTTGGGCCGCAAGATCATGGCGCGCGCAATGGCGATGCGTTGGCGCTGACCGCCTGAGAATTCGTGTGGATATCGGTCCATGCTGGCGGGATCGAGACCCACTTCGGTCATCACCTCTGCCACTAATTCCCGTTCGGGTCGGTTGTCGCCCTGACGGCCGTGCACGCCTAAGCCTTCGGCAATGATCTGGGCACAGGACATACGTGGGCTCAGAGAGCCGTAGGGGTCTTGGAAGACGATCTGCATATCCGAGCGCAGGCGGCGCAACTCGCGGGTGCTGAGACTGCGCAAGTCTTGGTCTTGGAAGTTCAGATGACCCTCAGACGCGATCAGCCGCATGATCGCGAGCGCGAGTGTAGTCTTGCCGGAACCTGATTCGCCCACAATGCCAATTGTCTCACCCGCACGCACGGCGAGGGTCGCGTCATTGCAGGCTTTGACATAACCCACGGTGCGTTTGAGCAGGCCACGCTGGATCGGAAACCAGATTTTGAGGTTCTGCGCGCTGGCCACGGTGAGGGCATCCTCCGCCACCGGGTCCGGCACCCCTGTGCTTTCCGCTTCGAGGAGCATGCGCGTGTAAGGGTGCTGGGGCGCCTCAAAGAGCGCTTTGGTCTCACCAGCCTCGACGATCTCACCGTCTTTCATCACACAGACCCGATCGGCGATTTTGCGCACCACGCCGAGGTCATGGGTGATGAAGAGCAGGCTCATGCCCTCGGTCTCTTTAAGCTCTGCGAGCAGGTCAAGGATTTGCGCCTGGATTGTCACATCGAGCGCCGTGGTGGGCTCGTCGGCGATCAGAAGTTCCGGCCTATTGGCGAGCGCCATGGCGATCATGACCCGCTGGCGTTGCCCGCCGGAGAGTTGGTGGGGATAAGAGTTCAGACGGTCCTCGGGGTCGCGGATACCCACTTTGGTGAGCAACTCGATAATCCGCGCGCGTACGGCATCGCCGCGCAAACCCTGGTGCAATTCGATGCTCTCACGCAACTGCTTTTCCAGCGTGTGCAGCGGGTTAAGCGACGTCATGGGCTCTTGGAAGATAAACGAGATGTCATTGCCACGCACTTTGCGCAGTGTTGGCTCGTCGGCGTCGACCATCTCATCATCCATGTAGCGCACAGAGCCCTGGATCTCGGCGCTTTCGCCTAGCAGACCCACGGTTGAGAGAGCGGTCACGGATTTGCCTGAGCCTGACTCGCCCACCAATGCCACGGTCTCACCGCGGGCGATGTTGAACGAGACGCCTTTCACGGCCTCGGTCGCAATACCCCCCTGACGGAAGGCAATGCGCAGATTTTCGACGGAGAGGACGTTGGTCAATTCAGTGCTCCCCGAGAAGAACAACGAGTCGCGGAATCAAGGGGCGCCAGCCCCGCCGCGACAACCGCCAGCAAACCCGCATGGGCGGGCGCTGTGTTGACGTAGGCGATGCCGAAGGGATGGTGCGATGACCTGGCCGCGACAAAGCGCATTGAACGCGGCTCAGATCGCCATCCCGCTTGCTGTCCCATGTTGCATCCCCGGATCATGAAAATGTCTTTCTGGGGTCAAAGGCATCGCGCACGCCTTCGAATATGAAGACCAGAAGCGAGAGCATGATGGCGAAAACGAAGAAGGCGGTGAAGCCGAGCCAGGGGGCCTGGAGGTTCTGTTTGGCTTGCAGCGTGAGCTCGCCCAGGGACGGTGCTGAGGAGGGTAGGCCAAACCCCAAGAAGTCGAGACCCGCGAGCGTCGCTATGGTGCCGGTGACGATGAAAGGCAGCATGGTGACCGTGGCGACCATGGCATTGGGCAGCATGTGGCGGAACATGATCGTCCAGTTTGAGACCCCGAGCGCCTTGGCCGCACGGACATATTCGAGGTTCCGCGCCCGCAGAAATTCCGCGCGGACCACACCCACCAGAGCCGTCCAAGAGAAGAGGATGGTGAGCAGGACCAGGAGCCAGAAACTGCGCCCTAGGATCGCAAACATGATGATGATGATATAGAGCGACGGCGTTGCGCCCCATATCTCGATAATCCTTTGAAAGATCAGGTCGAGCCAACCGCCGAAGTACCCTTGAAGCGCACCGGCGATGATGCCGATGATTGAGGCTGCGACGGTGACCATAAGCGTAAAGAGGATCGAAAGGCGGAAGCCATAGAGAACGCGCGCCACCACATCGCGTTTGGTGTCGTCGGTACCGAGCCAGTTTTGCTCATTGGGCGGCAAAGGCGCCGCGCCGGGACGGTCCACGGGGGTGGTGTAACTATAGGGAATGAGCGGCGAGAGAATCCAGCCCTTGTCGAAATCCCCGTCTAGCACCTCGCCCGCATCGACGCGTTCAATGAGGCCGTCTGGATCGTCAAAGCACTCTTCCAAGCCACCGGTACGGATCAGGCACTTCACCTCGGGATCGCGATAGATAGCCTCGGTGCGGAAGTCTCCGCCAAAGGCGGTTTCGGGATAGAAATTGAAGATCGGCGTGAAAAGTTCACCGCGATAACTCACCAAGATGGGTTTGTCGTTGGCGATGAACTCCGACATGAGCGAGAGGCCAAAGAGGATCGCGAAAATCCAAAGCGACCAATAAGCACGGCGGTTGGCTTTGAAATTGGCCCAACGGCGCGCATTGATGGGGGAGAGGTTGAACCAACCACGCTTCACCTGGGGTGGCTCTGGCGGCGCTGCGGTCTCAACCTGCGGTTCTGGATTGGCAACCATGGCTCAGCCCTCCCGCTTTTCAAAGTCGATGCGGGGATCGACAAAGACATACATCAAGTCCGACAGAATGCCGACCACGAGGCCCATGAGGCCAAAGACGAAGAGCGTGCCAAAGATCACCGGATAATCCCGTGCCACCGCCGCCTCGAACCCAAGTCGGCCGAGCCCGTCGAGGGAGAAAATCGTCTCGATGATGAGTGAGCCTGAGAAGAAGACGCCGATGAACACCGCCGGGAACCCCGCGATCACGATGAGCATCGCATTGCGGAAGATGTGACCATAGAGCACCCGGTTCTCGGGCAGGCCTTTGGCTCGCGCGGTCATCACGTATTGTTTTTTGATCTCATCTAGGAACGAGTTTTTGGTCAGAAGCGTGAGCGTTGCGAAGGCCGAAATCGTCGAGGCCAGAACCGGCAATGTAATGTGCCAAAAGTAATCGATGGCCTTGCCCCAAGCCGTCAGCTCGTCCCAATTGTCCGAGGTCAGGCCGCGCAGCGGAAAGATTTGAAGATAGGACCCCCCGGCAAAGAGCACGAGAAGCAGGATTGCAAAGAGAAAGCCCGGGATCGCATAGGCCACGATGATCAGCCCGGAGGTCCAAGTATCAAAGCTCGTCCCATCGCGTACCGCTTTGCGAATGCCAAGCGGGATTGAGACAAGATAAGCGATCAGCGTGGACCATAGCCCCAGAGAAATCGACACCGGCATTTTCTCAATCACCAGATCGATCACCGAGATGGAGCGAAAATAGCTCTCGCCAAAGTCGAGCCGCATGTAGTTCCAAAGCATATTGAAGAACCGCTCCACGGGCGGCTTATCAAAGCCAAATTCGCGTTCGAGGTCTTCAATGAAATCGGGGGGCAGGCCCCGGGCGCCGGAATACTCGCTGTCACTGGCGGCTTCGATCTCGCCCCCGCCCCCGGCAATCCCTTCGAAGACATCGCCTTCGCCCTCAAGCTGGGCCAAGATTTGTTCGATGGGGCCGCCGGGCACAAATTGCACCAGGGCAAAGTTGATGACCATGATCCCAAAGAGTGTCGGGATCACCAGAAGCAGTCGTCGGAGGATATAGGCGCCCATGGGCTTTTACAGCGCCCCTGCGGCTTCGAGTGCGGCGGCTTTGTCTGCATCCCACCACCAGATCGAGGTCGTGCCAAGCGAGAGGGGCGGCGGCGTGTCGGTGTAGGGCCGGGCAAAGACATCGCGGTAGGAGATATTGTGTACGCCCTTGTACCATTGCGGCACCCAGATGTGCATTGCGCGCAGCACCCGGTCGAGGGCGCGCACGGCCACGTCAAGCTCTTCGCGGCTCTCGGCATCGGCGATGATACGGATCAGCTTGTCGATGCCTTCGTTGCTCACACCGGCCATGTTGACGCCACCGGGGGTGGCCGCACTCACGGATCCAAAGATCTGCTCCAACTCGTTGCCCGGCGTCTGGCTCATGGAGAAGCGCTGGGTCACGATGTCAAAGTCGAAGTTCTTTTCGCGTTCCTGCGCCTGAGCGGCATCCACGCGGTTCATGCTGGCATCCACGCCGAGGCGCACGAGGTTTTCAACGTAGGGGTTGATGACACGGTCAAAGGAGGGGCTGTCGTTGAGGAATTCCACGGTGAGTTTCTCGCCGTCTTTGTACCTAAACCCATCGTCGGCCACCTCCCATCCGGCGTCATCGAGTATTTTGCCAGCTCGCCGCAAAACCCGGCGGTCGCCGAGGTTGTCACCGTTTGAGGCCACCGGCACGAAAGCGTCTTCGGAAAAGACTTCTTCGGGGAAGAACTCGGCCATCGGTTCGAGAAGTGCGCGTTCTGCATCAGGGATTGGCCCGGATGCCTGAAGCGTTGAGGAGTTCTCCCAGAAGCTGTCAGTGCGGCCGTAGATGCCGTAAAACAGGCTCTCGTTGGACCATTCAAAGTTGAAGGCCATGCCGATGGCTTCGCGAACGCGGGGGTCGGCAAACTTATCGCGGCGCAGGTTGAACCAGAAGCCTTGGGTGCCCGCCGGGCGTCCATCGGGGAGCGTTTCGACCACCACGTGACCTTCATCAATCGCTGGGAAGGTGTACTGCGTGGCCCAGACCTTGGAACTGAACTCTTCGCGGTAGAGGTAGGCGCCGCCCTTAAAAGCTTCAAAGGCAGTGGTGTAGTCGGCGAAGTATTCGTAGGTCCGGCGATCGAAATTCGTCGTGCCCTTGTTCACCGGCAAATCCGCGGCCCAGTAATCGTCGCGACGCTGGTAGCTCACGCGGCGGCCGGGATCGACTTCGGCCAGGGTGTACGGCCCGGATCCCATGGGGGGGTCAAGGCTGCTCTCGGAGAAATCGACGTTTTCATAGTAGGCTTTGGAGAGGATCGGGATGCCGCCTGCGGTCATCAACAATTCGCGCAGCGGGCCTTCGGGGTTAAAGTCAAAACGCACTGTGAAATCGTCCAACGCCTCGACCTTGTCGAAATCGCGGAAGGTCGTCTTGAATGAGGGGCGGCCCTCTTCTTTCAGTATTTCATAAGAAAAAACGACGTCTTGAGCCGTCACTTGGCTGCCATCGCGGAACTTGGCCTCAGGGCGCATCCGGAAGATGACATAGGAGCGATCCTCGGGGTACTCGATGCTTTCGGCCACCAGACCGTAGCTTGCGTCGGGCTCTTCGAGGTTCCCGGTCATGAGCGTGTCGTAAAAGAGACCGGCGCCCGCCGCCGAATTGCCCTTGAGAATGTAGGGCGTGAGGCTGTCAAAAGTGCCAAAGGCCCAGGTGGTGAATTGGCCACCCTTGGGCGCGTCGGGATTTACGTAATCCCAATGGGGGAAGTCGGCATCGTATTTGAGGTCCCCAAAGGTCGACACGCCATGGGCCACGGTCGTTTCCGAATAGGCCGCGCCCGCCGCCCAAAGAAGCGTCGCCCCCGCCAGTAATGTTGTACCCCATCGCCAGGCTTCATTTGGTCGTCTCATGAGTTTTGCATGCGCCGCGGGGCGCGGGTCCATGGACGGGCGGGATGGGTGCATTACAATCTCCATGAGTAGTGAAGCGTGTCTATCTCTATGAAGCTAAGCTAAATTGCGAACTTGCCCACATTCAAGTGCATTCACGGACAACTTCCGTCGCAGGTGATCACAAATACGCAAGAAAAAACCAGCGCCGTCAATGACCCACGCTGGTTTTTAATTCTCGAGAATGTGATCACGCGGCTGCTTCGGTCGGCTTGCTGTTGTGCGTTTCGCCGTTGGTGTCTGGTACCAAAAACCTCAGCTTATCGGCGAGCTTGTCCCAGGTTTCTTTCGACGATGCGACGAGCAAATACCCTTCGGTGAGCGCGGCAGAATATTCCGATCCATCCAGCATCGCCGCATGACCCCCGGCTTGTTGGCACAAAATCACACCAGGCGCATGGTCCCAGGGCGTCTGCTTTGACGAGAGCACAAAGTCCACTGAACCCTGAGCCAGCAAGCGATACTCATGCGCCGAACAGCGCAACGCGTTGGCCGTGGCAAAATCGGGCAAAACCGTCGCCATCTTGGGCTGATCCTCCTCGGCCATGAGCTTAAGGTGGACGTAACCCACCATCTCGTCGAAGGTCGTTTTGGGCGCTGCTGTGTTCAATTTGCGCGGAGCGCCGGTTGCCGGCACAAACTGTGCAGGGGTGTCTTCATCTGCCCACATCACGTCGTCGCCCAACGGATCGTAAATCATCGAAAACACCGGCGTCCCAAAGCGACAGACAGCTACCATCGTGCCAAACGCGCTGATCCCATTGGCAAAGTTCCATGTGCCGTCGACAGGATCGATCAGGAAACACATCTGCGCCTCGGCAATGCCATCGCGCAAGGACGGTTCTTTGGATACGGCCTCTTCGCCCACGATCAGAGCGGCGGGATAAGACATCTGCAGCGCCCGTGTGATCATGGCTTCTGCTGCTGTGTCGGCGGCGGTCACCAAATCCAACGCGCCTGTTTTGGTTTGCACCTCCGCAAGGTCAAGTTTGCGGAACCGGGGCAGGATTTCCGCCCGTGCCGCACGGCGCACCAAGTTCAGCAATTGCGTCTTTTGCGCCTTGGTGAGCGGCGCTGGGATCGGCATGGGCAGCTGATCGGTCATGGGTGATTCCCTCCAAGTTGGGCTCTCAGTGCCAAATTCCTCTGCGCTGCGGCAAGGGGACTATTCGCGCGCGCGCAACACACCTGCGGGGCGCGCCGCCAGGGGGCGCCATGCGAAAAAGAGCCCCGCAAGCAAGGTCGCCGCCACACCGCCTGCGATAATCAAAAGTGCATTGGGCCAGATCACCTCAAAGCTTGTCTTCATTACATACGTGGCCACAGCCCAGCCGCCTGCAATGCCCGCCGCTAAAGCCACCAGCCCAGCTGCGGCACCCAAAAGGGCTGCGCGCCACGCAAAACTCCGCAGAATGCGGCTTCGGCTGGCGCCCAGGGTTTTGAGCACAGCGGCCTCATAAGTCCGCGCGCGTTCGCCTGCGGCTGCGGCACCGATCAGCACGAGGAAACCAGTAAGCAGGGTCGCGCCTGCTCCATAAGATGTTGCCGCCGCGATCCCCGCCAAAAGATCGGAGACACGATCTATCGCATCGCGCACGCGCACGGCTGTGATATTCGGGAACTGACCCGCCAAGTCGCGCAAAATCTGCGCCTCGGCTTCGACTTCGGCGTAAACAGTCGCGATGAACGTATGCGGCGCACCCCGCAGGGCTGAGGGGTTCATCGTCATGATAAAGCCGATCCCAGCGGTCGAGAAATCCACTTCACGGAAGGAGGATATTTCGGCCACGATATCGCGGCCCAGAATATTCACTGTGATCTCGTCACCGATCTGAAGGCCCATCTCCTCCGCCTCTTCGGCGGCAAAGGACACCAGCGGTGTCCCAGCATAATCGGGTGCCCACCATTCCCCCGCTGTCAGTCGCGTGCGCTCGGGCAGATCTTCGGAATAGGTTACGCCCCGGTCACCTTCGAGGACCCAGTGATCGCCAGCAACCTCCGTGGCAGGTCGGCCGTTGATCCGCGTGATGATCCCGCGCAACATTGGCGCGCTGTCGACCTTGCTTACAGCGGGATCATTGTCGAGCCGTTCAGAGAAACCGGGCATTTGATCGCGTTGGATATCGACAAAGAAGTAAGACGGGGCCACTTTCGGCAGATCTCGGGCAATGGCCGAGCGCAGATTGCCGTCGATTTGACCCACAGCAGCAAGAACCGAAAGGCCAAGTCCCAGCGAGAGTACAACAGCGCCTGCGCCTTCGCGCGGATCCGCGATCGCGGCGAAGGCCCATCTCAACGCTGGGCGCCCGCGTGTTGGGTGTGTGAGGCCCCGCGACACCCCCCGAATTCCCCAAGCCGCCAGCGCCAGGGTAAGAAGGGCACCACAGATACCCCCCGCCACCCAAAGCGTGAGCATCAACTCACCCGAGAACAGCATGGCCGCGCCCAAGAGAAGCGCGAACAGCAGAGCCGTGACCGCCACATAAATCGGTGCCGGCAACGGGCGCGCCGTTGAGAGTGCATCCCGAAAGAGCGTGGCGGCGCGGACCTCTTCGGTGCGCGCGAGCGGCCAGAGCGTAAAGATCAGCGCCGTCAAAAGTCCGTAGAGTGCTGCTTCGCCAAGCGCGCCAAAATGCAGCGCGAAGACCGCAGGTACTGGCAAGCGCGCTTCGATGATGGGCGACAGGATCAACGGGACGAACGCCCCAAGTAACAGCCCCAGAGCAATGCCAACGAGGCTTAACGCGCCGATCTGAATGAAGTACGTGAGAAACACCGTGGACCGCGTCGCGCCAAGCGTGCGCAGCGTGGCAATGACTGACGTTTTGTTGGCCAGATAGGACCGCACAGCAGACGACACTCCGACGCCGCCAACGGCCAAACCAGAAAGCCCCACCAGGATCAAAAACGTGCTCAGTCGTTCTACAAACTGCGCCACTCCAGGTGCACCATTGCGTGCATCACGCCAGCGCAGACCAGAGCTTTCGAAGCGTGTCAGCGCCTCTTCGCGCAAGGTGGCAAGGTCTGTGCCGGGCGGCAGGAGCAAACGATACTGCGTCTCAAAGAGCGTGCCGGGGCGGAGAAGTTGGGCATTTTCAATATCCTCCGTGCGCACGAGCGTACGTGGCCCGAGACCAAATCCGCCTCCCGCGCTGTCAGGTTCGCTCGCCAAAATGGCCGTAAGGACAAAGTCCTGGGTGCCTAGGCGAAAGGTGTCACCCGGGACGAGCCCCATCCGATCAACCAAAATGCGCTCCATCACACCGCCGGGCAGGGTGCCGTCACCGGCAAAGGCGCTTTCAAGGGACATCGCGGGTTCGAGCACAACCTCCCCCGTCAGTGGGTAAGCGACGTCAACGGATTTGACCTGGGTCAGCCCGCGTTCCTCGCCCACGACGGCCATGGATCGGAAATCGGCGATTTCAGAGACCTCCAGCGCAACCCCTTCGAGCCAGGCGCGCTCATCCTCGGAGACGAAGCGGTATGTGAACTCGGCCTCGGCGTCTCCGCCCAAGAGCACGGCGCCTTGGGCCTCTAGCCCCGCTTCGATGGCAGCGCGGACTGAGCCCACCGCGGCGATCGCCGCCACTCCGAGGGTGAGACAGGCCAGGAAAATGCGAAAACCCTTGAGGCCCCCGCGCAACTCGCGGCGGGCGAATTTGGCGGCAGTTGCGAGGCTCATTCCGCGGCCTGCGTAGCTTGGGGGACGGCTTCATCAATGCGGCCATCGCGTAGCCGGATGACCCTGTCACAGCGCCCCGCCAGAGTGTTTGAGTGCGTCACCAGCACCAGCGTGGCCCCGTGTTTGTCCCGCAAACCAAAGAGCAGATCCATGATGGCGTCGCCATTGGCCCCGTCGAGATTGCCGGTTGGCTCGTCGGCCAAGAGTATGTCGGGGCGCGGAGCAGAGGCACGCGCAAGCGCCACACGCTGTTGCTCTCCGCCGGACATCTGTGTCGGATAGTGATCGGCGCGGTGACCAAGTCCCACAACATCCAGCTCCGCCGCAGCGCGATCAAAGGCGTCGCGGTGCCCCGCCAATTCCAACGGCGTGGCCACGTTCTCCAAGGCTGTCATGGTCGGAATAAGGTGAAAGCTCTGAAACACTACCCCCATGTGATCCCGCCGGAAACGGGCCAAGGCGTCCTCATCTAGCCCCGTCAAATCATGGCCAAGAGCCGACACAGACCCACCTGTTGCGCGCTCCAAGCCGCCCATCACCATCAAAAGCGAACTTTTGCCCGACCCCGAAGGTCCAATAAGGCCTAGTGACTCGCCTTTGGGTACGCTGAGCGAGACGCCGTGCAAGATCTCGACACGCCCAGCATTGCCATCAAGCGCCAAATGCACATCTTGGAGGGATAGAACCGGCTCTGACATTGGGGAGACCTCGACCATGGGATGGGTGACATATGGGCGCGCTGTCGCCAGAGCCAAGGCATTGGCGTTGATTTTAAGCATGGCGTCGCCTCTGTCCGCGATGGCACAGACCGAGGTCTTGGCCCTGGGCGATTCACTCACCCAAGGATATGGGCTGGTCGCAGACCAGGGTTTTGTGCCGCAATTGCAAGCCTTTCTGGATGCCGAAGGCTTAGATGTACGGGTGATCAACGGCGGCGTTTCTGGCGACACGACCGCAGGCGGATTGTCGCGAGTTGAATGGTCACTGACCCCAGACACAAAGGCAATGATCGTGGCGTTGGGCGGCAATGACCTGTTGCGTGGCCTGCCGCCTGAGATGAGCCACGCCAACCTTGAAGGCATACTCAAAATCGCAGCTGACAAAGGCCTCGACGTGCTCCTCGTCGGCATGGAAGCACCAGGCAACTATGGTCCCGAGTTCAAAGCTACGTTCGACGCGTTATATCCTGAATTGGCCGAAGCATACGGCGTGCACTTTGCGCCGTCTTTCTTCGAAGGCCTGCAAGATGAAGGCGACACGATTGCCGATATCACGGCGTTCATGCAGCCTGACGGCATCCACCCAAATGCCGAAGGGGTGCGCCGGATTGTCGAAGGTTTAGGCCCGCGCGTGGCGGCCATGCTGGCTGAGTAATGCCCGGGCGGTTCTTTCTTAGCAGTTTCAACGTAAATGCATTGGCGGTTGAGAGCCCAGAGCTCTTGCCGCGCAGCAATATGGCTCCGGTTGAAGACCTTCGCGTCCAGACCTCAGATGGTTTTCGAATGATGCGATGGGGCCTGATCCCCGTGGGGTGCAAAAACGCGCGGGGGCGCCCGGTGATGGAGACTATCGTAAACGCCCGTTCCGAATTGGTTTTGACAAATCGGCCTTTGCAGGCGTGCGTTAGGGCGCGATCCCCGTTGACGGCTGCTACGAATGGACCGGACCCAAGGGCAAAAAGACGCCACGGGCGATCCAGGGCAAAGCGGGCGATCTCCTCTGGTTGGCTGCGATCTGGGATGTTTGGAAAGCCCCCGGGGGAATGGAACTGGCCCAAGTTGCCAGCGTGACCTGCGCTCCCAATGCTGATGTACGCGACATCCATGATCGGATGGGCGTGCTGCTCCATCGCGATTGCCTGCGCGACTGGCTCGAAGGTGACCAACGCGTGGCCAAGGGACTTATGGTGCCTGCGCCCAAAGGCACGCTCACCGTGATGCAAAACCCGGCGGTTGACTGGGGTGCACCATAAAACGCGCCCGTGATTTCTTCTGGCTAAAAATATCCTGGGGGAGGCCCAAAGGGCCGGGGGCAGAGCCCCCATGTTTACGCCCGCGGCTTCAAAAAGGCCCGGCGCAAGAAATTGGGAAGACGCCGCAACAACTTGCCCATGATGTGGTGATATTCCAACTCGCCTCCCAAAAGCCGCATGTAGTCGTGCCGCAACGTGCCCGATTGGCGAAAGGCGCGGATGAAGCCCTTCCTGAAGGGTCCCCAATAGATGATCAGGCGCACGAAATTGGCTTGGGCAATTGCCCAAGTGATTGGGCGCAAGCGGTTACGATAAAGCATCACCGCCATATGGGGCTCATGCCGCTGGATCGCTTCGACGGCGGCTTCGGCGGCCATCGCACCGGATTTCATGGCATAGGCAATGCCCTCGCCGGTGACTGGGTCCACAAACCACGCGGCATCTCCGGCGAGCAAAGTTGCCGCGCGGCCTGGCTGTTTGCGGGCTTTTCCAAAGGGCAAGTGATGGCCTTTGAAGCGCACGTTGGGCGGTGCGCCGAGCTGCTCGACATAGTCAGACATAATGCCGCGCAAGTTGGGGTTCTTGGACAGAACGCCTCCGACGCCAATGGTTGTGCTATTGCGTTTGGGAAATGACCAGCCGTAGCCCCAAATCGCTTGTCCAAAATCAATACGCAATGGGGCATCTTCACCCCTCGCGGGCGCTTCGATTTCAAAGCCAAAGCCCACTGTGTCAGCGTCGAAAGAGCGGCCAAAAAGCGCGCGTGCTACCGCTGATTTGATACCGTCGGCACCGATCATCACAGCGGCCTGCAACACGCGACCGTCGCCAAAGGTCACGCGCTGAGCATCAGCGTCGATGGTCAGATCGCGCACGCCACTAAAGTCCTCAGCGCCGGCCGCGATGGCATGCTCGAACATCAGATTGTCGAGCTCGAGGCGCATGGTCATGTAGACGGGTGGGATGTCTTCTATCACACCGATGTTTTCGCCAAAGGCGTGGAACTCAACGTCGGAGCGGAAGGGCACGTCCGCGGGCAGGTCTTGGCCAAAAATCTCGCGATAGTAGTTCGCGGCGCGGCCGGTGAAGCCGCCACCGCAGAGTTTGTCTCTCGGAAAAATGGCCTTGTCGATCAGCGCGACAGACAGCCCCGATCGCGCCGCGACGGTGGCCGCCGCAGATCCTGCGGGACCCGCACCGATCACGATAACGTCGAAAGCTATAGCAGAGGCTGTGTCCATGCCGGGCACCTATCAACGCGCGCGGCATGGCGCAATTGCTTAGAGCACCGTGACTTTGGTGCCCCGTGGCACACGGCCATAGAGGTCGATCACATGCTCGTTGAGCATCCGAATGCAGCCGTTGGAGGCCGCTTGTCCGATGGAGCGTGGCGCCGTGGTGCCGTGGATGCGGTAGAACGTGTCACGCCCATTTTGGAACAGGTAAAGCGCGCGCGCACCCAGGGGATTGCCTGGCCCACCGGGCTGAACATAGTCGTTGTCCACGAACTTGGCGTAGGTCTTTGGCTCGCGCTCAATCATCTCATTGGTCGGACGCCATGTTGGCCATTTTTTCTTGGCTTGAATAATGGCCTCGCCCTGGAATTCGAGACCGGCGCGCCCCACGCCGACACCGTAGCGCATCGCCTGGCCGGGGCCGTCCACATAGTAAAGGAATCGTGCGCGAGGCAGTACGATGATCTGGCCCGGTTCAACGGTTGGATCCATTGCCACGTACTGAGGCTTGAGAATCGGATCGAGAGTGAAGGCAGAGGCTGGTGCGGCCAAAGTGGCGGCCGAAGCGGCCAAAAACGCACGACGCGTGTTCATAATGTCCCCCTTATTTCAAAGCTTGTCTGTGCGTATCAAAATCGGGACAGGCTGGGGAGTCAGGTTTTCGTGAAGTATTGCGCCAAAATCGGGGTCACTGCGTACGCAGCTTTGCCAACGCGCTGTCGGCCACCGAATCACGGTCGAAGAGGTCGCGCAGTAGGCTCACGCTCAGCCCAACCACAGCGCCACCCAAGGATGCCGCGACGTAGAGGACAAAGGCGGTCAGGACGCTGAATCCAAAAAACATCCAGCCCAGAATGCCCGCGACCATGCCCAAGACGGCACCCACCAACATCAACGCCACAATCATCATTCCAAACCTCATCTACGGTTCGATCATCAAGCCGACAACCAGTTACCAAAGTGTTAATGCCGCCGCAGTTCGGCACAGATTGGGAGTAAATCTGGCGAAATCTGGGCTTATCGCGATTTTGACTGGCAGGCGCAGCCCTAAGGCCACGACCTATGAGTGCAGATATAATAATAACTTCAATCTATGCGGGTGGAGTGGCGCGACAGCCAACAAAAGCCCTTGCCATTTCGTGCACGGAACCGTGAGATTAGCGCGTAAACTTCTTATGCTTGATCCGTTTGGGCTCCAACGCATCGGGGCCGAAGCGCCGTTTCTTGTCTTCCTCGTAATCCTCGAAGTTGCCCTCGAACCATTCCACATGGGCCTCGCCCTCAAAGGCCAGGATATGCGTGCAAATCCGGTCAAGGAAGAAGCGGTCGTGGCTGATCACCACGGCACAGCCCGCGAAGTCCACCAAGGCATCTTCAAGCGCGCGCAGGGTTTCCACGTCGAGATCGTTGGTCGGTTCGTCGAGGAGCAGCACGTTGCCACCTTCTTTCAAGAGCCGCGCCATGTGCACCCGGTTGCGTTCACCACCAGAGAGCAGGTTCACAGGTTTCTGCTGATCGCCACCTTTAAAATTAAAGGACGAACAATAAGCGCGCGAGTTCACCTGGACATCGCCCAACTCGATCAACTCCGCACCACCCGAGATCGCCTGCCACACGGTATCGCCGTCTTTGAGGTCATCGCGGGATTGGTCGACATAGGCCATCTGAACGGTGTCGCCGATCTCAATCGTGCCGCTGTCGGGCTTTTCCTGGCCGGTGATCATCTTGAACAGTGTGGATTTGCCTGCGCCGTTGGGGCCGATGACGCCGACAATCCCACCAGGCGGGATGGAGAAGGACAGATTTTCGATCAAGAGCTTGTCGCCCATGGCCTTGGACAAGCCTTCGATCTCAATCACCTTGCCGCCCAAACGCTGGGCCGCAGGGATCACGATCTGGGCGCGGGTGATTTTTTCGCGTTCAGATTGACTGGCAAGCTCGTTGTAGGCCTGAATCCGCGCCTTGGATTTGGCTTGGCGCGCCTTGGCGCCCTGACGCATCCATTCCAATTCGCGTTCGAGCGTCTTCTGCTTGGCCTTGTCTTCACGAGCCTCATGGGCCAACCGCTTGGCCTTTTGTTCCAACCAGGACGAGTAATTGCCTTCGTAGGGAATGCCACGACCGCGGTCGAGTTCGAGGATCCAGCCGGTGATATCGTCCAGGAAATAACGGTCGTGGGTGACCACCAGAATTGTGCCTTTGTAATCGATCAGGTGCTGTTGCAACCACGCGATTGTCTCGGCATCCAGGTGGTTGGTCGGTTCATCGAGGAGCAACATATCGGGCGCTTCGAGGAGCAATTTGCAGAGTGCCACCCGGCGTTTCTCACCGCCAGACAGCGTGGTCACATCCGCCTCGTCGGCCGGACAGCGCAACGCCTCCATGGCCACGTCGATCTGACTGTCGAGGTCCCAGAGGTTCTCAGCGTCAATTTGATCCTGAAGCGACGCCATCTCGTCGGCGGTCTCATCGGAATAGTTCATTGCAAGCTCATTGAACCGGTCGAGCTTACCCTTCTTCTCCGCCACGCCGAGCATCACGTTTTCACGCACGTTCAGGCTGGCATCGAGCTGCGGCTCCTGGGGCAAGTAGCCCACTTTTGCGCCCTCAGCATGCCAGGCCTCGCCCGAGAAATCCTTGTCAAGGCCCGCCATGATTTTGAGCAGAGTCGATTTACCCGCGCCGTTGACGCCGACGACACCGATCTTCACCCCGGGCAAGAAGTTGAGGTGAATGTTCTCGAAGGTCTTTTTGCCGCCGGGATAAGTCTTGGAGACACCGGACATGTGATAGACATATTGATAAGCGGCCATGGAATCCTCGCTCGGGGTCAGTGGGGTCGTCGTGTTGGATGACACATAGCTTGGGGACAAGGGGGGAGCAACGGGACGATGGAACGGCTCTCAGAGTTGATTGCACGCGTGGCGCAGCCGGGACGCGTGGATTGGGTCGGTTTGCGCCCTGCGCGGCGGTTGGACATGGTCTCGGTGGATCAAGTTGATGCGGGTCCTTTGGGCCTGGCGGGTGACCATGGCAAGCCTGGCAAACGAGCGGTGAGCTTGGTCCAAGCCGAGCATCTTGCCGTGATTGGGGCTTATCTGGGTCGGGGGCCGGTTGCGGCCTCTGATTTGCGCCGCAATGTGGTTGTCTCTGGGATCAACCTTATATCTCTGCGCGGGCGGCGTGTGTGGGTGGGTGATGCGATTTTGAAGATCACGGGACCCTGTGCCCCCTGTTCGCGCATGGAAGAGGCCTTTGGGCATGGCGGGTATGCGGCCGTGCGCGGCCATGGCGGGGTCACCGCAGACGTCGTGGAGCCAGGTACCATCCGGCTAGGCGACTCGGTGCGCCCCTTGGATTAAGAGGTCTGGGGTCGTCGCGGACGACTTGCGTACTAATCTCTATTGCGTAGCCAAAGAGGATATCGCCATGATTTTGCGCGCATTGACGTTTTGTATCGCCCTTCTTTCAGCCACGTTTGCAGCGGCCCAAGAAGACATGGGGCGCAATTCCGGAATTGAGACAACAATCACCTCGCAACTCGAAGCCTTCAAACGCGATGACTTTGACCAAGCGTTTACCTTTGCCAGCCCGTCGATCCAGGGCATGTTCGGCACGGCCGATCGTTTTGGTGCGATGGTGCGGAACGGGTATCCAATGGTTTGGCGACCCCGTGATGTGACATATCTGGAGTTGCGTCAGATTGCGGGTGGTCTTTGGCAAAAGGTGCAAATCATCGACCAGCGCGGCAATGCCCACTACCTCGACTATCGGATGATCAAGGGACCCGACGGCTGGCGGATCTCGGGGGTGCAATTGCTCAAAGCACCTGATGTGAGCGTTTGACCACAGCCCCAAGCCGCCGGGCCGCACCGGGCGAAGTCCTATTTGATACAAGAATGGGCTTGGTCAGGAGCGAGAATCTTGCCAAAAATCGCGGGCGCTTCTGCTGGATTGCACGGCGCATGTGCCTTTTGAGCCAAATGTGAACACAGCGCGCGCCCAAACGCGTGTTACAAGTGCTATCTGCACGGTTCAGGGGGCGAAACGTGCAATTGGCCCTTGGTCGCGAGGGTCACATGACGCATTCCATCCCGGGGGTGAGAGACCTAAGCTGTGATCATGACCAGCCCTTTACGCGATATGGACGACGAGGCACGCGCCACGATCTCCGACCTTCTTGCCTCCGCGCGCCACGCTGCGCTTGCCGTGATTGACCCTGAAGACGGCCTGCCCAATGTCTCGCGCATCGCCTTTGCGCGCACGCCAGAGGGGGCGCCCATGACATTGATCTCGGATTTGTCAGGCCATGCCGAGGCGCTCAAAAACGCAGCCGATGCTGCGCTTTTGGTGGGCGAGCCAGGGGCCAAGGGCGATCCTTTGACTCATCCAAGGTTGAGCTTGCGTGTGAAGGCCACTTTTCATCGCCATGGCAGCCCAACCCATGCAGCTTTAGCCAAGCACTATGTCCAGCAGGCACCAAAGGTGAAGCTCTATATCGGGTTTGGCGACTTTAGTATCGTGACGTTTGAGGTCAGGGACGGTTTTCTCAATGGCGGATTTGGCAAGGCATATCCGGTGACGGCTGAGGATGTGGCAAAGCTCTAATGTGCTGATTTATCTTTTCTTTTAGAATTCTCGCCAGAGGCCGAGTTTGATGGCAGCGCGCTCTGCATCGCGTGACGGGACGCGGGCTCCCAATTCGATATGGGTTTTTTCGTTGACCGAAAAGACCACGCCGGGCGCGAATTTTATGTTGGTTTCTCCGTCTATGGTGGAGGTGAAAACCTGGGTCATGACCTTCCACCGCTCATGCAGGCTCAAGCCAAGTGTTGTGTCGAATTTGAATTCCTGGAGTTTGGTGGAGCGATTGAGGCGCGCGTCCAACGTGATCCAGCCGTTGCGCTGCGCCAGTTGAAAACCGCGTCCATAGGACAGGCCGACGCCGTAACCAGGACTGACTTGCTCCTGGCCGGCGAAATCCAACGTGCGGTTCTCATGCAGTGCGGTTTCAAGGGACAGAACATGGGGGCCTTTTTGCCAAACGGTATAGCCGGCGAAGATCTCATTATCTGCCCCGGACAAGCTGCCCATGGCCGTGATCGTGCCGATGCTCAGTTTGGGCGTGCGCCCGTATTCGAGGTAAGCAGAGGTATAATAATGCAAATAGCCCTGCTCATCCTGCCACAGCTCACCACTCGCTGAAGTAAAGGTTTTCCCATGGCCCCGGGGCCACGCGCCGGCATTTGCCTGGCTCACAAGGCACAACGTGACGAGAAAGGAGACCAGCCATTTCATGCCCTAGTGATCGTTCATCTTGGTAAACCAACAGTTAATTTGAGCGCGGGCGGCCTATCAGGTGCGCGCTTATGGCTCTTGTGTCGTTGGGAAAATGACTTATGCTGCACTGCAGCAATTGGAGATTCCTATGTCTGGACAAGTTGTCACCATAGCCCAACAAAAGGGCGGCGCAGGCAAAACGACGCTCGCAATCAACTTGGCGATCGGTCTTGTCCGTGCAGGCAAAAAGGTCGCGGTGATCGATACCGATCCACAGGGCTCGCTTGGACGCTGGTTTATGACCCGGGTAGAGAATTTCGAGGACCCAGGCCTTGAGTTTTCCACTGCGTCCGCATGGGGCGTCTCTTATGAAGTGCGCAAGCTTGCACGCGACCATGACGTGGTGATCATCGATACACCACCTAAGGCGGACGTGGACCTCAAACCTGCGCTCCGCGCAGCGGATTTGGTTTTGGTGCCATTGGCGACAAGTCACGTTGACCTTTGGGCTACCGAAGCCGTGCTCGATTTGGCGGACCGCGAACGCGTGCCGTCCATGGTCGTCATGACCCGTGGCCGTTCCGGGACCAAACTCTCCACCGAAATCGGTGCTGCCGTTGCTGAATTACCTACAGAGGTGACCAAGACCGGGCTTGCGAACCGCGTGGTCTATGCACAGACCCTCGGGGAGGGCCGCGGGGCCAGTGAGGCCGGCGCGAGCGCCGCGCGCAACGAGGTGGACGCCCTATGTTCAGAGGTGGCGGCGCGGCTCGAGCTAGGCTAAGGCGTGTACATCTTTAACCGTGAATGACGGCCCCTCATGACCGACCTCAACGCGCTGCGCGACCAGATCACGCGCCATTTGTCTGACAGTAATGAACCGATCTCTAAACTTGGGTTTTTCTGCGCGCCGTTTCGCGGAAAAGGCGTGTTGGATGACAAAGTGATCAAGGTCTATCGCGGCCTCTCTGACAATGCCCAACTCGACCGTCTGGCCTCCGCCCACACCGATTATGTGGATGCTCTGACAGGCAGGGGCGTGCGTTTGCCTCAGACCGAATTCCATCTGCTTGAGATGGATGGCGTACGTGTGCCAGTAGTGGTCCAAGAGGGCTTGCCTGACGAGACGATGATGCGCCGTCGGATGATTGACGACCCCTTGGAAGGGACGCTGAAACACATGGACGCGGCAGGCGAGGTCGTGGCGACCTTCTGGACCCAGACCGACCTTGACAAAACCCGCATCGGCTTTCACCCCTCGATCCGCAACCTTGCTATAGTCGACGGTCAAGGGGTCTTCTTTGATACGTTCCCACCACTCATCCACTACAGCCGCGACGAGATGGGTGCGATGCTAGCCACCTTCTCAGACAAACCCATGATGCGCGTCTTTGCGCCGTTCTTAGGTAATAAGCTCACCGCTGTGCAGGACGAATGGTATTCCGCCCCTGAGACCTTGATTGGATTGGTGGGGTCAGCTTGCAGGCTCCGGCCCGACGACACTGCCGCTTATCTCGACTGGGGGCGGGCGCAGGCGTCAGGCGCAATGTCCCCCTGGAAGGACGAGATACTTCAGGGGCTTGAAACGCCTCCCAAACTCTCGGGACTTTGGACAGGAATGCGCAAAGTGCTTGGTCTTCAAGGCGAGCCGAACGTCTAGACCGACAGGTCCGACGGACAATCTCGGAACTCCGCCACCGCTGGCGCAGCGCCATCTAGAGAAAAAGGCACCTCCAAGTTGCGCAAAATGGCGACGGCTTGCACGTTTCGGGCCATGCCTCTGAGGACATTGCCAAAGCCTCGATCCCGCACAGACAAAGTGTTGCCTTTGATCTGGTGACGGTCGGTTGCGATGGTGAGTGGGAAGGGCCCCTCGAAGCGGATCGCAAAGATCGGACTGGGCGGCCAACCTTCGTGGCGGGTCAGATGGATTGCATATTCCGGTAGACTGGCGTCATAGGTCACCTCAACGACGAGTTTTCCGTTCTGCGAAAGTGAGCAGATGGGGGAAGAAGAAAATTCCCACGCGGACGCTGGTGTGGCAAGGGCCAGGCAAAGAGCAATGTATCTCATGACCAACAGGTAGCGCGTAAGCGGCTCATGGCGATGGTTTGGAGAACCGGAACGGGCCTCTCGCGGTCAATGGATCAATGTCGATGCCCTTTCGCGTCGCGCGTAGCCCGACCTCAGCGCCGACCCGCCGCACATTGGGCATCAGAGGACGCCAATCGGCGCTCAATCGGCGCGCCGCTTCGGAGGGGCAGAAGGACCTCGTCGCACCGCGTGCTTCGGCCAAAGCAAGTAGCACCGTCGCGATCTTTTGGTCGTCCACGCTGCTTCCTTTCTCTATTGGCTTGCCCTTAGCTTAGCCGAACGCGGCTTTGTCGATCAGACCCTGAGCTGCCAACTCGTCCAGGGCATCCGAACATCGCTTGGTGACGCCGGGCCAGTTATACGTGCCGACATCGGGCTGGATTTTCCAACTGCGCTGGCATTTCTGGCCCTGGGCCTTGGCGAAGACGACGGCGAAACGCGTATCTTCGGCGAGGGCGAAAGCGTCCTCAGGCGCAGGCTCCTTCGAGAGCGTCAGATCAGAGGTGATGCAAACATCCGCAAAATCCACAGAGGCCAAAGCTTCACGCAATGCGTCGTCTTGTACATAGACTATGGGTGCGGCCTCGAGGGATGAACCAATGACTTTGTCAGTCCGTTGCACTTCCAAAGACGCCGTCACGACGCGGCGCGCGGCGCGGATTTCACGCCATTTCTCAGCCAGCGCCTCATCGCGCCAGGACGCGGGAGTTTCCGGAATATCGCGCAGGTGGATCGAGGACTCTTCGCCCGGGAAGCGGTCGAGCCAAACATCTTCCATCGTGAAAACCAAGATTGGCGCAAGCCATGTGGTCAAGCGGTGGAACAGCATATCGAGCACGGTATGGGCCGCGCGGCGGCGGACAGTGTTGCCATCACAGTAGAGCGCATCTTTGCGAACGTCGAAGTAGAAGGCCGAGAGGTCTACGGTACAGAAGTTGAAGAGCTGTTGGAACACGCCTTGGAAGTCGTACTTTTCGTAGCCTTTGCGCACGATTGTATCGAGTTCGGTCAGACGGTGCAGCACCCAACGCTCCAGCTCTGGCATCTCGGACGCGTCGATCCGGTCACTCTCCTCAAAATGGCCAAGCGCGCCGAGCATAAAGCGCATGGTGTTGCGCAGGCGGCGGTAGCTGTCGGCCACACCTTTGAGGATTTCCGGTCCAATGCGTTGGTCGCCGGTGTAGTCCGTTTGGGCCACCCAAAGGCGCAGGATATCGGCGCCGTATTGCTTCACCACTTCCTCGGGCGCGATGATATTGCCCAAGGATTTCGACATCTTTGCGCCTTTCTCATCGAGCGTGAACCCATGCGTCAGCACCCCGCGATAGGGCGCATAGCCTCGCGTGCCGCAGGATTGCAACATTGAGGAATGGAACCAGCCGCGGTGTTGGTCGGTGCCTTCAAGGTAGAGATCCGCCAGCCCGTCTTCGGTGCCGTCCTCGCGATCGCGCAGTACAAAGGCATGGGTTGATCCGGAATCGAACCACACATCGAGGATATCGAACACCTGTTCCCATTGCTCAGGATCGTGCTCGTTGCCTAAGAAACGAGCCTTGGCGCCGGGCTTGTACCAGGCATCCGCGCCTTCCGCTTCAAACGCATCGGCGATGCGCGTATTTACGGCCGGATCGCGCAGGAGGTAGTCGGGGTCTGTGGGGAGTGCGCCTTTCTTGACGAAGCATGTCAGCGGTACGCCCCAGGCCCGTTGACGCGACAGTACCCAGTCAGGGCGCGCGTCGATCATGGAATAGAGGCGATTGCGTCCGGTTTGCGGTGTCCAAGTGACCAGTTGGTCGATGGAGTTAAGCGCACGTTCCCGGATTGTCTCGCCATACGTGTCTTGGCCGTCACCCACCTTGCGGTCGATGGAGGCAAACCATTGGGGCGTATTGCGATAGATCACCGGCGCTTTGGAGCGCCAGGAATGCGGGTAGGAGTGTTTGATCTTGCCGCGCGCAAGCAGGCCATCAACTTCGACCAGTTTGTCGATGATGGCTTTGTTGGCGTCGCCCTCTTTGCCGTTGGTCTTGAGGATGCGCTTGCCGCCAAAGAAGGGTAGGTCTTCCCGGAAGGCGCCGTCGTCCATGACGTTATAGGTGATGACTTGCTCCAGCATGCCGAGGTCACGGTAGAGCTCGTATTCCTCCATCCCGTGGGACGGGGCGCAATGCACGAACCCGGTGCCTTCGGTGTCGGTCACAAAGTCTGCCGCACGGAAATCGCGGATATCGTCCCATTCGCCATTCGCGCCCTCGGCCCGGGCCAGCGGGTGTTTTAGACCTGAGATGACCGACGGATCGACGTCGCGTACGCGCTCATACATCGTCTCATCTAGGCGCGCGCGACCCAGTACGTCAGCGGCCAAGGCGTCTGCCAAGATGTATTTTTCGCCGACCTTCGCCCAGCATTCTTCAGGGCAATTTTTAACTTCATATAGGCCGTAAGAAATGTCAGCGCCGAATACGACCGCTTTATTGGACGGCATGGTCCAAGGCGTTGTGGTCCAGATCACCACGTAAGCATCAAGCAAGTCTCGATTGGCCAACTCTTCCTCGTTGCCGGCGATTGGATCGACTACTTTGAACTTCACCCAAACGGTGAAACTGTCTTTGTCGTGGTACTCGACCTCCGCCTCGGCCAGCGCGGTCTGTTCCACGGGCGACCACATCACGGGTTTGGACCCTTGATAGAGCGTGCCGTTCATGAGGAATTTCATGAACTCTTCCGCGATGATCCGCTCGGCGCGGTAATCCATCGTGAGATAGGGCTTTTCCCATTTGCCGGTGATGCCCAGGCGCTTGAACTCGTCGCGTTGGATATCGATCCAGTCTTCTGCAAAACGGCGACATTCCTGGCGGAAATCGACCACGTCGATATCGTCTTTGTTGCGGCCCTTGGCGCGGTATTGCTCTTCGATTTTCCACTCGATGGGAAGGCCGTGACAGTCCCAACCCGGAATGTAGCGCGCGTCGCGGCCCATCATCTGCTGCGAGCGGACAACCATGTCTTTGAGGATTTTGTTAAGGGCATGTCCGATGTGCAAGTGGCCATTCGCGTAGGGAGGGCCATCGTGCAGCGTAAACGGAGCACGATTTTGGGCGTTTTCACGCAGGCGGTCATAGACTTTGAGTTTTGCCCAACGGTCGAGCCATTCGGGCTCGCGTTTCGGCAAGCCTGCACGCATGGGGAACTCTGTTTTTGGCAGGTTCAGCGTGGTTTTGTAATCGGGCGTTTCGGGGGTGCTCGCACTCATTGGCGTGCTCCTTAAATCTGCGGAAATGTCCTGGGCGATTTGACCGTTTCTCGGCCTGGGGCGCGATGTCTCAACGCGTTTATCCCGGCGGCTCTACTGTCAGAGCGCCGGGCTCGTAATTCGCGCTATCATGCAAAACCTCGCCATAACGCAATCCATATACGGTGCAGGCGCGTGAGGGTCCATAGCGCTTTCGCGCGGCGGCAAAAGCGGACGGGCTGGACCGATGGCTAAGACACAAGCCCGTGGAAACTGGGGCGCATAACATAGTGCCTTGCATTGGTGCGTGATTCTGATCGACGGTTTTGTGCAGAACAATACATCGCCAATGTGTCGCCTGAGCATCTTCAGAGATTGTCGGGGGCCGTTGTGAACGGACCAATGGAGTGCTGGGATGCAGCACCAAAAAATAAAACCTTTGATAAGAGTCTAAAACAAAATGAAAAAAGCGCCCTGTAAACTTTCTAAAGCGCCTTGCGGGGGTAGTTGAAAAAAATTTACAAAGAGCAACGCTACGCGGCAGGCGATTGCGCACTTTTTGAAGCAGGTTAGATAAGGTGCCGTCAGGAGAGGCCAAGCGTCGACGCAGAGCGGTACGCGGCCAAAAATTAAGGGGAGGGCCGGCATGTCACTCGATACGCCACGCAACTATCATATTGATGCTCAGAAATACCAAGAGATGTATGCGGCCTCGGTGGCTGATCCCGTCGCCTTTTGGAAAGACCAAGGCCAGCGCATCGATTGGATCAAGCCCTATACTCAGGTCAAAGATGTCTCATTCGCACCCGGTGATATCCGGATCAAATGGTACTATGACGGGACTTTGAATGTCTCGGCCAATTGCATTGACCGTCATCTTGAGGCACGCGGCGACCAAACGGCTATTATCTGGGAGCCAGATGACCCCAATGATACCGCGCAACATATTACATATCGCGAGCTGCACACATCGGTCTCGAAAATGGCGAATGTGCTGAAAGAGCTGGGCGTCTGCAAAGGTGACCGGGTGGTCATCTATCTCCCCATGATCCCCGAAGCCGCCTACGCCATGTTGGCCTGTGCCCGCATCGGCGCCATCCATTCTATCGTCTTCGCGGGGTTCTCACCCGACGCTCTGGCGGCGCGCGTGAATGGTTGCGAAGCGAAGGTTGTCATAACGGCAGACGAGGCCCCCCGTGGCGGCCGCAAAACGCCCCTCAAAAGCAACGCGGACGCAGCCTTGGGCAATTGCGACGCCAGTGTTCAGTGCTTGGTTGTCAAACGTACCGGCGGTGACGTGGCTTGGAACGACGCGCGCGACCGCGATTACAACGCGATGTTTGACACTGCCTCGAGCGATTGCCCTCCAGAGGAAATGAGCGCCGAAGATCCGCTCTTCATTCTCTACACCTCCGGCTCCACTGGTCAGCCCAAAGGCGTGGTGCATTGTTCGGGGGGATATCTCGTCTATGCGGCCATGACGCATCAATACACGTTCGATTATCACGACGGTGACATCTATTGGTGCACTGCTGACGTCGGCTGGGTCACGGGGCACAGCTATATTGTTTACGGCCCGCTCGCCAATGGCGCGACGACGCTGATGTTCGAAGGTGTGCCGACCTATCCCGACGCCTCCCGCTTTTGGCAGGTCTGTGAAAAGTACAAGGTGAACCAGTTCTACACCGCTCCCACCGCGATACGCGCGTTGATGGGGCAGGGACCTGAGTTCGTTGAGAAGTGTGATCTCTCCTCGCTGACGCTTCTGGGCACCGTGGGTGAGCCGATCAACCCCGAGGCTTGGAATTGGTACAACGATGTCGTGGGGAAGGGGAATTGCCCCATCGTGGACACCTGGTGGCAAACTGAGACCGGCGGTCACATGATGACGCCGCTTCCGGGTGCCCATGAGTTGAAGCCAGGTGCTGCGCAGCAGCCGTTCTTTGGCATTAAGCCGCTTGTGCTCGATCCCGCATCCGGCGAGGTGATTGAAGGCAATGGCGTCGAAGGCGTTCTTGTCATCGCCGACAGCTGGCCCGCACAGATGCGCACCGTGTGGGGCGACCATGAGCGGTTCGAGAAGACCTATTTCTCCGACTATAAAGGCTACTACTTCTCAGGCGACGGATGCCGCCGTGATGCGGATGGCGATTACTGGATCACTGGCCGCGTGGACGATGTGATCAACGTCTCAGGCCACCGCATGGGAACCGCCGAAGTGGAAAGTGCGTTGGTCGCGCACACCAAAGTCGCCGAGGCCGCTGTGGTGGGGTATCCGCACGAAATCAAAGGCCAGGGCATCTATGCCTATGTCACGCTGATGTCCGGCGAAGAGCCCACCGAAGAGCTGCGCAAAGAGCTTTCAGACTGGGTGCGCAAAGAGATCGGTCCGATTGCGAAACCCGACCTGATCCAATGGGCACCTGGCCTTCCCAAGACCCGCTCTGGCAAGATCATGCGTCGTATCCTGCGCAAGATTGCCGAGGACGATTTCGGCGCACTCGGAGACACCTCCACGCTTGCCGACCCATCGGTTGTCGATGACCTCATCGAAAACCGGATGAACAAGTCATCCTAAAATTCTCCCGCCTTGCCTCCAACTGTGGGGCAGGGCGCTTCACCGTGTCGGCGTTCCACTAGTCGCAGCGCGTCGCGGAGGCTTTCCAAAGTATCTCCATGCGGTGCAACTTCGCGGGCGTACCACGCCTCGTGCACAGCCACGATCCGGAGCGGAAAGCGATCTAGATCAAGGACATGGGCTATGGCAAAGCGATGGTTGCCTGAGCCCGACTTTGACAATCGCCCCTCGTGATCGACGATGGCCGATGATTCAAATCCTGTCGCTTCGGGTTTGAAGCCGTCGGTGCGCAAGCTGTCGATCAGGGGCTGCACATAGCCGCGGAAAAACTCTAGGATCTTTGTTTGATCTCGAAAGACCAACTCTTTGTGCGCGGCGGTACCTTTTGCAGCCAGAGCATCAGCAAGCTCTTGATACCAAATCGTATCTTCTAAATCCCCGGCACGCTCAACGAAGTCTTTGATCTTGAGGTAAAGCGCGCGTTCTTTGATCGGCACAGACGCCGGGAAATGCGCGGCAGGGAGCAAAAACGGTTCGCGTTTTTTCGCCGCTGGCCGAAGTGCCCGAACGATAGCCTTAGGCAGAACCCGTTCGTATTTGGCCAATCGCGCCTTGGACACCGGCCACTTGGAACCTGTGTGGGTCAAAACATTGTTTGGTTTGATCCAAATGACAGTGGCGTCGCCTGCTTGGCGGCGGAAATCGCGTTGGGTCGTCTTCGAAGGTCGCATGAGCGACACCCGTATCGGACGGCCGTCCACATTTCCAGAGCGGGCCTGCTGTGGCGTGGGACAGAAAAAGGCCCGGTCGGATGATCCGCCGGGCCATTTTTAGAAATTTAAGAGCGACTTACGCTGCTTTCGCTTCGGGGCCAAAACGGTTGTAGAAGCTCTGACCCTTCGCAGCCATTTCTTTGAGAAGCGGCGGGCAGGCGAAGCGGTCGCCATAGGTTTCCGCTAACTCGTCTGCACGGGCCGCGGCATAAGGCGTACCGATCATATCGAGCCAGCTGAACGGGCCACCAGACCAAGGCGCAAAGCCCCACCCCAAGATCGCGCCCACGTCGCCTTCCCGGATGTCTTCGAGCACGTCTTCTTCCAGCGCGCGGACCGCTTCGAGCACCTGAGCAAAGAGCAGACGGTGCTGCACCTCTTGCAAGGTCGGTTGGTCTTCGGCCTCTGGATATTTGGCCTTCACGACCTCGGAGAGACCCTGGCGTTTGCCCTTCTCATCGTAATCATAGAAGCCCGCGTTTGCCTTGCGACCCAGACGGCCTTCGGCTTCCATCCAGAAGATCACCTCATCCACAGCGCCATCGGGGTAATCATTGCCCATGGCCGCTTTGGTTGCTCGTGCGATCTTTGCCCCCAAGTCAATCGAGGTCTCATCGACCAATTGGAGCGGACCAAGGGGCATGCCCACCATGCGTGCGCCATTCTCAACCAACGCGGGCGACACGCCTTCGGCCACCAGGCGCATACCCTCATTGATGTAGGGGATGATGCACCGGTTCGCGTAGAAGAACCGCGCGTCGTTCACAACGATTGGGGTCTTCTTGATCTGACGCACGTAGTCGAGCGCTTTGGCCACGGCGCGGGTACCGGTTTGGCTGCCTTTGATGATCTCGACCAGGAGCATCTTCTCAACAGGAGAGAAGAAGTGGATGCCGATGAACTGCTCCGGCCGTTTGGAGGCGGTGGCGAGTTGCGAGATGGGCAGGGTCGAGGTGTTGGAGGCAAAGATGCAGTCCTCAGAGACCACAGCTTCGACCTTTGCCGTCACTTCCGCTTTCACCGCAGGGTCTTCGAACACAGCCTCAATGATCAGGTCACAATCGGCCAGCGCGTCATAATCCGGCGTCGCATTGATGCGCGCCAGCATGGCATCGGCCTTGTCCTGAGTGATCTTGCGGCGGCTCACACCTTTGGCGGTGTAATCGGCCACGTAAGCCTTGCCGCGATCCGCAGCCTCTTGGTCGCGGTCCACGAGCACAACCTCGATGCCTGCTTGAGCAGAGACCAGCGCGATGCCCGCACCCATCATGCCCGCGCCAAGGACGCCGACTTTGCCGACCTTTTCATCGGCCACATCCGGACGCGACGCGCCTTTTTCCAACGCTTCTTTGTTCACAAAGAGCGAGCGGATCATGGCCGAGGACGAGGGGTTCATGAGGATTTCTGTGAAGTACCGCGCTTCGATTTTGAGAGCAGTATCAAATGGTACCATTGCGCCTTCGTAGACTGCGGACAGGAGCGCTTTGGCCGCTGGATAGACGCCCTGGGTCTTGCCATTCACCATGGCGGAGGCACCGACAAAAGTCATGAAACCTGCAGGGTGGTACGGCGCGCCGCCAGGTATTTTATACCCCTTCTCATCCCATGGCTTCACGATCTTGGGCTCAGAGAGCACCCAGGCACGGGCATCAGCCATAGGGTCGTCGGAGACCTCATCAATGATGCCCGCGGATTTGGCTTTGTCGGGGGAGAGAAGCTTGCCTTCAAGCAAGAACGGCGAGGCCGCCATGGCGCCCAGTTTGCGGACAAGACGCGTAGTGCCGCCGCCCCCTGGGAAGATGCCAACCAGGATTTCGGGCAGGCCAATTTTGGCCTTTGGGTTGTTCTTGGCAAAGATGCGGTGGCAGGCCAGCGGCATCTCGAGACCGATCCCAAGTGCGGTGCCAGGCAAAACCGCAGCAACAGGCTTGCCGCCCTTGTTGGTTTTGGGGTCCATGCCGTTGCGCTCGACGCTGCGTAAAAGGCCGTGGCCCTTCATGGCGAAATCGAAGAGGCCTTGGGCCGGGTTATCGCCGCTCTCTTGGGCGATTTTAGCCAGGACATTAAGGTCCATGCCGCCTGCAAACGTATCTTTGCCAGAGGTAATGATCAGGCCTTTGACATTGTCGTCGGCGAACGCCTGCTGCGTCAGCTCATGCACTTCGTCCATCGCCTCACGCGTGAGCACGTTCATGGATTTGTTGGGCACGTCCCAGGTGATAACGGCCACGCCGTCGGCGCCAATCTCCATCGTAAAGTCAGCCATGGGGATCTCCTATTCTTTAACTTATGCGCGCTTAGATACGTTCGATGATGGTGGCCGCACCCATGCCGGATGCGATGCAGAGCGTGGCAAGGCCTGTGCCTTTACCGGTACGCTCAAGCTCATCGAGCAGCGTGCCAATGATGATGGCGCCGGTCGCGCCGAGAGGGTGGCCCATGGCGATGGAGCCGCCGTTCACGTTCACCTTGTCATGGTCGACATCAAACGCCTGCATGAAGCGCAAGACAACCGAGGCAAAAGCTTCGTTCACTTCGAAGAGATCAATGTCCGAGATCGACATGCCGGTATCGGCCAGGATCTTTTCAGTCACGGGCACGGGGCCGGTGAGCATGATGGTCGGATCGGTGCCGATTTTCGCCGTGGCTTTGATGCGCGCGCGCGCCTTTAGTCCATGCTTTTCACCGAACTCTTTGTTCCCGATCAGAAGTGCAGCGGAGCCATCCACGATGCCAGACGAGTTGCCCGCGTGGTGGATGTGTTTGATGGCCTCCAAGTGGGGGTACTTCATCAAAGCGACCTTGTCGAAACCGGGCATGCTTTCGCCCATGTCCTTGAACGACGCCTTGAGCGCGCCCAGGCCCTGCATATCGGTCTCAGGACGCATGTATTCGTCATGATCCAGGATCGCGAGGCCGTTGCGGTCGCGCACCGTTATTACGGATTTCCCAAAGCGGTTGTCGTCCCAGGCGGCTTTCGCGCGTTTTTGGCTCTCAACGGCCAGCGCATCGGCGTCATCGCGGGAGAAGCCATATTCGGTGGCGATAATATCGGCCGAGATGCCTTGGGGCACGAAGTAGCTGTCCATGGCGAGGCTGGGGTCCACGGCAATGGCGGCTCCATCGGAACCCATGGCCACGCGGCCCATCATCTCCACGCCGCCCGCGATATACGCCTCGCCTGCGCCGCCTTTGACTTGGTTGGCTGCAAGGTTCACGGCCTCCATGCCAGAAGCGCAGAAGCGATTGATCGACAGGCCAGGAATGCGCTCATCGAGATCAGATGCCAGCACAGCAGAACGCGCAAGACATCCGCCTTGTTCGCCGACTTGGGTCACGTTGCCCCAAATGACGTCTTCGACCGCGTGACCATCAAGGTTGTTGCGGTCTTTAATCGCGTTCAGCGTATGTGCCGACAGCCGCAGCGAGGTCACCTCGTGCAGCGCGCCGTCCTTGCGTCCCTTGCCGCGCGGGGTGCGGATCGCATCATAGATATAGGCTTCGGTCATTGGGATCGTCTCCAAGTCTTAAGCACGGTCCGAGGGGGAGCCGGGCATGAGGTCATAGGGGTGTTTCCAGCCGGGAAGGCCTTCGATGTTGGTCAGCCAGCGGTTGATCTCGGGCCATGCGGCGCGGTCGAAACCAAAGGGTTCGGGGTAGAAGAGGTAGCCACAGCACGAAATGTCCGCATTGGTGACGCTGTCTCCCACGATCCAGTCGCGGCCTTTGAGATGCGCATCGAGCACGGCATAGGCGGCTTTGAGGCGACCTTGCATGAACCCAATCACTTCGGCTGGGCGTTTGTCCTCGGGCAAAAAGTTCATCAAGAACCGAGTCATACCTGCTTGCGAACTGAGCTTGTGGTTGTCCCAAAAGACCCAACGCATCACTTCGCGCGCTTCTTCGGGCGTGGCGCCGCCAAACTTGCCGGATTTCTCGGTGACGTAGGCTTGGATCACGCCCGATTGCGACAACTTCACATCGCCATCGATGAGAACCGGTGCTTCGCCCATCTCATTGACCTCGGCGCGGTAAGCCTGCGAACGGGTCTCGCCGCCGAAGAAATCCACTTTAAGCGCCGTCCAGTCCAATCCGGAAAGCTCAAGCGCGAGCGCCGCTTTGTAGGCGTTGCCGGATTCTCCGAAGCAGTAGAGTTCGATTGTCATCGCCTGGCCTTTCTGTGCCGATATCGCTCTCTGGGGTCAGAGGTTGCGGCCAATCAGCTCTTTCATGATTTCGTTCGTGCCACCGTAGATGCGCTGGACGCGCGCGTCCGCCCACATTTCCGCGACCGCGTATTCTTGCATATAGCCATAGCCACCGTGCAGCTGGACGCATTCGTCGAGAACTTCGCCCTGCGTATCGGTGAGCCAATATTTGGCCATGGCCGCTTTTTCGACGCTGAGCTTGCCTTCGAGATGTTCGGCCATGCAAGCGTCAAGGAACGCCCGCGCAACGGCGGTTTTTGTTTTGACCTCAGCAAGCTTGAAACGCGTGTTTTGGAATTGCGTCAGCGGCCCGCCGAAAGCTTCGCGTTCTTTGCAGTATTCAATGGTGCGCGCCACGGCGCCTTCCATCGCACCAACCGCGCCACAGCCGATAATGAGCCGCTCCTGCGGGAGCTGTTGCATCATCTGGTAAAAGCCCTGACCCTCTTCGGTGCCCAGAAGGTTCTCAGGCGGCAATTCGACATTGTCGAAGAAAAGCTCGGAGGTGTCTGCCGCGTGGCAGCCCACTTTTTCTAGGTTGCGGCCGCGGCTAAACCCTTCTGCGCCATCGGTTTCGACAACCATCAAGGACGTGCCCTTGGACCCTTGAGTGGGATCCGTTTTGGCGGCCACAATGATTAAATTCGCGTGCTGACCATTGGTGATAAAGGTCTTTTGGCCCGATAGGCGATACGCATTGCCTTCGCGAATGGCGCGGGTCTTGATGCGTTGCACATCAGAGCCGCCTGAGGGTTCCGTCATGGCCAACGCACCCACAAGTTCTCCCGTCACCATCCTGGGCAACCAGCGTTTCTTCTGATCTTCGGTGCCGTATTCAAGGATGTAATGCGCCACGATGCCGGAGTGGATGCCGTGACCCCAGCTCGCAAGGTTGGCGCGCGCTGCTTCCTCAAGGATGACCGCCTCGTGGCCAAAATCACCACCGGCGCCGCCGTACTCTTCTGGAACAGAGGGACAGAGCAGGCCAAGTTCGCCCGCTTGCTGCCAAATCTCGCGATCCATTTCGCCTTGCTTGCGCCACTTGTAGTAGAGCGGGGACCATTGATCGGTGATGAATTTGGCGGTCATATCTGCCAACATTTGGTGCTCGTCTGTACGCCAATGCTTGCCCATCAAGGCCTCCCTTTTGATCAGTGTGGTAGGGCGGGGTTCACCCCGCCTCGGTTTTTTAAAAGCTTGCTGCTGCCAGTTCCATGACGGGTTCAGCACCGCTTTCAATGCGGGCCAAATGCGTGCCAGTCATAGGCAACTGACGTGCCATGTAGAACCGCGCGGTGGCCAGTTTGGTTTCATAGAACTCGGTGTCTGAGGCGCCAGTGGCAAGAGCCTCTAGCGACGCTTTTGCCATCCAGTTCCACATCAGGCCAAGGCAGACGTGGCCGAAGAGGTGCATGAAATCATAAGATCCAGCCAGCGCATTGTTGGGGTTCTTCATACCCGATTGCATGAAGTACATGCCTGCGGCTTGAAGGTCCTTCGACGCCTTTTTAAGCGGTTCAACGAATGGTTTCATTTCGTCGCTGTCGTTCTCTTTGCACCAGGTTTTTACCAGCTCAAAGAACGCCATCACGTGCTTGCCTCCGTCCTGAGCCAGTTTGCGCCCCACCAGGTCGAGTGCTTGCACGCCGTTTGCCCCTTCGTAGATCATCGCGATCCGCGCATCGCGGGCAAATTGGGACATGCCCCATTCTTCAATGTAGCCGTGGCCGCCATAAATCTGCTGCGCGGCGGTGGTCAGTTCAAAACCTTTGTCTGTTAGGAAGCCTTTGATGACGGGCGTCATCAGTGAGACGAGGCCATCGGCATCTTGGTCGCCATTGCGATGCGAGCGGTCGATCAGGTTTGCGCCCCAGAATGCAAAGGCGCGCGCAGCTTCGACAAAGCTCTTTTGGTCCAGAAGGTTACGGCGAATGTCGGGATGCACAATCAGCGGGTCCGCTGGACCATCTGGGTTTTTGGTGCCGGTGACATCGCGCCCTTGCAGACGGTCTTTGGCGTATTCCAGTGCGTTTTGGTATGCAACCTCCGCTTGCGCATAGCCCTGCATTCCAACGCCAATCCGCGCCTCGTTCATCATGGTGAACATCGCACGCATACCCTTGTGTTCGCCTCCGATAAGATAGCCCGTGGCTTCATCGTAGTTCATCACACAAGTGCAGTTGCCATGGATGCCCATCTTCTCTTCGATCTTGCCCACCGAAACGCCATTGCGCGCTCCGAGTGAGCCGTCATCGTTCACGAGAAATTTCGGCACAATGAAGAGTGACACACCTTTGATGCCCTCGGGGCCGCCCGGGATTTTGGCGAGTACGAGGTGGATCACGTTTTCAGACATGTCGTGGTCACCGGCAGAGATAAAGATCTTCTGACCGGAGACTTTGAACGAACCGTCACTTTGAGGCACTGCTTTGGTGCGCATGAGCCCGAGGTCGGTGCCGCAATGGGGTTCGGTCAGGTTCATCGTGCCAGTCCAGTCGCAGGCGACCATCTTAGGCAGGTATTTCTCTTTTTGTTCGTCAGTGCCATGGGCATTGATTGCAGAATAGGCACCGTGGGTCAGGCCTGGATACATTGAAAAAGCCATGTTCGCAGATGAGAACATCTCGGTCACTGCGGAGGAGACGAGGAAGGGCAGGCCCTGTCCGCCATAGTCGGGGTTGCAATCAAGCGCCGTCCAACCACCTTCGCGCATCGTGTCGAATGCGTCTTTGAACCCGGGAGGCGTGCGCACGACACCGTTTTCCAGCGTGCAGCCAACGGTGTCACCTATTACGTTCAGGGGTTGAAGCACTTCTGCGGCCACTTTGCCGGCTTCTTCAAGTACGGCATTTGTGAAGTCACGATCCAGCTCGTCATAGCCCTCGATGTCTTGGGCAGAGGCGTTGAGCACATCGTGCAAAAGGAATTGCATTTCTTTGGTCGGCGGCGTGTAGCTCGGCATGGTTTGCTCCCTAAAGAATGGCTTGCCCTAAAAGGGGGGGTGTTCGGTTTATTCAGCGGCTTTGGCGGCTGCGGCTTCCATGGAGGCAAGAATGCGTGCGCCGCTTTTGAGTTGGTCGGTGAGATCGGCGATGGCTTCGTTGAGTTCATCGCGCTGCCCGATCATATCAGCCAAGCGTTGCTGGCCGATGGCATAGGTTTGGCTTAGCTGCGTGTATTGCTGATCGTCCACATGATAGAGATCGAGCAGTTGGCGAATTTCTTCGAGCGAAAAACCAAAACGCTTCCCTTGCAGGATCAGCTTCAACCGCGCACGGTCGCGCTTTGTGAAGAGGCGCTTTTGACCGTCACGGTGCGGGAACAAAAGTTCCTTGGCTTCATAAAACCGCAGAGTGCGTGGTGTGACATCAAAAACGTCGCACATCTCGCGGATGGTCATCGTGTGCTCATCGTTCATCATCGGCTCGGCTCCTGTATCCATTGGGGGATACATGTAATGTTGCTTGCAATAGGTTGCCGTATAATTGACGTGCACGTAAGCGAGACGCCGCGTCACTTTTGGGGTGACGTAAGATCAAGATGATGTGAGCTCCTTAAACGCAATGATCCTGCGCAGGCGTTTCGACCTGCGCAGGATCATTCAGTGCTCACTGCGGATAGGATGGCGCGATGATTAGACGCCTAAGCACCAACGCATGATGGCTTTTTGAACGTGAAGGCGATTCTCAGCTTCGTCGAAAATTACGGATTGCGGGCCATCCATGACTTCAGAGGTGACTTCTTCGCCTCTGTGCGCGGGCAGGCAGTGCATGAAGAGCGCATCGTTCTTCGCATGGGTCATCAGTTCCGCATTTACCTGGTAGGGGCGCAGCATATTATGCCGCCGTTCCTTCGAACTCTGGCTGTCGTGCATCGAAACCCAAGTGTCTGCGACCACCAAATCGCTGTGCGTGACAGCCTTTACGGCATCGCGCTCGATGGTCACGGACCGGCCAGCTTTTCGGGCCAGGCCCACGAATTCAGGCTCTGGGTCGAGTTGCATGGGCCCGGTAAAGGTCATGTCGAATTCAAACTGCGCAGCAGCGTGGAGGAACGAGGCGCACACGTTGTTGCCATCCCCGCACCAAGTGACATGTTTGCCTTTGATGGGACCACGATGTTCCTCAAACGTCATTACGTCGGCCATGATCTGACACGGGTGCGTGCGGTCGGTCAGGCCATTGATGACAGGAACGGAAGCATATTCGGCCATCTCGGTGAGCACGGATTCGTCAAAAGTGCGGATCATAATGAGGTCGACATAGCGTGACAGTACGCGCGCAGTATCGGCGATCGTCTCGCCATGGCCCAACTGCATATCAGAGCCGGAGAGCACCATCGTCTCTCCTCCCATCTGGCGCACGCCGACGTCAAAAGAAACGCGGGTGCGGGTGGATGGTTTTTCGAAAATGAGTGCGACCATGTGGCCTGCAAGGGGTTGCTCGCTATCGACGGCACCCTTTGGGCGTCCCGCTCGGGCCGTTTTCATGGCCAGGCTGTTGTCGATGATCCCACGCAGATCGCCTGCGTCGGTTCTATGAATGTCTAGAAAATGGTTCATTTTTGTGCCTTGTGGCTGGTGGAGATCGGGGGCGCTGCCCCCGCACCCCCGGGATATTTGAGGCCAGAAGAAATCAGGACGCTTTGAGCGCGCTCGCGGCGTGATCAAGACGGGTGAGCGCTTCTGAGATATCTTCTGCAGTGATGTTCAGCGCGGGCAACAGGCGCAGCACATTGTCCGCCGCGGGAACGGTGAGAATACCTTCAGCATAGCCTGATTGGACAACTTCGAGGTTGGGCACCACGCATTTTATGCCAAGCATAAGGCCCGTTCCGCGGACGCTTTCAAAAACCTCGGGATGTGTTGCGATCAGCCCTTCGAGCCCCTGGCGCAGCTGCCCTGCGCGCGCGCGGACGTGCTCTAGGAACGGTTCGTCTGAGACGGTGTCCATGACCGCTTTGCCCACCGCGCATGCAAGCGGGTTGCCCCCATAGGTTGACCCATGCGTGCCGCCGGTCATGCCTGATGCGGCCTCTTCCGTGGCCAGAACTGCGCCTAAGGGAAATCCGCCGCCGATGCCTTTGGCGACCATCATGACGTCTGGTTTAATTCCGGCCCATTCGTGCGCGAAGAGCTTCCCTGTTCGGCCCATGCCGCATTGCACTTCGTCCAGCCCCAATATGATACCGTGTTTGTCGCAAAGCGCGCGGAGCGCTTTCAGCGTGCCGTCGGGTAACGGCCGAATGCCGCCTTCGCCTTGGATGGGTTCGATGAAAATGGCGGCGGTTTTGTCGGTGATGGCCGTTTCCACGGCGCTCAAATCACCATCTTCCCCGGGCCAGGCCAGATGCACAAAGCCGGGCAAGAGGGGCCCGAAGCCTTTCGTCATCTTCTCTGATCCCGCGGCGGCGATGGCTGCAGAAGAGCGTCCGTGGAATGCGCCTTCGAATGTGATGATCTCGACTCGGTCAGGTTGGCCTTTTTCATACCAGTATTTGCGCGCCATTTTCACAGCGAGCTCACAGCTTTCGGTTCCAGAGTTCGTGAAAAAGACGGTATCTGCAAAGGTCGCATCGACGAGTGCATCGGCAAGCGCCTGTTGTTCGGGGATCTCATAGAGGTTGGATAAGTGCCAGATCTTATTTGCCTGTTCCTTGAGCGCGGCCACCAATGTTGGGTTGGCATGACCCAGCGCGTTCACTGCTATCCCAGCCCCGAAATCGAGAAAACGTCGCCCAGAACGCTCCAAAAGCCAGGAGCCTTGGCCCTCGACAAATGTCAAAGGCGCGCGCGAATAGGTTGGCAAGATGGAGGGGATCATGAGATCGGTCCTTTGCAAAATGGCCCTTTTCGGAGGCTTGATCCGTGCCAAGCGCTTGGGGCCCTGTCAAGTTTTTGGGTGAAAAACAAATGCCAGATCGCGCGAATGCGCGAAAAGAAATCGATCAGCTTCGTCGGATATCATTGGCAAATGTCATACGACGCCCATCGCATGATCAAATGCGCGGATCAAGCCTATTGTCCGGCATCGGGGCCGTCCCCTCGAAATCACGAGCATTGCGCCGTCATTCTTGGCTCTGATTGAAGAACCCATGTGTCCGACATGTCTGGCTCGTGACCGCGACTGATCATCCTGGCGAACTCAGTGTTGTCATCCGTTCATCACGCGATTTAAAGATGACATTTTTCGGCATGCAAGGTAGCGGGACTGGTGCGGTGGACGGTGAAATGCTGAGCAGTGTAAATCAATATTTT
>JAKVBH010000026.1 GCA_022447495.1 Marinovum sp. | reverse complement strand
TGTCTTTGTGCCCTTGATTGAGGCGCTTACAGAGCGGCAGTGGGGCGACAATTCTCCTCCGCGCGAGGTCTCGGTGAAACACGTGGCGCTTTTTGCGACGCCGGCCACAGTGTCGAGCCGCGCGTTCCAGCGGGAACTGGCGTTTCGGGCCATTGGCGTAGATGTCGAAGCCCAATCCTGTGGCGGTGTGGTGGACGCGATCGAAGAAGGCGACATTATCCTAGCCGATGCCTTGGTGCGCAGCCATGTCGACGCGCTGCACCGTAAGATGCCCGATCCAGAAGCCGCGATCCTGGGCTGTACGCATTACCCAATTATGCAAGATGCATTCCAAGATGCCCTTGGCGCAGACGTAACGCTTTACAGCCAAGCCAACCTTGTCGCCGAAAGTCTGGCCGATTATCTGGCTCGTCGACCGGAAATGCTGGGTACGGGCAAAGCAAATCGCTTTTTAACGACAGGCGACCCCGCACGCGTCAGCCGAGGCGCGACGCGATTTCTCCGACGAGAAGTCGCATTCGACAAAGCGTGACACGACTCCCTTTTTTGCGCAGCGGTTTTAAAAGCCCCTTCCGATTTAGGATCTGCGCTCCGACACGACCTTGATATGGACTGAAAACCATGACGACTTCCATCGCAATCCTGGGCGCATCCGGTTACACTGGTGCCGAACTCATCCGGCTGATCGCAGGCCACCCAACTTTTGAAATCAAAGCCTTGGCAGCGGAACGCAAAGCGGGTCAGGCGCTCTCCGAGGCCTTTCCGCACCTGCGGTATCTTGATTTGCCGAATCTGGTGAAAATCAACGAGATCGACTTTTCTGAGATTGACCTGTGCTTTTGTGCCTTGCCGCATAAAACCAGCCAAGAGGTGATTCGCGACTTGCCAAAAGGTCTTCGGATCGTTGATCTGTCCGCGGATTTCCGGCTCGAGGACCCGGCTGCCTACGAACAATGGTACGGCAACCCCCATGCTGCGGTCGAAACGCAACCTGAGGCGGTTTATGGCCTGACTGAGTTTTACCGCGAAGACATCAAATCGGCGCGGTTGGTGGCTGGCACGGGATGCAATGCGGCCACTGGTCAATACATGCTACGGCCTTTGATTTCGGCAGGCGTGATTGAGCTCGATGACATTATCTTGGACCTTAAATGTGCGGTCACCGGAGCGGGACGCTCGCTCAAAGAGCATTTGCTCCATTCCGAATTATCCGAGGGATATCACGCCTACGCCACTGGGAGCACGCATCGGCACTTGGGAGAGTTTGATCAGGAGTTCTCCAAGATCGCGGGTCGGCCTGTCAGAATTCAATTCACACCCCACCTCATCCCAGCCAATCGCGGGATTTTGGCTACGGGGTATGTTTCCGGCGATGCTCATGCAGTGTTTGACGCGCTCAATGCGGCTTATCGTTCGGAGCCCTTTGTGACTGTACTGCCCATGGGCGAGACGCCAAATACGCATCACGTGCGCGGTTCGAACTTCTGTCACATCGGTGTGGTCCCTGATCGGCAACCTGGGCGTTGCCTCATTGTTGCTGTCATGGATAACTTGACCAAAGGCTCTTCTGGCCAGGCCTTGCAAAATGCCAATTTGATGATGGGCGTTGAGGAAACCGCCGGGTTAATGGTGGTGCCGCTCTTTCCATAGGTCTCGGTGGGCGGAGATGCCGTCTGGGCGCGATAGAATCGCGCAATTAACTGGTGTTGTATGGTTTTCGATCAAACGACGAAATATGTAAAATCTTCTGATCCTGGTCTCGGAGGTTCGCTTTGAAAGGCCTGAAGAAGCAGAGGCGCATTCAAATTATCTCGCTTGCCGCGGTCGCTTTGATCTCGGCCACCGCCATCATTGGCTATGCGATGCGCGACGGTATCAACTTTTTTCGCTCTCCGACACAGGTCCTTGCCGAACCACCTCTGCCCACTGAAGTCATTCGTATCGGCGGATTGGTGGAGAAAGGCTCATTGTCCATCGACAACACCTCCGTAGGGTTCCGCGTGACAGATGGGAATGGCGTGGTCGATGTGCGTTATACGGGTATCTTGCCCGACCTTTTCAAAGAAGGCCAAGGTATGGTGGGTGTCGGATCTTATTCCGACGGTATCTTTACGGCGACCGAAATTTTGGCGCGCCACGATGAGACCTACATGCCACGTGAGGTCGTTGACGCTCTGAAAGAGCAGGGCGTCTATCGCGGGCCTCTATCTGACGGTGACGGCACTTAACACTTCGTTAAAACTCGCGCGGCCTACTTTGGCTGCGTTAAGGCCGGTCGGCCATCCTCTTCTGAGACATTGACACTCTGAGCGAGGTAAAAAAATGAGCAGACATGTACGACATTTGGCCGAAGAAATCGTTGGCCGTCAAGGCGGGTATGTAAACGATCCAGACGACCCTGGTGGAGCCACCAATTATGGCGTGACGATCCACACCATGCGTCGCCTTGGCCTCGACCTAAACGGAGATGGCAGCGTAACACCGAGCGACGTTCGCGCTTTGAAACGCGATCAAGCGATCGATATCTATTTGCACCATTACTTTACGACACCTCGGATCGCGCTGTTGCCTGATGTAATTCAGGCGTCGGTCTTTGACATGTATGTCAACGCGGGTTCAAATGCTGTGCGCATTCTACAACGGTTGCTCAACGACATGGGCTTTCAGATCGCCGTTGATGGTGCCATCGGCCCAATGACCGCTGATGCTGCCCACGCGGCCGCCGCGCGCGCGCCTGAGGCGTTTGCGGATGCATATGGGATCGCTCGCCGCAACTATTATTTCCGCATCGGTGACCGTCGTCCTGCGAGCCGCAAGTTTGCACGGACCCGGGCCGGTGGAAAAGGTGGATGGATCAAACGCTCAGAAGAGTTCATCTCGCCAAAGCATCACTTGAGCAAAGCTCAGTTCCAAGCGAGGGTGGCCGCATGGGGCTGATTGATACGTTACTTTCGACTGTCTTCGGTGGCGGGCGCAACGCAGTGACGGAAACCCTCGAAGTTTTTCGCGAGAACGCCGACAAAGGCGCCGCGCGGGCGACGGATATGCAAGCCGCAACGCTTCATCAGTTCGCGCAAGAGTTCCGGCTTATACGACGCAGCGGCTTTGACCGCGTGATGGATGGGCTCAACCGTGTTCCCCGCCCGGCCATGGCCATGGGCACGCTTGGCCTGTTTGTCGCGGCGATGGTCGATCCGGTTTGGTTTGCCGCGCGTATGCAGGGCATCGCTTTGGTTCCAGAACCTTTATGGTGGCTCCTCGGCGCCATCGTGAGCTTCTATTTCGGTGCCCGGCACCAAGCCAAAGGGCAGGAGTTCCAACGCGAAGTCGCCGCCCAGACGGCACATGTGCACGGTGTCTTGAGCAATATTCAATCCATCGAAGCACTCGATCCCGCGACTGCGGCCACATCAGCGACCACCGAAGCAGAAGACAATCCTGCGCTATTGGAGTGGCATGGGGCACGGTGACGCGAACCCTTCGTAAAAGAATGTGACGTAAAGTTTGCACTGGCCCTCGCCACGGCTTTGGGCCAGTGTCTCGCCACCCCGATCAGAGGAATGGCGCTATGCAATACCAAACGCTCAAGCTTGACATCACCAATGATGTGGCCGTGCTCACCCTGAACCGCCCCGACGTTATGAACGCGCTCAACACACAGATGCGGGCCGAAATCACCCACGCGGTTACGATCGCGGGCAAAGACGCCCGTGTGGTGGTGATGACCGGAGAAGGCCGCGCGTTTTGCTCGGGCCAAGACCTCAGCGACCGGGCCAATGCAGATAATGTCGATCTCGAACGTACGCTGCGAGACGAATACGTCCCGATGTTGCGCGCGATTTTTGATTGTCCGGTACCCACAATCAGCGCCGTGAATGGTCCCGCGGCCGGGGCCGGGGCCAACCTCGCGCTCGCGGCGGATGTTGTGATTGCGAGCGACCGGGCCTATTTCCTTCAAGCTTTCACGCGCATTGGGCTCATCCCAGATGCAGGTGGCACGTTTTGGTTGCCGCGCCAGATGGGTACGGCGAAGGCCATGGGCGCGGCACTTTTCGCTGACAAGATCACGGCACGCCAGGCAGACGACTGGGGCATGATTTGGGAAGCCGTGGAAGACGGTCTTTTTGAGACGCACTGGCGTGCCCGCGCGGCGCACCTTGCCAAAGGGCCAACCCAAGCCTATGCCCGCGCCAAAGAGGCGATCCGGGGCTCCTTTGAGAATACGTTGGAGGAGCAACTGGCGCTTGAGGCCAAACTCCAAGGCCAGTGCGGCAAGACCTTTGACTTCAAAGAAGGCGTCGTGGCGTTCCTCGACAAACGCGACGCAAAATACGAAGGCCGCTAAAGTTCATAGTGTTCAAGAAAAAGGCGCCACGCGGCGCCTTTTTTGTTGGGAGGACTTACGCGCGGCGGCGGCGACCTCCGCCGCGTCGGCCGCGGCCTTCTTCACCGGGTTTGGCAGGCGCTTTGTTGAAAGAAATCCAAGCCGCACCGCCTTCATCATTGTTGGTGAGGAAGTTGGCGGCGCGGATGGCTTCCATCTCTTTGCCCGCGCGCGGCTTGGTGGAGCCCATGCCAAAGAACTGCACGAACGTCTCGTCATCCATGCCCTCGGGAAGGATAATACCTGCGGCTTCGACCTCGGCTTTCTTCTCTGCGAGCTTTTTGGGCCCGACGGGAAGAGCAACGGGGTTCATAATCGCGGATGTCATGCCTGCGGTTATCGCCATGGGCAAAAATGCGTTGTTGATGCCGTGACGGTTGGGTAGGCCGAAAGAGATGTTAGACGCGCCACATGTCGTGTTCACCCCAAGTTCTTCGCGAAGGCGACGCACAAGGGCAAAGACTTGAAGACCAGCCGTGCCCATGGCGCCGATCGGCATCACGAGGGGGTCGACCACAATGTCATGGGCCGGAATGCCAAAATCCGCGGCACGTTCCACGATCTTTTTGGCAACCGCAAAGCGCACATCTGGGTCTTCGGAGATGCCAGTGTCGTCGTTGGAAATCGCCACAACAGGCACGTTATATTTCGCCACCAGCGGCAGAACTAACTCGAGTCGCTCTTCTTCGCCTGTGACGGAGTTCAGGAGGGGACGGCCCTTTGCGGCGGCTAACCCGTTCTCCAACGCGCCGGGCACGGAACTGTCGATGCACAGCGGGCAATCGGTGACCTCTTGGACCTTTTCGACCAATTCTTTCATGAGCGTGGGCTCAACAAAGTTGTTGTCCGCGTAGCGTGGATCTTCGGCCATCTTGTTGGAGAAGACAGCGCCAGAGTTGATGTCGAGCACAGTGGCACCTGCGGCCACTTGCGACAACGCATCGGACTGCACACGGGAAAAATCGCCCCGCTCCAGTTCTTCGTTGAGGATCTTACGCCCCGTGGGGTTGATCCGCTCGCCTATGACGCAGAAGGGCTGGTCAAAGCCGATCACGGCGGTTTTAGTTTCACTTTCGATGACAGTGCGAGTCATGGCGCCCCTCTTTGAGCATTCGAGTTTGCGCGACCCTAGGGCCGGGTCTCGTCCCGGTCTGCGCGCAAGCGACATAACCGAAGACGCGCGCGACCTACATGCTCATTCGATGCAAGAAGATTGTGAGGCGGATTAGAATTCGGCATTTGGGCCATGGCTAAAGACTTCAAGAGCACTCAAAGACCTTCGATTAGGAGTTGGTAATACTGTACTGCGCGCCCAAGATTTTCGATCGAGATGCGCTCGTCCGCGGCATGCAATAGCCCAACATCTTCGGTCGTCGCCACGAAGGGCAAGAAGCGGTAGGAATGATCGGTAAGGGCGGCATAGTGCGATGAATCCGTACCGCCTACTGTCATGCCGGGCACGATCACCACATTGTCAAAGACCCGCTGCACAGTGGCCGAAAGGTGCGCGAAGGTGTCGCCATCTTTGTCTGCCACGGGGCTCGCGGGGCGCAGGCGCAGCACGTCTATCTCAAAATCATCGTCGGGCAGGTGTACTTTGATATGGTCCACAACTGTGTCTACGGTATCGCGCGGATGCAGGCGGAAATTGATCACAACACTCGCCGCTTGGGGCAACACGTTTTCTGTCTCAGACCCTTGCAGCATTGTAGGTGCGGTTGTCGTGCGCAAAAGCGCGTTTGTCGTGTGTGCCCCCGTTAGGACATGTTCTAAGACGGGTTTAAAGAGCCAAGCATTGGCAAACAAAAGCTTTTCGACAAACGTCATATGCGGCGCGAGCGTGTCGAACGTGTCGGCGGTGAGCCCGTCGAGACCGCCCGGCACTTGGTTGACTTGGAGCGCTGATATCACTTCTGCCAACCGCGCGATGGCGTTGTCGGTCTGCGGCATCGAGCTGTGGCCGCCATCGGCCTTGGCGGTTATCCGAACGGTTAGATAGCCTTTTTCCGCAAGGTTGATCATCGCAATGTCGCTGTCCACGCTGCTAATTATATCGCGCAGCACAAAGGAGCCTTCATCCAGGGTCCAATCGATCTTGATGCCTTGGTCGAGCATGTATTGGGCCACCGCAGCCGCGCCACCTTGACCGCCGATTTCTTCATCTTGGGTCAGGGCGATGTAGATGTCGTGTTTGGGTTTGAAACCTTGCGCAGCCAGTTGGTCCACGGCCCGCAACAACGTCACCACGCCGCTTTTCATGTCCATGGTGCCGCGTCCCCAAACGTACCCATCAACAATGTCACCGGCCCAAGGATCACGCGACCATTCGCCGGCGATAGGAACAACGTCGTAGTGCCCGCTCATCAAAATCGCGCCCGCATCCGGGTCGGTGCCCGACCAGTGGTAGATTGGGGTAAAGCCGCTCACCAAAGTCCGATCCATTGCCTGGCTTGCATTGGGAAAGGCCGTTGTGACCCAATCCAGGAAACGTTGGTAATCGTCGGGCCGGTTAGGGGCACCAAGCGGGTGGGAGATCGTTTGGAACTGGATCGATTGGCTTAGAAGTTCGGCCACCGCGTTGGTATCGACGTCTGGGAGTGCTGCATTTGTCCTGTCCACGGGATCGGGTGAAAATCGCATAAAATTGATCAACAAGACTGCGATCAAGACTCCGAAAGCCAGACCAATCCATTTCAAAATGCGCACGTTGCATCTCCCATTTTGGGATATCGGTACCCTAGGCACCGGGTGAAAAGAAGCGTGACGCTAAGGCACTTGGGCCTTGGACGGTCCCGTTTGATCAAGTCGAGCGTCGAACACGGTCAGCGGATTGCAAATAAAAAACGCGCGCCGGTAGCTCCGCCGCGCATTTGTGTTCTGGGATAAAGCGAGCGTCTAGGCCGCAGTTTCTGGCTGCCCGCCGCCATGTTCGGTGGCCCATTTGGCGTTGGTCTTGATGCCGCCAAGCGGGAAGAAGTGCACCTGTTCGATGTTGAAATCAGGGTTCGCCACTTTGTGGTTGGCCAACTCTGTGAGCACATCTGTTGGCTCATAAGGCAGAAGAAGTTTGGTCACGTCCATCGCGCGCTTTTGGAGCACTTTGAGCGAGGGCCCCACACCGCATGCGATGGCAAACTTGATCAACGTTTGTAGCTTCGCAGGACCCGCGATGCCAATGTGCACGGGAAGATCGATGCCCGCCGCTTTGATGCTGTTTGCCCATGCGATGATGGGGCCACCATCAAACGCGAATTGCGTGGCCAATGCCAGTTTCGCGTCCGTCGTCTCGGAGAACTTTTGCTTCCATGCCAGCGCGTCGTCGACGTTTTTCATGGAGCCATCTGGATCAATGTCTTTGTTGCCTTCGGGGTGACCGGCCACGTGCAACCGGTCGAAATCGCCAAAAAGACCACTTTCTATCAATTGCATGGAACTGTCGAAATCGCCCACAGGGTGTGTCACGCCACCGGCCAAAAGAAGTGCTTGTTTGACGTCCGCTTCCGCTTGGTAGCGGGCAATCCAATCCGCCAAGGTCGCCTTGTCTGCGATGATGCGCGCGGGAAAATGCGGCATCACATCGAACCCTTCGGATTTGATGCGTTTGGCGGTCGCGACCATGTCTTCAATTGGGGTGCCTTCGATGTGCGCGATGTAGACGCGTGTGCGGGGGGCAAGGATTGCACGGAAATCATCCACCTTTTCCGCGGTGCGGGGCATGACCTCGATGGAGTAGCCTTGAAGAAAGGCTTCAAGTGCTGCGGTATTGGCGCCGGTGTCCGGTGCTGTTGCATCGCGTTTTTTGAAGTTCAAAAGGGACATTATGGTCTCCTGAATGCCGCCAAATGGTGTGGAAGAGCTCACGCCCAACCGTCGTTTGCGATGAGCGTCTTGATCCGCTCTTTGTCGTATTCTTGGTCGATCCGTGCGGCTTCAGCGTCGGCGACACTTTCCGCGTCCCCCTCTACTCTGTAGGCATCGGCTTTGCGCCACTCGGCAAGATAGGCATCCGTATCCGCTGCTCCCACCTTCATGGCGGCGCGGTCAATGGCTTGCTCAAACCGCTCAGGCAGGGGGCGCTTGGCTCCGCGGCGACCTTTGCCCACAATGACCTGGGCCGGTATATCACGCCAATAGACAATTGTGACATCGACCATATGATTCTCCCCCTTTAGGGCTCTTGTCTCCTCCAACTAGCGCCGAAGGCCATCAGGTCGCGTGCTCTTTTCGACACGATGCGTTCCATCCGCGACCGCCAAGGCCTTTGACTACTTGTCCGATGGCAAAAACCCGCATTAACCTTTTTGCCAGAACGCTAAGGTAAAAGGCGTCGATTGAGCAGGCAAGAGAAAGAGGCAGACACATGCCGATTACGGTCAAGGCGCACCAGATCGCCTACAGTCCATTGCCCAAAGCAGGGTGTTCAACAGTGAAACGCATGATGGCCACGGTGGATCCGACCTGTGATTTGCCCCCCCAGGACACCTGGGATGAACATCTGTGGCACAGGCTTTTCCCGACGATCCGCTATCGCGCGGATCGCTTCAGCAAAGCCTTGGGGTATTGGCGCATCTGCGTTGTGCGCGATCCCTTAAAACGGCTGTTGTCGGTCTACACCAATCGGGTTGTGAAATTCCGTGACTTGCACAACTCGGCGAATATGAAACGACCTGAATATGCGCATCTGTCCAAGGACCCTGATCCCGACTTCTTCTTTTCGCATCTCCAAGAATACCGTGATGCGTCCTCGGTGATCAAACATCATATTCTTCCCGCGGAGTTGTTTCTGGGCCCGGATTTGGAGGCCTATGATCGGGTCTATCGCACTGAAGAGATGCCTCAATTGGCCCATGACCTTCAAAAGCGTACCGGCGTCGCCGTCAAATGTGCCCGAGAGAACGCATCGGCGATGCAACTGGACGTCCATGACCTCAAATCCGAAACGGTTGATATGCTGCGCCCGAGACTTGCTCGGGAATACCAATACTTGGAGAAATTCTTCGGAAATCCCTTGGCCTAAGCGCAAAAAATGTCAGCGGGTTAAGTCTTCTGTGTGCACCGCCTGATCTGTGGCATTCTAGTTTGATTGACAGGATAAGGTCCGTTCTCGTCGCGTTAGCACTTGCGCGATGGCATGGCCGTGCCTATCGTTGCGGCAACTTGAAATACTAGAGGGCGTGAAGAATGGCGCCCAAGCGCTCCAAAGGTGCGGGCGCTTTCCCGAAACCGGTCGAAAACCCCGCGCCGACCCAGCCAAATCCTGCGCAGCTCTATGCCGCTTTGGATCTTGGTACCAATTCGTGTCGCATGCTGATTGCCCAGCCGAAGGGTAACCAATTCCATGTGGTCGATAGTTTTTCCAAATCCGTACAATTGGGTTTGGGACTCGAGAAGACAGGCCGCCTGGGCCGCGCGTCCATGGGACGTACGGTGCAGGCAATGCGGGTCTGTGCTCAAAAGATCAAACGTCACCGTGTTGAGCGGATGCGCCTTGTCGCGACGGAAGCCTGTCGGCGCGCAGCCAATGCGCACGACTTGGTTTCATTTGTGAAACGTGAGACCGGGCTGAAACTTGAAGTCATTGAGCCCGAAGAAGAGGCGCGCTTGGCTGTAATCTCATGCGCACCGCTTGTCTCAACCAAAACGGAGCAACTTTTGGTGGTGGACATCGGCGGGGGCTCGACGGAGTTGGTCTGGCTTGATCTGTCTGAGGTGGACCCCCGTGAACGGGCGCGGTCTATCATGCGATTGCACGCCGGATTTCACCCCGCCGAAAGCCAGTTTCCGGTGGCCAAAGTGGTCGATTGGATTTCTGTGCCACTGGGCGTTGCAACATTGCGGGACCAGTTCAACGATGTCGATGATGACAGTGCGCGCTATGCGTTGATGTCCTGGTTCTTTGAAGAACAACTGGAGGGCTTTGCGCCCTACAGAGACGCGCAAACGCGGGACGGTTTTCAGATTGTGGGCACCTCTGGGACGGTGACAACAGTGGCAGCTTCGCACTTGGGCTTGCGTCGTTACGACAGGACCAAGGTTGACGGGCTGCGCATGACCTCTGATCAGATTGATCGGGTGATCACGTCCTATTTAGAGATGGGTCCCGCCGGTCGGCGGCGCGACCCAAGGATTGGGCAAGACCGGCAAGCGCTGATCATGTCGGGTGCCGCGATCCTGCAGGCGCTTTTGCGGTCATGGCCTACGGATCGCTTGTCCGTGGCGGACCGTGGTCTGCGTGAGGGATTGCTTTACGCACAGATGTCGGCGGATGGCGTTCTAGAAGAAGGGCCGTTTTAAGAGCCCCCGCATTTTGGTAAGATTCGGCATGCGGTTTTTGGCAAACATCGCGGCCCAGGAGAGAACCCATGGCAAAAACACCGGATGGCAAAAACACCTCGGGACGCGGGCAACGCGAACTCAAAGTAAAGGTAAAAACCGCGCGTGGGCGTAAACTGTCTTCCACACGCTGGCTGCAACGCCAATTGAATGACCCCTATGTCAAACGGGCCCAAGCCGAAGGCTATCGGGGTCGTGCGGCCTTCAAGGTTATGGAAATAGACGACAAATACCGCTTTCTCGTCCCGGGCGCCCGTGTCGTCGACCTTGGATGTGCACCAGGTGGCTGGCTGCAGGTGGCGGTGCCGCGCATCAATGCGCTGGGTGAAAAAGTGGGCAAGAAACAGGGCCGCATCATTGGCGTGGACCTTCAAGAGGTTGAGCCGCTGGCAGGCGCAGAGATTCACGTGCTCGATTTTCTAGAAGACGAAGCCGATGAGAAAGTCAAAGCCTGGCTTGGCGGCCCCGCAGACGTCGTGATGTCGGACATGGCTGCGGCCAGTTCTGGTCACAAGCAAACCGATCACCTGCGGATCATGGCGCTTTGTGAGGCGGCGGCATACTTCGCCTTTGACGTCCTTGAGCAGGGAGGCACTTTCGTGGCCAAGGTCTTGGCCGGGGGCGCAGAGGGGGATATGCAAAAGGTGCTTAAGACCAATTTCACAAAGGTCGCGCATTTTAAACCACCTGCTTCACGCTCGGATTCCTCAGAAAAATTTGTGGTGGCGACAGGATTTCGTGGTTAACATCCCCTTATTTCCATTAGGGATTAACCCGAAAATGTCAAAAACTATTGTTTTGTTACTCGACGGCACGTCGAACCAAATTACCAAACGCCGTACGCATATTTTGCGGCTCTACGGCACGCTTCAAAAAGATGAAAATCAACTGGTCTATTATGATCCCGGTGTCGGCACATTTGGTGCGGACAACGCCTTTTTCACGCTCACGCGTAAAACCACCGAAATCATAGGTCTCGCCACTGGGCGGGGATTAATGACCAACGTACGCGAGGCGTATGAGTTTCTTATGACGCATTACAAAGAGGGCGATAAACTCGTGCTCTGCGGCTTTTCACGCGGCGCGTATACCGCGCGGGTTTTGGCAGGGTTCTTGCATGCCGTGGGGCTCATTGAAGAGCACAACCGTAACCTTTTGACTTATGCTTTGCGCGCCTACACCGCGATTTCTGAAACCGATACGGACACTGGCAAAAGCGGCAGTGAGGAGAACCCGTTTGCCGCAGTGAACATGGTCAAACGAGTGCTCGACGCGCCGCGAGTGACCATTGATGCGCTTCTGCTTTTCGACACGGTCTCAACCATGATCGACATTGACCTGCGCTACGGCTTGCGGTTGCGCAAATACGCGTTCTCGGCTCGTAATCCATCAGTCAAAGCCGTACGTCACGCGCTGGCCATTGATGAATGTCGGTCGCTCTTCCGCCACTCCCTGTGGGAGAAGGGCCCGTATTGGCACGGCTCCGATCAACCGGATCCGCAACCGGGCGAACAGGATGTGAAAGAGGTTTGGTTCGCGGGTGTGCATGGTGACATCGGAGGAGGCGTACCAGAGATGCAGTCCGCCCTTGGCAAAGTTGTTCTGGACTGGATGATCGACGAGGCCAAAGGCCTCGACTTGCGCTTCAAAGACGAAACAGTGGACGCCATCGTCAAAGGCCATGGCGGAAAGTATGTCACGCCAGATCCCCTGGCAAAACCTGGTACGAGCATGACGCTTGGCTGGAAATGCGCGGAATTCTTCCCACGCCTCAAACAAGGTCCTTGGGGCAAAGGGTATCGCAGCCTATTTGGCCACTACATCCCGCGTGAAGAGCGCCGTGTCATCGAAGATGGCGCGCATATCCACAGTTCTGTCTTTGAACGTCGCGGGACAGTACACGATTTTGATCAGCCGAACATCCCACGGGACCACCACGTGGTCTGACGGCGCAAGGCTTTTCTAAGCTGTTGATCTCGAAAGTCATACCCTAGCGATGCATGGGCCGCGGCGATCATCCGTCGGGCCTCGTCGGCAGGAAGGGTCAACCCCTTCTTGGCACGACGTACTCCCTCTTCGGGACCGTCTTCGTGTTGAAGCAGCTTGAACAACTTGTCGTGGCGCAGCGCCACGGTCCCGTGACCATGATCTTGTTGTGACACCATATTCATAGCCACCCATTACTCCCGGAATGCGGCGTCATTTGTACTGGAATCTGGTAATTCTGGGAATGGTTTACGGATTCTAAACCTGTTGAGGTCATGCCGCGTTCACGGGTTTCGCTGATGGTCTGTCCGATGCAGCAGCCCAAGCATAGGCGCGCATGCTCGTCGTGGGAATCTGGGGCATGATGAGGCGGCCATGCCCGGCCAAGCCTCTGCGGTCGGTTAGCGTCCGACGTAGCGGTCCTTGCGGTGATTGACGGCAATGATGAGGTTGACCACAACCGCGCCCGCCAACGAAAAGATTACCAGCCCCGGGTCCAGAACCAAAAGCGCGGTGGCAAAGAGCACAGCATCAAATCCAAGTTGGATCCAGCCTGCTTGAATGCCAAACTTTTCCTGCACCCAAAGGCCCAGAACGCCGACCCCGCCCAATGAGGCACCGTGGCGAAAGATCACGATAAGACCCATGCCAATGATCGCTCCGGCCAGGAGTGAGGCGAGCAATGTGCTGACATCCCCAAAGCTGATGTAGAGCGGTAGAATTTCAGCCATCGCAGAGGTCAGTGCCACCGCAACAAAGCTCTTGATCGTGAAGCGCGGCCCAAGCTGCAGCCATCCCAAAACGTAGAAGGGCAGGTTGAGCGCGAAAAACACCGCGCCAAAGGACCAACCTGTTGCATAGGATATAAGCACTGCTGCGCCCGCAGTTTGACCCGTCACAAGCCCGGCATGGGTCAGAAGTGCCAAGCCAAAAGACGTCAAACTCGCGCCTAGGACAAAGGCTTGCCCATCTTCCAGGAGCGAATGCTCAAGCCGGGTTTGGGGTTCGTTTTTGACCATGGCCGAGCTCTAGACCGACGGCCAACCATTGAAAAGGCACATGGCGTCCGAGGCGTTACCCGGCAAGGGCTTTGCTTAGGTTTTCATCAATCTTTTCAAGGAAGCCCATAGTGGTGAGCCAACCTTGCTTGGGCCCAACCAATAGCGCGAGGTCTTTGGTCATGTGTCCCGCTTCGACCGTGTCGATGATCACCTGTTCCAAAATCTCCGCAAATTCCAAAAGTTTCGCGTTATCATCGATTTTCGCGCGGTGGCGCAGTGCGCCGGTCCAGGCATAAATCGACGCGATTGAGTTGGTGGAAGTGGCTTCGCCGGCTTGATGTTGGCGGTAGTGGCGGGTCACGGTTCCATGGGCCGCCTCGGATTCTACGATCCGTCCATCTGGCGTCATCAAACGCGAGGCCATCATGCCCAGAGACCCGAACCCTTGGGCCACCACGTCGGATTGCACGTCGCCGTCGTAGTTCTTGCAGGCCCATACAAACCCGCCATTCCACTTGAGCGCACAGGCCACCATATCGTCGATCAAACGATGTTCGTACCAGATGCCAGCCTCTTCGAACTTGTCTTTGAATTCCGCCTCGTAAACCTCTGCAAAGACTTCTAAAAAGCGACCGTCATATTGCTTTAGAATAGTGTTCTTTGTGGAGAGATAGACAGGCCAGCCAAGGTCAAGACCCTGGTTCAAAGACGCGCGCGCAAAGTCATAGATTGACGGGTCGATGTTATACATCGACATAAAAACCCCCGCATCAGCGGCTTTGTAGACTTCATGTTCGATCTCTGTGCCGTCGTCGCCGACGAATTTCATAGTGAGCCGACCTGGCCCGGGGAATTTCATGTCGGTGGCTTTATATTGGTCGCCAAAGGCGTGGCGCCCCACAACGATGGGCTTGGTCCATCCCGGCACAAGGCGCGGCACATTGCGGCAGATAATGGGCTGGCGAAAGATCACACCGCCCAGGATATTGCGGATTGTCCCGTTCGGAGAGCGCCACATCTCCTTAAGGCCAAACTCTTCAACCCGCGCTTCATCTGGTGTGATGGTCGCGCATTTGACGGCAACGCCTACCTCTTTGGTCTTTTCCGCGGCATCAATGGTGATCTGATCACGCGTGCGGTCGCGCTCTTCGATGCCAAGATCGTAGTAGAGCAAGTCCACATCCAAATAGGGCGTGATGAGCTTGTCTTTGATGAACGCCCACATGATGCGGGTCATTTCATCACCGTCCATCTCGACAATCGGATTGTCGACTTTGATTTTTGTCATGGGTCCCTCGTTCCGCACAGCGGCTCAGCCCGGAGTATAGTCCCCGGTGATGACACCGATATTAGTATGCATATGTGTGCGAAAGGTGAAGCCCTGTGCCCCCGTAAACGGCCCGTTAGTCAACCGGCGCGTTGACAACGAAACGCTCCAACTGTCGCATTTTGAGTGTGAGTAGAAGCGCCATAAGCGCAAAGAGCGCCAGACCAAAGGCCATGGGCCGGGGCGTGCCATCAAAAACCAAGGACAATGGAATCGCTAATCCCGCCGCCACAATCGTGGCCACGGCGGCAACCACCGAGGCCGCGAGACCCGCGATATGGCCAACAGGCTCTAGCGCCAGCGCGTTGAGGTTCCCGATGGTCATCCCCGCCTGGAAAAAGATCACTGTTTGCCACAGCAAAAAGGCCGCAAAGGCCATGTCGCCCTCCAAAGAGGGCCAAGACATCGCCATGGTCAGGCTCGCCACGGTGGAGAAGGCGAACATGCCCGTGATGATCGCGCGCATACCGTAGCGGCGTACGAGGCTGGCATTGAGAAACCCTGAGCTTGCCGACACCAGAGCCACCGCGCCAAACCACACAGGAAAACTCTCTGCCCGGTCGAAGGTTTGGTCATATACAAATTGGATTGAGGCCAAGAGCCCGAAGAGCATGGCAAAGGCCAATGTTTGCACAATGATCGACAGCCGGACCATTTCGATGCCCAACATCTCTTTGAGACCGGACCAAATGAGCGTGACGGATATCGGGCGGCGGTCTTCTTCGATCAGGGTTTCACCTTGGCGGATGTAGAACCACAGCGACGTGGCCATGGAAAAGGCAGCAAATGCCCAAAAGATGCCGCGCCACCCCGAAAAGAGCATGATCAGAGCACCCAGGCTTGGCGCCAGTACGGGCACGATGGCAAAGACCACCATCACAAAAGATAGCATGCGCGCCATCTCGCGGCCTTTGTAGCGATCTCGGATGACCGCCATTGCCACGACACGGGGACCCGAGGCTCCCAGACCTTGGATAAAACGCGCAATTATCAGTGCGGTGAGGTCCTGAGCAAAGGCACAGGCTGCTGCTCCCAGGATAAAGATGCCCGCGCCCGACAAAAGCACAGGACGACGCCCGTAGGCATCCGACAACGGTCCAGAGAAAAAAGTCCCAAAGCCCATGCCGCTGACAAAGGCCATGATCGTGAGTGCAGCCAAATCGGGGTTGGCGGGAGACAGGTCTTCGCCCATTTCTCCCAATGCAGGGAGCATACCGTCGATGGCAAGAGCCACGGTTGCGGCCAACATCGCCATCAAGGCGACGAACTCAGTTTGGCCAAGGCGGTTGTGCGCGGGTCTCGGCGGGGAAGGCGGCGTCATGCTTGCGGCGCGATCTGTCCGGACAACTCCGCGATCACTTGTCCCCATAGCTCTGGCGGCTGCGCGCCTGGCACGGCATGTTGTCCGGCCACGATAAAGGTCGGCACCGAGTTGATGCCCATGCCTCGTGCGGCGGCGTCGCGTTCCACAATTTCGCGATCATCTGCGTCGGATGCAAAGAGCTTGAGCACCACAGAGGCGTCCATGCCTGCGCTGTCGGCCACATCCGCCAATACATCCCGGTCGCTGATATCGCGCCCCTCTACGAAATAGGCTTCAAAGAGCGCGCTTACGACCTGTGTTTGGCGATCCTCGACGCCCGCCCAATGGATCAGTCGGTGGGCATCACGGGTGTTGGGTGTGCGTTTGATGCCCCCAAGATTGATCGCAAGCCCTGCCGCGTCAGCATGTTCCTGTACGGGGGCATAGGCCCGGATGGCAGCCTCTTTGCCACCAAACTTGCCCTCCAGATACGCGCGACGGTCCATGCCCTCGCGTGGCATATCCGGGTTCAACTGAAAGGGCATCCAACTAATGGTGAACGGGTTATTGTCCTGTGCGGCCAGGGCTTTGTCCAAATGCGCCTTTCCAATATAGCACCAAGGGCAAATCGGGTCGGAGAAGATATCAAGTTGGATCACGGACTAAAGCCTTTTTGCATCAGAAGGAGGCGTCTGGCACAAACATCTCTCGTAGTGCGCGACGAGACAGTTTGCCATTGGGCCCGGTGGGCAAAGTGTCCACATGAGCATATAGCCTAGGTTGTTTGTAACGTGCCAGATGCGCCGCGGCATGAGATTTCAAACTTTTCTCAGGTATTGCAGTCGACGCGGTATAAAAAGCAGCAATCACGCGGACATCAGGTTTGATCTCCACATCTGTGACTGCCACACTTTCGATGCCTGCACATGCCCCTATGACGGCCTCGACCTCTGCGGGAGAGACCCGAAAGCCACCCGCATTCATCATGTCGTCGCGGCGCCCGTGATAGGTGATTTGACCCGTGCTGTCCAAAGCCGCGAAATCCCCCGTGCGAAACCAGCCGTCTTGGCGCGGATCATTGAGCGCACCGCCTTTTTGCCAATAGCCCAACAGGAGACCAGGATCTTCTTCTGCCACCGCGATCTCCCCAATGTCTCCCAATGCGACCGGGCCTGCATCATCCAGCAAGGCGATTTTACGTCCTTGCTGGGCTGTTCCGATAGAGCCAGGCGGGGCAGCGGCGCCAGGGTGCGCTGAGATAAAGGTTGAGCATTCCGACATGCCATAGGCTTCGTAAATCTCACGCGCGTAGGTCTCGCGGAAGGCCTCGCGCAATGTTTGGGGCAAACTCTCACCCGCGGACAATGCGTGACGTAGATCGGGCAGGGCAGGCTGTGTTGCGGCCTTGAGCATCTGACGAAAGACGGCTGGCGCGCCCGCAAAGAGTGTGGCTTGGTGTTTGTGAAGCATACCGGGCACGTCAGTGGGCGGTGTGCCTGGGGTCGGGATCAACGCTGTGGCGCCCAAAGACCAAGGGTCCATGAGGCCCGTACCCAAAGTAAAGGTCCAATTGAAGCCTCCCGCATGCAAGATGCGGTCGGTGTCGTGCATGGCGTACCAGCCGCTGAGCATCATGCCACGTGCCCAGATAGCACGATGCGCATGTGCCACCGCGCGTGGGTGACCGGATGTGCCCGAGGTGAACACAATGTAGCCCAAGCGGTTCGGGTCTCCGAAGACGAACTCTGCTGGGGTCAAGTCGTGCCACCCACGTAATTGCGTCACCTCCACTTGCGGTATGGACGCAGGGCAGGCCACGCCCGGCGCCGTAAGGCTCAAAGCGGGCGTCACAATGTCCACAATGACGGCCACTTCGTCTTTGGTCAGCGATGGGGAGGTTGGTACTGGAACAAGGTCGACAGCCAAAGCCGCCAAATAGGCCACTGGAAAATCGGGTGTATTTCCCAATCGCAAAAGCACCCGATCTCCCGGCGCGAGCCCGCATGCCAATAGACCAGTGGCCGTTCCACGTATAGCGCGTTCAAGACGCCCGTAACTCCAATCGTCGGCCGCACCATCGCCCACAACCGACAGAGCCAGTTTGTGCGGCACCCGCGCCGCGTGGCGCAGCACATGGGCCGCCATGTTGAATGGCGCCGGACAGACGGGGCAAGGCTGCCGGTCGAGCACAGAGATCGCGGTGGATGACGTCATCGCTCATGGTTAACAGAGAGTCCCGCGGTTGCAAGCATCGCACGGCGCAACTATCAGGAAGTCATGAACAGTTCGAAACCCGTACAGCGTGACCCCAAAACCCTGATCCGTCTGGCCCGCGAAAACGGGGACGAAGCTTTCGCAGAGCCACTGGATCTTGGACAGAGGGTGCGCGAGCTTCGCAAGGAACGCGATTGGACGCTCGAACAAGCCGCACGTGAAGCAGGATTGGCACGTTCCACGCTGTCCAAGATCGAAAATGGTCAGATGTCGCCCACCTATGACGCACTCAAAAAGCTGGCGATGGGGTTGTCGATCACGATCCCCCAGCTGTTCACGCCGCCACAAAAAGAGCAGGTGATGGGACGCATGGTCGTCACCACATCGGGCGAAGGTGCGGCCCAAGCCACGGCAACCTATGAACACGAGCTTCTCGCCGATCAGTTGACGCAAAAATCGATGCTGCCGTACCGAGCACGGGTGCGCGCGCGGTCCATGGAGGAATTTGACGGGTGGGTGCGCCACGATGGCGAAGAATTTCTGTTTGTGCTGACCGGTGTGGTGCGGCTTTACACAGAGTTCTACGAACCCGTCGAAATGCGCCGGGGCGACAGCGCCTATTACGACGCCGCGATGGGGCACAATGTGATCTCGCTCAGCGAGGAAGACGCCACGATCTTGTGGGTCACGTCGCTGAGCTAGGAGTGGGCTTACCCCGCGCGCAGATCAGAGGCCTGGCGCGCAAGGCTCTCGACAAAGAGCAGATCGTCGATCTCTTGGTTCACTTCCATCAGTGTCAGATCGTGCTGTTGTGCTAGGTTTTGAACCAGGTCCTCGCGATCTTCTGCTGTGGAAATGGTCTTGGCATCGGCAAGCGGAAAGCGTTCGCGCAGCTTTGCCGTGTATTGTGACGCATTGTTGGCCAGATCAGTCCAGACCATGGATATCTCCCTTTTCAGAGCGTTTCTCTACGGCCCCTTCGCGGGGACTTAGGCGGGAGAAGGCTGGGGACCAGTCCTGGCATCTTCGAAATGTGGTTAGTGCACAAAAATGAAGCATTTGAGCAGGTCTGATGCGGCGTCAGCCATGTGGTGCGTCGATGCGCTGCACACGGTTGGGTGCGATCACGCCTCGTATATGATCAGCGTAAGAGACGTGGAAGCGTCATTGCGGCGATTGGCACTGCGATCAATTGCATTACGATGAACATCGGCGCATGGCTGGGAAAAATACCTGCGAAGGTATCGCTGAAGCTGCGGGCAATGGTGACGGCTGGATTGGCGAAGGACGTGGAGGAGGTGAACCAATACGCCCCGGTAATGTAGAGACCAACAAGCGTCGGGATGGCTTCTGGCTTTGAGCGCAAGCCGCCAAAGATCACAAAGAGCAGACCAAAGGTCGCCACCACTTCGGAAATCCACTGCGCGGGGCCTGTTCGGTGCATGGTCTCTGACAGCTGCCAAATCGGCATATCAAACATTGCATGGGTCACCCAAACGCCGATCAGTCCGCCAGCGATTTGAACTATGACAAACCCGAGCGCGAGGGGCACCGCGATCTCTCCGCGTATCGCAAAGGCCAGCGTGACCGCCGGGTTGAAATGCGCACCCGAGATCGGACCCAGCACAGTTATGATGACGTAGAGCATGCAGCCGGTGGCAATCGCATTTGCCAAAAGGGCAATGGCCACATTCCCACCCGCAAGGGTCTCGCCCATTATGCCGGAGCCCACGACGCCAAGAAGCAAGAGTGCGGTGCCCAGGAACTCAGCAGAGAGCTTTTGCATGTCCATCACAGTGACCCCACGCGGGTCAGCAGAGCCTTGAGCGCGTCGCGGTCCATGTCTTCGAACGGTTCTGCGAGAAAGGCCGTGGCGCGTTTGTGAAGGCGGGCATAGGCCGTCTGAAATGCGGCTTCCCACTCAGGCTCTTCGGCTTTTGCAGGGTCATCAACGCCCCAATGGATTGTGATCGGTGCCTGGCCTTCTTTGGTGGGCCAAAGTGGACAGGTCTCTCCAGCAGCGGATGCGCAAACCGTGATGACCACGTCCATGATCGGCGCATCGTCCGAGGCATACGCATCCCAAGATTGCGATGATGCGCTGGATATGTCGTGACCCATCGAGTCGAGTAAGATCAAAGAATGGGGATGCACGCGACCCGCGGGTTGTGAGCCCGCCGAATAGGCTTGGACGCGATCTTTGCCTTCGGTATTGAGGATGCTTTCCAGAAGGATGGAGCGGGCCGAGTTGCCGGTGCACAGTACGAGAATGTTCATAATGGCTCGCTACCCCTTTTCCATAACAATCATGTGACAGATCGCGCCACATATATGGCGCGATCGCAGACGATTAAAATACGGTTTTCGCAGCGCCTTTGGTGACCTTGACGGGCACCTTCACCGCAGTTTTGGCCACGCCACAGGCCGAGAGCAAAAGCGCCAGGCTCATGACGGCAAAAATCCATCGCATCGGGTTAGAACCAGGTGGACGCACGTTCCGCGCCTGCAGAGATGTCGCGCCCGATGCCTTGCACAGTTGCACATCCCGCCAGCGCAAGGCTCACGACTGTCAGTGTCGCCAGCAGTTTACTCTTCTTCATACCACCACACATCCGGTTGCCAGCCGATCCAATCGCCGTACATCGGGATGGTTTCGGGGTATTTGAGCTCTTTTGCATGGGCCACGCGGCCAATGGCGAAGGTGTAGATCGGGATCACGTAACGCCCGGAGGTAAGTACACGATCCAGCGCGCGGACCGCAGAAATGAAATCATCGGTGCTGCCTGCGTTGAGAACCTCGCCAATCATGGCTTCAGCGGCGGGCGAATTCATGCCCATCCAGTTGCGCGTACCGGGTGTCTCAATCCCGTCAGATCCCCAATAAAGATATTGCTCGTTGCCTGGGCTGAGAGACAGGCCGCGGCGGTAGTAGGCCATGCCAAAATCATAGTTATCGGTGCGCTCTTTATATTGTGCGCTGTCAACTGTGGTGACAATTGGAACAATGCCCATACGTTCAAGCGCGCTGACATAGAGGTCAATGATGGCCTGGTTCTCGTTGTCGCCTTGCTTGAGCAGGATTTCAAAGGTGAAGGGCGTGCCCGCCACATCCTTCATCACGCCATCTTGGACCGTCCAGCCGGCTTCTTCCATCAGCATGAGGGCTGCGGCGATGCCCGCGCGGTTGCGTTCTGATCCGTTGGAGACGGGCAGGGCATAGCCATCAATGGCGCCGGGCAAGAGTTGGTCTACGAAAGGTTCCAAAAGTTCCAACACACGGCCTTCGGCGGGACCGTCGCGCATGCCCAACACCGAGTTGGAGTAGAACGAGGTGATCCGCGACTGGGCACCGCCTGTCATGGCTTCGTTGATGAACTCGAAGTTGAAGGCATGGATCATTGCATCGCGCACGCGCCAGTCTTTGAAAACATCCTTGCGGGTGTTCATGACAAATCCCGTGATGCCCGAGGGCCGCTGATGCGGGATTTCAGATTTGATGATGTCCCCGCTTGCCACAGCAGGGAAACCGAACTGACTCTCCCATTTGGCGGCATTGAACTCGCGATGGGTGTTCAACTCGCCCGCCTTGAAGGCTTCGAAGGCTACGGCGCTGTCGCCAAAGAACTCCATTCGGATTTCGTCAAGCTTGTTGGTGCCGCGGCGGAAGGGCACGTCCGCGCCCCAATAGTCGGGATTGCGTTTGAGCGAAACAAAGCGGCCTGTTTCAAAGTTATCGATCATATAGGGGGACGACGTTATGGGCACCAAGTCCACGCCCGATTCGGCAAAATCGACCCCGTCCCATTGCGCCTTCTTAAGAATCGGCCGCATTCCGACCAAAAGAGCCAATTCGCGGTCTTCTACATTGAAGGTGAAGCGTACGGAGCGCTCGCCCGTTTTCTCCATTGTTGCAATTTTGCCCCATAGGCCCTGGTAGCGCGGATGGCCCACCGTACCGAGCGTTTCATAGGACCACATGACGTCTTCGACGGTCACCGGGCTGCCATCGGAAAAGCGGGCTTCGGGACGCAGTGTGAACTCAACCCATTCACGGTTCTCTCCGGTCTCGATTGTCTCGGCCAGGAGACCATAGAGTCCGAAGGGTTCGTCATAGGAGCGCCCCATGAGGCTCTCGGATGCGACGAAGCGGAGCATCCAAGGCACGGAGCCCTTACGAATATAGGGGTTCAAGCTGTCAAAGCTGCCGCCTTCACCCATTCGGATGACGCCGCCTGTCGGTGCATCGGGATTGGCATAGGGCAGGTGCGTGAAATCGGACGGCAGAGCAGGGGTCCCATACATTGCGATGCCATGCTGGGGCTCGGCGGTGGCGAATCCCACCCCGAATCCCCCGGTTAATCCAGTGGCCATCACCAGCGCGAAAAGTGTGGTTCCGACCCTGCAGCGTGTTCGAACGCTGTGGAAATTATCTAGGCGCATTTCAGCAACAATCCCTATCTGCCCTTGTATTATTGGGTTCTAGCGTAACGCTGCTTTCATTCCTTTTCAAACTTTTAGCTTTCAACGCACGCAAAAATTGAATATACAAATGCTACTGCTCGATAGGTTTCTTGCCTGTATGAAACCTGCCTCAATAACTAACCCCGGCTTCGTGCCGGGGTTTTTTTCTGTCAGCAGACAGGACATGCGGATCCTCACCCGGTCTTGGCTTAGGCGGCGATCAAAATGCGGCGCAATCCGCGCATCTGGTTCGCGTCATTGAATGAAACCGATTGATTGATCTCTGTTGCGGCTGACCTATACGAAATGTCAGGTCAAAAGGCCTTAGAATTTCCCGTGATCCCCCCTTGAGGTGGCTCCAACACAGACCTATTGGTCGGCGATGGCGGCATGGACTGGCTCTTTGGCAACGGTGGCGATGACGTTTTGATTGGCGCCCATGGCTGGGACCGCTTGAACGGTGGCTTCGGCGATGACATTTTGCCGTCCGCCCAGACCGGTCGCGACATCATGAACGGGGTAGTGTCGCAGACGGCTTTGCGTTCATCTTTGACACGCCTGTCTATAGAGCTGAGCGTGCTGTGGTGATCGATTTCAACTTGGCGGAGGACAGCATCTTGATGGTAAGCCTGCCCAGCGGTGGATACGACGCAACCGCCTCCCAACGGGTTCATGGAGCACGTGACGCAAAGCGGCAGTAAAGTGGCCTACGACAACGGCTATGGCGTGTTCCAAATCAACAACCTGCTTCTCGAAGATCTCATTATGGACAACTTCCAAGGCACTGGCCTGATCGACGATGTTTTGGGGCTGTTGAGTTAGGCTCAGCACTTCGCGGGTGATGCCGTTGGTGTGTGTCCTGTACGCCTAGTTTTCCCGATTGCCGCAGTGAAACGCGGACCATACGTATATTTTGGCCAATCGCGGTTGGGCGTGAATTATTGCATGTACGCCTTTGTTGGTTGTGTGAGTCAGCTCAGCGCTTTTTCAGATGCGTCCGCGCTGCGCTTGCGGTAGTCTTGCCGCAGTGCAGCAAAAGGGGCCCGCCATGTCACTCTCAGGAAAAACCGCCGTTATCACCGGATCGAATTCGGGCATTGGCCTGGGCATCGCGTGGGAGATGGCGAAAGCCGGGGCCGATGTGGTACTCAACTCCTTCACAGACCGGGACGAAGACCATGCCATCGCCGCCGAGATCGCCAAAGAGAGCGGCGTAACGGCGCGCTATGTCAAAGCGGATATGTCCAAGGGCGATGAATGCCGTGATTTGATTGCTCAAGCGGGGAACTGCGACATCCTCATCAACAATGCAGGCATCCAGCACGTTGCCGGCATAGATCAGTTCCCAGTCGACAAATGGGACGCGATCATCGCCATCAACATGTCCTCGGCCTACCACACTACCGCTGCTGCGCTGCCGCTAATGCGGGCGGCGGGGTGGGGCCGCGTGATCAACATCGCCTCGGCCCATGGCTTGACGGCTTCGCCCTATAAGTCGGCCTATGTGGCGGCCAAACACGGTGTTGTTGGTATGACAAAGGTTGTGGCACTGGAGACGGCAGAAGAGCCCATCACCGCCAACGCGATTTGTCCTGGCTATGTGCTGACCCCCCTGGTGGAGGCACAAATCCCGGACACGATGAAAGAATACAATATGGACCGCGATACGGTCGTGCGGGATGTTTTGCTCACGCGGCAGCCCTCGAAGGCATTTGCCACTGTGGAGCAGCTCGGCGGCACAGCTGTGTTCCTTGCATCGGACGCCGCGGCGCAGATCACCGGCACAACCATCTCTGTCGACGGCGGTTGGACCGCGCTTTGACCCCAGTGCGAATCGGAGCGCACCCCGCGCGCGCTTGATCAACACCTGCGGTTGGGGTGGGTGCTTTGTCCCCGTCCCAATCAGATTTGGGACTCCCCTAGGGTATTTCGAGCATGAGGAAGACTAGCATGGATCGATCATCGGTTGCGATCAATTTGGGACTTCAAGGCGGGGGCGCCCATGGTGCGTTCACCTGGGGAGTGCTGGACCGGTTGCTGCAGGAAGACTGGATTGAGATTGCAGCCATCACTGGGACCTCTGCGGGTGCGCTGAACGGAGCAGCTTTGAAATCCGGGTGGGTCAAGGGGCAGCGCGCTGGCGCAAGGGAGGCATTGGATGTGCTTTGGGCACAGATCTCAGGTGTGCAAGCCGCCACCATGCCCGCGTGGCTATCAGCCTATTGGCCGGACCCCAAGGTCACGTCCAAAGCGCTCGAATTCTCACCCTATTTTATGGTGACGGACCTGATGACGCGGGTCATGTCGCCTTATGCCTATGGGCCGTTGGCACAGAACCCGTTGCGCCGGATCGTTGAAGAGTTCGATTATGCCGATATGTGCACCCGCGCAGGTGGACCGGAGCTCCATATCTGCACCACCTGCGTGCGCGATGGCAAAGTGCGTGTCTTTACCGGAGATCGGATCAGCACTGATGCGATCTTGGCCTCAGCGTGTTTGCCGACGTTGTTTCAAGCCATCGAGATGGAAGATCCCATTTCGGGAAAGGTCGAGGCGTTTTGGGACGGTGGCTATACCGGTAATCCCGCGCTTTTCCCTTTGTTCGAAGCCCATTTGCCCGATGACATATTGATTGTGAACATCAATCCGTTGGAGCGACCCGGGACGCCGCAAACTCCGCAAGACATCGCAAATCGCATCAACGAAATTTCATTCAACTCTTCACTGCTTCGTGAATTGCGCGCCATAGAGTTTGTGCAGCGACTTTTGACGAATGGCCAGGTGCCAGAGGGATCCATGAAAGCGCTGCGCGTTCACATGGTTGCGGACGATGCGTTGATGACGTCGCTCTCGGTCGCCACTAAGACCATCCCTGTGCCCACAGTGGTCGCCCAATTGCGCGACGCAGGTCAGGCTGCGGCGGATGCATTTCTGTTGGCCCACGCAGACGATCTTGGAAAACGCCAAACCGCCGATCTGGACGCCATGTTTGGAACTGCGAAACCGATCTGATCCGGTTTATTTGCGCTTGAGCCACCGGCCCTTGGGCTCGGGATCGTCCGTGGGTTCTTTCCCATTGGGATAGACAAGCCCCGCAGAAATCACCAGCTTGGCTGCGTCTTCGACAGACATGTCGAGTTCCACCACGTCTTCACGTGGAAAAAAGAGCAAAAACCCTGAGGTTGGGTTCGGCGTCGTGGGCACAAAAACCGACAGCAGATCGCCTGATATGTCAGCTTGATTCGCGACTTCGCCCTTGGCTGTGGTCGAAATAAACCCGATCGCCCAGATGCCTTTTCGCGGATACTGAATCAAACAGGCTTTCTCGAAACTGCGCTCTGACTGAGCAAAGACGGTTTCGGCGATTTGCTTGATGCCGGAATAGATGGACCGCACCACTGGCGTGCGATGCACCAAACCTTCGGCCACGCGGATCAAGGACCGACCGATAAGACCTTTGGCAATCCAACCCACAATCACGGTGAATATCAAAAAGACGATAACACCAACACCGCGCAAATTGATGCCGATGTAGCTTGCTGGATCGAGGCGGGACGGCACCAGAGGCAAGACGACCGAGTCGACCCAACCCGCCAAGGTCCACAGGAACCAGATCGTCAAACCCACGGGTGCGATGACCACGAGGCCGGTCAAAAAGGAGGATCGCAAACCGGCGATGAGACCCGGGCGTTTGGGTTGATCGTCAAATGGGGTGGTCATATCGTTCTACAGTGGTCCTTAAGGGCGCAACAGCACCCACTTGGTGCTACGTAAGGGCTCGGGCGAGGTCACACAATGCTTTGCCTCGTTATTGGGCAACTTGGTTGCGTTGATTGCATATTTCGCGGGCAATCTGCGCCGCCACCCGGGCATTGTTGAGCACCAGGGCTATGTTGGCGGCCAGGGATCGACCTTCTGTGATCTCGTAGATGCGCTGCAAAAGATAGGGCGTCACGGCTTTGCCAGTGATCCGATGGGTTTCCGCATCGCCAAGCGCGCGTTCGATGATCGGTGTGATCTCGGCGCGGAGGATCTCCGCATCCGCGGGGATTGGGTTGCCGATCAATTGGCCGCCCGAAAGCCCCATGGCCCCACGGCTCAAATGTGCGCGGGCAATCTCGCTTGGTGTGTTGAGGCGTAAGGGCGCGGGCAACCCAGCATCAGCGGACCAAAAGGCCGGGAATGCACCTTGGCCATAAGCGATGACGGGCACGCCGTAGGTCTCAAGAACCTCAAGTGTCTTTGGGATATCGAGGATGGCCTTCGCGCCAGCCGCCACGACCGTCACCGGCGTAAGCGCCAATTCACGCAGGTCTGCAGAGATATCAAAGCTCTCTTCCGCGCCGCGGTGCACCCCACCGATCCCACCGGTGGCAAACACGTCGATCCCCGCAAGATGTGCTGCGATCATGGTCGCGGCGACGGTGGTGGCGCCGGTCTCTCCCTGTGCCAAGCAAACGGCCAAATCGGCACGCGACAGTTTCGCGGCTCCCTTGGTTTGGGCCAACTGTTCCAGAGCGTCCTCTTCCAAACCGACCTGCAACACACCGGCGAGCACGGCAATCGTTGCTGGAACAGCACCTGCCTCGCGGACGGTTGCTTCGACCTTGCGCGCCATGGCCAAGTTGTCTGGCCACGGCATGCCATGGGTGATGATCGTGGATTCTAATGCGACAATGGGTGTGCCATCGGTGCGCGCCTGCGCGACTTCTGCGCTAAAGGATGGGGTCATAGTGGTGTGTCTCCTGAGACATAGCGCGCGGCGGCGGCCAACGCTTGGGCGAGGGCCTCTTCGCGGGCCACGCCTTGAGATTCAACGGCGATATGGGCGGCCATAAACGTGTCGCCTGCGCCGGTGACACGGGTCACAAGAACCTGCGGCGGTGCGGCTTCGAAGTGACCATCGGTATCGGCGTCTGCGGCGGTTTCGCCCCCATTGGTCACAAGCGCACGGGATGCCCCGCGTGCCACCAAAGCCGCTGCGGCGTCTTGGGCTGTGGTGAAGGTTTGATGGCAAAGGTACCCGGCTTCCTCCAGGTTCACGTAAAGCGTCGCCTTGCAGGTGCGGGCCTCGGCCATCACAAATGGGTTTAAACGTTGCGCTTTGCCCGGAGAGGCGGGCGCCACACGCAAATCACACCGCCCAAACGCTGGATCACTGGCGATCTTGGTCAAAAGGCTTTCAGTGAGGTTTCCGTCCAAAACAATCCGGCCTTCGAACGGATGCTGTGCATCGCCCAATTCGCCATTGTGCAAGGGGCGCAAAATCTTGTCGTTCGCGGCTTCAAGCGAATGGGCATCCGCGATGGCCGCGACAAGGCCCGAGCCTCCTTCGATGGCCATGTACCGGTCTGTGGGGAGATCTTCGGAGCGGTAAAGATACTCCGTGCCTAGGCCCATTTCCGCAACCTCGGCCACCAAAGCATCGCCGGCGCGATCACGCCCAACGGCAGACAACAGGCTCGGGGTCATCCCATACCGGCGTAGGGTCATGGCAACGTTCAACGCCACGCCCCCTGGGATTTGTGTAATGCGTCCGGGCACGTCCGCGCCCAAGCTCATGGAACTCGCCGTGCGCCCGATCACGTCCCAAAGGACGGAGCCAATGCAGAGGATTTGGGTCATGTCGCTGTTTTGACCCTAGCCCCTGGCAAGCGCAAGGCAGAAGCGGTGCCCAATGCGCAACAGCCCTTGTCAAAGCTCCACCCTGTGTGGTCAGTGATGCAAAACATGAGGTGGGATGTGATGCGGATCTTCTACAACGTCTTGGCGTGGTGTGTCTTGGGTTTGAATTTGGCTTTGGCGGCGGGAGCTCAGGCCCATGAAGTTCGTCCAACGGTTGGAGATATCAAAGCCGGGCAGGGCGGGTTGACGCTTGAGTTGCAACTGAATGTTGAAGCGTTTGTCCTGGGACTTGATCTTGACGGGCTGACAGACACTGAGGATACCGACGACGCCGAGGCTTACGACGCTTTACGCGCCTTGAGTCCCGAGGCCTTGGAAAAACGTTTTGCGCCTGTGGCCGACCAAATGGCCGGAACAATCACAATCACCGTCGATGATGCGCCACTTACCCTCGGCGTGCAAAGCATTGACATCGGTCCCACCGGCGATCCCGAAGCTCTCCGCGACAGCAGCGTGACCTTTGCTGCGGAGCTTCCGACGGCCTCTGCGCTCGATTTTACTTGGCCACGCGGATTTGGCACGCTCATCTTGCGGCAAATGGAGGTGCAAGACGGCTACACCGGGTACCTCGACGGAGGGCAAAGCACGGGTCCCATCAATGTAAGTGGTGCCAACGCGCTGGGCGGATGGGCGACATTCGTAAGCTACATTCCTGTGGGCTTTGACCACATCATTCCCAAAGGGCTGGATCACATTCTTTTTGTGCTGGGGCTTTTCTTTCTCTCAACACGGTTGGGCCCGCTGTTGTGGCAAGTGACGGCCTTTACGTTGGCACACACAGTGACGCTTGCACTGGGCGCGCTGGGCTTCGTCACGATCCCAGGCAGCATCGTGGAGCCGATCATCGCGGCCTCGATTGTCTATGTGGCGGTGGAAAACATCCTGTCTCCTCAAATGACCCGCTGGCGTCCAGCCATCGTCTTTGCCTTTGGATTGCTGCACGGGTTGGGCTTTGCCAGTGTCTTGGGTGATTTCGGTCTGCCCACGGGACAGTTCATCGCCGCGCTCATTGGCTTCAATATTGGCGTCGAACTTGGGCAATTGGCTGTCATCGCAATTGCGTTTGCAGTTGTGGGCTACTGGTTTGGTGACAAACGCTGGTATCGCGCAGCCATCTCAATTCCCGCAAGCCTCGCGATTGCGGCCATCGGAGCCTATTGGGTGGTTGAGCGGGTGCTTTTGTAGACGTACTGCGCATTGACCAAGGTGAATTTGACCAAGGTGAATGCGAGGGTGCTCTGGAGGCACCATTTTCAATGGGAGCAGCCTTACCCTCCAAAGTCGTAGCGGAACGTGCAGCACGGCGCACCGCCAAGGATCGTTTGGTCTCGGGTGAGCGTGGCATCGGGATTAAACCCCTCGATCAAAGCTCCGTCGCGATTGCAACTGAGCAATGCACCAAGTTCCTCAATTCCAAGGGCACGATACATCTCCGCATAGCGACACCGCGTGACGTTGAAGTCGAGATGCCGGCCGTCATCACGGAGGAGATCGATCTCCAAAGCCTCATTGGCTGTCCAAAAGGCCAGCGTTTCTTGAAACGCTGCGCTGTTTTGACCGTATTCTTCGGCCAATTGCGCGCCTTGGGTGCGGGCAATCTCGATGATTGTATCACGCACGACGTCCAAGACGCCCGTGCCAAAGCGATCCGCCAGCGCCGCAATGACGGGCGCCAAAATCCGCGCCTCAGTTTCGCGTCGCAACAACACGCCCAATGTTTGTGTGAGTCGGTCTTCCGGCGGTTGGAATTTTGGGGTTTTGACAGGTGATGTCGAGGAGGAGGTGGCTGTCACGAGGATGGCTGTCCGTGTTGGGTCGGCTAGGGTGCTGATGGCTCCAATATAGAAATAGCATCTTCCACCGTGCCGGCCACAGTAAAGAGCATCATCAACGATGCGTTGGCAAAACCGTGTTCAATCATGTGATAGAGCATCGCGATAAGCGACGACCAATACCCGTCGATATCAAGCAAGATAATCGGCTTTTCGTGCAGTCCCAACTGCGCCCAGGTTAGCGCCTCAAAGAATTCGTCCAGTGACCCCACGCCGCCGGGCAAAAGTATGATCGCGTCGCTGTTCATCATCATGATCTTTTTTCGCTCGTGCATCGTCTCGGTGATGACGAGGCTTGTGAGGTCCGTCTTGGCCATCTCACTGTCTAGGAGGTGCTCGGGGATGGCTCCGAACGTTTCCGCACCTGCGGTGATGGCCGCACGCGCAACCTGGCCCATCAAACCGGCGTTTCCCGCGCCATATACCAATCGCCAACCATGTGCGCCGATAGCTGTTCCAAGCTCTTGAGCCGCAGTTTTGTAACTTGGTTGTGTGCCTTCATTCGACCCACAATAGACACATAAAGAAAACCCTGGCATATCCCACTCCGTCGGCTTTTGACCCGGTCTGAAACCACTGATAAGGTCATGCAACTTAACTTAGTGCAAACAGTGGTGTTTGTGGGGGGAAATATGGCGCGGATTGCATTACTGGCAGGCGGTGGCGCTGCGGTGACTGCGGCGGCAGGCATGGGCGCCATGGTGATGATGCGCGATGCGCCGGCTCCTGCACCTGACCCTGCGCCTCAAGAGGCGGCCCAAGAGGTGGCGCAGCCCACTGAGACTTTAGCACCAGAGGCCGATGTTGCGTCGCAACTACAAGCGGCCACCGTACCAGAGACCGAAGTGGCGCCCGAACCTGCGCCAGAGCCGGAAGTGGCCGTAGCTGAGCCTGAGGTCGCACCTGTGTCCGAACCCGCTGCTGAGCCCGACAAACCTGTTGTTGCAGCGCCAAGCATTGATGTCGTCCGCGTGGAACCAAACGGCCAAACTCTGCTGGCTGGTCGTGGTATGGCCGAGCGTGAAATTCTTGTTTTGCTCGACGGGGACCAAATCTCGGATGTGGTGACGGACGGCGCTGGGCAGTTTGTGAGCTTCCTCGACATCCCGCCGAGTGAAAAGCCGCGCGTCTTGACCGTTGCCATGATGATGGACGGTACCCGTGTGCCCGGAGATGGCAGCATAATCATTACGCCCGTGCGCCCCACTGTGCTGGCTGAGGCTGAACCCGAGGCAGAGACCAAGATCGAATCCGCGCCTGAAGAGGGCGATGAGCAAATATCCGAGCCTGCCGCACCGACAACGCAGGTCGCGCAAGTGCCACTACCCACGCCGTCGGCACCTGATCCTCAGCCGCAAGTTCCTGAGGCGGAGGCTACTCTATCAACGTCTGAGCCTGAACCCGCTCCGGAGGTTGACGTGGCCGACACTCCTTCAACTGAGCCGGATGTGACAGAACACGACGTGGCTGAGATGGCGCACGCCACAGAGACCGAACCAGAGACCACAGATCAGGTCGCCGAGACAGATTCCACGGCGCCAAACACCTCCGCACAGGCTGCCGGTTCTGCCGCGGAGCCCAGGGCGACGGAAGAGGTGGCACAAGTGCCTGCGCCAGAGCTTGAGAGTGCCGAAGAGCCTGCAGAAGCGGCTGCGGCGGAACCTGACACCCCCGCAGAGCAAGTTGCGCCCACAGTTTTGGCCACAAACGAAGAAGGCCTACGCGTCCTGCAAGCGCCGCAAGTTTCGGAATCCATTGCACTCGACACAATCAGCTATGACGATGGGGGAGACGTGCAACTCGCCGGTCGCGCCCTCGACGGCTTTGTGCGTGTCTATATCGACAACACGCCCATTACTACCACGCCAATCCGCCCAGATGGGTCATGGCGCGTTGGCTTGCCGGAAGTGGACCAGGGCATCTACACCCTGCGCGTGGACGAGGTTGATCCCGATGGGATCGTGACGTCGCGTGTCGAGACGCCGTTTAAACGCGAAGACCGTGAGACGTTGGCCAACGAAGACGAAGGCGGACATTCAGAAGCGCGGGTCCTGACCGTGCAGCCCGGTAATACGCTCTGGGCCATTGCACGCGAGCGCTACGGCGAGGGCACACTCTATGTTCGGCTCTTTGAAGCCAACCGTGACCAGATACGCGATCCCGATTTGATCTATCCCGGCCAGGTGTTCGATATTCCTGAGTAAAATCTTTGGGAATCTGCGTGCTGCGACGCAGGGTATATTGTGCGTCAATGCTACTCTTAGGGACTGGTCAAGAGGCTCTGTGCGTCCTACCTCAATCGCATGACTGCGACAGACACGACCGGCGTGCCCACGGTGCCGCCCAAGCATCCAGACGCTGAAACACTCGATATCCCAAACACACAAGACATCGCCCGCGAAGAGCGTTTGTCCGGCGTGCGCACGGTCAAGCGGGTTATGCCCTATCTCTGGCCCGAGGGTCGCACGGACCTGAAGATGCGCGTAGTGCTTGCTATGCTGGCGCTTTTGGCTACCAAGGTTGTCTCGATTATCACGCCGATGTTCTACAAACAGGCGGTGGATACGCTGTCGGGCGAGGCGACGGCGCTTGCACTTGGTGCGGTGGGGCTGACCGTGGCCTATGGCATGGCGCGGCTTTTCTCTTCGGGTTTTCAACAAATCCGCGATGCGCTTTTCGCCGCTGTGGCCGTCCGCGCGCTTCAGCAATTGGCGATGGAGACGTTCCGGCACATGCATCAACTCTCCATGCGCTATCACATCACGCGCAAAACCGGGGGATTGAGCCGGATAATAGAACGCGGCGTGAAGGGCGTGGATTTCCTCCTGCGGTATTTGCTGTTCTCGGTGGGGCCGCTGTTATTGGAAGTGGGCCTTGTGGCGATCCTGTTGCTTTATCTCTTTGATGTGCGGTTCTTGGCTGTGGTTCTTGTAACCGTGGGCATCTACATTTGGTTCACCGTTGTTGTCACCGAATGGCGCGTGCGCTTGCGCCGCGAGATGAACAATCAGGACAACGATGCCAATCAAAAGGCCATCGACAGCCTGTTGAACTTTGAGACGGTCAAGTACTTTGGCGCAGAGACGCGTGAGGCGGATCGGTACAATTCCGCCATGGAAGGCTATGCGCGCGCGTCGCTCAAAACCCAGTATTCGCTGGCGTTTTTGAACTTTGGTCAGGCGTTCATCATTGCCGCCGGGCTGGTGATTGGCATGGTTATGGCGGCCCGTGGCGTGGTTGCCGGTGAGATGACCGTGGGCGATTTCGTTATGGTCAACGCCTATATGATCCAGCTCACCATGCCGCTGAACTTTTTGGGCTTTGTCTATCGTGAAATCCGAACGGCGCTCACCGATATGGGGCAGATGTTCGATTTGCTCAATCAACCTGCGGAGATCACCGACAAAGCGGATGCGAAGCCCTTGACGGTCTCCGGCGGTGAGGTCTGTCTCAAGAATGTGCATTTTGGCTATAATGATGATCGCCCGATCCTGCGTGGTGTGGACCTCTCGGTGCCTGAAGGCTCACAGGTGGCCATTGTGGGGCCCTCTGGGTCGGGCAAATCCACCATCGGGCGGCTTTTGTTCCGCTTCTACGATGTGACCGACGGCGCTTTGACCATTGATGGCCAGGATGTGCGCGATATCACCCAAGAGAGCCTGCATGCCTCTGTGGGGGTCGTGCCACAGGACACGGTGCTTTTTAACGACACGATCCGTTACAACATCGCCTATGGCAAAGCCGGTGCGACCGAGGCGGAGATCATTCAGGCTGCCAAAGACGCGCAAATCCACGAGTTCATCCAAGCGCTCCCGGAGGGCTATGACACGACCGTCGGCGAGCGTGGGCTCAAGCTTTCGGGTGGAGAGAAGCAGCGGGTGGGCATTGCGCGCACGCTCTTGAAGAACCCGCCGATCCTGCTCCTTGATGAGGCGACCTCGGCGCTGGATACGGAGACAGAGGCCTCGATCAAAGACGCGCTGGCGCGGGCCTCCGAGGGGCGGACGGTGCTCACCATCGCGCACAGGCTCTCGACCATTGCTGAGGCGGATCGGATTGTCGTGCTAGAGAAGGGCGTGATCGTGGAGGAGGGGACCCATGCGGACCTTCTGGCCCGTGACGGTCGTTATGCGCAGCTTTGGCATATGCAGTTGAACGAAGAGTAGATCACGCGTCCTTGCCAAGAACGGCGTCTAGGTAAGTGTCGTCCGTGATCTCAGACAGCGCCTGGTGCAGTGCTGTCATGCGTTGCACCTCATTGCGCAACCTCAGAAAATATCGGTCTTTCCACTTGCGCATGGCCCTCGGCGGTATGGGGGCAGCGTCTACCTGGAGACCAATCAGCATGTATCCGTCTTGAGACAGGACAAACTCGATACCATCGTTGCTCGGCAAACCCTTAGTCAGAGTTTGAACAATGACCCGGCAAACGCGTTCCCAGCGGTCCAGGTCATGGTCGGTTGGTGCCACGAGTTGCATGCGCTTTCGAGTCGCTCCAGGCCAGTTTTCAACAATCTTCGCGCGAGGTTCGTGGCCATCCGTCTTGAATTTCGGCGGATCTTTTAGGAATTGTGCAGTAAGCGCACTGCGCAGAAGTGCGGGCGACGCCGGGGCAAAATCCTTGATTTCAATCACGCGGCCAGAGAACTTTAATTCATCATACTTCCTCAAATGACGGCGTTTCGTGACAACAATTCCTGTTACTAAAATTCGTTTCTTGTTCGTCGTCCATGTGAAGCCATCGCGGTTAAAATCCATGGGCACATCGCCGTCGATGGCACCGGCTTTTTTCAGGTTTCTTGTGCGCACACGCAGAAGTTTGCGAAATTCGACTTCAGGCAACATGTCAAGAAGCCAGCGCCTTTGGGCACGGCGCTCAATGGCCGCGGTGAAAAACGCGGGAAGCATCAACAAAAGAGAGGGTGTTCCAATTGCGACCAAAAACCCTCTTGGGTCCATTAGTATGTGGTTCAAGACGTTCGCTACGACGTTTTCGCGATCAACACTCAGAGCCACGCTAATGAGGGTCGCCACGGTCGTTACGCAAAAGACCGTGATAACCGCGGTCAAGTGAATGCGGCGCACCCAAGCGATCCGGATAAGAGTTTTGTCAATGATCTCCATGGCGAAGTGCTGTAACCTCAAAAGAACGTCTTGCCTCGCTACTTAGAGCTTTACGATCCGAAGCACGAGAACTGTGATTGGCACGTTTCTAGTGTGCGTTCTTTCTCGTTCGTGTTCGGGCAGCTATGGCGCTGTTCAATTGAAAATGAGACAGTGATGGTCGTAGGTCTTGGGGCTCTGCCGCCGCCCATTGGGCTCGAACCAATGGCGCACAATGGGCTTAGCCCCGAATTATTTTGGAGCCAAAGAAGGGTTTGACCATGATTTCTTATGTGTCTGTTGGTGCCGATGATATTGCCGTCGCGAAGAGGTTTTATTCGGCGTTTTTGCCCGCCCTAGGGTTTGGTTTTGAAGAGGGGCCCGAGGGGCTCAGCTATGTGCCGCCGCAGGTGCCGGGACAGCCCGTGTTGCCCGATTTCTACGTCAAGCCGCCCTATAACGGGGAGCCTGCGTCCACTGGGAACGGGTCGATGGTGGCGTTTGAGGCCAAGGATCATGCACAGGTGCGCGCGTTACATGCTGCAGGATTGGTAGCTGGCGGCACGAACGAGGGCGATCCGGGGTTTCGCCCAGATTACGGCCCGCGCTTTTTCGTGAGTTACATGCGCGATCCGCAGGGCAATAAGTTGGCGATTTTTTCAAGCAATCCTGACGATCCAAGCAGGGACGACTAAGCCGATCCGGCTTTCTGGCCGCGCCATAGGATGAAGAGACCTGAGAGCACGATGAGCGCGCCGCCCAGGAGCATGGCGGCGGTTAGCGTCTCGCCAAAGACCAAGACGCCCAGTGCGATCCCAAAGAGAAGCCGCGTGTAGCGAAGCGGGGTGACGGCGGAGACCTCGCCCGTGCGCATGGCTTTCATCAGGCTGGCATAGGCCAGAACACCAAAGAGCACAGTGCCCGCCAGGTAGATGAGTGTTGTGCCATTTGGCTGGCCAAAGGGTTTATCGGACCAGAGCGTGTAACCGGCGCCGGCCACGGCAATCGCCAGCAAGCCATAGAGACCCAAGATGCTCGTGCTCAGTGCGGCTGGTGCCGCGCGGCTTGCCAAATCGCGCCCCGCAAATCCGATCATCCCCAAGATGGCCAAAATCGACAGCGCCGAGAAGCCGTCGGTGCCGGGTTGGATGATGACGATCACGCCGATGAGCCCGATCACGATCGCCGCCCACCGCCGCCAGCCGACCTGTTCACCGAAGACCAGTGTTGCGCCCGCAACCACGACAAGCGGGGTGGCTTGGAGGATAACCGTGGTCGTGGCCAGCGATATGAGCGCGAGGGAGAGGCTGTAGCACAAGCGACCAAAAACTTCGAAGATCACCCGGATCACCATGGGCAGCGAGACCACAGCGCTTGAGACCAACGGCTCACCGTTTCTGCGCGCCATAGCTGAGAACACAAGAGCACCGCCACAGCCGAAAAGGACCATCACCTGGCCAATCGGCAGGGTCTGTGTCGCCGCTTTGATCAATGCGTCTTCGATGGCGAACCCAGCCATGGCCGCGACCATCCAAAGGCTGCCAAGAAGGTTCGCGCGTCGGTCTGTGGCAATGTTGGGTGTCACGTTTCTCTCGTTTGGCTCAGAGTGGGCCTGCGCTACGTCATGGTCTTGTCAGATAACGGTGACAAGAGGGCGTAGGACGCAGCGCACAGGGCGCTGTTCGGGTGTTATTGCGCCGCCGCCAGACGCGCCGGCATGTCTTGTGCGATCCAATCTTGCAATGCTTGGGCGCGCGTGGCCTGTTCAAGCGTGTTCCACGCGTCCTTATCTGCCTCGCTCACGGCAAGTTCAGCAATCTCCGATAGGATATCGGATGCTACGACGTCCCCGGTGGCCAATGCCAGCTGAGCCCAATACGTGGCCCGCGGGTAAGAGCGTACAACGCCGTTGCCGTACAAATAATCCAAGGCGCGTGCGCGTAGATCGGCCACACCGGATATCCCCTCAAAGGACGGAACCCCCAATGCAGGTTGCTGATCCAAGGTTGCGGCTAGCCCCAAACGTGCTTCAAGCGCATCAAGCAATGTTCCGACCTCTGGAGCGTCGCCGCCCAGCGCGGCCAGTACGGTGTATTGGTCGGCTCTGATCGCGTCATCGCTCACATGTGCCAATACCTCAAGGACGTCTGAGTTGCCTTCTGCCACAAGTGGTGCAAGCAAATCCAAGCCCATCTGCACATCGCGGGGGACCCCCTGTCCGGTGACCAACTGACGGCCTACGGCCAGGCGTTCTGCTTCCGAAAGGCTCTGTGGTGCGTCCGATGCCTTGCGCAATACATCGATCGAGACGGGTGAGACCCGGGTCACAGTATTTGCGGAAACGCTTGGATTGAGTTCGGCAAACAGGCGGCCAGGTTCTTGCTCCAACTCGTCTAAATCAATGAACAGCGGGTCCTCGGGATGGAGATCCAGTGTCAGAATGTCCGGCTCACGCAAAAAATCAGACCAGGCTGCTGCGAGTTCCGTCGAGAAATCAACGGCGAACGGATCGCCAGCGTTTCCATCGGAAAGAACGGCCGATGCCATGATTTGTAGCGTGGCAGGGGACGTTTCGGGGTCAATGGCGTCTGGCGGCACCATGTTGCGAACAAGAGACCAAACACCCAAGTTGCGCACCGCGGCGGTCGCGCGTGAGAAAAAGATCACCGGATAGGGCTCGTCGTCGGAGGCATCCATCCACAGGTAATCGAACTCCAATTCGAAGGTGACCTCCGCAAGGTCGTCGGCAAAGACAAAGCCGGTGACATGGGCTTGGGCGCTGGGAATGTGATAGGAGACGTCGACCAACACACGCGGAATTTCAAGGGTCGTGATGCCAGCGGCCTCGAGGGATGCGGCCAAGGGTTTTGGAAAACAGCTGCTGAGAACGCGCACGTCACTCGCGCGCAGGACCATCTCGATGTCGTCTTCCAAAGCCAAACCTGCGCCCGCAGCGTCAATGCGTCGGGCTTTGACCTCGCAGGGTTCATATTCATTTGCCTCCATAAGCGGGAAGGCTTCGATATCGCGTAAACGCACGGCTCCGCGGCGAATATCTACGTCCAATGAACGATAGGTGACATCGACAAAGGAGCGTAGTGTCAGGATGGCAGACTGCGCCACGCTGCGGGCCAACCGGTCTGGTGCGATGAGGTCGGACCACGTTACGGGCGATTGTGCCCGTGCTGGTGCACAGGCCAGACATGCAATGATCAAAAGAGCGCGCATTTGTATCTCCTGGAAATATGTTCTTTCCGAGAGTGAGCGCGCGTTTTAAGCAAAAAACAAGCGCCTATCTGAGCAGGTGTAACAAAAGGCGCTTGTTATCAGTGCGATAAGAGTAAGCGCGGTTGGTGCGCTTACCCGTTCAGGCCGCATTAGCTTGTCATGTCGTAGGCGCGTTCGCCATGAGAAGAAAGATCAAGCCCAACGTTTTCGTCTTCGTCGGAGACGCGCACCGGTGCGATGACTTTGGTCACCAGGATGATGACCGTGGTCATCACTGCGGTGAAGAGGCCCACAACAACCAGGCCGCCGCCTTGTTCCAAGAGGCCTGCATGGCCAAAGACAACCAGCATCAGGATGCCGAACATGCCGCCCACACCGTGGACCGCGAAGACGTCGAGCGAGTCATCAATACCCAGCGTATTTTTCACCACATGGCAAAGCTCTTGGCAAAGGATGCCCGCGACGCCGCCAATAATCAGAGCCTCAACGGGACTCACAGAACCAGAGGCGGGCGTGATCGATGCAAGACCCGCAATGGTGCCAGTGACGATGCCGACGAGCGAGGCTTTGCCATAGCGGATACGCTCCCATAGCGCCCAGGTAAGCGAGGCTGCAGCGGCCGAGAGATGGGTCACAGTCAGGGCCATGGCAGCGCCACCGTCCGCGGCAAGTTGCGACCCGCCGTTGAAGCCGAACCAACCCACCCAGAGCATGGCCGCACCGATCATCACCATACCAGGGTTGTGCGGTGGTTTGGATTTGTCACTGCGCGGGCCAAGGAAGGCAGCGAGGATGAGTGCGGCGATACCTGCGGTTTGGTGCACCACAATGCCGCCGGCAAAGTCGTTGACGCCGTTTTCAAACAGCGACCAGTCTGCGCCCGCCAATAAGCCACCGCCCCAAATCCAGTGGGCCACTGGCGCATAGCAAAACAGCATCCACAGTGACGAGAAGATCAGCACGAACCCAAAGCTGATGCGTTCCACATAGGCCCCAACGATGAGCGCAGGCGTGATAATGGCAAATGTCATTTGAAAGGCAAAGAAGAGCACCTCCGGGATCGAGCCCGAAACGGTGTCGGCGTCCACGCCGTTCAAAAACGCTTTGCCGAGGCCACCCCAATACGCATTGTTGTTGCCAAATGCGATGGAATAGCCCGCCGCGAGCCACAGAATACTCATCAAGCACGCAATGGCAAAGCACTGCATAAATACGCTCAGCACGTTGCGCGAGCGTACCAGACCGCCGTAAAATAATGCCAAGCCAGGTAAGGTCATAAACAACACCAGGGCCGTGGCCACCAGTATCCAGGCTGTATCTGCTCCGATCATTGGTCCCCCCATTTTTGATCGCATCGGCAAAAGCGCAAAACTTGAGCAGGGGAAAAAGCTTTGCTGTGAAATGACGCGGCAATAGAAGGCAAGTTTTCAAAAAAGCTAAAAATTGATCGAAAAATTCTGATAAATGACTAAAATTCATGCGCAAAGATGAAATGGCAATTGCGGGGCGCATGCACGACACACGCACACGGGTTCCATTGACCAACTGCGCTTGGTCTGCCATGCCTACACTCCTGAGACGGCCCGGATGGGCGCTGTGGAAGATCTAGAATGAAGGTCATCATCTGCGGGGCGGGCCAGGTTGGCTGGCAAATCGCACGGCACCTCTCGGGAGAGAAAAACGACGTTACAGTCGTGGACAACAATCCCGATCTCGTTCGCCGCGCAACCGATACACTCGACGTCCAAGGCATTGCCGGCTTTGCCAGCTATCCGTCGATCTTGGACCGCGCCGGTGCGCGAGATGCCGACATGATCATCGCGGCCACCCATTCCGATGAGGTCAACATGGTCACCTGTCAGGTGGCTCACTCGGTTTTTTCGATTCCGCGCAAGATCGCACGGCTGCGGGCGCAATCCTATCTCGATGCGATCTATTCTGACCTTTACCGCCGCGACCACCTGCCGATTGATGTGGTGATCAGCCCCGAGAAAGAAGTGGCCGAAGCAGCGCTGCAACGGCTTTTGGCGCCCGCGGCTTTCGACATCGAGACGTTTCTAGATGGCGGGGCACAGCTCTTGGGGCTGAACCTGGATCCTGAATGTCCGGTACTTAACACGCCGCTGCGGCAACTCTCGGACTTGTTCTCCACTCTGCGGGCCGTCGTCGTGGCCATCCGTCGTGACGGCTCACTCTTTGCGCCGGAACCGGGCGATCAAATGTTCGAAGACGATGACATCTACGTCATGTGCCACGCCGCAGACGTGGACCGCATGATGGAGATATTTGGCAAGAAACAGGCCAAGCAGGAACGCGTTGTGTTGGTGGGCGGTGGCAATGTGGGGCTCACGGTGGCGAAAGCCCTAGAGGCCCGCACAGAGCGTGTCCGCGCCAAGATAATCGAACGCAACCGTCCCTGCGCCGAACGCGCTGCGGATGAGCTGGAGCGGACGATTGTGCTCAATGGTGATGGTCTCGATGCAAGTCTTTTGGCAGAAGCCAACATCCAAAAAGCCGACGCGGTCCTCACCGTCACCGATGATGACAAGACGAACATGCTGGCGGCGGTGCGCGCCAAATCCGAAGGCTGTCCCTTTGCCATTGCGTTGATCAACGATCCCACGTTGGGCCCGCTCATGGCGCCTTTGGGCATCGACGCCTATATCAACCCTCGATCTACGACCGTCAGCTCGATCCTGCGTCATATCCGCCATGGGCGCGTGCGCACGGTCTATTCTGTGGGGGACGCTGAGGGCGAAGTTCTCGAGGCCGAAGTGCTCTCTACGTCCCCCATCGCAGGGCAAATGATCCGCGACATCGACTTTCCCGAGGGTGTTCTGGTCGGCGCGGTCCTCCAAGACGGCAAGGTCAAACGCCCCACAGGGGCCACGCGCGTGGATGCGGGCGATGTGATCGCGATCTTTGCGCTCTCAAAAGACGTGGCAGAGGTGGAGCGGCTCTTGCAGGTCTCCATCGACTTCTTCTGATCCCATGGCCGGTCTGGCGCGCATGCCCCTCTTTTTGCAGCTCACCCTGATCACAGGGATATCGATGCTGGTGCCTGCGCTGCACGCTCTCTCGCGTAATGACCTGCATGAGACGCGCAGTTTCTTTTATGCCGGGCTGCTCACCGTCATCGTGACCACCTTTGTCGCAATAGCCGTGGCCAACCAACCGAGCAACAAAACCGCTCTGCGCCACCTCTTGGGGCTGTTGGCAGGCTTTATCGCGCTCCCTGCGATTATGGCCGTGCCCTTCTACGAGGCGGTGCGCACCACCACCTATCTCAATGCCTATGTTGATATGATCTCGGCGTTCACGACGACGGGTATGCCGCTCTTTGATCCAGAACGCTTGTCGACCTCATTGCATCTCTGGCGTGCTTTTGTGGGGTGGATGGGGGGCTTGCTGATGTGGGTTGCGGCCGCCGCGATCCTTGCGCCTTTGAACCTTGGCGGGTTCGAACTCACCGCAAGTGCGGAGCCGGGCCGGGGTGAGGCGCGAGTGGCCCAAATGGAAAGCGCCGATCCCGGCAAGCGCCTGCGTCGGACCTTGCGCATTCTGTTGCCGCTTTACACTGGGCTGACGTCTATCCTTTGGCTCTGTTTGGTGATCGCCGGGGAAAGCCCACTGATCGCCGCCTGCCACGCGTTTTCCACCCTGGCAACCTCCGGTATCTCTCCCCTGGGCGGCATCGAGAACGCGCAAACAGGCTTTGTCGGCGAAGCCTTGGTTTTTCTTTTCCTATTTTTTGCTCTGTCGCGCCTCACCTTCAGCAGTGACACTGTCACAGGCGCCGCCACGGACCTGCGGGACGACCCAGAGTTTCGCATTGGGTTGATTTTCCTCGTGGTGATCCCCGCTTTCCTCTTTCTGCGCCATTTCGTCGGCGCCTTTGAGATTAACGAAGGCGATGACCCGGTGGGAGCAGGCGCCGCGCTTTGGGGATCGGTCTTTACCGTTTTATCCTTCCTGTCGACCACTGGCTTTGTCAGCGCGGGCTGGGATGACGCGCAGAATTGGTCTGGCTTGCATAGCCCCGGCCTCATCCTTCTGGGCCTTGCGCTGATGGGCGGCGGCGTGGCCACCACGGCGGGCGGGGTTAAACTCCTGCGGGTCTTTGCGCTCTACCTCAATGGCCTGCGGGAGATGCAGCGCCTTGTTCACCCGTCCTCAGTGGGCAATGCCACGCCCCTGGCGCGTAGGCTGCGTCGCCAAGGTGCGCTTGTGGCGTGGGTGTTCTTCATGCTCTTTGCGCTCTCGCTCGCGTTGGTCACGGTGATCCTTGCGGGATTCGGCGTCACCTTTGAAGAGGCGCTGGTTATTGCCCTCGCCAGCTTGTCGACAACCGGTCCCGTGGTGACCCACGCGGCCTCTGTGCCCATTGATTTTGCCGTCCTTCCATCCGGCGCCAAATTGGTGGCGGCAGCGGCGATGGTCTTGGGGCGACTGGAAACCCTTGCGATTGTGGCTTTGGTCACCCCAGAAGTGTGGCGGGACTGACATACGCATTGACACTGTCACTACAGCTATGTTGCCGTGCAGCATGGGACAAATTGGATTTGGGGTGGAAACTCTCCACTTCACAATACATATTGTCTTCAGCGAGGTTTCGCGCGGTGATACTAGACACAAAAAAAGACCCATAAAAAAAGGCTTCACAATGGCTTCGGATAGACAAAACCTTCAGGACGCATTTTTAAATCACGTCCGTAAAACAAAAGTGCCGGTCACTGTCTTTTTGATCAATGGGGTGAAACTGCAAGGCGTCATCACGTGGTTTGATAACTTTTGCGTGCTTTTGCGCCGCGATGGTCAATCGCAATTGGTCTATAAACATGCGATCTCCACGATCATGCCGGCGCAACCGATCAACCTCTACGATGGTGAAGAGGCGTCTTGAACTCAAACGAGACGAAGCTGACCCGGTCTTGGGTTCTGCATCCTGACATCAAAAGCGACCCAGAGCGTCGGGCCGCCGGCCCTGCCCTCGAAGAAGCTGTGGCCTTGGCGGCCGCTCTGCCAACGCTTGAAGTGGTGGGCGGTACTGTTGTGCCCTTGCCCAAGCCGCAACCAGACAAGCTCTTTGGGAAGGGCAAGATCGAAGAGCTGGGCGAGTTGGTGCATGATGAAGATATTGAGCTTCTCCTCGTTGATGGCCCCCTAACGCCGGTGCAGCAACGCAACCTCGAACGGGCGCTCAAGGTTAAAATCCTCGACCGCACCGGGTTGATCTTGGAAATCTTCTCTGATCGTGCGGCGACCCGTGAGGGTGTGCTCCAAGTTGAGATGGCTGCGCTCAGCTACCAACGCACGCGCCTGGTGCGGGCCTGGACCCACTTGGAACGCCAACGTGGTGGGTTGGGCTTTGTGGGCGGTCCGGGGGAGACCCAGATCGAGGCCGACCGCCGCGCCATCGACGACCAACTCGTCCGCTTGCGCCGCCAATTGGAACGCGTCGTGAAAACCCGTGCGCTGCACCGCGCCGCGCGGGCTAAGGTGCCGTACCCCATTGTGGCGCTTGTGGGCTACACGAACGCGGGCAAATCGACGCTTTTTAACCGTCTGACAGGCGCCGAGGTCATGGCCAAAGACATGCTCTTTGCCACGCTCGATCCCACCATGCGCGCCGTGAAGCTGGAGAACGGGTTGGATGTGATCCTCTCCGACACGGTGGGATTCATCTCCGATCTTCCGACCGAGCTTGTGGCGGCGTTCCGTGCAACCCTGGAAGAGGTGCTCGAGGCCCATGTCGTGGTCCATGTCCGTGACGTCGCCAGCGAAGAGACCGATGCTCAGGCCGAAAACGTGGAGAGCATTCTCACAAGCCTCGGGTTGCCCGAGACCACGCCCCGCATCGAGGTTTGGAACAAGATTGACATGCTCAACACCGAAGAGCGAGCCGCCCGCACCATGCGTGCGGAACGCTTGGACGAGGTTGTGCTGCTCTCCGCTGTGACTGGGGAGGGGATGGACGACTTCCTCGCCACTGTTGGAGACGCGCTTGATGAGGGCAAGGAAAAGACGCATGTCTCGCTGGGCTTCAACGAGGGGCGCAAACGTGCGTGGCTCTTTGATCAAGGGGTGATCGAGGAGGAACGGCAAACTGACACGGGCTTTACCTTCGCCGTGCGCTGGACCCGCAAACAAGCCGGTCTCTTCGCGCGCCTTTAAAGCATGTTGCAGGAAATTCATACGTCGAAAAACGCCGAACGCACCGAATTCTACGATTTCAGGCAACCTTGGGCGAGCCGGGTTTGCCGCTACGTGCGAAAATCTAGCCAAGTGAGCAGGCCCCTAAGGGCCTGCATTTTGAGGCTTTGACGCGTCGCCCGGTGGGCGAGTCCTTAAGGTATGTGACAGCCAAAGAAGCCGAGCGGTTACTCAGCCGCGCGCAGGGGCATTGGTGTGGACGGCGCGGGTTGCACCGGGTCATCTTCGAGGTCCCATATGATCTCAGGATGTTTCACACGGCGCGCCGCACGTTTGGCGGCCCAATTGCGACCCGCTTGGCTGGCCCTGCCTGCTCCGAGGCGCGCTAGAAGTCGGAAGAACGCAGCGGCATAGGTCGAGGCCCAGACCCGCAGCGCCAGCATGGCAGGTGTGAAGATCAAGGTCAGGACCGTCGCGATACCGAGGCCAAAGACCACAGCGGTGGCTAGCTGTTTCCACCACAGCGCCGTTGGGCTGTCGATGGAATAGCCGCCGCCGAAGAAGTCGAGCGAGAGGCCGAACATCATCGGTGCGAGACCTGCCATTGTGGTGATTGTGGTCAAGAGTACGGGGCGGATACGATCCTCTGTCGTGCGCACAATCGCCTCGATCCGCGGCATGTAGCGCGAGTATTCCTGATAGGTGTCGATGAGCACGATGTTGTTGTTCACAACAATCCCAGCCAGAGCCACGATGCCTGTCCCGGTCATGATGATCGAGAAGGTCTGGTCCATGACCAGCATCCCGATGAGGACACCCGTGGTGGACAAGATCACCGCCAGCAGAACCAGGGTCGCATTGTAGAACGAGTTGAACTGCGCGAGCAGGATGATGAACATCAAGCCCAGAGCCGCCGAGAAGGCCGATTGCAAGAAGGCGCCGGATTCCTCTTGTTCCTCTGCATCCCCGGTGAATTCCCATTCCGGCCCAGTGGCGAAAGGGGAGGTTTCCAGCCATTTCGTCAGGAAGGCGATGCGCTCGTTGGAGTTCACGGGCACCAGACGCAAATCGCCTGCATCGTTGAGGTCGGTCAATTGATCCAAACCAATGGCGCCATCGGCAAAGAGTGTAACGTCATAGGACGTCTCGCCCAGGATCAGGTCGCCTGCGCCGCCCGCCGCGAAGCCATAGGCGCGGATCACCTGTTCTTCGGAAACGCCCGTGACAAAACTCACCAAACCCGGCTCCACATCCGCTTTTACATCGAAGAATCGTTTTTGCTCAATGCGGTTGATCTCTGCCAGCGAGGGCACGGGGGTGCGGGTTATGAAGTTGGACAGCGGCACCAACCCATCGGGCGTGCGCACTTTCAACGTGTCGAGGGTCGAGAGCACACGGTCCTGCTCTGGCAGGCGCACGCGGATATCGATCTCTTCATCAGAGCTGTCGACCCGCATTGTGTCGAGCAGGATGCCGCGCGTCACAAGCTGAACCATCGCGCCAACCGTGGCCACGTCGGCACCAAAGCGCCCTGCCTTTTCCACGTCCACGTCAATCTGCCAGTCGATGCCGGGCAGGGGGCGGGTGTCCTCGATGAGGGTGAGGCCAGGTGTTGCTTCGAACTGTTCCCGGGCCATTGTGGTGGCGGCCAAAAGATTGTCCCAATCATTGCCCTTGATGCGGAGGTGCACGGGTTTGCCAGAGGCCGGACCCATCGCCAGCTCATTGATCTCGGTCTTGATCCCAGGCAGCTCCGCCAATTCGGCACTAAGCTCGTCGATCACCGTATTTCCGTCATAGGCCGTCGCCACGAATTGCGCATAGATCGGCACATCCAAGATCGGCAGCGTGAACCACACCCGACGTTCGGAGGGACGTTCGGCCCAAGGAATGGTCTCAAACTGGACCTGACCAACCAGGTCTTTGGGCGGCGAACCACCGGAGGTGTCGGAGTTCAATCCGCCTCTACCGGCAAAGGAGAAGACCGACTGTATCGCGGGGTGGCGCATCACGATCTCTTCGACACGGCGAACCTGTTCGTCTTTTTCCTCAAGGCTGAGGTTGCCGCGCGCGAGTACGTAAACCACTGCGCGCTCTGGCTCGGTTTCGACAAAGAACTCAACGCCGTTGTTGTTCTCACCAAAGTTGCTGAACACGGTTGCGACGAAGAAGCCGACACCGATGATGGCCACAATCGGCATCACCGGGTTACCTGCGATGAATTTGATAAAGCGGCCAAACATGGTGCGACGGTGACCAGAGCGGATGCGACGCGCGCTCCAGCGGATCTCAGCCGCGCCCATGGTGATCGCGGTCGAGAAGGCACCAAGGATAAACAAAAGGGCACCAGGCAATGCTGCCGCCGCGCCCTGTATGGGAGACGGGAAAATGTAGCTGGGGTTCAGCGTCATCATCACTCCGACAAAGACGATGAACAACGCAATAGGGACCAATGCGGCGCGCACCACCCAAGGTAGCCATGCGCGCAGGCCTTCAGACGCGTTGGCGAAGGCACGACCCAAACGGCCAGAGACACCGCCCATAACAGGCAAGTAGACCAATGCCACCACCAACGAGGCGGAGAGAACGAAAATTAATGTGACTGGCAACATGCCCATGAACTCGCCCGGAACCCCAGGCCAGAAGAGCATTGGCAAGAAGGCACAAAGCGTCGTCGCGGTGGAGGACACGATGGGCCAGAACATGCGCTTGGCCGCTTCGACATAGGCCTGCATTGGGCCCGAGCCTTCGCGGATGCGTTTGTCGGCGTATTCCACCACAACGATGGCCCCGTCCACGAGCATCCCAACCGCAAGGATCAAGCCGAACATAACGATGTTCGAAATGGCGATGCCCATGACGCCTAAAAGCACGAAACACAGCAAAAACGAGGTCGGAATCGCAAAACCCACCAAAAGGGCTGGGCGCGTGCCAAGGGCGGCCAACACCACGATCATCACAAGCGCAATTGCAGTGAGAACCGAGCCCTCAAGCTGGCCCACCATGGAATTGACTTCGCGCGATGTGTCGTTGGAGGTGCCCACTTCGACCGCAGCCTGAAGCTCTTCGGGCCACTCCGAGCGCGCTTGCTCCACAGTCTCGCGGATCAACGCTGCGGTGTCGATGATGTTGAAACCTTTGCGTTTGACCACTTGCAGCGCGAGGGTGTTGATCCCGTCAAAGCGTGCCGTGCCTTGGCGATCCTCGAAGGTCAGATTGATGGTGGCCAGATCACCCAGCGTGACGACGCGCTCGCCGTTGGTTTTGACCGGCAAGTCATAGATGTCGCGCACTTCGTCAAAGCTCGATGGAATTTTGACTGCAAAGCTGCCCTGGGCGCTATCGACTTCTCCGGCGGCGATCAATTGGTTGTTGTTTTGCACAACGCTGATCAACTCGCCTGCGGTGACGTTGTATGCCTCCAGGCGGAGTGGGTCGATGACCACTTCGACCATTTCGTCACGCTTGCCGGCGATCCCCGCTTCGAGTACGGCATCGAGAGCTTCGATCCGGTCTTGGAGGTCCACCGCGATGCGCGCCATCGTGCGTTCAGGCACGGCGCCGGTGAGGTTGATGATGATGATTGGGAATTCCGAGAAGTTGATCTCGTTGATGGAATAACTGTCCGCGCCGACGGGAAATTGGCCTTCGGCTTTTTGCATGGCGTCGCGCACGTCGGCCATGATTTTGGTCTTATTCCAACCGAACTCGAACTCAAGCGCGACACCCGCGTACCCTTCGGCCGCAGTGCTTGAGATATTCTTGAGCCCGTCGAGATCGGCAAGCTCTGTTTCCATCGGTTTGACCAGGAGTTTTTCGCTGTCCGCAGCAGAAATCCCGTCAAATGGAACAGAGACAAAGAGCGCGGGGATTTCAATATCCGGCTCGCCTTCTTTGGGCAAACCCACATAGGCCAATGCTCCCGCCGTCAGCGAGAGCACGATAAAGGCTATCACCATGCGGGCGCGGTCGGCGGCCCAATCAACGATTCCCGTCATTGACTTTGCTCCCCAGCATAGGTGACCCGCACCGGCACGCCAGCCACAACAAATTCTTGACCAAGGGTGATCACAGCGACCTCGTCTGGAAGCCCTGCAAGCCATACGCCCTCGCGCGTGTCGCGCAGGACGGTGACTGGCGCGAACCCCACCACATTGCCGTCGGCGACATATCGAACACCCATATCACCTTGATCATTGAGCGTAAGCGCCGATTGCGGCAGCAAATGCGCAGAATTTCCAGGCGCCGAGATGACGATCTCTGCGGTTTGACCATCGCGGATGGCCAGCTCGGGGTTAGGGACTTCAATCTCGACGCGGAAAGTCCGTGTTTGTGCATCGCCAGACTTGGCCAGAAAGCTGACTTGGCCGCTCACACGCTCACCCGTGGCCAAACGGGCCGTTGCATTGGCACCGATTTCCACGCGTGACACCTCGGTCTCAGGCACAAAACCAACCAGCTTGATCGGGTCCATCTGAAGCACCGTGGCGCACAGCGAGCCTGGGCGGAGCAATGCGCCCAACTCTGCGGTGTCGCTTTCCAAAACGCCCGCAAAAGGCGCCACAATGCGCAATCGCTCCATCTCTTTCTTTGCAGCGGCCACGGCGGCCTCTGCAGATTGGATCCCAGCTTTCGTGCTATCAAGCCCGGCGCGCGCCGCCTCAAGGCCAGCCTGTGCGGTCTTCACACTGGCTTCTGCAGAGATGAGCGTGCTTTCAGTCGCGATAATTCCGGCTTCGGCACTGCGCACGGCGGCTTCGGCGTTCTTGACACGGGTCTCGGAGGCAAAGCCGTCTTCCTGCAGGCGCAGAGCAGCATTGTAGTTGACCTCCGCCTCGTCCAGACGCGCATGCGCTTCGATCAAGCGGGCTTGGGCCTCTGGGATACGGGCCTCGGCTTCTGGGATTCGCGCCTCAGCTTCGGGTATCCGGGCCTGGGTCTCTGGCACGCGGGCTTGGGCTTCGGCCAACCTTGCGACAGCTTCGGCAACGCCGATGCCGCGGGTGCCCGGGTCGAGCTCGCACAACAACTGGCCTGCTTCGACAGATGCACCCTTGCGCAATGGTTCAGAAATCACTGTGGACGACGTTTCAGCTTGAACGTTGACCTGTCGCGCGGCCTCTGTCTCTCCGCGTATGACCAGCGCGCTGTCTATGATTTGAGCGGCGGAACGCGTGGCCATCACATGGACCAGAGTGGCCTCTGGCGCCTTTTCAGCGGCCTCTGCCACCTCTTCGACTGGGGCAACACTTTCGTCGGGCAGCGGTGCTTCAGCGGTCGTATCGGGCGCGCTCCACGGTGGCGTGGCAGCAAAGCCCAATAGAGTTTCACGGAATAGAACGATGCTGATCAATAATGCCGAGACCAGCACAGCGGTGAGAATAGGGATAAGGCGCATCGTAAAATCCAAAGACGCAAGTCGAGGGTTGTGTCTGCCATATAAGAGGATATTGCTGAACTGACCAGTTCAGATTGAGAAATTTTTTGCACATTTTGCAAGGTCCGCTACGGGGCGGCACAATTTGTCGCGGCCTCGGCGAAAATGAAGCCGCCCTCGCCGTGTGATCTCATAGGTGTTGGAAGAGCGAAAGCAGCGCCCCTTGGCATGTCTGGCATGACGCGATAAGGGAGGCCAACACACGGCACAGAAGAGGTGGGCGAGGGTGAGCGACAGCGACAGTTTCATTGAGGAAGTGACCGAAGAGGTCCGCCGAGACCGGGTTTGGGCCTTGACGCGCAAATACGGTTGGATTCCTGCGCTTGGTGTCTTTGCGCTGGTGGGGGGCGCGGCTTGGAATGAATATTCCAAAGCTCAAGAGCGGGCCAAAGCCGAACGCCTGGGTGATGCACTCATGACGGCGCTTGAGATCGAAGACGTGAGCGCACGGGCCAGCGCGCTCGATGAGATCACGGCCGAAACATCTGGCGGGACGGCGGTCCTGGCAATGCTTGCGGCGGGCCAAGAGGCCGAAGCGGGCGAAAGCGCCAACGCCGCCGCACGTCTCGAATCGATAGCCACCGACGCGGAGCTGCCTCAGATCTATCGCAACATCGCTGGGTTCAAGGCGCTGCTTTTCGGAGTAGAGACCATGGACGCGGACACACGCCGCGCGGGCTTCGAAGGTTTGGCGCAACCTGGCAATCCGTTGCGTCCTCTCGCAGAAGAGCAACTCGCACTTCTTGAGATCGAAACCGGCGCCACAGAGGCGGCGATCAACCGCCTGGAGCGATTGATCGAAGACGCCGAAACCTCCCGCGCGTTGCGCGATCGATCACGCTTCATGATCGAAGCCCTTGGCGGCGGGGCCTCATCGCCGTAAAAGGGCTCAAGGACCCCTGAAAAATGGGGCGTGAATCAAAGAACAAGGCAAATGAGGGCAGTCATGTTAGCACGTCACCTGAGGTCGTCTTCGCACAGTGGCTGGCTCTTGGCAGCATTGGCGCCGCTGCTGGCTGCTTGTACCGATCCCGAGGTTATCCTCCCGGGCGCGCGCGAAGACATCCGCGAAGAAATCTCAACTTTGGTACCCGAAGAGGCAAACGCGGAAGTGGCGGCCTTTGTTGCCCCCGCGGCGGTTAACAACGCCAGTTGGACCCACGGCCACGGCTCTCCCGCATACCGGACCGACAACCCGGCCCTTGGATCCAATCTCAACCTGCTGTGGACCGCCAATATCGGACAGGGCGACCGCAAGCGTGCGCGTATCTCCGCCGACCCCGTCATCGCCGATGGGCGTGTCTTCACTCTCGATAGTGCAGGGCGTTTGAGTGCGACCTCAACGGCGGGGGCACCGCTTTGGAGTCGGGACCTGCGGCCTGAACGCGACGCGCGCAACGAAGTGTCCGGCGGCGGCATGGCCCTTGGTGGCGGCCGTCTCTATGTGACGACCGGCTATGGCTCGGCTTATGCAATCGATCCCGCAAGCGGTGACGAGATTTGGGAGCAACGCCTGTTGGCCGCGGCTACCGCTCCGCCGTCCTATGACAAAGAGCTTGTCTACCTCGTGGCGGGTGATGACGTGGCTTGGGCGATTGAGGCCGACGATGGCCGCGTCCGCTGGCAACTTGAATCTCTCGAAGAGGCCAACAACGTCTTTGGCGGTCCCGCACCTGCGGTAACGGATGAATTTGTGCTCTTTGGCTTTGGCAATGGCGACGTACAAGCAGCGTTTAAAGAAGGGGGCCTGCGCCTGTGGTCCGCAACTGTTGCAGGGCAACGCTCCGGTTTTGCCATCAATCGCATCGGCGACATCACCGGGGATCCGATCGTTGTCGGCAACCGCGTCTATGTGTCCAACCACTCAGGTCGTCTTGTGGCGCTCTCACTTGGGTCCGGGCAACGCATTTGGACTGGACGCGACGCCGCGGTGCAGCCTGTCTGGGTTGCGGGTGGATCGCTTTTCATGGTCACCGACCGCCAAAAAGTGAAGCGCCTCGACGCGGAGACGGGCACCGAGGTATGGTCGGCGGACCTGCCTGGTTTTGTGCGCAACCGCCCTGCGCGGCGCGAGGCGGTCTATGCCCATCATGGTCCAATCCTGGCCGGTGGCCAGCTTATTGTGGCCTCCAGCGATGAGGTGATGCGCGTCTACGATCCTGAAAGTGGCGCATTGCTGCGCAGTGTCGATATCCCCGGCGGTGCGTCCACCAACCCTGTGGTTGTTGGCGGCGTGCTCTATCTGGTGAGCGGCAAAGGTCAATTGTTGGCCTTTGGCGGCTAAGGTCGGAGCACCTCTGATCGGAACGGGCCATGGGACAAACCCCATATGATCCAGAGGCTGAGGCGCGGGTATTGGCCCGCGTTTTGGCCTGCAAAGTGCCCACACTTGTCTTTGAGCGTACTTTCCGCCGGATCACAGCACAGACCCCATTAGCTTTTTTGGCGGGCGTCCGAGGGCGTCGCAGGGGTTTGTGTGGCCCAAATCAGGGCAAGGGGCTGCGCAAGTTTTCTTGGGGCAGATCGCGCTGGAGGACTTGCCAGACCTGCCGGGCGGACCCGTCTTTCCGCGCCAAGGCGTGTTCTATTTCTTTGGGCCTATGGACACCCGCGCCGAACCCTCCGTTGTTTATGTCCCAGAGCCTGCTCAGCCCGATTGGCCGGAGCACACCCCGCCAAACCCCAGCGAGACGATCCGGTATCTGTCCTGGCGAAGAACCTATTTCGCCCATCAGGTGGAGCCGCCCCACGCTATGCCCGCCCATTGGCCGAAGTTCGCCGTTCAGGCCGCCATGGTGGAGGCTGTGCCCAGTGTACCGCCACGGGATGATGACGACATCGACTATGGCACGTGGTTGCCTGTTGCTGAGGCCGCCATGGCCGACGCGCTTTTCGCCGCTTTTGGGGGCGTCGATGCGGTTGGCGTGTCACGGGCCACGCCTGCGCATCTGCCGCCGGTGTGGATGGGCGTTGAGCTCACAGCCAGCCTTATCGTGGGCAAAGCCGACAGAGCCGGGGTTTTCTTGCGTCGCGACCTGGACCCGACGCCACCCACATTGGCGGATCGGTTGCGGGATCGCTTGGGGCTGAGTTCGGAGGAGGAGCTCGGCAAACGCCCAAAATCTCTGGCCCATGCAGAGCGCCGCGAAACGCAGCGCCAAGCCATGGCGGAGGTCTACGCCAGCGCCTGTGATCTGGTCAAAGAGGCCCGCGCCCATGGACCGCTGGAGCTTGCCCCAGAGGACATCACTCCCAAGCTGCAATCGCTATGCCAGCGGTATCTCGACGCCAAAGCCACGCTCATGCCCGTTGGGACTCGCGCCAATCTGCGTTTTGATCCATACGCGATTGCCATCGTGATTGAGGCCTGTTTGAGAGATCCAGTGGCGGCCGATTACGTGAGCCCAGAGGCCATTGCGGCAACGCTCCCCAGGCACAAACTCGGCCATGCCCGCCGCAGGCATATTCCATTTTGACATTACCCAGATGTTTGGCATTTCGCTCTATATTCAAAGCGCGGCAGGCGATTACCCCGCTTCCGTTTGTTTTATGCAATGCCACTACGACCCGGGCCAGGGTTGGTATTTTGGCGATGTAGGCGCCTTTCAATTCTGGATATCCCATGAGGATTTGGCCGCAGGCGCCTTTGAGCGTGCTTCCTGCACCTTCGAGGCGCACTAGGCGGCCATTGCGCCTGGATGCTTTACCTGCGCTGCAAATAGGCGTAAGGGGCAGCGCTTGAAGCTTTGAACCCCCGGAACTGACATGTCCTTCACCCTTGCCCTTGTTGGGCGGCCCAATGTTGGAAAATCCACGCTGTTCAATCGCCTTGTGGGCAAACGCCTGGCGCTGGTCGACGACCAACCCGGTGTGACACGTGACCTGCGCGAAGGGGCCGCGCGGTTGGGTGACATTCGCTTCACCGTAATCGACACCGCCGGGCTCGAAGAAGCCACCGACGACTCGCTCCAAGGCCGCATGCGCCGCCTGACCGAGCGGGCGGTGGAGATGGCGGACGTCTGCCTTTTCATGCTCGACGCCCGCGCGGGTGTGACACCCACAGACGAGGTCTTTGCCGACATCCTGCGCCGCAAGAACGCCAACGTGCTGCTGGCCGCCAACAAGGCCGAAGGCAATGCTGCTATGGCGGGCGTGATGGAGGCTTACGGCCTGGGCCTTGGCGATCCAATCCCGCTGTCCGCCGAACATGGTGAGGGCCTGCCAGAGCTTTATTCCGCGCTGTTGCCACTGTCGGAGAAATTCGCCGAACGTGAAGACGAAGAGACGCCAGAGACCAACCTTGATGTGGAGGAGGACGGCGAAGACCTGCCCGAGTTCACGCCGCCGGAAAAACGCCCGCTGCAAATTGCCGTTGTCGGCAGGCCCAACGCCGGCAAGTCGACGCTGATCAACCGCATCTTGGGCGAAGACCGGCTGCTCACTGGACCAGAAGCCGGAATCACCCGCGATGCGATCTCGCTTAAGATCGATTGGCAAGGCACGCCGTGCCGCATCTTTGACACCGCAGGCATGCGCAAAAAAGCCAAGGTGCAGGAAAAGCTGGAAAAGCTGTCAGTGTCCGATGGCCTGCGCGCGGTGAAATTCGCCGAAGTGGTTGTTGTGCTGCTCGACGCCGCGATCCCCTTTGAGCAACAGGATTTGCGCATTGCGGACCTTGCAGAGCGTGAAGGCCGTGCCGTGGTGGTCGCGGTCAACAAATGGGACGTAGAGCCGGAAAAGCAGCAAAAGCTGCGTGATCTGAAAGAGGCCTTTGAACGGCTCTTGCCGCAATTGCGTGGCGCGCCCCTGATCACGGTGTCTGCGAAAACGGGCCGCGGTCTGGATCGGTTGCATGATGCGATTTTGCGGGTGCACGCAACTTGGAATGCGCGCGTGCCAACGGCGGCACTCAACCGTTGGCTTGATGGAATGATCGGGGCGCATCCGCCACCCGCACCGCAGGGCAAACGCATCAAGTTGCGTTATATGACTCAGGCCAAGACGCGCCCGCCCGGATTTGTCGTCATGTGCTCGCACCCTGACAAAATGCCCGAAAGCTACACGCGGTATTTGGTCAACGGCCTGCGTGAGTCGTTCGACATGCCCGGCACGCCTATTCGGCTTCACATGCGAGGGCAGGGGCAATCCAACCCCTACAAAGGCCGCCGCAAGAAAAACGCAGGCGCGTTGGCCAAACATCTGGGCAAAAACAAGGGCAACTGACCTCTTATGATGCGTGTTCAAAATGAGCGCTTCCGCGCGCCTTTGCTCTGCGGGAGGGAGACGCGCCGCGTTCGGTAGGCGTCCAGGAAGCCTTTGGGTTGGGTTCGTTTGCTGAGAGGCGATTCAGGGGCAGCTTTGCCCTTTGAGGACTTTGCGTTCTTGAGCGCGGGGCTTTGGACGGGCCCCAGGCGTATTACCTTGATATGGCGCGTTTGAACGTGTGTGTGGATGTGATGTCTTGGGTGCGTCGACTTTTGCGACGGCGGCCGTAGCCCCTGCGAACAAGATGATAGCTTATGATCGCCAGCTTGCTTCGCGCAGTGTCGTGTGCGTGGGAGCGGCTGGTGCCCAGGCCGTCTTGCTGTTTTGTGCAGAGATTTTTCGTTGGTTGGGCTTGGGCGCCCGGGATTTGGTCCCGATCCCTTTGATGGGCGTCTGCGCCTCTTATGTCGTCGCGTCGCGTTGGATCCAAAGCTCCAGGGCGATCATCGCGATGGCCACGGCCGCTGCGCCCGACACCCAGGGTTGATCCACGCCATTGCGAACGATGATGCCCACCAACGCCCAGATGAATGCGGCCGCAAAGCTCCAAGCTCGCGGGCGGAAGCGCAGTAACAGGACGGCCAACAATAGAGCCAACGCCAGCGCTGCGAGGGCTGCTGGCACATCGGCGAGGACACCGTAGCCTGCCGCCATGAGCCCAAGGGCCACGCAGGAAGCGGCGGTGAGCCATCCCGCGTAGAGGCCGATGGGTCCTTCGGCCCAGCCCCAATCGAATTGCGGTGCGCGCAGAAGTGCGATCACCGCAGGTGCCCACATGATCCAGATCAGTACCGTGGCCCAAGCAGGGCTCACCAGGGCCACGGAGAGCCAAACCGTGCCCACGCCCAGCGAGATGCCCAGAGGCAGGCGCATGGGTGCCCACGCCGGATCATCAGCGCGGCGGATCATGCTGTAGATCAGCCCTGCGATAAGCCAGAGATAGATCACCGACCAGATCGCAAACGCGTATCCCGCCGGTTGCACGGGTGGATTTGTTTGTGGGATCGGAAATTGGTCGGCTTCAAATCCGCCGAAATCTGGGGTGAGGAGGGGAGAGAGGCCGAAGAGGACGCCAAGTAGAAGAAGGGCAAATGCGGGCAAGTAAGTCATCATAATGCGCCTCCAGACGCGTTTGTTTTGAGCTTGCCGCTGCTGGCCCGTGTGAGGACGGGCCCACGACTTATTCCGTGGGCCCGTTTTGGGTTACGCGAGCGCGCCGTCAGCGGTGAGCGTGGTTTTGCCACCCAGGTAGGGATGCAGCAGCTCTGGCAAGTTGACGGAGCCGTCCTCTTGTTGGCCGTTCTCCAGCACCGCAATGAGGCACCGCCCGACAGCAAGGCCGGAGCCGTTCAGTGTGTGCAGGAACTCTGGCTTGCCGCCCGCTGCGGGTTTGAAACGCGCGTTCATGCGCCGGGACTGGAAATCGCCACAGATCGAACATGAGCTGATCTCGCGATAGGTGTTCTGACCGGGCAGCCAGACCTCGATGTCATGGGTGCGCCGCGCGCCAAAACCCATGTCGCCCACACAGAGCACCACCGTGCGATAGGGCAGGCCAAGTGCTTCGAGAATGCCCTGGGCACAGCCCGTCATTCGGTCCAATTCGGCCCGCGAATGATCGGGATGGGTCACCGACACCATCTCGACCTTCTCAAACTGGTGCTGGCGCAGCATGCCCGCCGTATCGCGCCCCGCGGAGCCCGCCTCGGAGCGGAAACATTGCGAATGGGCCACGTAGCGGCGGGGCAGGTAGCCTTCCTCCACCGTCATGCCGTGCACGATATTGGTCAGCGTCACCTCAGACGTCGGGATCAACCACCAGCCGTTGGTGGTCTGGTAGCTGTCTTCGCCGAACTTCGGGAGCTGCCCCGTGCCCAACATCATCTCTTCGCGCACCAGAACTGGCGTCCATGTCTCAGTCAGGCCGTTTTGATCCACATGGGTGTCGATCATGAACTGCGCCAAAGCCCGATGGATCCGCGCCACCGCACCCGAGAGCACCACAAACCGGCTCCCCGAGAGCTTCGCCGCCGTCTCAAAATCCATGCCAGGCACCACACCGGGAAGCTCATAATGCTCCTTCGGCGTGAACCCCAACTCTCGTGGTGTGCTCCAGCGGTGTATCTCGACATTGTCGTCCTCATCCGCGCCATCGGGCACATCGTCATGTGGGAGGTTGGGTATATCCATCAACCGCGCCTGCAACGCTTCATCGGCCGCCTTGGCCTCCGCCTGCATCGCGGCCACTTGCGCCTTTTTCTCGGCGACCAGAGCGCGCAACCGCTCAAACTCCGCCTCATCGCCCGACGCCTTGGCGGCCCCCACCGACTTGGCGGCCTTGTTCTGTTCGGCCTGCGCGGCTTCGGCGGTCTGGATCGCGGCCCGGCGCGTCTCATCCAACGCCAACAATTCAGAAGAGAGCGCATCCACTCCACGACGAGACAATGCTGCATCAAACGCAGCAGGGTTGTCACGGATCATGCGAATGTCATGCATGGGACCTCTCCTTTAGGTGTTTTGCATAAAAGACTCGAGCGCATATGGCTCGTGAGCGGCTTATGCCGGATTGGTAAACGCTTGGTAAGGGGGCAATCGCGTGTGCCGTGTGACTGTTGCTTCTCCCTCCGCAAACCGTGATTTTACGTGTTGGCCTCCCAGGCCTAGCTTCGCCCCATGCGATACACCCTCCTTCCGCTCCTCCTGCTGGCCTCACCCGCACTCAGCTGCACAGACCACCCCCCCCTGTGAGATCGGCTTGCGCAGCTGCCATGTCCGCGAACCCGACACATGGGACGGGACCTCACCGCTGCCCGTGCTACTGCATTTCCACGGTTGGGGGCGGCAGGGGACCCTGACCGTGCAACACAACCGCATCGCATCAGGGTACGTGGCGGAAAACGTGGTGCTCCTGGGGCCCAATGGCCGCGGTGACTCTTGGGATTTCTGTAAGCGGTTGGTAGACCTCATGGTATTGCAGATTTGTCCGATATGAGATTCTGATCCCCAGCTGATTTGAAGTTTTTCGGAATGCTTGATGAGGGAAGTGGTTTGGGGCGACGCAAGCCGCAGCGCCGGACACCAGCAGAACGTGCGGCGATTGTTGCAGAGGCGTATAAGCCTGGCGCTACGGTTGCGGGTGTTGCCCGGCGACATGGTATTGTGGCGTCGCAATTATCGGGCTGGCGTACGGCTTTTCACAGCCCGCAGTTCTTCGGGGTCATCTGGCCTGATATCAAGGCTTTTCAGCATTGCCGATCCTATACCGGATCAGGGACAAAACGTGTATCCTGAAAGCACTCAAGGCACTGTATTTGTTGGGTTACCCGACCTTCAACGGACGCCATGTCTTTTGCGGCATGCGCCAGTCGATCCCTTCCAGCAGCATCGATAGCTGTGCGGGCGTGACGTTGACCTTACCATCCTTTGCAGCAGGCCAGACAAACCG